>CAYWPG010000037.1:0-38014 GCA_964460035.1 uncultured Alkalilimnicola sp.
GGCTGAAAAAACTGGTCGGACAGTTCCGCGTGTGAGCGTGCGCCGGCAGCACCGCTACGGCTTCTTCGGCTGAAAAAGGGGCGGGCAAATGCCCGCCCCACTTTTGCTGCGACCGGCCCTGAAGCCCCGCCCGGGCCATGCGCGCGCACTCGCACTCGTTTATGGAGTTTTCCTAGGGAATGCCCGAGTGCGTTGACCGCGTCTTGCACTGCCGCCTATATTGGCCGGCACTAACATCCGACGGGAGCGCTAGCCGTGTGCAGCCCGCGTTTCCTCTCCGCTAAGCGCTGCCCGCCGCTAGCGCTACTACTGCTAGGACTGCTGCTGATCGTTGCGGCCACGGCGCACGCACAAGGGGTGCAGCCGCGCATCATTGGTGGCGAAATCGTCACCGACGACGACAAATGGCCCTGGCAGGTCGCGATAACCCGCACGGGGCATAGCGACTACTCCCAATTCTGCGCCGGGACGCTCATCGCGGCGCGGGCGGTTCTCACTGCCGCGCACTGTATCGAGGAGCTGGAAGGGCTGAAAGTAGGCCGGCTGCCCCCGTTCGCTCTGGACGTATTGGCGGGCACCCGGCGGCTGGAGGACGGCGGGGAGCGCATCCGGGCAACCCGTATCGTCATGCACCCGGCTTATAGCCCGACCACCCTGGACAACGACATCGCGCTGCTGATCCTCGAGCGTGCCCCGGCGGCCCCGCGGCCCTTGCCCCTGCTAGGGCCCGAAGACGAAGCGGACCTTGCCAAACCGGGCACTATGGCGACCGTCATAGGCTGGGGACTTACCGATAAACCCAGCTATCACTACCCGGTGACCTTGCGGGAAGTCGAGGTGCCGCTGGTGCACCAGCTCGATTGCGACCTCGCCATGAGCGCGACGATAGGCGGCATTACCGACAACATGATCTGCGCCGGCTATCCCCCCGGCCCCGGCTATCAGGCCAAGGACTCCTGTTATGGCGACAGCGGCGGTCCGCTCATGATTCGTGACGAGGCCGGCGAATGGCTGCAAGCCGGCATCGTCAGCTGGGGCGTCGGCTCGAACGCGGACAACAGCGAGCATTGCGCACAACCCGGCTACTACGGCGTCTACACCCGCGTTTCCCGCTACACCGACTGGATCGAGCGCCAACTGCGCTGGGAGAAGGTGCGCGCAGGCTACGGCGGCTCCTCGCTAGGGTGGTTGCTGTCGCTGAGCCTGCTGGCGATGCTGCGACGGCTACGCTGATGCGCCCGGACTGGCTACTCCCGCTGTTCTTGGCCGCCTGCGCGCTCCTGGTGCAGCTGCTCGGCGCAGCGGATGCGGTAGCTTACCAGCGCGTGGCCATACTTAACGGGCAGGCCTGGCGTCTGCTGAGCGGACAGCTTGCTCATCTGAGCTGGTCGCA
Source organism: uncultured Alkalilimnicola sp. (assembly GCA_964460035.1). Lineage (GTDB taxonomy): Bacteria > Pseudomonadota > Gammaproteobacteria > Nitrococcales > AK92 > CAYWPG01. Next base: position 1,394 of record CAYWPG010000037.1, read on the forward strand.
CCTGAGCATGAACCTGGCAGGGCTGCTGGTGATCTGGGAGCTGTGGGGCCGGCAGCTCGGGTTGCGCGGTGGCGGCAGCGCGATGCTGTTCTGCGCTGCGGCCGTGGGCTGCGGGCTGCTGCTGATCAGCCGGGATGTCGTCTGGTACGTAGGCCTGTCGGGTCTATTGCACGGGCTGGTCGCTGCCGGAGCCGTGCTTGCGCTGCGCGCCCAACCCGTGCTGAACGCGCTGGCTCTGGCAGCGCTGATCGCCAAGCTGACGTGGGAGCTTCTCGCCCCGGCCCGTCCGCTGGACGGACTGGTCGTAATTGCGGACGCTCACCTTTACGGCGCGATCGCGGGCGGCATCTACGGTTTGCTGCTGTGCATGCATCGTGCTTACCGGCCGAGAGCCCGCTCACCCGGCCGCGGGCAACCGTAGCGTCACCGCCAGGCCGCCGCTGGCGGCATTGCTGGCCTTGATCGTGCCGCCGTGCAATCGCACCGCATGCTGCGCGATGGCCAGCCCAAGTCCGTAGCCCCCGCTGCTGCGCTCGCGCGCAGCCGAAACACGCACGAACGGCTGGAATATCCGCTCCAGCTCGGATGCCGGCAGTCCCGGCCCATGATCCCGCACCCGCAGCACCAGCTCTCCAGGGCCTCGCTCCAGCGCCACCTCTACAGCCGTGCCAGGCGGCGTGTGCCGCACCGCATTGCGGATCACGTTCTCGATCGCCGAATGCAGTAGCCCCGCATCGCCCTCCAACTCTGCCCGCTCCGGCACCTGGCAGGCAAAGCTGCGCTGTTCGCCCGCCTCGAAGGCCGCATCATCGACAATCTCCCGTACCAGTTCGGCCAAATCGAACCGTTCGAAGTTCGGGGCAACGGCCCCGCCTTCAAGCCGCGACAGCGCCAAAACCTGCCCTATGAGATCGTTCAACCGCTCGACTTCCCGCTCGATCCGATCCAGCGAACTCGCAGCGGCGGCACCGGCATCGCGCCGAGCCAGCTCCAGCGCTACCTGCATGCGATGCAGCGGCGAGCGCAGCTCGTGAGAGACGTCACGCAGCAACTGCGCCTGTGCCTGCAGCAGCTGCTGGAGCCGGTCCGCCATGGCGTTGAAATCCGCCCCGAGTTCGGCGATCTCGTCGCGCCCGCGAACCGGGGGCACGCGAGCATCGAGCTCGCCGGCCGCGAGCTGCTGCGCCGCCTGGCGCACCGAGCGAATGGGCCGGCTCAGGTGAGCCGCGAGCAGCAGGCTGACCAGTGCGCTAATGCCCAGAGCAGCCCCCAGGCGCACCCACACCGGCGCATCCTCCAGACGATGCCGCGGCGGCCTTATGGCTACCAGATAGAACTGCCTCTCCCCCGCCGCCAGCGGCTGCGCCGCCAGGCGCGGGTCGCGGATGGGCTGTCCCTCCCGCGCTGCTCGCAAGCGGGCACTCAGCCTCTGCTGCAGCTGTGGCGGCAGACCGCGTCCCGGCCAGCCGCGCCCCTCCGAATCGACCAACAGAAAGTGCACCTCCGACTCGCGGTTCAATGCTCCCAGCCAGCGCGCCACCGCGCCGCGCTGCCCGGATTCGAGCAAGCGCTGCGCCTCCGCCGCGTAGGCCGCCATCGCGCTCGCCGTGGGCAGCGCCGGCGCCGAGGCCCACTGCCGTTGCACCAGAATCAACGTCGCCCCCAGCGCAACTATGGCCAGCCAGAACCAGAGGAAAATCTTGACGAACAGGCTGCGCATCAATCGTGTCTTACATACTGATAGCCCACGCCGCGCACTGTCAGGATGCGCGCCGAACCATCGGCCAATGGCCCCAGCTTGCGCCGCAGGTGCACCACGTGCATATCGATGCTGCGGTCGAACGGCAGCAGCTTGCGTCCCAACGCATTGAGCGAAAGCGACTCCTTGTCGACTATCGTGCCGGCCGCTCTGACCAGCTGCTCCAGCAGCGCGAACTCCGCCGAGGTAAGCGCCACCACCCGCTCGCCCACGGTCACCCGGCGTGCAGCGGGATCCAGGCGCAGATCCCCCACCATCAGCGCCGACTCGGCGGGTTCGGAACGGGCGGCGCTGCGTCGCAGCAGCGCACGCAACCGCGCCACCAGCACGCGCGGATTGCACGGCTTGGGCAGATAATCGTCGGCACCGAGTTCCAGCCCGACCACCGTGTCCACGTCCTCGCCGCGAGCGGTGAGCATCAGCACGGGCGTGGCGTCGCTCTTGCGTAACTCCCGCAGCAGGTCGAACCCGCCCATGCCGGGCAGCATGACGTCGAGCACGATAGCGTCGAACTCCCCACCACGCGCCAAGTCCAGCGCGGCCCGGCCATCGTGCACGGACTGCACGGCAAAACCCTCGCCTTCCAGATACTCGGTGAGCATCTGGCACAGCTCAATGTCGTCGTCTATTAGCAGCAACCGGGTCACAGCATTCTCGTCCTGCAGTTTCCATGGCTCGGATTCTGCCACAGAGGACCATCGTGCCGCGGCCTTCTGCTGACAGTTCTTTACAAACGCTTGCACGGCACCTACCCAAGACGGCATAGGCGGCGCCTACACTGTTCTCCAAGCGGTCGACGCACCGCGCGGAACCGACACAGAGGAGTTGGAACATGAACCGATTGAGCAAAGCTATCGCCGGCATCGCTGCCGCCCTGGTGCTCTCCACCGCTCTGGCGGGCACGGCGCTCGCCGGAGGCGGCTATCGCCCCCACCCGGGCATGGGCTTCGACCATCCCCAGGCGATGGAGCGTATGGCCAAGCGGCTCGACCTGACTGCCACCCAGCAGGAGCAGATCCGGGCTATCCTGGAGAGCCACCGTCCGCAGATCCGCAGTGTCCACGAAAGGATTCGCGAGCAACGCAAGGCGCTGGCCGACGCTAGCTCCAACGGCTTCGACGAGAACGCCGTGCGCGCCGAGGCCGACGTGCTGGGCGATCTGGTCGCCGAGGCGGCCGTACTGATGAGCCGCGTCCGCGCCGATATCAACGAAGTCCTGACGCCGGAGCAGCGCGAGAAGCTGAAGGAGTTCCAGCAGCGCGCCTACCGCAAGCACGAACGCCGTCAGCGCTGATCCTTCCCTGCCCACGCCCGCGCCGGCTCCCTTGCCCGGCGCGGGCGTGCTCGGTCGCTAAGCATCTTCCCCGGTGCTATGATCCGAAGCCGCATCTCCTGTCGATCTACCGATTCAGCGTGCCTCTTCCTCGGCTAATAGCGGCGCGCCGCTAGCCTTCGCTACGGGCAAGAGACGTCACCAGCCACTCCAAGGACCGGAAAGTGCTCGCACAGCGCTGCTGCGCCCCAAGGGCGGTGTGTACGCGTCGGCCGCGAACACTGTGTGACGCCGCGGAACCGCAGGTCCAGGGAGATGGTGTGTTCTTCCTTGGAAAGGCTAAGTAGCAAAACACGGCATGGACCTATCCCAACTCGAATTGGCAGCCGCCGCCGCTTTGGTGTTCGCCGGCGCGCTAGTGCAAAGCGCCGTAGGATTCGGGCTCGCGATCGTGGCAGCGCCGCTGCTGTTTCTCATAGAGCCCAAACTGGTGCCTGGCCCGGTGCTGGCGCTCGCGCTGGTCCTGTCGGCGATGAATCTCTGGAAAAGCCGCGCCGCGCTCGCATTCGCAGAGCTGGGAAGCGCCATCGTCGGACGCCTGCCCGGTATGGCGCTGGCGGCATGGGTGCTGATGCAGGCTCCCGGACGCGTGCTGTCGCTGCTGGTAGGAGCGTCCGTACTGGTAGCTGTCGCGATCAGCCTCACCCCCGTGCGGATCATGCCGACGCCCAAGCGATTGTTCGCCGCGGGCATCGTGTCCGGCTTCATGGGGACCACCACCTCCATAGGCGGCCCTCCTATGGCTTTGATCTATCAGCATGCCGAAGGTGAGCGCATACGAGCTAATCTCTCCGCCTACTTCGTCGTAAGCTGCGTGATGTCGCTAATCACGCTGGCGCTGATAGGATGTTTCGGCACGGCCGAACTGACCGTTTCGCTGTGGCTGTTGCCAGCCACCTTCGCGGGTTTCATATGCGGGCGCTATGCGATTCCGTGGCTCGGACCCGGATTCGTGCGCCCCGCTCTGCTCGGCTTATGTACCCTGGCGGCACTGGGCGTGCTGGCGGACAACTTGTGATCGTCGGATCCGCCCGCGGCGGGCTGGTACCTGCGTTGGCGCTGCGAGCCGCCTGGCCTGAGGCTCAGTTCAGCAGCCTGACCGCCTCATCCAGAATCGCCTCGCAGCAACCCTCGATCTTCGCGCTGAGATCGGCGTCGGCGCGGGTGTAGCCACGGTTCACCGCCACCACCGGCAGTCCCACCGCCACGGCCGCGCGCACGAAGCGCAGGCCCGACCAGACCATTAGCGACGACCCTACCACCAGCACGGCATCGGCCTGCTCCAGCTGTGCGAACGCATGAGCGACTCGCTCGCGGGGCACGTTCTCGCCGAAGAACACCACATCGGGCTTGAGCATGCCGCCGCAACAGGCGCATGCGGGCACGCGAAACCGCCGAAAATCCGCCTCCAGATCGGCGTCGCCATCGGGAGCCGCCGCCACCTCCGAGGTGCGCCAGTCAGGATTCAGCGCCTCGAGCTCCAGCTGCAGGTCGGCACGCGATACCAGCGCACCGCAATCCAAGCATAGGACGCGATCCAGGCGTCCGTGCAGATCGGTAATGCGAGTGCTGCCCGCACGCTGATGCAGCCCGTCGACATTCTGCGTAATCAGCCAGTGCAGCATGCCGCTTTGCTCGAGCCGCGCCAGCGCGATGTGCGCCCGGTTCGGCGCTGCTCGGTTAACCACCGGCCACCCGCTCATGCTGCGCGCCCAGTAGCGCTGCCGAACGAGGCCGTTGCCTATGAAGTCCTGATACTGCACCGGACGCTGCCGCTGCCACGCCCCCGTAGCGTCGCGATAGGCGGGGATCCCTGAGTTCGTGCTGCAGCCGGCACCGGTAATTACCAAGAGCCGCCGATAACGCGTTATGAACGCTGCCAGCCACTCGGCATCCCGTAGTGTGCTTACCGCTTCCACCTCCCCACTCCCTTTCTGATGACCATTCCGCCTTTGGCCTTGCATGCCAGGCACCCATTAACTACCGCAGGACCGAATCGCCGCCTCCTCCCGCCAAGCGATCCCGCAACACAACGATCTCGCGGCCGGCGCGGCTTAAACAAACTGTACGAGATTCGTTCTACATAGGTTTAGACCGACCGATGGGCCATATTGCAGGCGCCCTCCAGAAACCGGGACACCGCTAATGAGCGTCGATAACGGACCGCAACCGATAGTGCTCGACACCAGCGTGTTCACCAACCCGGTCGTCGCTCATACTTTCGGCCCGTCCACCGAGGCCGCGCTGACAGCGTTCGTGGATCTCGCCCGCCCTATCGGGCACCGCATCCGCTTCTACATGCCGCCGGCGGTGCTGGCTGAGCTGGAGAACTTTACCGACCCAGGACAGCTGCCCGCGGACATAGAGTTCGTGCTACATCTCAAAGCCCCCCGGCGCGACGAAATCACCGTGCCTGGCAGTTACCTGTACGAGCTGATCGAAGACGTGCGCAGCCGCATCGACAAAGGGCTGCGCGTGGCGGAGAAAGCGGTGCGCGAAGTACAGCCAAGCAGCGTAGAGAAGACCATCGCTCGCCTTCGCGACCGCTACCGGGAGGCTCTGCGCACTGGCTTGCTCGATTCGGCCGAGGACTTGGACGTGATCCTGCTGGCGCACGAGCTCAGCGCTGCCGTCTGCTCCGCCGACCACGGACTGATGCGCTGGGCCGAACGCATCGGTCTGCGCCTGATCTCGCCGCAGCGCCTGCACGGCATTCTTGCGCAACTCGCGCAAGAGCAGCCGCCCTGACCGCGCTGTGCCACCGGTCAATCGAACTGGGTACCGCCTGCCAGCAGCGTCTTGAGCTTGTCGGACGACTTGCGGAACACCTTGCGGAACGTCAGCTCGTAGTAACCGTTCGCTGGCCGCCGCTCCACCTCCTCCACCGCAATCGTGCGCGAGCCTTCGGCGAGATGGTCCAGCAGCGCATCGCAGCTCGCCTGCGAGCGCAGGCGCACGCGCACCAGCCTGCTCAACCGTCCATGCCGGGCAACCTCCTGTACCGCCTCATCGAAACCATGAGCCAGCGCCCAGCCAAGCTCTCGGGCGAGGCTCTCCAGGCGCTCGCCCTGTTCCAGCTCGCGCAAAGCCATCACCATTCGTACGATGCGGTGCGTGAAGAACTCGCCTGGCAGCTCCAGCTCCAAGGCCGCGTCGGTCGCTATATCCACCAGGTTGATCGTCGGCGTCACATACTTCACCCGCGTACCCTGCTCCGGCGGCTTGAGAACCACCCCTTCCCCGCCTTCGCGATCCAGTCGCAGCACCTCCTGCGCCAGCGGGGTCGGGTCACCCGGGCTGAAGCGTCCCAACAGCGGGGGCTGAGACACGCCATGCGCGGCCAGCAACTGCCTGCGCTCCTCCAGTGGCACGAACCGCTGCGAGTTGCACCGCATCAGGTCGAACCCGTACAGGCTGACATCGGCGCCCCAACGGTCCGAGTGCGTTGGCATGTAAGGATTGCCGCGACCGGCCACCTCGGCGCACACCACAAGGTCCGGCTGCGCCGCGAACAGCCGTCGCAGCGCGTCCAGATCCAGCAGATCGGGCAAGCGATCGAGCGTAAACGGACATATCTTGCCACTGCGGGTCACCGGCACGATCCGATCGCCCACCGAGAAGATGCGAACGTTATAGCCGTCGATCTTCTCCTCGGCGAAGAATTCCGCGTCGAAAAGCTGCCGAATGCCGCTGGCGAGCGCGAAGATCCGCCCGATACTGGGATACGCCGGGACAATGCGCTCCCCTACCCGTAATGCTCCGCGTGGCAGGCCGCGGTAATCCGAAGTAATCCGCTCATAGGTGACGCCATATTCTTCGCGCCGCTCCACGGCGTGGGCCGCCCGAGCGCGATCGAATCGCTCGCTGTCCGGTGCGATCGGGTAACGCTTGACGCGTGCCATATTGCCTCTCCCTGGGCGCACCCATGAGCCATGGGCGCCGTTGCCATCTTCGATCCAGTGGGTTGCGCTCGCTCGCAGAACAAGGGAGAGTACTCACGCAGTGGCCCACGTTTCCCCACGGCACCGACATGTACGTACTTCGCCGAGGCCTCGCGCAGGGGCAATTTCTGCCACAACCGTTTAATGCCGTCGCGCCACTCCCCATCTTTGTTAGGTGATTCGGCATACGCCGGTCTTTAGTCGCGCGCCTTAATGCCCTGACACTACCTTCGCACACCTGTCCCGCGGCGGTCCCGGTGCTTGGGCCGGGCCTGTCGCACTGCGGGGCGAGGAGCCGCCAGCCCGCTGGGCTTGGTGCTTAAACCCTTTTCGCTATGCTCGGATACGGTTGGCATTGCAAAGAGCAGGGCAGCGTGCAGATCCCTTGCCATGCAGGCAAGATTTCCAGGAAAACGCTAACCACTTCAGCGCCTTGCTAAGCCAGGTAAATCAATCTGAAGGGAGATCAGACGATGCAGAGCAGCACGGACACGAGCTCGCAGGCACGCCAAATGGCGGCGCCGGCATATCAGTTCGGCCAGATGATAATGCCGTTTCAGCAGTTCGGCGCAATGCTCATCGACAGTGTAAGCCGCCTCAGCGACTATCAGCTCGAGATGATGCAAACCTACACGCACTTCGCGGTCGGTCGGATGCGGGACGCACTGGAAGTGCGCGATGCAAACAGTCTGCGCGACTACATCGAGAAACAATCGCGAGCAAGCGAGGAGTTCGCCCGCAAAATGGCGTCGGAGACGCAGCAGTTGATGAATATCGGCCAGGAAATGAGCAGTCAAGGGCTGAGAGTCATTCAAGCGACAACGGAGCGAAGCGTCTCATCGGTAGAGCGCGGGGCTAGGCAAATGCAGGAGCAAGCGGCGTCGGCCATGCAGCAGCAAGCCCAGGCCGCATCCGGACAACAGCGTGCCGACAACGGCAGCGACCTGCCGATTCGCAATTACGACGATCTGACTATCAGCGAGATCGAGCAGCGGCTAGACAAACTCGACACTGCAGCAATCCGTAAGCTTTATCAGTACGAGCGCAGCCACAAGAATCGCAAAACCCTCAATGACGCGTTCGAGCGCCGCCTCTGACCTGAACGTATCTGCGGAACTTCGCGTGCCGCGGCGGCAGCCCGCGGCACGCGTGCTGCGAAAAAAACACCTCTTTGCCAATAATCCGCCGATGTGCTTCCGAAGCAGTTTAGATATTCATTAACTATGCTAATGATGAAAGAGCTTGGCGTAGCATGCCTAGGAGAGCGCGACGTTTCGACGATGCGCACACAGCGTACTCCGACGCTGCGCTCTTCTGCGGCCGAGCCGAAGAATCTCGGAGGACGCTGAAGAAAAACCTTCAGCGACCCGATAAGGCGGCACAAGGACGCATCGCCCATGAATCAAGTACGCAAGACAGTTGATTCAAGGAGTGCTCGCGGACATGTGCCAGGGGACAGCGTGCTAGTACACGCCTAGGGCGGCTTTTTCAGCATCCTGTAGGGAAAGGCAGGAATCCGCGAACCGGTTTGGTGTCGTTGCGCGCTCCGCTGCCGGAGGCAACGGGCGCGAGCGACTCCGCACAGCTCCATGAAGGGGAGTTCTCCTACAGGGCTGTTGCGGTACGGCAAGGTAAACGGATGGGGAGTATGCCAGACAGCCCACAGGTACCGGCGGTCGAGACCGCCACTACTGCAGCGGCCTGGACGCCGCGGCGCCATAGCATCCGCGCAGTACTCACTCGCCAATTGTTCGGCGCCAGCCAAGGCCTCACAGGACTTACCATCGGCATCGCCGGGTTGCTCGTCGCCGCGCTGTGGGACGACGCTCCTCATGCTGTCCTGGTCGCCTGGCTGCTGACCGTCCTAGCCTCAGAAGGCTATAGCCTATGGGTACGCCGGTGCTACTACTCCGTAACCGACCCGCCGCCGCGCCTCTGGCAACGCCGTTTTGCACATGCAGCTCTGGGCTGGGCAGTAGCGTGGAGCGGCAGTGCCGTCTTTGTTATCTGGCCGCTGAACGAGCATTCACCCATCGTGATCGGCGCTCTGCTTATCGGCATCTGTGCCGTGCTGCTGAACTCGGTCAGCTCATACTATGCGCTGTACCGCTGTCTGGTATTGATCATGGTATTTCCCTGCGGCCTGGCGCTGCTGCTGTTGTCTCCGCTGTGGCACATCAATACGCTGGTGGCCACGATAGGCATCGCTGTCACGGCCAAGCTGATGGATCTGTCGCGCCGAATTCACCGTGCCCGCGTGGGAGCCATCCGTGCCGCCCTGTCGTACCGACATTTGCACCGGTCCTTGCGTTCGGAGCGTAACCGCCGCCGCGACATCCAGCACCGTCTGCTCCGGGCCAGCGATTTCGATGCCGTGACAGGCCTGCCGAACCAGAAGCACTTCTTTCACCGCACACGACGTCTGCTCACGGCACAGCAGGCGGTACCGCCCGCCCACCGGCGCAACATCGTCATCATGCTGATCGACCTGGACGGTTTCATGCAGGTCAACAACACCTACGGGCGCAAAGCTGGCGACCACCTGCTGGCCCAGATCGGTGCGCGCCTCAAAGCCCTGCTGCCGGCCTCCGCCGGTATCTCGCGCCTTGGCGACGACGAGTTTGCCCTGGCAGTGCCATTGCCGTTCGGCGTGCGCGAGGTGTCGTCCCTGGTGCAGCGAATCCGAAGCAAGATCGAGGAACCGGTGCCGTGGGGCGACAGCGAGATCGAAATCACCTCGAGCATCGGCTTCTGCATCACCCCCGAACACGGCGTCGAAGTCGAGGATGTGCTGCGCAAGGCCGATATCGCCTTACGCCGAGCCAAGGAAACCAAGGGGCCACGGCAGATCGAATTCCGTGCCGACATGGAAGCCGCCGTGAACGACCGTCTGAGTCTGGAGCATGCCCTGCGGCGGGCGCTGGCCAACGGCGAGCTCTCGCTGACTTATCAACCGGTAGTGCGCCTGCACGACGGCCGACTGGTAGCGGCCGAGGCGTTGTTGCGCTGGAAGCATCCCGAGCATGGGGAAGTCTCGCCCGATGTGTTCATTCCACTGGCCGAGCAGATCGGGCTGATCGGCGAGATCGGCGCCTGGGCGCTGGACGGAGCAATCAGCCAGGCCAGCCGCTGGCATAGAGCGCGCCGCATGCTGGGAATATCGGTGAACGTCTCCGTGCAGCAGCTCATGGATGCGGACTTCCCGCAATTGGTAAGCGACGCGCTGCGCAGGCACGGACTGTCCGGTTCGTATCTGCGGCTGGAGATCACGGAAAGCGTCATCATGTCGGACCCGGCCGCGCTGCTGCACCTGATAGAGCAGATCCGCCAACTCGATGTGAAGATCGCGCTGGACGATTTCGGCACCGGCTACTCCTCATTGAGCTACCTCGCGCAGCTGGACATCGACTACCTCAAACTGGATAAGGGCCTGGTGCACAATATCAGCCGCAGCCGCCGCTCGGCGGCTATCGTCCGCTCGACGCTGGCTATGGCCGGCGCATTGGACGTGACGGTGGTCGCCGAAGGCATTGAAAGCGAAGATGACTGGCGCAAATTACGTGCAGAAGGCTGCCCGTACGGACAGGGATTCTATTTCAGCGCTGCGGTAAGCGGCGCCGACTTCGAGACCCTTCCCGCCCGCTATGAGGTTCCGTCATCGCCGATGGAAGGCTCGCCAATAGAGCCGTTGGTTTGATCGAGGCGATGGGAGAGGCCGCTAGCGACGCGCAGCGCGATAACTCTACTGTCCTAGATTTGCTTTCGACTCGCTGTCTCGCGCTCTCTGCCGGCAAGGCACTGCCTGGGTCACAGGCGCATGTGTTCGATCCAAGCGGGGCGCGCTCTTGTGCCGTTCTATCAAGCTGCTGAAAACGCCTCATCAGCAGCTTGATAGAACGCGTGCTGCCTGGCTGGATCGCGCACTTTCCGGCTACGCCGGGACTTGCGTGCAGCGGCGGGGGCGGCACGTGTAGCCGGTAACGAGAGGATTGCGCCAGCGCAGGGGCGAAATTCCGGGCAACAGCCCCTAGGATTGCGCCGTAGCCTGCCACGCGCATGCGCGCTTCCTCGCTACCCGGCCTACCGCCGGCACCGAGTAGCCCCATCGGTTGCAGAGAAGCTACACTCGGGCACTTCCTGCCAACCCGTGAGAGCTCTCTGAGCCATGCGCGACGCGCTCGGTACCGACTATACAAAGGATTTCCAGGGACAGAATGCGATTGATGTCGAACATGGATAACCCCATAGCCCGCTCACCCGACCAGCCTGGCGTTGCCGTTATCGGTGCCGGCAACTGGGGAGCCAATTTAGTGCGCAACCTGGCGGAGCTGGGTGCGTTGGCGGCGATAGCGGACAGCGATCCGCAGCGGCTGGCCTTTCTCTCCGCCCAGTACCCGCATATCTCCTGCGTTAGCGACTACCGCAAGGTGCTCGCCAGCGATATTCCAGCGGTGGCCGTTGCGACCCCCGTACGCACTCATTATCAAATCGTCAAGGAAGCGCTGCTCGCCAACAAGGACGTGTTCGTCGAGAAACCCCTGACGACCAAACCCGCTCAGGCAGAGGAGCTGCAAGCGCTGGCCAACCGGCGGCGCCTCATTCTCATGGTCGGCCATATCGTGCTGTTTCAGCCCGCCATCGACTGGATCCGAGACTACTTGCGCAGCGGCGCACTAGGAGATATCCGCAGCATTCACCAGGAGCGTCTCGGCCTCGGCCGCATACGCGAGTACGAGAACGTGCTCTGGTGTCTAGGATCGCACGACGTGGCCGTTCAACTGTTCCTGCTCGAACGCCTCCCGGAAGCCTTGAGCGTCAGCGGTCAGTGCGTGCATCAAGCAAACATTGAAGACGATGCGTACCTCCACCTTGAATTCTCCGGCGACATCCAAACGCATGCGCATGTGTCCTGGTGGTGGCCGACCAGGCGGCGCAGGCTCACGGTGCTGGGTAGCGAAGCGATGCTGACCTACGACGAGCTCGAACAGACCGTGACGCTGCATCGCAAGCGCGTCATCGAAGGCATGCACGTGCGCGACGAAGGCGAAGAGGTGTTGTTTCATGGTCATGCGGAACCGCTGAAGCTGGAGATGCGGCATTTTCTCGACTGTATCCGTAGCCGACGCCTGCTTCCGGCCGACAACCAGTACGCGGTGGACGTGGTGCGAATCCTCGCCGCCGCCGAGCAGCAGTTGCGCCGTCACGGCCAAGAGCCGTCGAGGCTAGCGCCCATCAAGCTACCACTCAGAGAATCGTCCTAAAATGTCGCGTAACGAAAGCTTCATCCCCATCTACACGCCCGCGCCGCAAGATGCCGAGATCCAGCACGAGCTGGAACGGGCGCTGCTGAACACCTTGCGCTCGGGCAACTATGTCCTGGGGCCGGTGCTGGCCGCCTTCGAAGAAGCGATTGCAAGCTACCTGGGGGTCGCTCACGCCATAGGGGTCAACAGCGGCACCGATGCGCTGGTGCTGGGCCTGGCCGCATTAGGGATAGGCCCTGGGGATGAGGTCATCACCTCGCCGTTCACATTCTTCGGTACTGCCGAGGCGGTCAGCCTGGTCGGCGCCACACCGCGCTTCGTCGACATAGACCCCGTCACATTCAATCTCGACATCGAGCGCGTCGAAGCGGCGATTACGCCGCGCACGCGGTGCATCATCCCTGTACACCTGTATGGGCGAGCAGTCGATATGACCGCGCTGCGGGCGCTGGCGGACCGTCACGGACTGGCCGTGCTCGAAGACGTGGCCCAAGCGTTCGGCGCGCGCCACGAGGGCAAGCTGCTCGGCAGCTGGGGCGATGTGGGCGCATTCTCGTTTTATCCGTCCAAGAATCTGGGCGGTTTCGGAGACGGTGGTTTGATCACTACCAACCGCGACGATATCGCCGCCCGCGTACGTCAGCTGCGCAACCATGGCAACCAGGGCAACGGCATTCACGGCATGATTGGCTACAACTCGCGCCTGGACGCCATGCAAGCTGCCATGCTGCAGGTCAAGCTGCCACATGTGGCGCGGTGGAACGCGCTGCGCCAGGAGGTGGCCGCCCGCTACAATGCGCTGCTGGCAGACGAACCGCGTCTCACACTGCCCGAGCCCGCAGGCGATGCCCATGTGTTCCACCAGTACACCGTGCGGGTGCACGGCGGCCGTAGAGACGCGGTACACCGCCATCTGGAAGCCGCCGGCGTGGGAGCGAACATCTACTATCCCATCCCGCTGCACCTGCAGCCGCCCTACCGCGACCGATACGAGAGCCTGCCGCACGCCGAACACGCCGCGGCGGAAGTGCTCAGCCTGCCGATTTGGCCGCTCATGTCCCATGACACGCAGGAGCGCGTGGCCGCGGCGCTGCTGGCCGCGCTGGCCGAAACCGATCCGGAGCTGGAATCCGCAGTATAGCGATGGCTTGACGACCACGGACGGCGCGCTGTGGTATAACAGGCGCCGTTGCGCGGCTCACGCTGTCATAGCGTCCGCTATCTGCTGGAGAACACCAAATATGACCACCATCCGCCAGGACGATTTTATTCAAAGCATCGCCGATGCCCTGCAGTACATCTCGTACTACCACCCCAAGGATTTCGTAGACGCGGTATATGCGGCTTATCAGCGCGAGGAATCCCCCGCTGCGCGCGATGCGATGGCGCAGATCTTGATCAATTCGCGGATGTGCGCCGAGGGCCGCCGCCCGATTTGCCAGGACACCGGTATCGTTACCGTCATGCTGAAGATCGGCATGGACGTGCGCTGGGACGCTCGCATGAGCGTGGAGGAAATGGTCAACGAAGGCGTGCGCCGCGCCTACCTGCATCCGGATAACGTGCTGCGCGCCTCGGTGCTCGCCGACCCCGCGGGAGCTCGCAAGAACACGCAGGACAACACTCCAGCGGTCATCCACATGCAGCTGGTGCCCGGCAACACCGTAGACGTGGTGGTTGCGGCAAAGGGCGGCGGCTCGGAAGCCAAGTCCAAGTTCGCGATGCTCAACCCCTCGGACAGCATCGTCGACTGGGTGCTGGAAACCGTACCGACCATGGGCGCCGGCTGGTGCCCGCCGGGAATCCTGGGCATAGGCATAGGTGGTACGGCCGAGAAGGCCATGCTGCTGGCCAAGGAAGCCTGCATGGAGACCATCGACATCCATGAGCTGAAGGCGCGGGGCCCGCAGAGCCGCATCGAAGAGCTGCGTCTGGAGCTGTACGAGAAGGTCAACCAGCTCGGCATCGGAGCCCAGGGCCTTGGCGGACTCACCACGGTGCTGGACGTCAAGATCCGCGATTATCCGACGCACGCGGCCAACCTGCCGGTGGCCATGATCCCCAACTGCGCCGCGACGCGCCACGCCCACTTCGTGCTAGACGGCAGCGGCGTCGCCGAGCTCACGCCGCCCAGTCTGGACGATTGGCCCCAGATTACACAGTCGGCCGGCGCGCCCGCCAAACGCGTCAATCTGGACACCGTTACCCCGGAAGAAGTGCAAAGCTGGAAACCGGGCGAAACCTTGCTGCTGTCGGGCAAGATGCTCACCGGCCGCGACGCCGCGCACAAACGCATCGCCGACATGCTTGCCCGCGGCGAAAAGCTGCCGGAAGGCGTGGACTTCCGTGGCAAGTTCATCTACTACGTCGGCCCTGTCGATCCGGTGCGCGACGAAGTGGTGGGCCCTGCCGGCCCGACCACGGCCACCCGCATGGATAAGTTCACCGAAATGATGCTGGCGCAGACCGGACTGCTGGGCATGGTGGGCAAAGCCGAACGCGGCCCGGCAGCGATCGAGGCGATCCGCAAGCACAAGGCCGTTTATCTGATGGCCGTGGGTGGTGCCGCCTACCTGGTGTCCAAGGCCATTCGCAAGGCACGGGTAGTGGCCTTCGAAGATCTTGGCATGGAGGCGATCCACGAGTTCGAGGTCGAGGACATGCCCGTCACGGTCGCCGTGGACAGCAACGGCGAATCGGTGCACGAAACCGGCCCGGCGCTGTGGCGCGCCAAGATCGGCAAGATTCCGGTCACGGTGGCCTAAACCCGCGGCGTTCATAGCCCGCCGCTGCTCCCGTCTGCGTAACGGGGGCAGCGGCGATGCATCCTGCACGCAATAGTCTCGCTACCGCTCTATAACCTGAGCACTGGTCCGGCCCGACGGGCACGGCGCCGTGGTCATCGAGAGCCGGCAAACCCGGCAATCAGCAGTCAGCAGTATTGCCCGGCACGGGGCAAGCACCATCTCTAGTGCTTGAAATCGGACCCTAGCTTCCTGAGGCCTTCGGCCAGCTCGGCCAGCCGCTCGCTTGCCTTCGCCGTCTCGCGCGCGCCTTCGCTGGTCTCGCGGAACAGATCGTACAACCGGGTGATATTGCGGTTCATCTCTTCGGCTACCGCGCTTTGCTCTTCGGTGGCGGTGGCGATCTGAAGGTTGCGGTTGCGAATATCGGCTACGGCGGCCGCAGCCTGCTCCAATGCCGCATCCGCTGTGCCGGCCAGCTCCAGGCTGTGGGCGCAGCGCTCGCGCCCGCGCCTCATAGCGGTATCGGTGGCGGCAGCCCCCCTCTGCAACCGCTCGACCATATCCTGAATGCGCAAGGTAGATTCCTGCGTGCGCGTCGCCAGCGTGCGCACCTCGTTCGCCACCACCGCGAAGCCGCGGCCTTGGGTGCCGGCGCGGGCGGCCTCTATCGAGGCGTTCAGGGCCAGCAGGTTGGTCTGTTCGGTAATGCCCCGAATGATAGTCACGATATCGTCGATTTCGCGGCTGTCCTCTCCTAGAGCCCGGGTCGCCGCCGCGCCCGCCTCCATTTCCTGCGCCAGCTCATTGGTCGCGGCGATCATGCGTTCCAGCTGCGCCCGCGCTTCCTGAGCCTGGGCATCGGCCCTATCCGCCGCTTCGGACGCCTCTGCCGCATACCGGGCCACCTCCTGCACCGCGGCGGCCATCTCGTTCATGGCCGCCGCCACCTGCTCGGATTGCGCCTTTTGCGACATGATTCCGTTGCTGGTCTGCACGCTGATGGAGGACAGGTGCGCGGCAGGAGCGGCAATGCCCGCAGAGGCATCGAGGATCTTGCCCAACATGGTGGAGAACGTCGTCAACATGCGGTTGAGGGCACCGCCCACGCTGCCGATCTCATCCCCCGCAGTACGAGGTACCCGCAGGGTCAGATCGGCTTCCGACTCGATCCGCTGCAGGGTGGTCTGCAACTCGACAATCCGTCGCCGCAGTCCTACCGCCATTAGAGCGGCCAGCGCAGCGGCCACCAACGCCACCAGCAGCACGACGCTAAGAGTGCCTACCGCGTACACCGCGTCCTGCGCTCCGGTAACCGCTACCGTCTCCACCTCGCTCTGCACATGGTCAGCGAGCGCGCGCAGAGCATCTATGCGGCGAGTCGACAGCGTCCACCATTGCTCGGGGGTAACCGAGCCACCGCTGAAAGCCTGTTCGCGCAACGCGTGCACCTCGCGATCTAGCGTCGCAGGCAGCAGCTTTGCAGCCACCTGCAGGTGACCGGGCAAGGCATACGTCTGGAACTGGGACAGGAACAACCGCTGCTCGGTATGCAGTGCCTGCAGCCGCTCGCGCAGTTCCTCACTCATTTGTCCGGAACCGATCGCGTTGGAAATCAGCGCGCGTTCCAACCCTGCCCGCTCCTGCGCCTCAAGCAAGCCGTGATAAGCGATCAGCATCCGCATTGGATCGCCCTCGCGACTCTGCACGGCGGCGGCATCCAACAAGCGCAGCCAGCCGTTGATGACCTCGGTGTAGCGATCCAGCACAACGTGTAGAGCGAGCGCGCGCGCCTCCACTTGCCCGCGGGCGGCGCGCAAGCGCTCGCTGTCCGCGAGCAAGCGCTCGGCACTGGCGCGATACGAGGCGTCGGTTGCCTGCAGCGCGTCTCTCAATACCGCCAATGCGGCGTCGGTTTCGCGCCACTGGCCGGCCAAGGTCTGGCGACGCTCTGGCGTCGGTGCACCCAGATAGAGCGATGACAACCCGCGTTCCCGCTGCAGATGGTCTACCATCGCCCGGGTACCGATTGCCAACTTGGTCAGGGAGTCGAGCCCATTAGCTCGGTGCAGGCTCTGCACCTTGTCATGCATGCTAAACGCGGCCAGCCCCACGATGGCTATCACCAGGGGCCCGATGATCAACGTCAGCCGCAAGCGCAAGCCCATACTGTCGAACCAATTCAGCAACCTGCTCAATGCTCTACTCCTTCATCCCCGCGGAGACAGGCGAGCCCGCCCCTCGGAGCAGAGCCGTAGGCGTCACCCGCATCTCGTCTGCCCCACCGCAAAGGGCCCAACTCAGTAAAGGGGGTAGAGACTAAACGACCGGGAGGCTATTTCAAGAGTTTCTAATGCAGGAGCGGCCCAGGCAGCCCATCGACCTTGCGCTCCACCCAGAACAGGGCAAGCAACTCTACCCCAACGGCTGCCTCTCCAGCGCTCCTCCAGGCATTGCGGCTGGCTGCGCAAGGACTTGCGGATGGCGGCGGAGGGCGTCACATCAGGTGCGCGATCGGGTGGCTCCATGCACTACCCTAGGACGTGATTATTTGTCATGATTTCCCACACAGCCGGGCACGTCCCGATGACGCATCCCCAATAAGGACGTAAAGCACGTCAGAAACTAGGAGAGAGCCCAGTGGCCGGAACCGCAAAATCGCGCGCGAAGAGCAATACCAATCGTGTCGCCGTGGTTGGCGGGCTGCGCACGCCGTTCGCGCGCCAGCTCACTGCCTTCAAAGACACCAACGCCATCGAGCTCGGCACCATGGTTACCACCGAGCTGCTGACTCGCTTGGATTTGGATCCGAAGCTGGTCGAGCGGGTGGTGTACGGACAGGTAGGTATCCTTCCAGAGGCGCCGAACATCGCGCGGGAAGTGGTCATCGCCAGCGGCATGGACTATCGCACCGACGCCTATAGCGTCTCGCGGGCCTGTGCGACCAGCTTTCAATCCACGGCCGATATCTTCCATGCCATCCTGCTAGGCGACATCGAGATCGGCCTCGCCGGCGGTGCCGACTCCACGTCCGTGTTGCCGGTCCAGGTCTCGCCCAAGTTGCGCCGCGCGTTGATCCACTCGACCAAGGCCAAGACCGCGGCCGACAAGCTCAAGCTCTTCAAGCAGCTGCGGCCCAAGGATCTGCTGCCGGTCGCGCCGGCCGTGAAAGACTACTCGACCAACTTGTCCATGGGCGATATCGCCGAGCAGATGGCCAAGAATCATGGCATCAGCCGCGAGGAGCAGGATGCCTTTGCGCTGCGTTCGCACCGGCTCGCCCACGAAGCCTGGGAAGCCGGCAAGCTGGATGGCGAGGTCATGCACGCATTCGGCGGCCCGGAGCAGACTCACATTCACCGCGATAACAACATCCGCGCCGACTCCACCATGGAGCAGCTCGCCAAGCTGAAACCCGTATTCGATCGCCGCCACGGCACGGTGACCGCCGCTAACTCCTCGCCTCTTACCGACGGCGCTTCCAGCCTGGTGCTGATGAAGGAAAGCCGCGCCCGCGAGCTGGGCTACGAGCCGCTGGGCTATATCCGCTCGACGGCGTTCGCGGCCATAGACCCCTTCGTGGACGGCCTGATGGGCCCATCCTACGTCACGCCCGTCGCACTCAAGCGGGCGGGCCTGAAACTGTCCGACGTGACCTTGATCGACATCCACGAGGCTTTCGCGGCCCAGACGCTGGCCAACATCAAGAACTGGCCCTCGCGCAAGTTCTGCAAGGACGTGCTGGGGCTGGACGAACCCATAGGCGAGGTGCCGGACGAGAAGCTCAATGTATTGGGAGGCTCCATCGCTTACGGTCACCCGTTCGCCGCAACCGGCGGGCGCATCATCATTCAAACGCTGAACGAACTGCGCCGCCGCGGCGGCGGTACCGCTCTCGTCACGGCCTGCGCGGCCGGCGGTCTAGGCGCAGCCATGGTACTGGAGGTGGCGTGATGGCGACACAAAAGGCAGCAGAAGAGCAGCTACGGCAGGAAGGTCGAGCCTTCGAACTCTCCGTGCGAGACGATGGCATCGCCGTCATCACCATCGACGTGCCCGGCGAGACGCAGAATACGCTCAAGGCGGAGTTCACCGGCGAGGTCACGGCGCTGTTCGGCGAGCTCGAGCGCGACCCCAAGCTCAAAGGCGTGGTGTTCGCATCGGCAAAGCCCGGCTCGTTCATAGCCGGGGCCGACATCAACATGCTCAGCCGCTGCACCACGGCCGAGGAAGTCACCGAGCTCTCCCGCGCCGGGCAACGAATCTTCAACCAGATCGAGCAATTCAGGGTACCGGTGGTAGCGGCCATAGACGGTGCTTGTCTGGGTGGCGGCCTTGAGCTTGCGCTCGCCTGTCACGGCCGGGTCGCTACCGACAGCCCCAAGACCGTGCTGGGCCTGCCGGAGGTGATGCTGGGACTGTTGCCCGGCAGCGGTGGCACGCAGCGATTGCCGCGCCAGATCGGCATTGCCGCGGCACTGGATCTGATGCTCAGCGGCCGCCAGATTCGCGCCCGCCAAGCACTCAAGCTGGGATTGGTGGACGACGTCGTCGAGTCTCCCATTCTGATCCAGGCAGCGGTAGAGCTGATCCGGTCGCTGCAGAAACAGCGCCTCCATCGCAAGCGCAAGCAAGGCATTGCGAGCTGGGCCTTGGAAGGCAACCCGCTGGGGCGCAAGGTCCTGTTCGATCAGGCGCGCAAGCAGATGCTCGCCAAGACGCACGGCAACTACCCTGCGCCCAAGCGCATTCTACAGGTAGTGCAGACGGGCCTGACCAAAGGTTTCGAGCAGGGCCTAGAAGCCGAGGCGAAGGCCTTCGGCGAGTTGGCCATGACGCCGGAAGCGCGCCAGCTGATGCGCCTGTATTTCGCCAGCACCGCGATGAAAAAGGATACGGGGGTCGCCGGCGATGTCAGCCCCCTCCCTGTGCGGCGCATCGCCGTGCTGGGCGCGGGCCTGATGGGTGCGGGCATTAGCGCCGTTTCCATCAAGGGCGGCCTGCACGTGCGACTCAAGGACAAAGAACCAGAGGGGCTGTCGCGCGGCAAACGGTATGTCCGCCAGCTCATCGATCAGCGCATACAGCGCCGCAGCATCAGCCCCATAGAGGGACAGATCGAAGCGAGCCGCCTCACCGCGACCCTGGACTACACCGGGTTTCGCAACGTGGACCTGGTGATCGAGGCCGTGTTCGAGGACTTGGACCTCAAGCACCGCATGGTCAAGGAAGTCGAAGAGCACTGCCCGGAACGGGTGATCTTCGCGAGCAACACCTCGTCCATCCCGATTGCGCGCATCGCCGAAGGCGCCAGCCGCCCGGAGCGCGTGATCGGCATGCACTACTTCTCGCCGGTCGAGAAAATGCCTCTGTTGGAAGTGATTGCCACCGAACGTACGGCGCCGGAGGTTGTCGCCACCGCGGTGGCAGTTGGCCAGCAACAGGGCAAGACTGTGATCGTGGTCAAGGACGGCGCCGGCTTCTACGTCAACCGGATTCTGGCGCCTTATCTCAACGAAGCCAGCCATCTGCTGAGCGAAGGCGTGCCCATCGATCGCATCGACTCGGTGTTGGTGCGCTTCGGCTTCCCCGTGGGCCCCTTTGCCCTGCTCGACGAGGTCGGGCTGGACGTGGGCACCAAGGTCGGCCCCATCCTCTACGAAGCCTTCGGCGAGCGCATGAAGCCCGTGGACGCGGCTGACAAGCTCATTCAGGATGGGCGATACGGCAAGAAGAGCAAGAAGGGCTTCTACAAGTACGAGGGAGTCCGCAAGGGCAAGAAGGAGGTCGACGAGAGCGTCTACACCCTGCTGGGCATCAAGCCGGACAACAACATGCGCGATAGCGAGATCGTTGATCGATGCGTGCTGATGATGATCAACGAAGCCGCGCGCTGCTACGACGAAGGCGTGATCCGCAGCCTGCGCGACGGCGACATAGGGGCGATCTTCGGTATCGGCTTCCCACCGTTCCGGGGCGGCCCCTTCCGCTACGCCGATAGCGAAGGCATCAAGGACATCGTCAGCCGCCTACGCGCGCTGGAGCGCAAAGTCGGCGAGCGATTCAAACCGGCGGAGGCGCTGGTGCGCATGGCCGAGGAAGACCAGAGCTTCTATCGCGACTGAGTCGCGCAACCGCACGCAGGAAGGCGCCGGCTCGATCCTTTTCGGGTCTCTGCGCGCTCACCCCTTGCCGTCCAGATAAGGAGAGCGAGCGCCGGCGCCGACTTACTCCGCCTCCGGCGACTTGTATGCGGGGGCTCGGCCGCGCAACAACGGCTCCCCGGCCAAGTGAAGGCGCAGCGCGGATCTGCGCAAAAAAAAGCCCGATCCATGGGGATCGGGCAACCTCGAAGGCAATGCGATCAGACTGTGTCCCAAGAAACGACAGCTTGCAGGAAGCAGAATAGCGAACTCCTCCCGCTTCGAATGCGGAACGCGCCTCAAAACAAGCGGAATCAGTTCACGTTTTTCGCAAAACGGCTGCACCAGCGTGGTGTCCGCGCCCTGGAGCTACCGACTCATGCCGGCGTGCAACCGCGCGCAACCGGGCGCCAGTGCGCTCCATTCGGCTATGTCCACCTGGAGCGGCAAGAACTGCGCCGGTTCCAGCTCTATGCCGCCGCGCTGCAGCAGCAGCGCCCCCAGGCGGCTGATCCCCGGATTGTGGGCCACCAGCAGCGCCCTGCGGCAGGTGTCGGGAAGCGCCTGCAGCAGCGCCAGCAACGTACCTGTGCTGGCCTCGTAGGCGCTGTCTTCGAAGCTGATCCGCTCCAGCGGGTACGCAAGCGCGTTGCAGACCAGCTCGGCGGTACGCCGCGTACGCCGGGCAGAACTGGCCACAACGGCATCGAAGCTCCCGAACTCTCGCGCCAGCAACGCCCCTACCTGCGCCGCATCGTGCTCGCCGCGCACGCTCAGCGGCCGTTCGAAATCGCTGCGCGCTTCGCTCAACGCGTGCGCATGACGCAGCAGCACCAGCTCCATCATCGTGCACCCCTCACGTAACGCTATTGGGAGTCCTGCCAAACGCCAGGCCGTTGCAGGCCCCGGCGCGCTGGCGGCGCATCCGCAGCGGGCATGGGAAAGCTCGCCTACAGCCAGCGCCGCGCCGCCCAACCCAGCGCTTCGGCCAAATAGTGCAGGCTCGAGCGCTTGGACCAGACGTGCGGCAATATCTCCCGAGCATGCAGCAAGTCATCCCGGTACTGGCTGTGCAGCCGCGCCAGGAACTCTGGATCAGAGGATAACAGGTTGAGCTCGTAGTTATCGCGCAGGCTGCGGTAGTCCAGATTCGCCGTCCCGACCATGCCCTGCGCCTCATCCACCAGCATGGTCTTGGCATGCAGAATGCGCGGCTGATACTCGAATATGCGCACGCCGTGACTTAGCAAGCGCGCATACACTGCATGGGAAGCCCAACGCACGAGCCGGATATCGGTCTTGCCCGGCACTAGCAGCCGCACATCCACGCCGCGGCGGGCAGCGCCGATCAAACGCCGCTGCATGGCGTTATCGGGAACGAAATACGGGCTGGCAAGCCATACCCGCTCGCGGGCACCGCGGATCATGTCGTCTATGGCACGGCG
Source organism: uncultured Alkalilimnicola sp. (assembly GCA_964460035.1). Classification (GTDB taxonomy): domain Bacteria; phylum Pseudomonadota; class Gammaproteobacteria; order Nitrococcales; family AK92; genus CAYWPG01. The sequence continues at coordinate 24,023 of CAYWPG010000037.1, forward strand.
GGCACGCTTGCGCGCATAGCGATTGTGGTTGGAAAGCAAGGCGCTGCCGCTGTCCCACACCATGGGGAAATAGCGGCGCCGACGATCGTGCCAGAACAGGTCGAACAACAGCTCGGCTTGCTTGGCCAGGCGACCTTCCACACGTACATGCGTATCGCGCCAGCAGGCATCGCCGCTGTAGCGGCGCGAGCTCTCGCGGTGGATATTGAACCCGCCGAGATAGAACTCGCGGCCATCGACGACCAGCAGCTTGCGGTGATTGCGACGGTTATAACGCAAAGGCGAGCGCCAATCCCAGCGGTGGAAGCGGCGCACACGCACCCCCTGCACGCTGAGCTGGTGCTGCTCCCGACGCGGCAGCCCGCCCAACGATCCGAACGCATCCACGTGCATGCGCACGTCCACGCCAGCCCGTGCCCGCTCGGCCAGAGCATCCAGAAAGCTGTTGCCGATCTCGTCGGCGACAAAAATATAGGTTTCCAGCAACACCGACTTGCGTGCGCCCGCTATCGACCGCAGCATAGCTGCGTAGAGCTGGTCGCCATCGGTGAAGATCGTAATGCTCACGCCGAAGAAGCTGCCTTGTGCACGAGCGTGCAATGCCTGCGCAGTCCCCATTCGGACGCCGACCCAGCGCGTTCGGATGCCCGAAAAATCAACGGCGCCGCCTTGGATATCCAGCATTACGCCGTTAGACTAGCCCGACATTCACACTACAGAAAGGTTTGCCATGCTGATTGCTAAAGACAAGGTGGTCTCCATCGAGTACACCCTCAAGGACGACGAGGGCACACTCCTCGACACATCCCAGGGACGTGATCCGCTGGCTTACCTTCATGGTGCCGGCAATATCATTCCGGGCCTGGAGCGGGCCTTGGAGGGCAAGCAAGCCGGCGATCAAATCTCGGTGCGCATCGAGGCCAAGGACGCTTACGGCGAACGCGACGAGCAGCTGCAGCAGGTCGTGCCGCTGGAGCTGTTCCAGGGCGTCGACAACGTCCAGGCCGGCATGCAGTTCCAAGCCCAGACCGGGGCGGGTGTGCAAATCGTCACCGTGAAGGCGGTTGAAGGCGATAACGTCACGGTGGACGCCAATCACCCCTTGGCGGGCGTACCTCTTAACTTCTCGGTCAGCGTTGTGGACGTGCGCGATGCCAGTCCCGAGGAGCTGGCGCACGGCCATGTACATGGCCCCGGCGGCCACGATCACTGACAGCTCGGCCGATACAAACTCCTGAATCGCTGCCGAAGCGTTTCTGCTTGGCGTGCCGCCCAGCATGGGGCGGCACGCGCTGATCGCTCTGAACTTGCAGCTCCCGCCGCGCAGGACCAGGCATGGTTGCGGCGGCCGCTACGCGCCGGCTTATACGCCCCCGAAAATCGCGCGCATTACGGCACGATCGGGTATCGACATTTGTTCGATCTGATAACCCGCGCCGTAATCGTCGGAATAGCTCGACTTCTGACACCAGATGCAGCGCGCCACCAAATCGACATGATCGCGTCCGTTCACCGCGTACGGCAGTTCCAACGATAGCTCGGCAACCGTTTGCGGCGGAATGGGCACCGGCGAGATAAGCAAGAATCCGTCCATGGAGAGGTTCACCAGATTACCCACCGTCCGATTGCTGCGCCGGTCGGTCACGCGCAGCAACTGGTGGATGAGCTTGCGTTCGGAACTGCGTTTGTCTTCCATCGAAGCGGCCCGGTCACCAGCCATTGCCATTATGTCCTTCGCGATGCGAGGAGCTAAAAGTCTTCCGCCGCCACCCGTATCGAGCCGTCGCGCTCGAACATGCCGGCCGCGATCAGGCGTCCGGCCACTGCCTCGATGGCAGGCCGGTTCGCGTGAAAAGCAGGGAGTGGATCGCCCAGATCCGCGCCGCAGCAGGCCTGCAGCGCTTCGATCTCCATCACGCAACGAATCCGGCGCCCATCGAGCTCGGCCGGAAACCAGATGAGATCGCAGGTCGGGTCCAAGTACTCTTCCTGAGGGAAGTTGATCTCCACGGCACCTCCATGTATACCGCGTCCTCATCGTTAGATTAGATCAGCGCATCACAAATACTAGAGGAATACCCATTCAGCCCTAGCGGCGCCAATTGGCGCAAATCAACAGGCAGGGAAAACGACCTTCGCCCTGCCCGGCAGACACTCCACGCTCATCCGTGGCTTTATTCAGCGTCTTTCTATAATCGAGTCATAAGAGCATTACAGCAAGACTCCGCCCAGCAGCCATCGCCGCAGCGCAGACGCGCCGGCGAAGGCGGGGTTGGAAACCAGGCTTGGAAGATCGGCATCGTGCACTGGTTAAGGAAAAGGACTCCTAAGACGCCGCCTCGCCCCTCTGAGCAGGCGCCAGGCGCGACTCTCCCCAACGCTGCTCGGCTCGCGGCCGTCTTTCCATCGCTCGCCCCGTGGAAGTCGCGGACCGGCACCCTGGCAGTGCTGCTGGCAGCGCTGCTCGCCACTGTCCCCGCAGCTTGGGCCGACTGCCCGCCTGCACAGCTCACCCCGTTACAGGCGATCAAGGGCATTGGCCGGCCGGCCATACCCGCGGATCAGCACGTCACCGTCGAGGGAACGGTTTCCGGCGTGTTCCTGGGCGAGGACCGGCTGGGAGGGTTCTATATTCAAAGCGAGGGTCCAGCCGCGCCCATAGGCATCTTTGTCTATGCACCGCGCGTCCCGTCCGCCTATGCTCGGCTGATCGAACCGGGCAACCATCTGCAAATCACCGCACGTACGGGCCGCTTTCGCGAGCAGATCCAGCTCGAGCAGGTGCAAGCCCTACGCCTTTGCCGGCGCGGCATGCCACCGCAACCGCTGGCTCTGCATCTGTACGGGGCGCCGCCTACGCCCCTGGCGCGCCTCGAAGGACTGCTGATTACGCTGCCGCAAGTGCTGACCGTCAGCGGCAACCACGAGCTAGGCCGCTACGGCAGCCTTACGCTCTCCACCGATGGGCGGCTATTTCGCGGGCGCGATGCTGGCCCTGCCGCCACGGTGCTGATCCTGGACGACGGCAGTTATCGCGCCAGCCCATCGCCCACGCCTTACGTAGATGAGGCGGGAACGCGGCGTGTCGGCTCCACGGTAGACGGCGTCACAGGCGTATTGGCCTATGCCTTCGACGCCTACCGCCTCCATCCCACCGCCGCGATACGCTTTCGCGACGACAATCCCCGGCCGCCTCCTCTGCCGGCACCCGGCGAGCGGTTGCGCGTGGCCGTGTTCAACGTAGAGAACTACTTCGTTACGGTAGGCGCCCGCGGCGCACGCGACTTGGCCGCCTTGGAGCGCCAGCGCGGCAAACTCGCCGCCGCTATCGGCGGCTTACAGGCCGATATCCTGGCGCTGATCGAAATAGAGAACGATCGTCGGGCCCTTGCCGACCTGGTCGAGCAAGTCGCAGACCGCACGGGAATTCGCTACAGCCTGCTGGATGGTCCTGTCGATGCCGGCAGCGACGCGATCAAGGTCGCCTTGATCTATAGGGCGGAGCGGATACAGGCTTTGGGAGCGGCGACCGCCGATAACCACCCTATCCACAACCGTCCCCCCGTCGCGGCTTTGTTCCAACACGATAGCCGCGCCGATCCGCTGGCGGTCGTAGCCGTGCATTTCAAATCGAAGACGCGTTGCCCGCCCAGTGGCGATGTAGATCGCGGGCAAGGCTGCTGGAACGAGCTGCGCACGGAGCAGGCCCGCCGCCTGGCGGTATTCCTCGATCAGCTGCGTCGCGACTACCGCACCGACCGCCTGCTGATAGCCGGAGATCTCAATGCCTACGGCGATGAGGATCCGGTCGCGGTAATGCGTAGTGCCGGATATCGCGACCTGATCGAGGAAATGCTGCCGCCCGAGCGGCGCTACACTTATGTGTACCGCGGCGAATCGGGCTATCTGGACCATGTTCTGGTAACGCCCGCGCTGCGTACCGAGGTGGAGGAACTGCGCATCTGGCATATCAACGCCGACGAGCCCGCCATGCTCGGCTATACCTTCGACCAGGAAGCTCATGGCCCGTACCGCGCATCCGATCACGACCCGGTCGTGGTGGATCTGCGCCGCTAAAATGGCGTTGCTTCGTTTCCCTTGGACCGCGCGCATGGTATGACTTTCCCTGGCGGCGCGAGCGATGCGACCTAATAGGGCTGGCGACCTGCACGCCTTGAAGCAACGCCCGCAGCACTGCGGCAAGCGCTGACATCCGATTTGAGCAGATCGCGCACGGCGCGTTGCGCGGCACCGACTCGGTCGTCCGGGCGAAGCTGCGCGACGGCGTCGACGTGGGTATTGTTTGGAGATTGCTATGAACCGCATACCGGCCATTGCCGGCTGGCATCGTTCACTGCGCGTGGCGTTGGCCGCCGCGCTGGCAACTATCCTCGTACTTACCGGCTGTGCTACCAACCCTGTCACCGGCAAGCGCGAGCTGAGTCTGATCTCCCAGCAGCAAGAGATAGCCATCGGGGAGCAGCACTACCTGCCCACCCAGCAGGCGCAGGGCGGCCAGTATGTGCTCGATCCGGAACTGACGGCTTATGTCCAGCGTGTAGGCGAGCGGATAGCGGCTGTCAGCGACCGCCCCGATCTGCCATACGAATTCGTCGTTCTCGCCAGCTCGGTCCCCAACGCCTGGGCCCTGCCCGGCGGCAAGATCGCCATCAACCGCGGCCTGCTGCTGGAACTGGACAACGAGGCGGAACTGGCCGCCGTGCTCGGCCATGAAATCGTGCACTCGGCGGCGCGCCACGGCGCGCAGAACATGGAGCGCGGCATGCTGCTGCAGACCGGCGTGCTGGTACTGGGTTCCGCCACGCGCGAGCATGCCCTGGGCGGGCTCGCCGTAGGCGGCGCGCAAGTCGGCGCCGCGATGATCAGTAGCCGTTACGGGCGCCAGGCCGAGCTGGAGGCCGACCGTCACGGCATCCGTTACATGGCCGCCGCCGGTTACGACCCAGCGGCAGCCGTGAGCCTGCAGGAGACCTTTGTGCGTCTCTCCGAGGGCCGCGAGCCCAATTGGCTGGAAGGCCTGTTTGCCAGCCATCCGCCCTCCCGCGAGCGGGTAGAGGCCAATCGCGCTACCGCCGCGCGGCTGCCCCGGGGACTACGGCTCGGGAGGGAAGAGTACCAGGCGAGGATCGCCGGCATCCGCGCCAACAAGGCAGCCTATGATCTGCTGGACGAGGGCCGGCGCGCCCTGGCGAAGAACGATCCCGCCAAGGCGCAGGAGCTGGCCGAGCGCGCGATTGCGCTGGAACCGCGCGAAGCGCTGTTCTACGGCTTGAAGGCGGATAGCCTGTTCGCGCGCAAGCGCTATGCCGAAGCCCGCGAATGGTACGATCAAGCCATTCGCCGCAACGACGCCTTTTTCCAGTTCCACCTGCAACGCGGACTGGCTCGCCAAGCGCTGGGCGATCATGCAGGCGCACGTGCCGACCTCGAGCGCAGCAATCAGCTATTCCCCACCGCTATTGCACACGAGGCCCTGGGCCGCCAAGCGCTGGCGCGCGGAGATCGGACAGCTGCGCAGCAGCACTTCGCAACCGCAGGCAGCGCCAACGATGAAACCGGACGGCGGGCACGCATAGAGCTGGCTCGATTGGAACTGGCGCAGCGGCCAGACCGATATCTTGCAGCCGGCACCACGAAGGATCGCCGCGGGCGCATCGTGCTGACTGTACAGAACCGTGCGGAGATCGACGTTCGCGCGGTAGTCGTGCAACTGGTGCGCACGGACGCCGCCGGCCGCGCGCTACAACAGCAGCGCATCGAGCTGCCCGGCACCATCGCTGCCCGCTCCAGCGCGCAGTTCCCGCTGACAATGGAAGGAGCCGATCCGCGGCGGCTTCACGCCCACGTGATCGCCGCGAAAACCGTGAACTAAATCACATTACTTGCGGGCAAAATCCAGCTAACCCTCAAACGCCGTGCTAGGCTCTAGTTAAGGAGATGCTAAACGGAAACCTTCCAGGCTGGGGGCGGCGCCCGAACGGGGGAGAGACACGGGCACTGCACCGCGAACAGCGGATGGTTTGGCCTCTTCTTGAATAACAACATGCGAATAGGCAAAGGGGCCGCTGCCGTGCGCGCCGTTCCCGTCGATCAGGACAAGCACGACCAACAACACGCCACTTACCGCGCGGTGCTGGCTGCACTTGACCAGATGGGCGAGGGTCTGGTCATCGTGTCGCGCTATCGCTTTCTCTTCGTCAACGACGCCTTCTGCCGCCTCTGCGGCTTTCATCAGGCCGAGCTGCTCGCTATGGACTCCTTTCTCGAGCTGCTGTACTCAAGCGAGCGCGACAAAGTCCTGCAGATCTATCGAAACAGCGATGTTGCCCGCACCAGCAATGTCTATTTCGAAACGGCGCTGCGGCACCGCAACGGCGAGCGCATCGCCGTGGAATTCGCGGCGACGACCATGACGAATGGCGGCCAGCTCGCGACCGTTATCGCAGTCCGCGACATCCGGGCGCGCAAGCGTGCCGAGGAAGAGCTGCGGCTGCACAGGGACCGCCTCGCGCAGCTGGTCGAGGAGCGCACTGCCGAACTGATCCAGGAGCAGGATTGGGCTCATGCCACCCTGGAATCGGTGGGCGATGCCGTGATTACCACGGACCCCATGGGCCTGGTGTCCTATCTCAATCCCGCCGCGGAGCATCTGATCGGTTACACGCCGGCCGAAGCACTGGGGCGCCCGCTCGCGGAGCTGTTCACCATCGTGGACGAAGACAGCGGCCTGGTGGTTCCCAATCTGCTCCGGCTCGGCCAGCAGCAGGGCGCGGTATGCGGCCTGAACCGTTTGAGCCTGCGGCGCGCCTGCGACGGCGAAGACGTGTCGATAAGAGTGTCGATAGCGCCAATTTACGGTCGCACCCAAACGCGGCACGGCTTCGTGGTCGTGCTCCATGACGTCAGCGAACAGCGGGCGCTCAGCCAGCTGCTCTCGCACCAGGCCACTCACGATGCGCTGACCGGCCTGCTCAATCGGCATGGCTTCGAGCAGCGGCTGCAGCACCTGGTGGACGACGCGGCGACGAACCAGCGCACGCACGCCTTGTTCTATCTGGATCTGGACCAGTTCAAGGTGGTCAACGATACCTGCGGCCATGTGGCGGGTGACGAGCTTTTGCGCCAGGTCGGCCAGCTCCTGCACCAGCGTTTGCGCCGGGGCGATACGTTGGCCCGGCTAGGCGGCGACGAATTCGGTGTTCTGCTGGAGCACTGCCCGCGCGAGGAAGCCGTACGCGTTGCCGAAGCGCTGCTGCAAGCCTTGCAGGCCTTCCGCTTCACTTGGAGCGGCCAGAGCTTCACGGTGAGCGCCTGTATCGGCGTGGTCGAGCTGGACGCTCACATCGACGGGGCAACCGCAGCGCTGCGCGCCGCCGACACGGCCTGTTTTATGGCTAAGGACAAAGGCCGCAATCGCATTCACCTCTTCCACAGCGAGGACGCCGAGCTCAACCGCCGCCAGGGCGAGATGCAGTGGGTCACGCGCATTACCCAGGCGCTGGAGGAGGACCGTTTCTGCCTTTATTACCAACCCATAGTGGCGCTGGATGCCGCCGACAGCGAACAGCACTGGGAGATACTGCTGCGTCTGAAGACGCCGGACGGCAGCATCGTTCGGCCCGAGACCTTCATTCCCGCCGCCGAGCGTTACAATCTCATGCCGGCAATCGACCGCTGGGTAATACGCAATGTGATCGCCTGGTGCGCGCGCCGTCTGGAAGCGGCACCGCATCAGCCCTTGCCTCTATGCGGCATAAACCTCTCCGGCGTCAGCTTCAGCGATCACAGCCTGGTTGGGTTCATTCGCGACACTCTGCGGCAGCACGATGTGCCGGCCGCCAACTTATGCTTCGAAATCACGGAAACGGCGGCGATCACCAACATCAGCGACGCCGTGCAATTCATTCTCGAGCTCAAGGAGCTCGGATGCCGCTTCGCGTTGGACGATTTCGGAAGCGGAATGTCCTCGTTCGCTTATCTGAAGAATCTGCCGGTGGATTTCCTCAAGATCGACGGCCACTTCGTGCGCGATATCGTCGACGACCCGGTAGACCATGTCATGGTCGAAGCGATCAATCGGGTCGGACAAGCCATGGGCATCCGGACCATCGCCGAGTACGTGGAGAACGATGCTATCCGCGCCAAGCTCGCGCAATTGGGCGTCGACTTCGCTCAAGGCTATGGCATAGCGTACCCTCGCCCCATCCACGAGGCGGATCTCGCCCCGCTGTGAAGGCATCTGCCCGAGTCTGGCCGCACCTAGCGCGGCTCTCCGGCAGCGCATCCTCCCATCCCACTTGCCCTGCTCTCTTTTATCCCCAAATAGCCTGTGCCAAAGCTGCAACGGAGCAGCCCAGCAGAGCGTGGTGCTTATGGCAGAGAAGCAGAACTGGTCGCAAGTTCGACACCTGACCGACTCGGGGCAAATGAACGATAAGGTCGACTTTCCGGACCCTTCGGTAGCGCCGCTGGGTACCGATGAGGAAGCGGGAGGCGCGCGCACTCCCGAAGAAGACATCGCCGCGGCCGAGCGGCGTCGGCAGACGCACGTCAACCCGGTCATAGACACCCGTCGCGGCCGGCGCTCCACCCAGCTCTTGATCGCGGTGCTCGCGGGTACTGCGGCCCTAATCGCGCTGCTGGCGCTGATGTAGAGCGGCTGCTCCTCAGACCAGGTCGCGTGGGGGCAGCTGCACGTAGCAGCCGTTAACCAACAAGCCGCGCATCACATCCAGCACCTCCACCCGCGCCAGCTTGCGCGCGGGGGTCAATACCAGATCCATCACATGGATCGGCTCCCCCAACGCAGCCAGCAAGGAGGACGGCAGCCCCGAGAAGTCGCCTCGCCGCGGCAGGTAGACATAGGTGTCGGGCGCTTTGCGCCCTTTGTAAATCGAACAATGCATGCCTTTTCTCCTGCGACGATGGTAATGCGCCGCCCAATCGTAAACCAAGCGGCCCATCCTTATCTCGACAACAGCCATGTCTGCAAAGCAGCTGGCACATCAGCACCCCGACTGAGAGTGATCCAGAATGCCGACCGCGCACAAGCCTAGCGAGCCGTTACGAGCCGTGATCACCGGCGCCAGCCGCGGCCTCGGCCGCGCCATGGCCCTGGCGCTTGCCGGGGCCGGCTACGAGCTGGTGCTGGCGGCGCGCGATGCGAGCGCACTCGCGGCCGTTGCGGACGATATCGCAGCCGCGGGGGGCCGTACTCAAGCGCACCGGCTCGACGTTACCGTCGCAGCGGAAGTAACCGCCTTCGCAGAGCACCTGAACCGAACACACGGCTCTATCGATTTGCTGATCAACAACGCTGGGATCATGGGCGGCGAGTGCGCCTTCATGGAGATCGAACCGGCGCTATGGGAGCGCATACTCGCCGTCAATCTGACCGGGCCTTTCCTTTGCTGCCGGGCTCTGGTTCCGCTGCTGCAACCGGGTGGCAGCATAGTCAACATCAGCTCCGGCGCCGCGGTCCGTACCGGCTTTCTCAACCTCGCTTACGGCGTATCCAAAGCCGGGCTGGATAGGCTGACGCTGGGGCTGGCGGCCGAACTGGCACCACGCCGAATCGCCTGCGTCTCGCTGTCGCCGCCGGCCAGCAATACCGAAACCGTCCGCGCGATCTACCGCGGGCAGGATATATCCGCATGGGCCGCTCTGCCGGAGCTGACCGCACAGGCCTTGCTGCGGCTCCTGCAGCTCGGGCCGCAGCGTTTCTCCGGACAGGTGTTGCCGGTGCGCGAATTCCTGCACACCCACCCCGGTATCTGACGCAATCCGTCCCCTGGGACGCAACGCCGCCGCAAAGACACTGAGCGCACTCGGGCTTACTTGCCTTCTTGCACCGCGGGCCGCACAACAGGGGGCGTCTTCGAAGCGAGCGAAGCGGCGAGGAGGACGCCATGGCCAGCAAGCCGGCAATCATCGTGCATGGCGGCGCGGGACGTATTGGGGAGGATAGGCTGCAAACCTGCCAAGACGGCTGCCGGGAGGCAGCCTTACAAGGCTGGCAGGCGCTGCGCGACGGCGCATCGGCACTGGATAGCGTGGAACTCGCGGTAACGCTGCTGGAGGACAATCCGGAATTCAACGCCGGCATCGGCTCGGTACTGAACAGACTAGGCGAGGTGGAGACCGACGCCAGCATTATGGACGGAGCCAACCTCGCTGCCGGCGCGGTCGGCGCCGTGCACGGCATTCGCAACCCCATTCGCCTGGCGCGCGCCGTGCTTGAGGACGGCCGCTACGTACTCCTGGTAGGCGAAGGCGCCCAGGCTTTCGCTCGCAACAGCGGCATTCCGGCTTGTGCCCCCGAGGAGCTCATCACCCCCGCCCAGCGCCGCCGCTGGACAGAACAGCACGGCACGGTGGGTGCAGTCGCCATCGACCAGCAGGGTCGGCTGGCAGCAGCCACTTCCACAGGCGGGCTATTCGATGCTCTGCCAGGTCGCGTAGGCGATTCCGCTCTCGTTGGTTGCGGCACCTACGCCAACGATGAAGCCGCCGTATCTTGCACCGGTATCGGCGAAGCCATCATCCGCTCGGTGCTGGCCCGCACCGCGGTGGATCTGGTCGCCGACGGTCACGATCCACTGACGGCGGCTGCAGCGGCGGTCGACGTCCTGAACGACCAGACCGCCAGCGAGGCTGGGCTGATCGTGATCGACAGCCACGGCGGCATCGGTTACGCGCACAACGCCGAGCACATGGTCATCGCAGCGGTCAACGCGGCCGGAGAGTCCTGGAGCGCCGCGTAGGCGCCCACGGCTCGTCGCTGCCCAACCCCTCGACCTTATCGCCAAGCGTATCCTCTATGTAGAGCATCTGGACGGCCACGGCGGCGACCACGGCCAGGGGCGTGGCCAGGATAAGGAGCGCTGCACCAGCCTGGCGGCGCCGTCGGTGACCACGGCCACCAGCACCGCTGGCAAATCCGAGCAGCAGTACGTGGGTCAGACGTGGGGTCGGAGAACACCGGAGCTAGGGCATGTGCCCCATGAGGCCATGCCGGGGGGGAAACTGCGGCCAGGCGGCGCATCTGGCAAACTACGCCGCGTACCGTGACCCGGCGAGAGAGACACATGCAGGAGAAATACCGCGATCAGCACAAGCGCAGGCTATCGTGGATGCCTTGGCTCTACTACTCTCTTAAACCCGCCCATAGAGCTTGGGCACAGGCCTGGCAAGCGGAGATCCAGGCCGAACTGACCGCGCTGGAAACCATCACCATAGGTGAGAACTGTTTCATCGCGCCCGAGGCGCGCCTGTTCGCCGAACCTAACCGCGACATCGTCATCGGTAACAACTGCACCGTGGCGGCCGAAGCGTTCCTGCACGGCCCGATCCGGATCGGCGACGGGGTCAGCATCAATCACCGGGTATCCATAGACGGCGGCCGCCACGGGGTAGTGATAGGCCCGCACTGCCGGATCGCAGCAGGCGTAGTCATCTATGCGTTCAACCACGGATTGGCCCTGGATCGCCCCATCAGCAAGCAACCGGTAACCTCGCGCGGCATCGTCATCGGCGAGGACGTTTGGATTGGCGCCAACGCGGGCATCACCGATGGCGTTCGCATTGGCGATCATGCGGTGATAGGGATGGGCAGCGTGGTGACGCGCGACGTACCGCCTTGGGCCATCGTAGCCGGAGCGCCGGCACGGCAAATCGGCGATCGCCGGGAGCGCTGAGCGCGTGAGTTGTACACATTTCCACCGCGTCGACCGACGCAGGGCCCGCGACCTGTCCCGCCTCCCAGACAAAACAACAAGCCTCTGATTTCAAACAAGAATAATTGATTGTCGAAATTATGGTCGAACTAGCTCTAAGGTAGTAGCCATGCCCCTCAAAGGCGTATTTCCCAATGTTACCCACAAAGTTATCCACAGAAACTGTGGATAATCGGGAATGCCGTCGGCGTAGCAAACACTTAGAGCCTCTAACCACATTCTGGCGCTGCGCAGGCCAAGCGCGGCCGGTGTCGCGCAGCGTCCCAGGTCGCGATGCGAACGAAGCGGAAGACGAGGCTCGGTACTACATCAGGACATGAACACACTTGTCGGTGGTAGACTTATGCGCGCGAAGGAGTGCTGCACCGGTGCTCTGCCCTTGCCCACCGAGGCGATGCGCGAGCACTACGAGTCGCAGGATGCGTAGTTACGCAACCATGAGAACGTCCGATGCAGACCTCCGACCAAGGCAAACCATCCCAGCGCATAGCTCGCTGGCTGCTCGCCTGTTTCGGCTGGCAGGTAGAGACTCCCAGGCCGGCGCTACGCAAATACGTGCTGGTCGTCTATCCGCACACCTCCAACTGGGACTTCGTTTGGGGCTACCTGGGACAGATGGTGCTGCGGCTGAAGCTGAACTGGATGGGAAAAGACACCTTGTTCCGCTGGCCGTTCGGCACCGTGGCTCGCTGGCTAGGGGGGATTCCCGTAAACCGGCGTACACGCAATAACTTCATCGAGCAGATGGCCGAACGCTTTGCCCGCTCCGACGATCTGGTGCTGGCCATCACGCCGGAGGGCACACGCGCTCGCACCGAGGGCTGGAAGAGCGGTTTTTACTACATCGCTAAAGCGGCCGACGTTCCTGTAGTGCTCGGTTACATAGACTACAAGCGTAAGCGCATGGGCGTATCCGAGCCGTTTCGGGTAACGGGCGACGTGGAGGCCGATATGGCGCGTATACGCGAGTTCTTCGCTGACAAATACGGCCGTTATCCGCAGAACGCCGGAGTGATCCGGCTGCTGCCGCGTAGCGGCAGTGCCCCTAAGAGCTGACCGCTGATGACGGAGCTGTGCCGCGAAAGACCAGAGAGGCCGCGGGCGGCCACGTAGGACTGTATGCCCCTGCGTGCAGCTCCTCCTTGCTTCTTCATCAGCTAAGCCTCAGTTACCGACGATACGGGCCGCTGCAAAGTCGTTTCCCGCAACCCGCTGGCGCCTGCAACCGGGCTTGTCATGGCTATCCGCCCGCAATCCAGAGTCATGGTCGATGAGCTGAGGAGACGTCATATGCGTAGGCAACTGCTCGATCGAATGCTCATGCACCTGGTCGGTTACTCCTACACCTTCGCGCAGCGGCTCACATTCTCCGTCCCGTGGCGGCTGGAAGGGCAGGAGCTGCGTGTGCCGTTCCTGAGCGGCGCCGGTTTCCAGAACCTGCGCATAGGCCCCAAGGACATCGCCCTACAGCGGGTAGTCCAGCACATACTCCCGCGCACCCCCGGCGCAATCGTCGACGTTGGCTGCAACATCGGCCACTTCATGGAGCTTTGCGTGCTGGCCGAGCGTGAGCGGCGGTATGTAGGATTCGACGTGAGCCTGGCATGCTGCTATTACCTGGAGCGGTTCATCCGCGAAAACCGCTTGCCCGCGCACTCCGTGTTTCCGATCGCTTTGAGCAACCATACCGGCGTACAGCAATACCATTCCAACGGGCAGTTCGATGTGTGCGCATCCCTGACGCCGGAGGCTCATCCGCGCGGGCGCTATAGCGGGGGCGGTGTGGTACTGACCGACACCGGCGATCGCATTCTTGCGCGCCTGAAACTGGATGGGATTTCGCTGATCAAGATCGATGTGGAAGGCCTGGAGTTAGAGGTACTGCGCGGCTTGCAGCGGACGATAGAGCGCGAGCGGCCATATTTGATTTTCGAGATTCTCATCTACGCGCACCTGGGCGATTCTGACGCCGATCCAGAGGACACCGCCAGGGTGATTCAGCGCCGCCAGCAGACGGCCATCGCCATCGAGCAGTTCTGCCGAGAACGCGATTACGTGGTCTACCGCATGCGCCAGAATGGCGCTCTGGAATACAGGCAGCACCTAGATCCGGGCGCATCGCGGGATTCGATCGCCATGGACCATCTTGCGCTACCGCGCGAGAAGGCGGCAGATCTGCTAAGAGGCTACCGTTACGGCATCGATGTTGCGCCGGATCGAGCGGTCGCGGCCTAAC
>CAYWPG010000038.1:0-37381 GCA_964460035.1 uncultured Alkalilimnicola sp.
TGGTGCCTACGTTCACGTGCGGCTTCGTACGCTCAAACTTTCCCTTGGACACGGTAACTTCTCCCCGACTACCTTGTTTCCCGCCCGGATCGATACCCGAGCCGACGCTGCGCCTAAAAGAATGTGGAGCCCATAACCGGACTTGAACCGGTGACCTCTTCCTTACCAAGGAAGTGCTCTACCGACTGAGCTATATGGGCTGCGTTACAACCTTTTCGCACCTCGGGGTGCAACCATATTGGAGCGGGTGATGGGAATCGAACCCACACCATCAGCTTGGAAGGCTGAGGTTCTACCATTGAACTACACCCGCGCAGTTCATGTGTTCGACTCACCCCACACCGGGGCGCTCACTACTTCGACGCCTAAAAGCCGGCATTCGTTCCACCGATGCCGCACCCTCGCGCGCCGCTCCCCCTACCACACTCGCAGGAGAAGTACCCGCATCGGCCACCCACACAACAGGCGCACGACGCAAGAAGCCAACCCCGAAAGGGAAACGCGAATCCGCCGCCTCCCTCTCGCATCGGCGAGCAAACCCGGCACCAAGAGGCTTGCTTCGCCCTAGCGATACCCGGCGCCCAAACAGCGCCGATATCTATTCATACCGCATCCGACAGACACGGCAAGTCATGGTGGAGGGGGGAGGATTCGAACCTCCGAAGGCGGAGCCAGCAGATTTACAGTCTGCCCCCTTTGACCGCTCGGGAACCCCTCCGAGATGTGAAGCCGCGTAGTGTCCACAATGAACGCGCTTCTGTCAACAGGCTACCGACGCTGCTTGCAGATCGGGGCAGGTCGGTGCCGTTAGCGGCGGGGAGTATACCCAGTTGATAACGCTTTGGCGAGCCCCAAATTCGCTTCAAGTTGATATTGAAGATCCCATGTGCGCAACGCTGGCCCATAGGGCGAGGTTGTGGCCGGGCAGCGCCCACCCTCCTGCGAGTTTCGCGACGCAAGCAACAGCACAGGCGCTGCGTAAATCCAGGCACCGGTAGAGCAAGGAACCGCCCCAGGAGCAATAGCTAGGGAGTTGGCTGTGGGAAGCAGGACGATTCTGGTCACCGGCGGCGCCGGCTACATAGGCAGTCACGTAGTCAAGCAGTTGCGACGCCGCGGCGAGAGCGTCGTGGTGCTCGATAACCTCTCCACCGGCTTTGCCGCGAGTGTTATAGACGCACCGTTGGTCGTGGGCGACACCGGCGATGGCGAACTGCTGCGTCGCGTGCTCACGGAGTACGATGTGGACACGATAATGCACTTCGCCGCCCACACCGTCGTTCCCGAGTCAGTCGCGAACCCTCTGAAGTACTATCGCAACAACACCAGCAACACTCGCAAGCTTCTCGAGTGCGCCACCGAGGCAGGAGTCGCGCACTTCATTTTCTCGTCGACCGCAGCGGTGTACGGCATGCCGGCCAGCGGCGTCGCGGACGAAGACACCCCCACGCAGCCGATCAACCCGTATGGGACCTCAAAGCTGATGACGGAGTGGATGCTGCGCGATCTTAGCCGCGCCTCCTCGATGAGGCATGCGATTCTGCGCTACTTCAACGTGGCAGGCGCAGACCCTGAGGGGGAGATCGGGCAGTGTACGCAGCACGCGACGCTGTTGATCAAGGTCGCCTGTGAAGCGGCCGTAGGATTGCGCCCGCAGGTAGCGATCTTCGGCACCGACTACCCGACCCCGGACGGTACCGGAGTGCGCGACTACATCCATGTAGAAGACCTCGCCGCCGCTCACCTGGATGCTCTGGAGTACTTGCGCGCGGGCGGGGCCTCGATCACGCTCAACTGTGGCTACGGCCATGGTTACAGCGTGCGCCAGGTGCTCGACATGGTGGAACGAGTCAGCGGCCGCCCGCTTCCGATCCGCGAGGAACCGCGCCGCCCAGGCGATCCGCCTTCACTGATAGCCAACGCCCAGCGCATCCGGCAGCTGCTCGGATGGCGGCCGCGCTACGATGACCTGGAGATCATTGTCCACACGGCTCTGGCCTGGGAGCGCCACCTGCTGAGCCAGCAGTCCGCAGCGGCTTCTCAGTCCACCGCTGCGGGCGGCCATTAGCCGCCCCTTTCGGCGCCAGGCGCGGCGCCGGCATTCGGACTTACTGGGCTGGGCTTTGCGTACGCGCAAGGCCCAGCGCCGCGGCCTTGCCATCGCCGTCATTTGCGACAGCCCCTGACAGGCCTGCCCAAGCGACGATAACCTCAACGATCCGTCGGGCGGCGTGCCCGTCCCACAGTGGCGGGATTGGCGTCGGCTTGCCCCTGTGCTGCAACGCGTTCGCGAACTCGCGCAGGATATCGTCGCGGCGGTTTCCCACCAGGCGGTTGGTGCCTTGCTGCAGCGTAATCGGACGCTCGGTGTTCGGCCGTATCGTAAGGCAGGGAACGCCCAGGATGGTGGTCTCTTCCTGAATGCCACCGCTATCGGTCAGAACGATCGCGGCATTGGCCATGAGATTGACGAAATCCAGGTAACCCAATGGTTCGAGCAAGCGTATGCCATTGGCCGGGCTCATAAGCTCCTCTAGCCGAAACTCGGCGAAACGCGCCCGCGAACGGGGATGCACGGGGAAAATCACCGGCATCTGCCGTCCGATGCCCACCAGCGCCTCGGCGATGCCCCTGAAAACGCGGCGGTCATCCACATTCCCTGGCCGGTGCAAGGTCACTAGCGCATAGGGACGCGGCACCGCCGCCTCCATCAGCTCCAGCTCTTGCAGCGTCGGGCGCGCCAAAGCCTTGGCGCGGTGCTTGAGCAAGCTGTCGATCATTACGTTGCCGACGCGAAAAATCCTCTCCTGCGGCACGCCTTCCTGGCGCAGACACTCGTCGGCGATGGCATCGGTGGTGAACAGCAAATCGGCGATGGCATCGGTGGCAAGGCGGTTGATTTCCTCGGGCATGCTGCGGTCATAGCTGCGCAGGCCCGCTTCGACGTGGGCCACGGCAATCCCGAGCTTTTTCGCGTCCAGCGCACAAGCCAGCGTGGAATTCACATCGCCGACTACCAGCACCAAATCCGGCCGCTGGACCATCAGCACCTTCTCGAAAGCTTCCATGATCCGCCCGGTCTGCTGCCCGTGGGGGCCCGAGCCAATGCTCAGGTTGATGTCCGGACGCGGCATGCCCAGCTCGTCGAAGAACAGCGCCGACATTTGGCGGTCGTAGTGCTGTCCGGTATGCACCAGCACCTGTTCCAGCGGCACGCCCTCATGCTGACGGCGGAACGTTTCGAAGGCTTCCATGATCGGCGCGACCTTCATGAAGTTCGGTCGCGCGCCCACCACGTGCAGTACTTTCATCACGTTCCCTCCTTAGGATAGCGACGCGGCGTGCATCGCGCCCCATTTCGGGCACGGCAGCTCGCACAGAATGCGTTTAGCCCGCAACACGTCGCGCCGGCGCACGCCGCTGTGTGTGGGCAGGGTCAGGATCCGGGCGGCGAACGCGTCCGCATTCGGATACTCGCCACAGCGGTGCAGGTGCGCGGCCACGCCGGCGATATGCTTCAGGCTCACGGGATACATCCGGCTAGGGCCCAAGCCGGCGTCGCTCAGTCTCCGCAGCGCCGTCTCGCGAAGCTCGCGGCTTGGCAGCAGCAACGGATAGCGCAACAACCGTGGCCGCCCGCCGCACAGCGCCGGCAAATCTTCCCAATGGGCGGCTCGCGCCGCGAAGGCCTCGGCGAGCCAGTGCTGGGCCTCGTTCGGACGCCGCTGATAACTGCTCAGGTTCGCCGGCAGCAGCGCGCGGCGTGCGGCATCCATCCCAGCCAAGTCCCGCAATGGCCGGAAGCGAGTCGCCCCCAGCGCCAGCCCGGGAAGCCGCTGCGGCAGCCAGTAACAGGAGGGCCGGCGCAGGCTGTTGTAGAGCCAAGCCTTTAGAAGCACCGACACCCTGCTTTCGGCCGCGCCAGCCGGCTGGGGCAGCGCTTCGAGCAGATCGTCCCGTGCAACTAGCACAGCGCCCCCGCCGAGCAAGCTCACCGGCTTGCCTCGTCCGAAACTGAGCACCACCGCATCGCCGCGGCAATCGCGCGGGCCCGCAGGCAGCGCCTGCGCGCTATCCTCGATCAGCAATGCCCCCGCAGCCCGCGTCAGTTGCCGCAGCTCGGTCATGCGCTCGCGAATGCCAAACAGATGCACCGCGATTACGGCCACAGTACGTTCGCTGAGCGTCGCTTGCAGCCCTCTCAGGCTCAGCCACGGACGCTGCGCTTCCAGATCGACCAGAACGGGGCGGGCCCCGGCGTAGACAACCGCGCTGACCAGATCGGGGCAGGCATAGGCCGGCAGCAACACCTCGGGCACTGCTTTGACCCCTCGCACCCTGATCGCGGCCATGATGGCGGCCGCCAGGCTCGCGGTCCCAGAGCCGTAGTAGCGGACGAGCCAAGGGGCCATCAGCTCATCCAATGTGGGCGCCGGCGCACGCTGTAGCCGGATCGGATCTCCCGCTGGCGGCAATGCGTACAAGCTCGGCATCAGCGCCTCGAAGGCTGCCAGACGGTAACCCGCCGGCCGAGTAGGAATGCGACCGTTGCATGGGCGATCGCCAAGTTGGCTTGGGCAAAGAAGAACGGGATTTTCACCAAGGCGCTATTGCGCAACCGAGCGGATAGCCAGCCCGCCAACACCAGAGCGTAGAAGGCCAGCTGGGCGCCCAGGGCGCAGGCATAGAGCCAATGGGTCGGGGCCAGCGCCAGCGAGGATAGGAACACCAGCAACAGAAACCACGGCACCAACCAGCGCATGACCTTGTGGCTCCAGACCTGGACACTGAACAGGCCATAGCGGAACGGGTTCAAGACATCCGGCTGCCGTGCCAGCGCCGTTATGCCGCGAATTACCGTTCGCAGCTTACGCTGATACTCCCGGTTCTCTTCCTTGATGGCCGGGTAGTAGCCCAGCAGCTCGGGATCGCTGATGGCGATGTAGTCCTTGCGCACGCAATTGAGGGCCGTATTGAAATCGCTGGGAGAATGCTCGTCCCAGGGCTGGCAGACTTCGCGCCGCGCCGCGAAGAACGAGCCGCTCAGGCCGACCAGGGTGTTTACGTCCGACTCCAGGCGCCGCAGCCACATCTCGTAGCGTACGTACAATCCTTCGCCTAGCACCTCGCCTTCGCTGGTCACGAAGCGATCTTCGCTGGACACGGCCCCTACCTCCGGATCACTGAAGTCGTCGACGATGCGCCTCAGACTCCCCGGCGTTATCCGCGTCCCCACATCGGAGAAGACAATGATCTCGCCCTTGGCCGCGGCGATCGCGAGCGCCTGAGCATGCTCCTTCCCTTCGCGTGTTGGCGATCGCACCAAACGTACGCTGCGATCCGCATATTCGCGTACGACATCGTCCGTACCATCGTCCGAAGCATCGGAGGCGACGATGATCTCCAGCCGCTCGCGGGGGTAGCGCAGCTCCAAGCTGTTCTCCAGCTTCCAGCGGATGCGATCGGCCGCATTGTGCACGGTTATTACCAGCGACAGCATGGGCGGCTGTGCCACGGCTCTAGGCGATAACCGGCCACGCCCTGGCAGCGCAAGCAGCAACAACGGGTAAAGAAAGTAGCTGTAGAGCGCCCCTATCAGGGATAACCAGAACAGTGTCTGCATGATCTCTTGTCCTTCAGGAAGCGCTCGCGAACCTCCCGCCCGACGATGCGCGTTATCACTCTTGGAACAAGAAGCGGCACACAACCGGCAGGGACCGCCGAACGGACCGGGCGCAGCAGCCGAGCCGCCGCAGAGCCGTCTCGACTCGCGGCATGCAGCACTACGCCACACCCCGGGAGCTCTTACGGTTCGGCTACGGCCTCCCGGCGCAGCACGCACGCTCCTTCGCGAGCATCGCTGTCGCCCGCAACGGCACCGCGTCCACCGCGGAGCACCGTTGCGAATCGGATACGACTTAGTCGTGAGCGTGTGCCCTCAAGTAGAGGGGCATCTTTTGGCGTTTACGTAGATTGCGGCAGCTGCAGCAAAAACAAGTTCTACATCCGTCCCTTGCAGGCTTGTTTATCAAGAACCGCGCACCCACCTCCTGAACCGTACATCGAATCGTTCGGTGGGGTGTTTTGCGCGCCTCCGCAAGCCGCCATCCGCCGGCGTGGCACAGACCGGGCAGCGGAAGCAAAGGCGCGCATACTGCCCCGTCATCTATCCGCGGTTTAGAAAACAAAAGATCACGTGCTCGTCGGCTGGCAAAGTCGCATGTAGCGGGCCGAGGCCAATACCATCGCGAGGGCCCATGAGAATCGCGCAATTCATCGACACCGATAGTCACGGCGGGGCCGAGCGTGTGCTCATCGACCTGTGCCGTTATCTGCGCGAACTCGGTCACGACCTGGTGGCACTCCATTTCGGCAGCGACTACCTGCACCGGCAGTGCCGCCGCTTCGGACTACGCGAGGTCATCGTGCCGGGCTATGCCAGCTACAAGCGCATGGCGGAACTGCCCCGCTTTGGCTGGATCTTTCAGCGCTTCTTGCGCGACGAAGGGATAGAGGTCCTGCACTCGCACCTCCTTGGGCCTATCGTCGGCGGCGCGGCAGCCGCGCGGCTGGCGGGCATCGCCCATGTGGGCACCCTGCACGATATCTACAGCGTGACCGAGAAGCCGCAGCGCGTGCGGCTAGTGCAATTGGCCGCGCTGCTCGGTACGCAGCTGATCGCTGTATCGCGGCGGGTGGAAGCCTTCTACAGGAAGCGCGCGCGCCTGCGCTCTCTCAAGACCATCTACAACGGGGTATGCCTGCCCCGGCCCAATATCGATAGGCCGGATATTCGCCGGGCTCTGGACATAGGCGAGCAGGAACTGGTGCTGCTCTGCGTTGGACGGCTGGTCGAACTCAAGCGCCACGATGTTCTGCTGACAGCCTTCGCCGCGCTGGCTACCGAGTTTCCCGTGCGGCTCGTGCTGGCTGGCGACGGGCCGCAGCGCCAGCGGCTGGAGCAGCTCGCCGCAATGCTGAACGTGCGGCAGAAGACCTTGTTTCTCGGCAGCCGCGACGATGTGCCAAGCCTGCTCGCCGCAGCCGACATCTTCGTCCTGAGCTCTGACTCGGAAGGGCTATCGTGCAGCATTCTCGAAGCGATGGCCGCCGGGCTGCCGGTAGCGGTTACCGATGTCGGGGGCAATGCCGAGCTGGTAACCCACGGCGAGAACGGCTTCCTCATTCCGCCCGGCGATAGCGCACGCCTGACGCAACATCTGCGCGCGCTGCTCAGCGACGCCCAACTGCGCCAGCGCCTGGGTCGCGCATCGCAACGGCGCGCGCAATCGGAATTTTCGATGACAGCCAGCCTGCAGCAATACCTCGAACTCTATCGACACAAAGCGGGGGTCGTGACATGACACAAGTAAATGATCCTGCCACGGCGGCAAGCGGTCTCATGCGAGCTCACGACGAGGTAACGCCTGCCGACTCCCCCATCCGCAAGGAGTGGCTATGCACCAATAGGCATCGGCTGCAGCTCTCGCCCCGTCTGGCCCGGCTCGCGCATGGGCTATCAGAAGCGCTGGGCAAGCTGCTGGGCTCGCGCATGGCCAAGTCCACCTGGGTACGTTACACCGTCTGCCTGGACCAGTACTACACGACCATCGCTACGGTGCCGCCGCCACCGGAGGATGTAAAGCTGGAGCGCATCGACGAGGCCATCATGGCCGAGCTGCGAGCGCATCCACTGCGAGAGCGCAATCAGCTCAAATCGGCCTTTCAGTTCTGGCAGCATGGCCTGCGCAACGCCTTTATCTGGCGCGAAGACGGCCAGCCCTTGTGCTTTCTGTGGCTGTTCCTCCCCCAGCACAACGAGTTGCTGCGCCGTCTGCCGGGCTGGTCCGGCATGTATCCGCCGCTCTCGCCCGGCTGGGGCCAGTTCGAGAATACTTTCACCTTCCCCCGAGGGCTACGGCGCGCTGGCGGCGCCGCCACTGACTTCGCGCAGGCGGTAATGTACGACGCCAGGGAACGACGTCTCTGCGGGCTGATCACCCACATCCACCACGACAACCTGATGGCGCGCCGCTGGGCTCAGCGAACCGGCTGCCAAGCCTATGGAACCATCACCCGCTACCACATCGACCTGCCGCTGCTACGCTCGTTCCCTTGGTATATCCATCGCCTGGGCGAGGTACCGCCAATAACGTCGTTGCGCGAGCGCGCAGGCCGGCAAGGCTTGCCGAAGAACACCCTCAACACCCAAGACGGGCAGCCATGAGGACAAGACTCTGGCTGACCTGGGAGCGGCAACGCCGCAATCGCACCGCCAGCGCCGCGCTAGGCGCGGATTTGGTTGAAATAGAGGACCTGCCCACGCCCGCGATTCGCTACCCTCGCTCGCTGCTGCGCACCGTTAGCGTGCTGCTGCGACGCCGACCGCGCCTGCTGTTCGCTCAAAACCCCTCGCTGGTGCTGGCCACTCTGGCCGTACGCTATGGGCGCCTGACCGGAACGCCGGTGGTAATCGACGCGCATAACAGCGCTCTGGAAATGGCCGCGCAACGGAACTTGGCGGGCCGGCTCGCGCGGCACGTGCTGCGCAATGCCTCGCTGACCATCGTCAGCAATGACGCGCTGACCAGTATTGTCCGCGGCCATGGCGGCCGCGCCGCGGTGTTGCCGGATCCGCTACCCGAGCTTCCCGGCGAGCCGGCCGTCTTGCGGGGAGCGTTCAACGTGCTCTTCATCTGCACCTGGGCCGAGGACGAGCCCTATCTCGAGGTGCTCAAGGCCGCCGAGGCACTAGGCGAGGACATACGTCTGTACGTCACGGGCCGCAGCAAGGGCCGAGAGCGCGCCCTGGGCCGGCCGCTGCCCAAGAACGTGGAACTGACGGGTTTCGTCAGCGAAGCCGAATTCATAGCGCTGTTGCGGGGCGCGGATCTCATTGTGGACTTGACCACGCGTGAAGACTGCCTGGTCTGCGGAGCCTACGAAGCTGTGGCCGTGACAAAGCCGCTGCTGCTTTCGGATACGCGAGCCTTGCGCAGCTATTTTCACTCGGGCACGGTTTTTACCGATAACTCGGCCGACGACATCGCCCGCAAGATCCTAGAAGCACGGCGTCGCCGTGACGAGCTGCAAGCGGGCATCATCCGCCTGAAGCAGGAGATAGGGGACAACTGGCGAGTGCAGCAGCAGGCCCTGCTGCATCAGCTCGCGCTGCTGGAAACCGAGCACCAGCCCCTGCGCTCCGGGACCTGAGCCCGCCGGTTCCAAAACTCCAAAACCGGCCTTCTCTGCCTCCGCGCCCACAACCGATGCGCCCGCACCGCTTCCGCGCGACGGCGCCGCCAGCGTCTGCGCCATCCTCTTCCTCGCACGGAGGCCGCGCCCCTGCTCGTCAGCGAGTCAGCGCCCGGTTGCGCGCGCTTGCACGGAAGCGGGCAGCATGCCCGCTGCGCGCCGCTTGGCCAATGCCGATCTTGGCTCGGGCGCCGTCTCCTCTGTCGTGTAATAGAGCGCCAGCACGAAGCCTATGAGAAACCAGAAGTGGGGGTAGTAAAGCACCGAGATGAAGGCGCCGGAGCTGAACAGACCCACCAGAGACACCAACATCGCCCGCGCCAGCAGATTCGCCTCGGTGGGCGGGGCTCGGCTATCGCCGGTCTGGGCAATCGCACGCTGCTCCTCGCGACGGATAATGAACCAAACCCGGCGAAAGATCAGCACGGTCATAGCTCCGAACAGCAAGACGCCCAGCGTTCCCAGCTCTGGAATCAAGGTGAAATACAGCGAGTGCGCAACTCGCCCCCCAAGCAAGCGGCGGCCGGTGTATTCGCCCTGGGCCACCTCGTACTCCTCCACCCGCCAGGGGTAATTGCCGGCTCCCACGCCGGCAATCGGATAATCCAGATACATGTGCCAGCCCAATCGCCAGGAGTAGAGGCGCTCGTAACGGGTGGCGTCGTTGGGGTCCGTCATGGTCTGCATCTCCTCCACGTACCCTTCGGGGACGCTCAGGTATGCGACCGTTGCGAAAGTGGCGATAACAAGTGTGTTGCGGATGCGGTGTTTGGTGAAGAAGAGAATGCCCGCAGTCACTGCGAACAGTCCCACCAGGCCGCCGCGGGAGTCGGAGTTGATGATCGCGAAGCCCATGGCCGCCAGCGCGAAGATCATCAGCAGCTTGAACAATCCGCCCCGCTCTCGCGATTGCAGCAAGAAGTAGGCGTAGGGGATCGCCATGTTGATGGTCAACGCCATATCGTTCTCATCGCCCAGGAAACTGCCGGTACCGCGCCCCTCGTTGGTGATGCTCACCCAGGCGACGTACAGGTGCAGGCAGACCCAGAAAACGAAGAACGTGGAGATCTTGCGCCTGTCTTGCAGCAGCCCCGCCGCGGGCAGCGTAGCCGCGATCAGAAAGATAGTCAGGTACTTGGTGGTTTCCACTACCCAGAACTGATTATGTGCCCAGAGTACCGTTATCCCGCACAGGGCGACGAAGAGCCCGTAGAGAACGATCAATGGGTCTTTGAGAACGCGCTTATCGCCCCAGGCCAACCAGAGCACCGGCATGATCAGCGAGAGCATGAGCGGAATGCGCAGCGGCGCGATCGCCGTGAAGGTGGTCTGCGGCCGCGCATACTGAAAGAGGAAGAACAGGCAGAGCATCCAGAAGACCAGCCCATACCTGGTCTGCTCGCTCATCCGCTTATTGCGTGTCATCCCGAGCGCCCCTCCCTGTCTGCACTCGCTTACACCTCAACCAACCGCCAGGCTCGATCGCCATGCTGCTTAGGCGCTAGCGACCGCCGGTGTCCTTAGCCTTCATGCGGAGCAACGTCGTCGAGCCGCTCGTCTCCGGCCCTGTCCGCCACAGATTCCTGCCCCGGGGCAGGCGCGCAGGGGGCAAGGCGCTTGAGCACGCGCGCCGGATTGCCTCCGACCAAGGTATGCGCAGGCACGTCCTTGGTCACCACAGAGCCGGCTGCAACGATCGCGCCGCGACCGATACGGACGCCCTTCATGATGATGGACTGGGTACCTATCCAGACATCGTCCTCGATCACTACCGGCGCCACGTCACGGGCGCTCATGCGTCCGCCGTTATCGCGCCGCTCCCGGTAATCGACAGGATGGCTGTTGTTGTCGAAGATCTTGATCTCGCCCGCGAGCCGGCAGTAGCGGCCTATGGTTACGGCCTTCGCGCAGCTGATCGCGGTCCGGTAGTTGATGGTGGTATTGCTGCCTATAACCAAGCGGGCATCGTCATAGACTTGGAGTCCCACCGTCCAAGTCTGCTGATTCCCTATGGTGACGTTGTCGCCTATCCAGATTTCGCCCGAACCGAAAATCTGCGGCACGTCGCCCTCGAGCTGCACGCCTTTGCCGACGGTGCAGCGGCTAGCCAGAATCTGCATGGCGTACTGGTTCTTCAGCCAGCGCCAAACACCCAGCCGCAGGCTGCGCTCACCTCGCAGCAGCAGTCCTAGCGGGCGTATCCTCGGCAGCGTGAAACGGCGAACCGACTTGGCGCTCACGTAGACGAAGTTCCAGAACGGCGTTTCGCGGCGGCGTATGCGCTCTAGTACATTCACGTTTCGCTCTCCGCTGCCCGCGCCGTGCTATGGCCAGCGATCAAGTCGAGCAGTCGCAGGTTCTGCCGGCTCCGGCTGAACTCGCCGATTCGCTCCAGATCGACACGATAGCCCTCGCCTCGACGCACATAGCGTTCGTAAAGCTCGCGCAAGGCAGCGAACAATGCCTCGGGCTGTTCAGGATCCACCACCATCGCGGCCGCCGTTCGCCGCGCCAGCTCCGCTGAGGCGCTGTCGGCCTCGGTCAGCAGCAGCATCTCCCTTCCCGCCGCCAGATACTCGAACATCTTGGCCGGAATTTGCCGCGGCTGGCCCTGCGCGAAGTTGACCAGCACATTGGCGCGCGCCTGCAACTCCCGCACCTCGGCTGCAGGTACAGGAGGCGACACGCTCACGCAATCGTCCAAGGCGCGGGCACGCAGCCAGGGCTGCAACGCCCGGCCCTGCCAATCGGCGCAGTGGCCGACCAGTCGGAACGATACCTTCCGCCTATCTATTCCTTCCCCGTCCAACAGAGCGGCCAAGGCCTCGAGCAACGGAAAGGGATTACGGTTGTAATAGAGCGAGCCTGCGTAGAGAAGCCGCAACTCGCCGCGAGGCGGCTCGATAGCGGTTTGGACAGGCGTATCGAAACCGTTGTAGATCACCTCTATAGCGCTCGCCTTGGCCGGAAACCGCGTCCTGAGCAGGTCGGCATAAGCGGCAGTCGTGGTCAGCACCTGATCGGCGGCTTGGATGCAACGGCGCTCCAGATAACGGTCCAACCGCCGACTCAGCGTACTGTGAACATGGCTCATCCACTCGCTGTCGTCGGTCCACGGATCGCGCAAATCCATGATCCAAGGCAGCCGCAGTAGCGGCCGCGCCCACAGAACCGCCAAATGCGCCGACATGGGCGGCCCGGAGGAGATCACACAATCGAAAGGCTGCTGGACGGCCAGCATGGCCGCGCGACGCGAGGCGCGCCAAGCCCATCTCTTCTTGTCGTCCACCATCCATTCGAAGGAGTGGTACCAGCGTTTGATACGCCGCACCAGGCTTTCCTTGGCTTGCTGCGTTTCCGTCCGTGGCGACCAATCCGCGGCGCCGGCCGCCACCGCCCTGGCTCCAGCATGCGTTTGCCAACGACGCCGTAACGCGGACAGCCGCTGCACCAGCTTGGCCGGTTCGGGCACGGTAACCCTGTCCACGCCCTCGATGCGATCTGCAAGCGCTGGGTCGGACCGTTCCGCCGGCGGCGGCGCGCAAACCGCGACGACCTCATGACCGGCAGCGACCAACTCGCGCGCCAGCTCGGACATTCTTTTAGCGCCTACAGCAGAACCGGGATAGAAATGGTAGGAAACGATCAATATGCGTGCGCCCATATCACCTCGCCCGGCAAGCCGCTGCAGATCCCGATCGGCATACTGAAAAGTCCATCGCGAACCGGTTTCGGCAGCTCGCTACTTAGCCGGAAGTGGAGGCTCGCCCATAGCCGCTTTCGAGCATCAGCGCATCGGCGAAAAACTTGGCCGCCCAGTTCAGGTACTGATCCTTCCCATACCAGCCGTAAATGGGGTGCGAGCCCTTGATCCCGCCCACGATGTTCGGATCGCCCGATAGCGCCTGGGTCCGCTTCAGCTGTTCGGTAAGCGCGATAGCCCGCTCCCGCCACACTGCCTCGCCGAGAACCTGCGCGAGCCGGAACCACACGATGGCCGTTTGAGCCTCGCCAGTGAGGCAGCGCCAGCGCACCATTCGCTCCCAGGAGGAGTCATAACGGCCGTATAACTGGCCGTGCCGTTCGAAGGACTGCGCCAAGTTCTGGTTGCCGACACGAACGCACTCGATAGCCTCGCCCATATTCAGCAACAGCCCGCCCTCCAACAGGCCCTGAAAGGTGTAAGCGATGGTGTGCAGAAGCGGCTTGGTGGGATCGGTAAGGCAGTTATCCTGCGTCCAGCCGTTGCTGAACGTGCGCGCGATTACGTAGCGCAGATTCTTTTCGCCGACGCTGCGATAACGCGTATCGCCGGCAACCTGGGCCGCCAGGCACAGCGCCCAGGCGGTGCGCGCGTTGTAAGTGTAGGAATCCGGCGCCGGCTGGGGGCGGCAGAACGCGCTCAAGTGCTTGCGCCAAGCGCCGTCCTCGTCCTGGACGCGGCAAAGCCAGTTGGCTGCCCGCACCAGTGCCTTGCGGTAGCGCTCGTCATTGGTCTCCCGATAAGCGGCCACCCAGCCGAAGATCACCTGCCCGGTATTGAAGACCGCTGGCGAGGGAGGGTCGGCCACCGTGCCGCCCTGCACGGCGCCGCTGGGCATCTGTACTTCGATTTCCCAATCCGCCATGCGCCGGGCTCGGCGCAGGAACTCCTCGCGCCCGGTGAAGCGGGCGTACTCGATGAAGGTTGGGATGATGTAGCCCGTCGTCTCCGGATAAGAGGCTCCCCATCCTTCGCGCAGGTGATACATACGCGCGACGCCGTCGTCATCGCCCACGTCCTGCGCGCGGCACAACCAGGCCATGGTGGCCTCCAGGTGCTCGGCCGCGGCGCGAGGGGCTGTCTGTCCGCGACCGAGAAAGTCATTGATGGACTGCATCAGAATGCCCACGAAGTGCTCCCTCACCTATGGGTTGACAGCGTCATGCGAATTGCCGGATCTATGCCGAAACCCTGCTTGAAGCGATAGACCCCGTGTTCTTCATGCTGCTCCGCCGACGCGCCCTTGGGTACGCCGCCCAAGTGCAAGTAGCGAAAACCTTTATCGGAGTAGAAACGCGCCAAATCCCAGAACAGCTTCATCGACGCGCTAAGGCGGTAGCCTTCCGGTGAACTGGCGCCGATCATGTAGAAACTCAAGTCACGGAACTCGAGCATATAAGCAACTGACAGCAGGCGGCCGCTGCTGCCGTACAGCCCGTAGAGATTGGCGATCCCGGTGCGCGTCAGATGCTTATGCAGCAGGCGGTGATAGCCGTATAGCCGTACCAGATCGGCGAGTCGGAACTTCTCGCCCTTGCGCTCGGCCCACTGCGCCCGCGTTCGAGTGAGCAGCCATGCCTGGTTGCGCTCGATCCGGCGCGCCGTCAGTGCCTGGCGGTCCAGCTTGTTCAGCTTGCGCCGATGACTGGTCCGCAACCGGCGTCGGCGGCTCTCCGCGCTGTCGTTAAGATCCCAGGGGAACTCAAGCCGTTCGGTCAGGGTAAAGCCGTCGCCGAGGCAGTAGGACTCCACGCCGCCGGCGAACGAGCCGAACTTCATCTGCGTCACGCCCTGCCCGTGCAGCCATCCGATCAAGTCATAGACCAGCGAGTCACTGCGCTGCGGACCCAGAGCAGGGAAGCACAAGGACTCGAAGGAGCGTCCGGCCGGTGTCTCGCGCATCAGTCCGCCGAGCACGGCGATGGTGCGGCCGCCCCTTCTCAGCGCGACTCCGCGCAGCTGGGCGCCTTGGAACGCATGTACCGCAAGCACCCGGCTGTGATTGAACAGGCTTTGTTTGGTCTGGGCGACGGACTGATCCCAACCAGCCGGATCGGACGCGATGTCGTACCAATCGAATTCCATCTAAGCCTCCTTGCGGCCCGCAGGCGCGTTTCCCTGCCGCCTGCCGATCGGAACTCACGTTCCCGCGTTACCGCTGCGCAACAACAGTATCCGCTGGCGAAAATCCAGCAGCTGCTGGCGAAATAGCAGCGCCAGCACACCGATATAGACCGAGCCGCCCACTGCGGCGGCGCCGACGACGCGGGCGAACACCCCCAGCGTGTCGGACCAAAGCGCCTGGAAAGCGAGCACCGCTGCCATCATCACCGTTGTGGCCCCGACCGCGGGGGCCGCCGAACGCAGCAAATCGCCCCAGCCGAGCTGCAGGTCCTGCAGGGAGTAGCGAGCCAGCACCACGTACAAGCCGGGATATGCCAATGCCCATGCCACCACCACGCCCTGCAGCCCGAACTGGGCGCCGATCAGAAAGGACGGCGGCAGCACCAGCACGCACAAACCGCTGTAACGCACCACCAAGCCGGGCTTGCCGCGTGCGTAGAGGGCCGCCGGCATGAGCATGCCGCTGACTCGCAGCGCGCTGATCAAACAAAGGCCCTGCAGGTAGGGCACGATCGGCAGCCAGGCTTCAGCCAGCAGCAACGCGGTCAGGTCCTCGGCAACTGCGATCAGGCCGAACAGCAGCGGATAGGTAATCAGCAGCAGGTAGCGATGCAGGTCCAGAAAGACTTCTTGCGACTGCCGCAGGTTCTGCTGCAGGCGCGCCATGGCGGGAAACATCACGTGATTGAAGATCGAGCCGACCTTATCCAGCGGCAACACCGCAAGCTGAAAGGCCATGGAGTACATCCCCAGCGCCCGCTCGCCCAGCACGCGGCCTATGATCATCACATCCGCCCTGCTCCAGATGAAGTAAAGCATGCTGGTCGAGGTCACCTTGACGCCGAACCCCATGATCTGCGCAACCGGGCGCGACCATAGGGTGGGTCGGGGGAAGCGCTTCAGCAGCGGTAGAAACGCTATCATCATGACCAACTGATTGACGATGGGCCCCCAGACCAGCGCCCACAGACCGTAGCCAAGCAGGGCCAGGGTAATGACCGTTGCCGTCATGGCCAGGCTTGCCCCCATCTCGACCAGCGAGCGGTAACGAAAATCCATTTGCCGCATCGCCAGCGCCAGCGGCACGGTCTTCAGCGCACCGAACACCACCATAAGCCCCAGCAGCCGCAAAACGTCGGAGAGGATAGGCATGGCGTAAAAACCCGCCACCATCGGTGCCGCCATGAAGAGCAGCCCGTAAGCGCCCAGTGCGAGCAACAGGCTGACGTAAAACACGCCGTCTTCGTCCGCTCGCGTCATCTCCTGGCGCTGAATCAGCCCCTGCCCCAGCCCCAGCTCGGTCACCACGGTCAGCAGCTGCGCGAACACGGCAGCCGCGGCCATGATGCCGTAGTCTCCCGGTGAGATAAGGCGGGCAACGAAAATGGTCGCGCCCCATGAAGCGAGCTGGACCACGACTTTCGTAATGCCCTGCCAGGCGAAGCCGGACAGAATTCCTCTTTTTACCGCTGCAAAATCCATAGTGCTTCCGTTCGTGTGGCTGGAGGCGAAGCGTGCCGCGTCAGGTATGTCAAGGCAGGTTCTTGACCAAGTGCGGACCGAGCAGCCTCGTGAGCGCTACCGGAAGTCGCTGCCAACAGCGTATCGCTAGCCGGTACTTGGCATTGGTGGGCGTGAGGTTGGGCAGGCGGCCGCCCTTGGGCAGCCAATAGTGCCAATACAGCGGTATCGGCTTGGCTCCCCACTGGCGTTTGAAGCGGTACGTGCCGCTATCCACGCTGGAGCGGCCGAAGTCGAAGCGACCATAGCCACGACCTATCGCTTGCCGCAAGGCCTCCCAATAGAGCAGCATGTTGACTCCCAAACGGTTGTAATCGCGCAACGAAGATGCCCAGGGGATTTCCAAGCGCTGCTTCCAGCCGAGCAGGACCGCGGCCGCCACCGCTCGCCGATGGCAGCGGACGACGATAACGAAGGCTTGTTCGGGAAATTCATCCAGAATGGCGGCAAACAGCCTGCGCGGATACACCGGCGTGCCCAGATCGCGCATGTTGCACGCAAATACCCGGTAGAAATCGTCCAGCAACTCCTTGCCGCCGCAGCTGACCTCTGCGCCTTCCCGCAAGGGCCGCTTGATCTGCGCTCGCACCTTGGAGCCCAGCTGTTGCCAGAGGCGGTCCACAGCGTTCGGCAGTTCGAGCTCCATGGCGACTTTGTCCTCCCGCACCGGCCAGCCGCGGTCGAAGCGCCGGGTATCGCGGAACTCCACGTGGCTGACTCCCAGCTCAGCCGCATGCACCGCAGCATGGTCCAGCAGCGCCGCAGCAATCTCGTCGGAGTCGGCCAGCACGCCGCCATAGTTGAAGTACGGCATGGACACTTGATAATCCCCGAACAAGCGGCTGCGCAAACGCACCAAAGGCAGCACGCCCTGAATTCGGCCGTCGGCGTCGCGCGCGCACCAATAGTGACTCTGGTGACCGAAAATCTCGCGTATTAGCGAAGCCCAGCGGTAGCAGTGATAAATGGTCCCATCGCGATGGGAGGCCACGAAATCGTTCCATTCTGTAGCATCCGCGGCAGTCGCCAGCTGGATACGGCACTGCCTCTCAGCTGGATTAGCCCTCGCTTTGGCTTCCATATTCGTGCGTGTATCCCTTCCTTGAGCTCGCCTGCGGCCGATCCATGCCCCCCGGGCTTCGCGCCCGGCCCTCGCGGTACGCGGCGGAGCCGAAACGATGCGTTGCCTGCACGGCCACTGTCGGAATAGGGACCGGGCCGGCCCGAACTGGTTATGGAATCTCCTGCACCGACGATACCAGGATGGCCTTACGGTGCAGGTATGCGGTCGTCTTGCGCTTGGCGCTGATGTCGTCGTACAACCACTGCGCCCGTTGCGGGTCGATCGCCAGCGCTTCAGCAAGTTCTTCAGCCGCTACATGGTGGTTGTACGCCCACAGAGCAATATCCATGTCGCGGTAGGGGACTGAAAAGTAAAACTCATCCTGCCCCTGGGGCATGCTGTAGGTGTCGGTGGTCGGCACCGCGGCGCAGATCTGCTTCGGCAAGCCCAGGTAGCGCGCCAGGGCGTATACCTGCGTCTTATACAAATGGGCGATCGGCTTGACGTCGGCGGAACCATCCCCGTTCTTGACGAAGAACCCCTGGTCGAACTCCAGCCGGTTGGAGGTGCCTATTACCGCAAAATTGAGCCTATCGGCGTGGAAGTACTCTATCGCCTTGCGGATTCGCTGCTTGTAGTTGGTCGCGGCAACGATCTGCAGGTATTCCTTCAGCCGCAGGCGTTGGCGATGGATATCGCCCACGGGGCTTTGCACCACCAGCTGAAAATAGTTGAAGCGGCCTTTGCTGCCTCCGGCAATAGCGATCTTGCTCTTCCAGCCGGCACCATAAGCGGGAAACAGCGCGCGAATCGCGGCATCGCGCTGCTCGTAGCAACCCACCGCCGCAAGCGCCGCGGAAATGTCCTGCACCTCGTAGCGAATTCCTAGGTGCTCGCAGAGCAAGCGGCCCCGAATCCCGCTTTCCGGAGCGGACTCCCGCTCGGGCAGCAGCACGCCGAACACACGTTTGCGTCCCACGGCTTTGACGGCGAGCGCGGCGCACACGGAGCTGTCTATACCACCGGACACGGCAACCACGAAGCCGCGCTTATGCAGCTCATCGCGCAACACTTCCTGTAGCCGCCGGGTGATCAATCCCACTTCCCTGGCCTCATCCAAGCGCAAAACATCCCCCCTGAGTCGAGCCCGCATTGGTACAGACATAGCGATCCCCTGCTCCTTACCGTTTCTCCCGCTCCCTGTGACAGCGGCGAGATCGCGCCGATCCCGCCGCGCTCAGGGCCGCCTGCCTAGCGACTGCGCCGACGGCGGCGCCACCGGCTCGGCATGCTCGTTCGTTACCGGAGCGCCGGGAAGCGCGCAAACGGCCAAGCGGTAGCGCTGAACCTTGCCCGAACCGGTTCGCGGCAACGCGGCGGCGAACTCGATATAACGAGGGACCTTGTAGCCAGGAAGGTAGCGCCGGCAATGCGCGCGCACTGTCAGGGCATCCAGCGTGCTGTGGGGCGATTTGACGATAACCAGTTTGATCGCCTCGCCGACCAGCATGTCGGGCACACCGATCGCGACCACTTCCTGCACGCCATCGAGTTCGGCCACGATTTCTTCGATTTCCCTGGGAGCGACTCGGTAAGCGCCGGTCTTGATCATCTCGCTGGCGCGGCCTTCCAGCGTAAGACAGCCGTCGGCATCCAGACGGCCCAAATCGCCCGTACGCAGCCAGTCGTCCACCAAGACGTCCGCCGTAGCAACCGGATCGCGCCAGTACCCCTGCATGACACCTGGGCCTCGCACCCACACTTCGCCGACCTGGCCCGCCGGCAATGGCTCGCCGCTGTCGCTGCGAACGCTGATTTCGGTATTGGCTATAGCTATCCCCACGGAAGCAGGCTTTGCGTCGAGCAGCGCCGGGGGCAGATAAGTCACGCGCGCGGTCGCCTCCGTCTGTCCGTACATCACGAAGAACTCGGCCCGCGGGAACAGTTGGCGCACGCGCCGAACCTGCGCTGGCGGCATAGGGCCGCCGGCCTGGGTCAGATAGCGCAGCGCATCCAAGCGGTAGTTCTGCGGGCGCGTGCGCTGCAGCAGCAAAGCGTAGGTAGCCGGTACGCCGAAGAATCCGGTAACCCGCTCAGCCTCCATGGTTGCGAGTACCCGGTGCGGATACACTAGGCCATCCTCCAGCACCAGACAGGCGCCAGCGGCCAAGTGACTGTGCAGGATCGAGTTTCCGTATGCGTATTGAAACGGCAGCACATTCAGCCCCCGGTCGGCAGGGCCGAGCGCCAAGTACTGGACGATGGCCAAGGTATTGCTGACGAGGTTGCCGTGGCTGAGCATGACGCCCTTGGGCCGGCCGGTGGTGCCGGAGGTGTAGTGGATAGCTGCCAACTGTCCCGGCGACAACA
Source organism: uncultured Alkalilimnicola sp. (assembly GCA_964460035.1). Lineage (GTDB taxonomy): Bacteria > Pseudomonadota > Gammaproteobacteria > Nitrococcales > AK92 > CAYWPG01. Next base: position 20,097 of record CAYWPG010000038.1, read on the forward strand.
GCTCAGCGCCGATGGCGGACACCTCTGCCATGTGCTGCGCCACCGCATCGCTCTCTAACACCTGCAAAGCGGAGCCGCAGCGTCGGCGCGTTTCTTCCAGCTCCGGATGCTGCGGATCGGCGATCAAGCAGCGCGCGCCGCTATGGGCTATCAGCTGCGCGAGCTCGCGCGCGCGCGCCGCCGGATTGAGGGGCACCACCACCCCCGCCGCCGCCAGCACGCCATAGTAGCCGGCAATGTACTCGGGAGAGTTATCCTGCAGCAGCGCGACCCGTTCGCCGCGCTGCAGTCCCCGCATGTGCAACTGTACCACCAGCGCCTGGACTTGCACCCAAAGCTCTTGATAGCTGATAGACCGTCCGCGATACATCACCGCACATGCACCGGGGTAGCGCTTAACGGTAGCCGCAAGCAGTGCTGGCAGAGAATCCATGGCCTAGGCCGCCAACCGTTTGCGGCCCACGAATGCCACGATTTTTTTTACGGAATCGAGATTCTCCGGAATCATCTCATCGTCCTCGACTGTGATCCCGAATTCGTCTTCGAGAAAGAAGATCAACTCCATAATCCCAGTGGAGTCGATTATTCCCCGCTCCAAGAGCGAGTCGTCATCGGCCAGCGCGGCCGGGTCGGTGGTGAACAGGTAATTCTCCAAAATATAACTTCTGACCTTCTGCGTAATTGGCATCTATACCCCCACAACTCCTGTTAGTACGCAGTCCCGCCGAAGCACCGCGGAAACGTCCATAAAAGCCTTCTATGAAGAAGTGGTGCCAGAGCTGCGTAGAGAGAATCCCTACCAGCGCCATGCTGTCGTTGTTGCCCACCGCACGGCCGCAGCGGACCTTGCGCAGCAACAGCGATACCCGCGCCGGATCGAAGTAGCCGTACGCGTGCAACGAGCGCGGGCTGAGCAGTTGCTGCACGTATTCAGGCACCGGCTCGGCGAAGAAGACCCCGGCATCCAGCGCCCGGTAGGGCTGCTTGGGGCGCTGCAATATCGCTGGGGGCAGATAAGGCGCCACCGCCGTTTTCAGCAGATGTTTCTCGGCCAGCGCCTTCATCTTCAGCCGCGGCTCCAGCCGTGCGGCGAACTCGATCAAGCGGTGATCCAGATAAGGGAAACGGCCTTCCACAGCGTGTGCCATGAGCATTCGATCGCCCTGCGATGAGAGCAGGTAACCGCTGAGCAGCGTTTTGGCCTCCAGGTACTGAGCTCGATTGAACGGATGCCAGTCCCGCCATTGTGGTGGCAGCCTTTGCGCCAGCGGTGCCAGCGTTCGCTCGCTGCACGTCTCGACCAGTGCGGGACCGAAAAAAATCTTGCAGCGAGCGGTAGTGGACCAGCGCGGCAGGTGGGAGAAAAAAGCCTGCTCCGGATCGTCTATCCCCAGCCCGAAGAACTGCTCCAGATAGGCTTGGCTCTGGCGCGAACCAAGATCGAGATAAGGGTACAGACGCTTGAGCAGACCGGGGCGCCAACGCGAGCGCGGCTGTCGCGCCCAAAACCGCCTGATCTTGGCCTCCTTGAACAGGTCGTACCCGCCCAGAACCTCGTCTGCCCCTTCTCCTGTCAGCACGGCTTTATAGCCCTGCTCGTGCACACGCTGCGACAGCATGCTCATGGGCACGGGTGCGGTGCGCAGCAATGGCAGCTCCGTACGCCAAATCGTTTCGGGAAACCGCGCGGCAATGCTTGCGGGGCGGCAGTGCACGATTGTGTGTTCCGTGCCCAGATGCTTGGCCGCCAGGCCCTGAAAGCCGCTCTCGTCGAACGCGCCGTCGTCGAACGCCACTCCGAAGCTGGCGAGACCACGGCGCTCTCTACTTGCCAGGGCGACCAGCGTCGAGGAGTCCAGGCCACCGGAGAGATAGGCGCCGATCGGCACGTCCGCCTGCAGCCGTAAACGAGTGGCCTCCACGAGCAGATCGTGCAGCTGCTCGCCCAGTTCGCTCTCGCTGCCTGGCAGCCAGTCTCCGGCCTTGGGGAATTGCCAGTCCCAGTAGCGCAGAGTACGCGTCTTGCCGTTCTGCACAACCAGCAAGGTACCCGGCTCCAGTTCGAAGACCCCCTCGAACAGGGTGTTCGGACTGAGCGGCGCCCAGAAAGTGAAAATCTGATCCAGCGCTGCCAGGTTGGGTCTAGGCGCAGCATCGAACAGCGGCAGCAGCGCCTTGATCTCGGATGCGAATAGCAGCCGTCCGCGACGTTGGCAGTAGAACAAAGGCAGAATACCCACCCGATCCCGCACCAGCACCAGCCGCCGGCGCACGGCGTCCCATAACGCTATCGCGAACTGCCCGTTAAGATGCTCGACAAAACGGAGCCCGTGCTCTTCGTAGAGGTGTACAATCACCTCGCAGTCGCTGCCGGTCCGGAACCGGTGGCCGCCGCGCACGAGGCCTGCCCGCAACTCACGGTGATTGAAAATCTCGCCATTGCAAACGACCCATACATCCCCGGTCTCGTTCCGCAGCGGCTGTTGTCCGCCGGCCGGGTCCATGATGCTCAGGCGCGCATTGGCCAGCCCGACGCCGTGGCCAAGGTAGAATCCTGTTGCGTCCGGGCCGCGATGCTGCAGCAACGCAATCATTGCCTCCAGCTCGGTACGTTGCACCGTTGCCGTCGGGCCAAGATCACGGACACCGGCGATTCCGCACATAATGTTCCCTTGACTGGCGACCGTTTAACGGGATACCGCCACGGCCGAGCCCTCGCTGGCCGGCGCGGCCGGAAGCAGGCCTTGCGATTCGAGCACCGCGCGGACGGTAGTGAACTCGAAGCGGTCCAGCAGGCGGCGTAAGCGCGGCTCGCACTTATGCAAATTGTTGTAGTGGCGAAAGCGCGAGAGCGCGCTCGCGCGCACCCGCGGCTGCTCCGGATCGATCTCCCAAGGATGGAGATAAAAGATGAACGGCCGCCCTTCGCGCCGGTTGATCTGCGCCAGGCCGAACTCGGTGAAACGATAGGGGTAGAGCCGGAAATAGCCCCCGCCGGCGATCGGCAGGCGATACCCCAGCAGCTCCCAGGTCGACAAGGGGAACTCCACCAGCGAGTAGCCGCTGGGTGTGGTCAAACGGTGCGGCCACCGGGGCGTGCCGGGCAGCCCGTAGCGGTCATGCCGCACGGGGAAGATGCTCGAGTCCCAGCGAAAACCGGCTTCGACCAGGATATCCAATGCCCACAGCGATGCACGCGTGATCGAATAGCTTGCCGCGCGGTAGCCTTCCACCGCCCCGCCGAGGAGATCCTCCAGCGTGGCCTTGGAGCGCAGGGTTTCCTGGCGGAACTGCTCGGGCGTCTGCCGGTACACCAGCTGATGCGATTGCCCGTGCGAAGCGATCTCATGTCCCCGCGCCGCGATCTCGCGCACCAGCCCAGGATGGCGCTCGGCCACCCACCCGAGCACGAAGAACGTGGCGGTGATCCGCTTCTCCTCGAACAGCTCCAGCAGGCGACAAGTGTTGTGCTCCACCCGCCGCTCCCAGCGCTCCCAATCCTCGACTTTGATGGTTTCGGCCAATGCCGCAACGTGAAAATAGTCCTCGACATCCACTGTCATGGCATTGCGCATGAGCGACGCTCCTTGTCTTTCGATTCGAGCCGAACGCAGCCATCCGAGAGTGGAGTTCTAAGGTCTATCCTCCCTCTCTTCACGCCCGCGTTGAAACACAACGCTCAAGTGCGCCGCTTCAAATCCTCGGAGATTGCCCGCAGACGCTCTTCGATGAGCCGCATCTTGCTCATGAGCCCGGCCGACATGCGCGGCAGGAACTCGTACAGCCGGGAAACCTTCTCGCCTATATCGCCGTCGCCCCAGACTTCAGCCACGGTGGCGTCAAGCTCCGGAGCGGCCTCGGCAACCAAGGCCGCTGCGGCGCGTTCGCGCTGTCCGGAGCGCTGCATGAAGGGCACCCAGCCAAGTTCCTCTACGGCAGCCTGCATGACCGTCTCGTCCACCGTCGGTCGCTCGTCCACGAATGCCGTCAGCAGCGCCATATCGCACAGCGAGTTGATCAGGCGCGGAGTGCCCCCGGTGTACTCGTAGATCATGGGGAAAGCGTCGTTCAGGAACACCTCGTCGTCATTGCCCGCGACGTGCATTCGGTGCAGAACGTAGTCTCGCGTCTCGTCCTCAGACAGGGTGTTGAGGTGAAAACGCAGCCGCACTCGCTGCGCGAGCTGCTCCATATGGGGAGAGTCGATCATTTTGGCCAGTTCCGGCTGTCCGGTCAGGATGATGCTCATCAGCTTTTCCTTGTTGGTCTCCAGGCCGGACAGCAGCCTTACCTCCTCCAACACCTTGTCGCCGAGGTTCTGCGCCTCGTCGATGATAAGCAGCACCCGCAGATCCTGGCGGTAGCAGTCGATGAGCAAGTCATTTAGCTGGTTCAACAGCTCGGTCTTGCCAGTCGCATAGGACTCGATGCCGAACTCGATGAGCAGCGCCTGCAGGAATTCGATCTCGTTGAGCTGAGTCTGGAAAATCTTGGCGACTACCACATCGTCCGGCAGCTCCGCCACCAGCTTGTTGATGAGGGTGGTTTTCCCCGAACCGATCTCGCCGGTAACGACAACGAAGCCGTCGCGGCTCAGCACGGTGTAGTCCATGTAGGCTTTCGCCCGCGCGTGCGCCTTGCTCATGTAGAGAAAGTCGGCATCGGGCGTGAGCCGGAACGGGTGTTCGCTAAGGCCGAAGAATTCTAGGTACATAACGTCACCTACAGTGGTACCAGAGGTGGGCGCTCGCCATAGCGCACGCTCACGAACACCAGGTTTTCGCGAAACTCTTCCGTAGCGAAATTGCTTCGGCGCTCATCGCGAACGAGCTCCAAAGCTGCAGTGAAGTGCCGGCTGAAGCGGTAGTCGGTACGGATGCCGGCCAGCCAATCCTTGTCGCGGCGATCGATTTCGTCGTAGTCCGACTCCTGATAGCTCAGATAGGCGGCGACCGACCACTGAATATCGAACCGATAGCCCAGGTCCAGCCGTGCCCCGATTAGCTCTCTATCCTCATCGAAGACGCCCGGGTCGTCCGAAGGGATGACCACCTCCTCGTCGCCCCAGAAGGCGGCCAGCCGAACGTCAATCATGCCCAGCGCGCGTATGTAGTACGCCTCGGCAAGGCGTTCGTAAACCACGCCACGCGGCACCACCAGCCCCACGCGCTCGGCGCGCATGGGTTCCGGCCCGGCCGCCAGCAGGGTCGCCCCGGCATCGGTATAGTGCTGGGAATAAGTCAGCCCTGCGGCCGAGTCCCGCGGCAGGCGACGCGTGATGCGCACCGCCGCAAGCATATCGTCCAGCTGTGCGCCATCGTCCCGGTCGAGCCAGGAGTGCCCGAACTCCAACCGTATATCGGTGGCGCGCATCCGGTAGTCTATGCCCGCGAGCGCATCGTAGCGGTTGTAGTCGGTGAAGCGATGCGGGTGCTCATACCACACATGCAAGCTTTCCAGGTGCACGAAACCGTCCAGGCGGGGCCAGATCCGCCGGGTCAGGCGCGTCGAGGCGCCCGCCCGGAAGTTATCAGCATCGCTGCGGCCGTAGTAGTTGTGCCCCACGCGCGCGCCCAGCTGCAGCTCGGTGGCCGGACCGAAGCGGAAGAACACGTCAGGCCCGGTCCAGAATACGTTGCTGTCCTGACGGTTATCGGGCGTCATTGGGTCCAGGTCGGTGATCCGAATCTGCTGAAAATAGTCCTCCAAATGCCAGTGCAGCCGTTGTGGAATCAGGCTTGCAGTCAGCATGGCCGAGAGATCGAACAGGTTATCGTCGTCGTAGGTGTTCTTCTGATAGTCCCGGTACTCCAGCGTCGACGACAGCGCCATGCGCAAGGTCGGCTTATCCTCCCGTAACCAGACTCCCGCCCAGAGCATGCCGATCTGATCCGAGCGCCTGTCGGTTGCGGTACGGCGCACGTTGTCGGTGAACTCCAAGGTAGCGCCCGCCCCCCACTCCATTTGCAACGCATGGCTAGTGCCGGAGCCCATGACCAGCGCGGTCACCAGCAACACCGGAACAAGACGCCTGCCTGGCCGTCCCTTCATCGACCTCCCCCTCCCTGAGAAAGCTTGCGATAACGCCTGCCCGCGTTGCGCTCGCGCACAATATCCGGGACACGCCGCACCACTCTGTAAGCAGCGCGGCGTCTCGGGCGAAATCGCCCGTCAGGCAACCGCGCTTGTGCGTTCAACAGCCAAGCAGAGAAGCGCGCGAGCTACGCAACATGCGGACTAAGCGCTGGTTGCACGCCGGCGACTCCAAAGAGGCAGCCGGCTCTCGTTATTCATCACGCAACCGATCAGCTTATCCCGCCCCACGGTATCGGCCGCCGCAGCCACCTGCGCCTGGGTCACCCGGCCGTACGGCACGACCAGCAATGTGTAATCGCACAGCTCGGCAAGGATGCGAGCATCGGCCGCCTCCATGATGGGCGGGGTATCGATGATGATGAACCGCTCCCGATAGCGGTTGCGCAACTCCCGCAGCAACCCGGCAAGCTGGGGCGTAGTGAAGTACTCCATTGCCGCCTTGCTCTTAGTGCCCACGGGAATCAGGCGCAGCCGCGGAATGCCCACCGGGTGAATGATTTTCTCGACCTGTTTCTCCTCGCCAACCAGGTAATCGGTCAAGCCCAAGGCCTCGGCCGGCTCGTACAACAGATCGTTGAACCGGGGCTCGCGCAGGTTGCAGTCGACCACCACCGCGGTCTTGCTGTCGTCGAAAGCGAAGGAGGCAGCCAGATTCAACGCCACGAAGCTGGCACCGCCGTCGCTGGCGGTGGATGTGACCATGAGGACGAAGTTCTTGCCCGCACTCCTTTGCAGCAGAGCGGTGCGTATATGCCGAAACGCATCGCTCACCCGGGTGTCCTCCATGTCCTGATCGATGATGCGCTGCCGTGCCATGAACACGGCATCCCGGCGCTCGACCTCGCGCATGTGCGCGATTTCCTCCGCAGCGCTCAGGCCGACCAGTTCTCGCGACTGGGCAGCCGTTGGCCGCCGGGCGCGAACGGTATTGCGCGGCTCCTGGCTCCTGTCCCGCTCCGAGGCCGCCTGTCCTCGCGAAGACTGTGCGCGACGCAATGCGTCTTCGATCTTGCTCATCAGCCAACTCCCTTTATCTGAGCAGCAGGAACCCGATAACGCCCGCCACCGTCAGCACGACCACCAATCCCGACCACACCAGGCCGCGGCGCTCCTTGCGCGCCTCCGCAGGCGTTGCCATATGCGGGACAACACCCAGCAGCTGCAGCTCTAGGCCGTCGGTGATCGCGCTGGCCGTGCGCACGCGCGGATCGAGCAGCAGAAAACCGAACAGCAGCGCCAGCGGCACCACCGCACCCAGCGCAAACCCGCCCAGCACAAACTGCCCGGTGCCCGGGCCGGTAGGGTTATGCGCGTAATAGGCTTCCTCGTAAACCCGGATGTTCAGCCCTTGTTGCTGGGCGCTGAGGTTCATGCTTACCCGAGCATCCTCACGACGACGTTTGAGGTCTTCGTAGATGCTTTGATTGACTTCGTGATCGCGCAACAAGGCCGCCATCTGCGCTTCGACCTCTTCCAGCTGCTCGGCCCGCGCGCGCACGGCAGCAAGCCGCTCTCGCTCCCGCTCCAGATTCGAGCTCAGCGTGCGAATGGTGGCACGGGTTTCATACAGGCGCGATTGCAGGTCGCGGTAAATTGGATTGGCGCGCACTTCCCCGGAATCGACTTGTACTGCGGCGCCACCTTGTTCGACCCGCGCCAGCTGTTGGTTAAGCTCCGCGATCTGGGCCTGCAGCGCGATCACATCCGGATAAGTGTCGTGGTACTGCAAGCGCAGCGTATCCAGCTCATCTTCGAGCGCGATGATCCGCTCCCGCAGCTGCTGCGCGCGCACGGAAATGACCGTGCCTTCCGCTTCGCCGGACAGCTGCTGCTGCAGCGAGGTTTCGGTAATGCGCGCCTCTTCGAGCCGGCTCTCCAAATCGTCCACTCTGGCCTGTAGCACCGACATGCGCTCGCTCAGCTCTGCCCGTGCCCCAGGCCGCGCGTCCGGCGTCCGCGCCCGAAACTCCTCGATACGGGCCTCCGAACGCTGCAGCTCTTGTTCGAACTGAACGACCTGACTGTCGATAAAGGCGAACGCGGCGCTGCTCTCCTCCGACTTGGAACCCATCATCGCCTCGATGAAGAGCTGCCCCATCTTTTCGGTATTGCGGTAAACCTGCTCGGGATCGTCCCCTTTATGGGAGATCCGAATAAGATTGCGGCCAGCGGCGCTGATCACCGTGTTGGCGCGCATGCCCTCCAGCATCCACTCGATTTCCTGGGGGCTGGGATCGTCTTCCAGATAACCGCCGTGCTCGAGTACCTGCATCAGGATACCCCGGCTGAAGACCAGCTCCCGGGCGTTATGCGCCCTATCGGCAACCGTATTAAGAGCGGCGGCCCGTGTCAGCGGTTCGATGATGTTTTGCTCTTCCACCAAGATGGTGGTGGAGGACTCATAGGACTTGGGCCAGTTCATGCCCACCAGGAGCATGACCAGGCTGATAATCACGAAACCGGTAACCATCAGCCGGCGGCGTGCGAACGCCTCGCGGTAAAAGACTCTTATCCTCTCTTCCGTTTCTGTCTGCATACCTCACCCATACCGCTACGAGAATAGTGATCAGAACAGACGCTCCGGAACCGCGATGATGTCGCCGGGCCGCAAATAGACGTTGGTGCTCAGGTCGCCGCGCTCGAGGATCCGCCCCAGATGCACGGGTCTGACATCGGTCTCGTCGCCGTTGCGGCGGTACAGCTTGGCGCGATCCGCCGCTGCGAATTCGGTAACGCCGCCAGCCTCGAGGATGGCATCCAGAACGGTCATGCCCTGGCGATACGGCAGCGAGCGTGGCATTCCCACCGCGCCGGTCACTCGCACGCGAGACAAGAATTCATGACTGCGCAGTTCGGTGACGATCACGGTAACGCGCGGTTCGCGTACGTACTCCCGTAGCCGCTCCTCTATCGTCGCCGCCACTTCCTGGGGCGTCTGGCCGCCGGCCTGGACATCGCCGATCAACGGCACCGAGATCATGCCATCCGGGCGCACCGGCACCCCCACCGAAAGATCGGGGTTGCGCCAAACGCTGACCTGCAGCATGTCATCGGGCCCTATGCGGTAGGCGGCCTGTTCGGGCACTGGCGAATTGTCGGGAGCGGGTGCCGCAAAGTTATTTCCGCCCAGCTGGGCGCACCCAGCGAGCGCAAACGAGAGCAGCGAAATCAAGGCGAATCGGATTATCTTCATTAACGCCTCCAGCTAGATCAAAGCCTTCTCCGCAGGCTGGCCCACCGATGAGAGCCTCTCGATCCCTTCCGGCAGCCACACAAGCCACAGGACCCGAACGAACCACGGTTCCTTATGTCGTTGCGGAAAACTCCCCCCGCGACACCACTCGCGAATCCGGCTGCGACCGGTCAGCTCCCGGCGCAGGCCCGACCTTCTACCGCATGAACGGCACGGCCGATGCTTTGCAGACTTAGCTGGGGACAGGGCTGGAGAATCACAAGCTGATGTAGACGAAGATGCTGGCGTGCAGGCAGCCCGAAACGACGGTGCCAGGAGGCGTTCCTACGGCTTGGCACTAAGCTTGCCTGCAGGGTACCAGAGCCCTCAGCGGGCCCCCTTCCCCCACAGAACGACCTCGGCCGTTTGCAGCAGCACGGTGAGATCCAGCAGCAGCGAGTGATTTTTCACATAGTAGAGGTCGAACTGCAGCTTCTCGAAAGCATCCTGCTCCGAGGCTCCGTACGGGTAGCAGATCTGGGCCCATCCGGTCAGCCCGGGCTTGACCCGGTGACGCTCGCGGTAATACGGCAACGAGTTGCTCAACTGTTCCACGAACTCGGGCCGCTCGGGACGAGGTCCGACGAAGCTCATATCGCCTCTGAGCACGTTCCACAGCTGCGGCAATTCGTCGATGCGATACTTACGTATGAAGCGGCCCACCCGCGTTACGCGCGCATCGTCGGCCTGGGCCCAGCGCGGCTTACCGTCTTGCTCCGCATCCGGACGCATGCTCCGGAACTTGTAGACCGGAAACACCCGGCCGCCCTCGCCCACGCGCAGCTGCCTATAGAAGATGGGACCGCCGCTGCCGTCTAAGCGAATGGCCAAGGCCGTTGCCAGCAGCAAAGGCAAAGTCGCGATCAGGAGCGTTAAGCTGATCGCGACATCAAAAGCACGCTTGATGAAGCTGCGCAGCACGCCGGTGCGAAACCCGCTGGCGAAAGCCAGCCAGCCCGGGTGCATGATGTCCAGATTGATCCTTCCGGTTTCCTGCTCAAGAAAGCTCATCAAGTCCACGACCTGTACCCCGCGGGTACGGCATTCGAGCAGATCCGCAATGGGCAAGACGCCGCGGCGGTCCTCCACCGCAACGATGATCAAGTCGATCTTCAGCCGCCGCACCAGTTCCGGCAACGGTTCGTCGCTCTGGATCAAGCGGTGGGCGGGTACCGCCGACACCTCTTTCAGTGACGGCAGGAATCCGACAATCTGGAAACCGATCAGGTCCGACTTGCGGCGCAGCTTGGCCAGCGGTGCCGCCCGGCGTCCGGCCCCCAGGACCAGAATGCGCCGGTTAATATCGCGCTGCTCGAGCAAATCCAGAAAGAACATGCGAGTCATGACCACGAACAGGAAGGCTATCAGCATGCTCAGTGCCAAGGCGCCGCGCCCCACCAGCAAATCCGGAACCAGGTAAAACACCACGCTGAGGGCTACGACGGCGACCGCGAAGCTCAGCCCCAGCCGCACGAGCACACCCGGCAGTGCGTCGCGGGTGCGCCGGTTGTACAGCCCCATGGCCACCATGCACAACATCAGCACGCCAACGAAGACCACCGCGCGCGGCCACAGAAGCCCCAAACCGGCATCGAGCTGCTCGGCGTCTCCGCCGAAACGCACATGCACCCCTAGATAGAACGCGGAAGAAAGCAGCGCGACCTCAAGCAGGATCAACAGCAGGAACACCTGCTTGAACGGATGATTGACCAACAGAAGCGTCCCCCTCTGACATCGCCTGCCCCGCACGTCGGCGTCCATGGCCGGCTCTTCGGGAGCCGGCAAGACGCATGCGTGGGCGGGCTATGAATCCGTTGAACCGCAAAACGCCCGTGCTCGTTTCCGTCCACCGTTTGCTAAGACATTGAGTGCTGGCGGCACGGAGCAAGAGCGCAACGGCGCCGTACGGCCGCCGCTGCGCGCCTTGCGCTCAGGGTTTCCTGTGCCAGTAGTTAGGATCTTCTAAAGAGTTTTCAAATGCCCCCGTGGGTGCGGCGGAGCCTGCAAAGACAGAGGGAGAGGAGTGGCGGCCCGAGCAGAGGCTCGGGCCGCCGGCGTTCAGGCCTGCGCGTCGACGAGGATGAAGGCGATACGGCACATCTTGCCGGAGCGGTTGCTCCACGCGTGATTGGTGCCGCGCTGGATCAACACATCGCCCGGCCGCATAACCGTTTCACCCTCATCCATGATCGCGACCAGCTCGCCCTCGATAAGGATCGCGTAGTCGACGGTATCGGTCCTGTGCATGCCGGGGTGCTTCGGCTTCTCGCCACCGACTTCCCGCTGCGCATCGTTGAAATGAGCCGCAAACACCGCCCCCACGGCTCGCTCCAGCTCTTCCGGATCCTCCGGCTCGGGCGGGATGTCGATAATGCGCACTACCGTGCCCCTCTTAGGAGGGGCCACGCCCTTATGCTCGGCCGAGAGGTCCGGCTGATTGATATCCGCCGGCGTGTCCGTGGTCACCCACATGTTGGCGACCTGGTAGCCCGGGCGCTGGGGCATGGTGCGCAGATCCCGCGGCGGACCGTCCTCAATGATCACCGACTTGCCCTCGGCGTTGTGCCCCGTAACGATGCGTCGCAATGGCCGTAGCGAATTGGTCATGAAGATACTCCTCCCTTAGTCGTTAGTACGCTCGAAAGCGGCGGGCAGAGCCGGCATCAGTACGCCGCTGCAGGGGCCTAGCCCAATGCTGCGAAAGCCCTCGGCACGGCACCAGCCTTCGAACCGGATCTCGTCGTGGTCCTGGAGAAACACCCGACTCTCATCGTCCAGCATCAGCGGGCGTCGCCCGCCTTCGCTGATCTCGAGCAAGCAGGCGGCCTCATGGTCGCTGGGGCCGGACACGGTACCGGTCCCCAGCAGGTCGCCGGAGCGCAGATTGCACCCGTTGCTGGTGTGGTGTGCGACCATCTGGTCGAAGGACCAGTAAAGGTAACGGAAGTGGGTATCCACTAGCTTGATTGGCGCAGCCCCCTTGGTGGCACGCAGAGGCGTCTGCAAATACGCCGACAGCGACAAGTTGATGCCTGCCTTGTCCGGATCGGGCTGGACCAGATGCGGCAGGGGTGCTGGGTCGGTGGGCGCGCGCGCTTCCAAAGCGGTGCGAAACGGCGCCAACGCGCCCATGGTAACGATCCATGGCGAGATGGTGGTTGCGAAGCTCTTTGCCAGGAACGGCCCTAACGGCGCGGCCTCGAAGGCCTGCAGATCGCGCGCCGACCAGTCGTTCAGCAGCGTCACGCCAAACAGGTAGCGGTGCGCGTCGGCTATGGGAATCGGCTCGCCCAGCGGATTGCCGCCGCCAACGATGGCGGCCATTTCCAGCTCGAAATCTACCCGTTCCGAAGGCCCGAACACCGGCTCTTTAGCACCCGCCGGCAGCCGCTGTCCCCACGGGCGGCGCACCGGCGTGCCGCTGATGACCACCGATGAGGCCCGGCCATGATAGGCGACCGGAAGATGCCGGTAGTTCAGATTCACATCGTCCGAGCCGCGCACCACCCGGCCGCTGCGCCGCGCATGGTGGATGGAGGCGAAGAAATCCGTGTAATCGCCGACTCGCACCGGCATCCCCAGCTCGACCTCGGCCAGGGGTCGCACGATGTCGGCGGCATGCCGCGCCGCCTGCGAACCCTCCCGCAACAGGCGCGAAATGCCTAGCCGTAGTGCACTCCAGCACTCCGGCCCGAGATCCAGCAAGCCATTCAAGCTATCGCTGCGGCAATGGGCTGCCGCCGCCTCGGCCAGGCCGTCGAACAGCCCTAGCTCGTGGCAGCGGGCCAGGTCCAGTACGGCATCGCCGACAGCCACACCGGCGCGCCACTGCTCGCTGCCGCTACGATCGCGCATTATGCCCAGCGGCAGGTTTTGAATCGGGAACGGGGTATCCGGGCTATTGGCTGACTCCACCCAGCTGCGCAACGTCGGATCGTGCGTCTCGTCGATACTGATTCCCCAGGTCATAGGCAACTCCTTCGAGAAAAGTCATGTGGCCCGCGTAAAGCTTGCTGCCACAGCTTCTTACAACAGCCACAGAGTGAGCCCGGGCTGCCACAGCACCAGCAGAATCATCAGCACCATGGCCAGCGCGAACGGCGCTGCCCCAATGAATATGTCGTTCAAGCGGATGCGTGGATCGTTGAGGTTGGACTTGATGACAAAGCAGGCCACTCCCAGGGGCGGTGTCAGCAAGCCCACTTCGACCGCGATGATGGTGAGAATCCCGAACCAGACGAGATTGACGTCGAACGTCTTCATCACGGGCAGCACCAGCGGCAACAGGATCAGCATGATCGAGGATGCATCGAGAATCGCACCCAGCAGCAGCACGATCAGCAGATAGAGCAGCAGCACTGCAAGCAGCCCCAGCTCGTAGTCCGCGATCATGCCTCCGATCATGTTCGGCAAGCCGGTCAGGGCAAGGAAACGGGAGTACATATGGGCGGCGATCAGCAAGATAGTGATCGCTGCGGTCACGCGCCCGGTTTCCAGCAGAATGTAACGCAGCTCCTGCAGCGTGAAGCGCTTTCTCGTCAACGCGACGATAAAAGCGCCCAACGCCCCCACACCGCCGGCTTCTGTAGGTGTGAAAAAACCGCCGTAGATGCCGCCCAGCACAATAAGAATGAGCAGCACCACCGGCGCGCTCTTGTTAAGCAACTCTTGCACCGGCATCAACGGCTCCGGCGCCGCCTGTGCCGTCGTTGCCCCCACAAAGCCGGGCGCGAACCGCACCAGCAGCCAGATCGTAAAGACAAACAACAGCGCCAATACGATTCCAGGGATGATTCCGGCGGTGAACAGATCGCCTATGGAGACCTCCGCGATAATCCCGTAGAGAATCAACAGCAGGCTTGGCGGAATGAGCATCCCCAGCACCGAACTGCCGGCCACCACCCCCACCGAGAAGCGTGGCGAGTAGCCCTGCTGCAGCAGTTCGGGCACGGCCACCCGTGTGAACACCGAAGCGGAGGCGATGCTGGTGCCGTTCACCGCAGCGAATACCGCATTGGCGAATACTGTAGCCACGCCCAAGCCGCCCGTGACACGCCGGAACAACTGTCCTGCGACGTCGAAGGTATCGCGTCCCAGTCCCGACACGCTCACCAGCATCCCCATCATTACGAACAGCGGGATGACGCCAAAGGAGTATCTGGCGACACTATCGAGCGCGGCGAGCGACAGAAAGTGTCCCGCAACGTCGATATCGCCCCGAACCAGCACAACACCCACGAACGACACCAGCGTCAGCGCGATAGCTACGTGCATACCGCTTTGAACGAGCAACACGATGACGAGAATGGAATAGAAGCCGATCTCCGCGTTACTCATGGCCGCTGCCCTCCGCGCCGCCACGCAAGGCCTCGCCGACGAAGCGAGCAGTAGAGAGCGCGTACTGAATCGTCGCCGCTATCGCGCCGATCAGAACCGCCGCATAGAACGGCCAGAGCGGCAGCGTCGCAACGCCGTAGATGCCCACCGTGCGCTCCTGGGTGAAAGCGGTGACTACGGGCTCGCGGATATACCAAACGATCAGCCCCAGCAGCACGGTTCCTATCGCATGCTGCACCGCTTCCACCCACGCTCTAGCCACCGGACTGCGCTGGCCCAGGCGGACCAGAAGCATGTCGGACTGGATCATCCCGCCACTGCGGATACAGTCCGCCAGCTGCAGAAACACTATGGACACGATGGTTACGCTGACCACTTCGGCGACGATGGGCACCGGAGTCTCGAACAGCGCACGACCGAGCACGTCGGCGTTGATCAGCAACATGATCGCCGCGATAAGCAGGCTGCCTAGTCCGGCCAATAGCGCGGAAACTGTCCCGAACACGCGCATGCGGCCGCGTGTCGGGACTCGCACAATCGTCTGCTCACTCATCGCCGCGCGCCTTCTTCACGATCCCAGTCCCGAGCCAGAGCGACGCCGCGCTCGCGCAACAGATCCATGTACACCTTTACTACCTCGGAGCCCGGCAGGCCGCGCCGATCGAGATCCTTGGCCCATTCCATTGCGATATTGGGCATGCGCTGCGCGTACGCCTGGCGGTCCTCCGCGGAGACTTCGATGATGGTCGCGCCCTCTGCCACAGCTTTTGCCAGCGCGCGCTCGCCGGAGGTGCGGTACGCTTCGCCGACCACATCCCGATAATGCGCCGCAACCTCCTCGATCACCTCCTTGACCTCATCCGGCAGGCGGTTCCATACCCGGGTATTGATGGTCAGCGCCGAGGCATACATCGCCCCGAAATTCACTTTCACGATGTAAGGCGCGACTTCATGGAACTTGTAGGAAGTGATCGCGGACTCGAAGGTCACAATGCCGTCCAACAGCCCGGTTTGCATGGAGTTGTAGTACTCCGGCAGGGAAGCGCTCACCGGCGTCACTCCCGAACCGCGCATCCAGTTCGTGGACAGCCCGGCCAGGCCAAGGCGGCGGCGACGAATATCCGCCAGCGATTCGATCGGCGCCTTCAGGACCAAGTGGTATGCATCCAGACCGACCGGCGCCAGCAGGCGTTGGTTGTAGCGCTCCCAGGACTGGCGCATGGCGGGGATGCGCTCATGCAGCTCGTCGATGATCTCCATCAGCAGCTGCGGGTCGTCGGTACCGAACGGCACCATGTAGGTGACCTGCTCCAGCGGCAGCTTATCGGCCTCGAAGATGTGGGGAACGTAGCCCAGGTCCGCTATCCCGTTCTCTACCGCCGCCAACACTCCGCGCACGTCGGCCACCGAACCGGCGTAGGCCTGGGTCCAATCGATCCGGTAATTGCCCTTCTCCGCGAGTCGGCGATCAACCTCGGGAATGAACACGTCGCGAATACCGGCGACGCCCGCGTTAAGTGGCGGATGCCCCGCGACCACCGTCAACGATATGCGCTGCTGGGCGTGTGCGGAACCAATGGCCAATACGGCTAGGGCGCTGCACAGCAAGGCTGTGCAGCGTATCGCACGCTTGAATCGTTTCATTTCTCTCCTCCTAGTTTCCCGTTAGAGTTATGTCTCAGAACTTGGCTTACTCAGGCCGCTGGAACGCGCTCACGAGGAAGGCTCGCAGCTGGCTTCGCATTTGCGCACGATCGGACGGATCGCAGCTCCCACTGGAAAGATCCAGGAAGCGTTCTGCTTGCGCGGAATCGGACACCGAAAGAACGACGGTCGACACCATGAAGTAATAGCGCCAGTAGCACTCGGTCAGCTCTAGCCCCGACGCTTCTGCCAAGGCATCGACGAAGCGTTGGGCCATGTCGTCGAACTCGGCCCGCGCCACCTCCTCCGACCACGGCGGCGGATTCACACGGCGCAACATCACCAGATGCGCCAGCAACCGCCCTGCGGCCGGATCCGCATCGTCCAAGTACGGGTGAATGAAGCTGTCGACGACCTCATCGACGGAAAGCGGGCGCTTCTCGGCTCTGGCCTTGGCCCGTACCGCCTCCAGCAACTCCAGCCGACGGGTGTTGGCGCGCCGGGCAACCTCGCGGAATACCTCCACCGACAAAGCTTCCTTGCTGCCAAAGTGGTAGTTCACCGCCGCCATGTTGACCTTGGCCGCCGTAGTGATCGCTCGCAGTGAGGTTTGACTCACCCCCCGCTGGGCGAACAAGGCTTCGGCCGCCTTCAGGATCTTGGCACGGGTAGCTTCGCTACGGGCGCTCATGAATTTCAAACACGCGTATGATTCGTATGTTTGACATCCTGCGCGATGCGCCCCGCGAACGTCAAGCTGCACCCGCACAAACGAAGGCAAAGAAGGCTAGCAAGAACCAGTACGAGGTCGGACATGGGGCCCGCGGCACGCAGCGCCACAGCCGTGCAGGATTAACGGACAAGGACGAAACGCCAGAGGAGTATCAGAAGGATGTGCCCGCAGTCGGGCAAGACGATGTAAGAAAGGGTGGTGCTGGCGGTAGGAATCGAACCCACGACCGGCTGATTACAAATC
>CAYWPG010000039.1:0-3257 GCA_964460035.1 uncultured Alkalilimnicola sp.
CGCGCCAGGTGAGGCTGCGCAATCTCGGTGGAATCATCATCATCGATTTCATCGATATGGTCGAAGAGGAGCACAAGAGGCAGGTGCTGCGTGCGCTGGAGAAAGCTTTGGAGCGCGATCATGCGAAGACGCAAATCAGCGGCGTCTCGGCGCTGGGCCTGGTGGAGATGACGCGCAAGCGCACTCGCGAAAGCCTGGAGCACATTCTGTGCGAGCCGTGCCCGACCTGCCTCGGGCGCGGGTCGCTCAAGACGGCGGAAACCGTGTGCTATGAGATCTTCCGCGAAATCCTGCGCGAGGCACGTCAGTTCGAGGCCAAGCGCTTGCTGGTGCTGGCGTCTCAGGAGGTCGTGGATCTGCTGCTCGACGAAGAGAGCGCCAGCGTCGCGCAGCTCGAAGAGTTTATCGGCCGGCCGATCAAGTTCCAGGCCGAGCCGCTGTACACCCAGGAACAGTACGACGTTGTCTTGATGTAGCGACGTTGCCGCCAGGAGTCGCCGGTAAATCGTGCTTGCGAGCCGTCTCCGCTTTTTCCCCTCCCGCTTGGGCGCCGTGGTTGCGGTGCTGCTGGTGTTGCTCGCCTTGCTTATGAGCGGGGTGCGGGTGCTGGTGAACTACGCGCCCGAGTTTCGCGCCGAAACCGAACGCTTGCTCTCCGACATGCTCGGCCAACCATTGACGCTGGGTGCGCTGCGGGCTGACTGGTATGGCCGTCACCCTCGCCTGGTGCTGGAGCAGGTCGAGCTGCTCGATGCGGACGGCGATGCCGCCCTGCGGCTGGATCGGCTCGAGCTGCGGGTTTCCATCTGGGAGAGCATGCGCAGTCGCAGCGTGCAGCTGGCCGAAGTCAGTGCGCACGGCCTGGCGTTGACAGTGGAGCGTAGCGAAAAGGGCGCGATCAGCCTGCACGGGTTCGGGGCATTGCCGTTGGGCGGGGAGGCGGGTGCCGACAGCTCGGCGGCTGCGTTGCCTGCGCACATTCGGCTGCGCGATGTCCATCTGCGCTACGTCGATCACCTCCGCGACGATCGCTTCGAGCTAGGGCCTTCGCATCTAGAGCTGGCGGTGTACGGCAACCGATACCGCGTTGCCGGAGCGCTAGCGCTGCCGGACACGGTGGGAGAGTCGGCCCGCTTTCTGCTGCAATGGGAAGGGGCGCTGGCCAGTGGCCGCGGCTCGCTGTATCTCGACCTGGAACGGCTCAGCCTGGCCGCTCTGCGGCGCTGGCTGCCGGCCGAACAGGAATGGCCGGACCTGCATGGCTATTTCGACGGCGAGTTGTGGGTGGACCTGGATAACGGACGGGTGCGCGGGGTGGATGGCGATGTAACGGTCACCGACCTGTCCGCCGGCGATACCGTGTTCGTCCAGCGCGCAGGGGGCCGCTTCAACTGGCAGGTGAAAGAGCAGGGCTGGCAGCTTGCGGTCGATCGTACCGAGTTCGTCTCCACCCGGGGGCGCTGGCCGCAGGGCGCGGCGCGCGTGGCCTATTCGAATGCGGGAGCCGAGGTACGCCTTGAGCTGGCGGCCGATTATCTGCGTCTGGAGGACGCCTGGCAGCTACTGCCGCAAGTGCCGGGCATAGCACCGTCCGTACTGGAGCGATTGCTAGCGTTCGCCCCCCAAGGCGAGCTGAAGTCGGTTGACGCCACGTTGGCCTGGCGCGAGGGGCGGATGCACGATTACCGCGTGCGGGCCGACTTTCGCGAGCTGGCCGCCGCGCCGGTGGGCAGCATCCCCGGCGCACGGGGCCTGAGCGGCGAGCTGCTGGCGCAGCGCTCCGGCGGGCTGATGCGTTTGCGCGGGGAGAACGGCGAGCTGCGATTCTCGCGGCTGTTCCGCGAGGCGCTGCCATTCAAGCACTTGCAGGGCGACCTGAGCTGGTGGGTACAGCCCGGAAGCGGTTGGCAGGCCGAGGTGCCGGAGCTGACGCTGGCCAGCGCGGACGGCGAGGTCGTGGCGCGGGTGCGGGTGGTGTCGGCGAACGATGGCGCCCCGTTTCTGGATATTCGCGCCCATACCCGGCGTGCCAATGCCGCCAATGCATCGCGTTATCTGCCGGTGGGCATCATGGCTCCCGAGCTGGTCGCCTGGCTCGATCAGGCTATACAGGGAGGGCAGGTGGTAGCGGGCGATGTGCTGGTGTTCGGCCGCAGCAACGAGTTTCCCTTCGACAATCGTGCGGGTGTCTTCGATGTGCGCGCGCGTGTCGAAGACGGCCGCCTCAGCTATATGCCGGATTGGCCGCCGATAGACGCTCTGCGGGCGAATCTGCGCTTTACCGGTTCGGCCATGGAGATCCAAGCCGACCGCGGCCGCATTTTCGGTGCTGCGGTGCGCTCGGTTACCGCGCGTATAGCGGATCTCAAGCGCGCGCGGTTGAGTCTGGAGGGGACGATTGTCGGGCCTGGGGACGATATGCTGCGCTTCCTGGCCGAGTCGTCGCTGGGCCGTGGGCTGCGGGATACGCTGGCGATGTTCCGCTTGGAAGGCGATCACGAGCTCGGTCTAAAGGTAGACATACCCTTGGATGGTCGCGGCCATGTGCGCGTCCGCGGCGGCTTGGAGCTGCGCGAGGGCGTGTTCCGCATGCCTGCCTTGGGCATAGAGGCCGACGCGCTCCGAGGTCGGGTCGAGTTCAACGAAGAGGGTTTGTGGGCGCAGGAGGTGCGCGGCCGCTTCCAGAACCGTCCGCTGTTGGCGGTAGCGACCACTACCGGGACCGGAGCTGAGGGCCGGATCCAGGTCAGGGCCCAGTTCTCGGGGAACCCGGTGCCGCTGCTCGGCCGGCCGGGGTTAGCGCCGTTACTAGTGGGAGCCAGCGATTGGGACTTGGAGCTGATGCTGCCTTCCTTCGGCAGTTCTGCCGAGGCCGCAGTGGACCTGCGCCTGGAGTCCATGTTGCACGGGCTCGCGTTCGATTTGCCCGAACCGTTCGCCAAAGCGGCGACCGAGTCGCGCCTGCTGCGGCTGCAGACCCGCATCGATGGCGCTGGTCTGGGGCCGTTGTACCTGCGCTACTCGGACGTGTTCAGGGCCGTCGTACAGCTGACGCCGGATGCAGCGATCAGCCATGCAGAGATACGCTTCGATACCGAGCCGCCAGTGCTGCCTCCAAGCCCCGGTGTGCGGGTGCATGGGCGCCTGCCGGAGCTGGACGTTGATCGCTGGCGCGGGGGGGGTGGAGCGAGGGAGCCCCCCCGCCGGGCCGCGGCGGAGGCGGGGACCCCCCCGAAGGCGCCCCCCCCCCGCGCCCA
>CAYWPG010000039.1:3267-33701 GCA_964460035.1 uncultured Alkalilimnicola sp.
GCCGCCTGTGGGGCCCCCACGCCCGGGGGGGGGGGTGCTGGGGCGCCGGCGGGTGCTGGAGGTTGTGGGGGGGCGGGCGGGGGCGGCCGCGCCGCCGCCGTCGCGCGGGCCGGCGGCGGAGACGGGCAACGCAGAGTCGGCGCCCCCGCCGCTCTCCGAGATCGTTTTGCTTATCGACAGCGTGCAGCTGTTCGGGCAAAGCTTCAGCGCGGTCGAGCTCGAGGCTGGTGCGACACCGTCCGGCTGGGAGGTGCGTATACACAGTCCGGAAGTGGCCGGTACCTTGAACCTGCCGCGCACGGCGCAAGGGCTGGTGGAGGCCGAGTTCGATAAGCTGTACCTGAGCCGTGGCTATGATGCGTCGCCGGCCGATCGCCTGCCCATGGAGGCAGCTGCCGCGGAGCCTGAGCACGATCCGCGGCAGCTGCACGCGCTGGCGCTGGCCATACGCGACCTGCGCCTAGGGGAGCAGCGTTTGGGGAGCGTACACCTGCGCAGTCGGCGGCTGGAGAACGGCTTGGAGATGCCCGAGTTCAGCTTGAGCGGGCCGCTGGGACGGATGCAGGCGAGTGGGCACTGGCTGTGGCAGGACGATGGAACGCGTTCCTCGGTGAACTTGACGCTTAGCAGCCGCAATGTCGGTGATACCCTTGCTGCGTTCGGGCAGCGCAATATCGTGCACAACGGTGAGGGCGAGCTGACAGCGGAGCTGCAGTGGCAGGGAGGGCCTGCCGATTTTTCGCTGGCGCAGGTAAGCGGCACTGTCAGCGTGAACGTTCGCAATGGCCAGTTGCCGGCCGTCGAACCCGGAGCCGGACGCGTGGTCGGCCTGCTGAGCCTGGCGATGCTGCCGCGCCGCCTAGTGCTCGATTTTTCCGATTTGTTCGGCCGAGGCTTCGCCTTCGACCGGATGAACAGTCGCTTGGTGATCGCTGACGGCAATGCGGATCTGGTGCGGTTCTCGCTGGTTGGGCCGGCCGCTCGTGTCGATGCCGAAGGGCGTATAGGACTGGCTGCGCGCGATCTGGATCAGCTGGTGGTGGTCACCCCCCGGGTGTCGAGCGCGCTGCCGCTGGTTGGCGGCCTGGCAGCGGGGCCGTTGGGCGCGTTCGCGATGTTTGTCACCCAGCGCGTGCTCGAGCGGGAGATCGATAAGCTGACACGTTACCGCTACAGCGTGAGCGGCAGCTGGGACAACCCGGTGGTGGAGCGGCTGGGCAGCAACCGCGCATCATCGCCGCCGCCAAGTCTGCCCGAGCCGTTCGGTAACGATGCCTCAGCCGCTCAGATGCCCTGAAGTCGGGCTGTGCGCTTCCCAGGCCGCCTTTGGTCCGGCTGCGTAACCGATATGCTACGATCTTCTCTCCCAGGAACTCTTACGGCGCCTTCTAGGTCAGCACAGTAATAGACCGGCCGGGAACATGCCCTGTGTCGCTGTTGCCCGACGCCCTTACTTCGAGAGGGACGATGAGTACGAGTATCTCGCAGCAGAACCTGGATCTTGCACGTCAAATCATTCTCGAACCCGCTGGCCTCGATGAGGCCCAGCTCGATCGCGTGTTCGGGCGCTTGATGATGCCCGGCGTCGATGCCGCCGATCTGTACTTCCAGACTTCGCGCCACGAGTCGTGGGTGCTGGAGGATGGCATCGTCAAGGATGGGAGCCACAATCTTGATCAGGGCGTGGGGGTGCGGGCGATTTGCGGGGAGAAGACCGGCTTCGCCTATTCTGACGAAATCGTACTGCCAGCATTGCTGGAAGCTTCGTCAGCAGCGGGTGCCATTGCCGCCGGCGGGCAGTCCGGGCGGCTGCAGGCCTGGAAGGCCGGGCAGGCCCTCGAGCTCTACCAGCCGGTGAACCCGCTCGATTCGCTGCCGGCTGAAGCCAAGATCGACCTGCTGCGGCGTATCGACGCCGAGGCACGCCGGCTCGATCCCAGTGTGGAGCAGGTCATCGCCAGCCTCTCCGGCTTGCACGAAGTGATTTTGGTCGCCAACAGCGACGGTCGCATCAGCGCCGATGTGCGCCCGCTGGTCCGCCTGAACGTCAGTGTGCTGGTGCAGCGCAACGGGCGGCGGGAGAACGGCAGCGCGGGCGGCGGCGGGCGTTTCGGCTACGAGTATTTCCTGGAGGGCGATCGCGCGCTGACCTATGCCCGCGAAGCTGTCCGTCAGGCGTTGGTGAATCTGGAGGCCGTCGAGGCGCCGGCCGGCACTATGCCGGTGGTACTAGGGCCAGGATGGCCGGGGGTGTTGCTGCACGAGGCCGTTGGTCACGGGCTGGAGGGCGACTTCAATCGCAAGGGCACTTCCGCGTTCGCAGGCCGTATCGGCGAGCGGGTGGCCTCTCCGCTCTGCACCGTGGTGGACGACGGTACGCTGGCGAACCGTCGCGGCTCGCTCAACATCGACGACGAGGGCACGCCCACGCAGGCGACGACCTTGATCGAGAAGGGCGTGCTCAAGGGATATATGCAGGACACTTTGAACGCACGGCTGATGAAAACCGCGCCTACGGGCAACGGCCGGCGCGAGTCGTACGCGCATCTGCCCATGCCGCGGATGACGAACACCTACATGCTGGCCGGGCCGCACGACCCGCATGAGATCATAGCCTCGGTGCAGCGAGGGCTGTACGCGGTCAACTTTGGCGGCGGGCAGGTGGATATCACCTCCGGCAAGTTCGTATTCTCGGCCAGCGAGGCGTACCTGATCGAGAACGGCCGCGTGACCCGTCCGGTCAAGGGCGCGACGCTGATCGGTAGCGGCCCGGAGGTGCTCAAGCAAGTCAGCATGGTCGGTAACGATTTGCAGCTCGATAGCGGAATCGGTACCTGCGGCAAGGACGGACAAAGCGTGCCCGTGGGCGTTGGCCAGCCGACACTGCGGGTGGATGCCTTGACCGTCGGCGGTACCCAGGCCTAGTACGGCGGCGCCGCGCGAAATAAGGAGTTAGGACGGATATGGCACTTACCCAGGCAGCGCAGCCGCAGCGAGCAGAGCTGCCCCCTCAGGCGGAGCTAGAGCAGCTGGTCACCGATGCCTTGGCGCATGCCAAGCGCTGCGGTGCCACTGCCGCCGAGGCCAGCGTCAGCGTCGATAGCGGCTTGTCGGTCAAGGTGCGCATGCAAGAAGTGGACACGCTGGAGTACCAGCGCGACCGCGGCTTCGGCATTACCGTATACTTCGGCACCCGCAAGGGCAGCGCGAGCTCGTCCGATTTTGCGCCGGCGGCCATCCGGGCCACCGTGGAGGCGGCGTGCACCATCGCGCGCTACACCTCCGAAGACCCGTGCCAGGGACTGGCGGATGCGGAGCTGATGGCTCGCGAGATTCCCGAGCTCGATCTTTACCATCCTTGGCAGCTGAGCGCAGAGGAGGCCATCGCGCTGGCGCGCGAATGCGAGGCTGCTGCGCTGGACGCCGACCCCCGGATCAGCAACTCCGATGGGGCCGATATTTCCAGTCATAGCGGTATCCGCGTCTATGCCAACAGCCATGGCTTCTGCGCCGGTTATCGCGCCTCGCGGCACGGTTTGAGCTGTGTGGCGGTCGCCAAGGAGGGCGATCAGATGCAGCGCGACTACTGGTATACCGTCGCGCGCCAGCCCAGCGCACTGGAAACGCCCGCAAGCGTGGGCAGCTGCGCCGCCGAGCGCACGTTGCGGCGGCTAGGAGCGCGTCGTCTCGGCACCATGAAGACACCCGTGCTGTATGTGCCGGAAGTCGCCAGGGGACTGATCGGGCATTTCCTGGGCGCAATACGCGGCGGCGCTCAGTATCGCAAGTCCAGTTTCCTGCTGAATCAGCTGGGACAGCAGGTGTTCCCGTCGTTCGTGCAGCTGGAGGAACGGCCGCACATCCCTCGCGGTCTAGGGAGCGCGCCGTTCGACGGCGAAGGCTTGCCGACCCGGCAACAATTTCTGGTCGCCGATGGCGTGCTCAAGACCTATTTGCTCAATAGCTACTCCGCGCGCAAGCTGGGCATGCAGCCCACCGGGCATGCCGGCGGCGTTCATAACCTGATCGTTATTCCTGGAGAACAGGACTTTGCCGCGCTGCTACGGCAGATGGACAAGGGCCTGGTGGTCACCGAACTGATGGGGCAGGGCGTTAACATGGTGACCGGGGATTATTCTCGCGGCGCCAGTGGCTTCTGGGTCGAGAACGGGGAGCTGGCTTATCCGGTGCAGGAGATTACCGTGGCCGGCAACCTGCGCGATATGTTCAGGAATATCGTTGCGATCGGTTCCGACGTGGACGTGCGCGGCAACATACAAAGCGGCTCGATTCTGGTCGAGGGTATGACGGTAGCCGGCGAATAAGAGTGTTTTGCGCCTGAGCGTGGGGGGCGAGCGCCGGAAGCTCAGCTCAGCCGGCTTGGCCCCCCTGTCGGCGCAGGCGCGCAACGGTCGCGCATCGTTCGCGGCTATCGCTCCCGGCAGCCGAGCCACGCCGCGACCGGCGCAATTTTCGGAGCCTGGTTTTTTTATTCGGCTTCCTCGAAGCGTTCGGCAACCAGATTGTCCAGCGCTTCCAGCGCCGCTTCGGCATCAGGCCCTTCGGCATGGACAGTGAGCACGGTGCCGCGTCCTGCCGCCAGCATCATCACGCCCATGATGCTCTTGCCGTTGACCACCTTGTTTCCCCGCTGCACACGGATATCGGCCTCGAATTGCGAAGCCACGGTAACGAACTTGCTGGCCGCCCGCGCATGTAACCCAAGTCGGTTGATTATGGTGATTTCTCGGCTGGGCATTCAGGCCGCTCCGTTGTTCTTGATCAGTACGACGCCCTCTTTGCCACCCGATACGGCTTTCAACTGCAACTCTTCCAGGCTTAGCTGCGGGTAATTCATGACTTTGAGGAGCATGGGCAGGTTCAGCCCGGAAACAACAGCCACGTTTGCCATGCCGGCTAGGCGGGTGGCGATGTTGCACGGCGTCGAGCCGTAAGCGTCCGTCAGTACGAGCACGCCGTCTCCTTGATCGAGTTCTCGCAGTAGCTGCCGGGACTCGGCCAGTATACGCTCCGGGTCGCTGTCCCCCGATACGGCCATGCTCCGTATATGCAGCGGGCATACCCCGAAAGTCACGCAAGCGGTTTGCAGCATCTGCTCGCCAATGTCGTTGTGCGTGATCAGAAGGACGGAGACGCTCATGACAGCTCCCGGTGGCGCACACTGACGTTCTCATGTCGCAGTCGAAAGTCCGCCGCCAGCCGCTCCGCCAAGTAAACCGAGCGGTGCTGCCCGCCGGTGCATCCGATGGCGACGGTAAGGTAGCTCCGGTTCTCCTTTTCGAAAATTGGCAGCCACTCGCTGATGAAGTCGCGGATTTGGGTGAACATCCGCTCCACTTCGGGCTGGGCTTCGAGGTATTCGCATACTTCGCGGTCGCGTCCGCACAGAGGCCGCAGTCGAGGCTCCCAGTGGGGGTTGGGCAGACAGCGAACATCGAAGACGAAGTCAGCGTCCTTGGGGATTCCGTGCTTGAAACCGAACGACTGGAACAGCAGCGACAGGCGCGTGTCGTTGCGCCTGTCCAGCCGCTCGCGCACCAGGGCCCGCAACTGGTGCAGGGTGGTCGCGGTGGTGTCTATGACCAGGTCGGCGCGGCCTAGGATGGGAGCGAGCAGTTCGCGCTCACGCTCTACGGCTTCGGCCAACGGGGTGTCACCGTCGCTGAGAGGGTGGCGGCGGCGGGTTTCGCTGAAACGCTTGATCAGCGTGTCGTCGTCCGCTTGCAGGAAGAGTATTTCGCTGCGAATGCCTTTGTCGGCAAGACTGTCGAGAATCGCCGGGAAACGTGCCAGCGCGCTGGGGTTGTTGCGAGCATCTATGCCGACGGCGAAGCGGTCGCGCCCGGGATCTGCATTGTCGGTGATATGGCGCCCGAACGCTTCCAGCAAATCGACGGGAAGATTGTCGATACAGTTGAACCCGACATCTTCTAGCGTGTGCAGAGCAACGCTCTTGCCGGATCCGGATAACCCGCTGATGATGACGAGTTTCATCGATCGCCTCCCGTCAACTGCTGTCGTAGCGCTTCGCTGAGAGTCCTTTCGGGGTGCTTGCCGCGCTGTCTGAGCTGCAAGTCGCGCACTGCCCACTCGATCAGCAAAGGCAGGTCGCGCCCAGGCGCCGCAGTCAGCTTCAGGCGCGGCACGGCTATCCCGCACACGTCGATGGTGTCGTAGCGGGGCACAATATCGGCCGCAGCCGGCTTGCCGGTCGGCAACGCCAAGTCGACGGTACAGTATAACAAAGCCGACTCGGCGATTGCTTCCGTTCCCAAATGCTGGGCAACGTCTACGATCCCCAAGTCGCGTAGCGAGAGCAGGCCGCGCAGCGGTGGCGGGCAGGCCCCTAGCGCGCCTTGTGCGGTGGGCTGGACTGTGACTGCGTCGTCGGCGACGAGGCGGTGGCCGCGATCGAGCAGCCCCAGCGCGGTCTCGCTCTTGCCGGTGCCGCTCGCGCCGGTCAGAAGCACCCCGTGGCCGAAGACTTCGACCAGGGTGCCGGGAATGGTGTGAGAGTCAGCCGCCGTGCCGCCTTCATGCCCGGGCACGGGATATGCGCTAGGGGACAGGTCTGCGATCAGGCGATCTTCAGCGCGGCTTGCCAGTTTACCAGTTCCTTGTAGATCTCTTCCGGGGTTTCCGCCCGACGCAGTCGATCGCACAGGTTCTCGTTGCTGAACATCTCGGCCAGGTCGGCGAGGATCTTCAAGTGCTCGTCCGTGAAGTGTTCGGGGACGATCAGCGCAAACAGCAGATCGACCGGTTGCTTGTCGAAGGAATCGAAATCGATACCTTCCCGCAGCTTGAGCAGAGCCCCCACAGCCTTGTCGCTACCCTCGATACGAGCATGCGGCAGCGCGACGCCATGTCCCAAGCCCGTGCTGCCCAGGCGTTCACGCGCCGTCAGCTTATTGAACAGCGTGTTGGCGGGAACCAGATCGCTGCTGCCGGCAATCATCTCGCTGAGCAATTCCAGCGCGCGCTTCTTGCTGATGACCTCGGAGTCACATTTGATTCGGTCCGGACTTATCAGGTCAATAATGTCCATTTTTCCTGCCAATACGCTGCCATCGGGGGCTGGTTAGTGGAATATCGCTGCCCGACTGTTCTGCGCAAGCATAGCAGTCGGGCAGCTTTTAGCCTATTCCACCAGTGCGCGGTGGATTGGGCCTTCGCTACGGTGGTGATCCGTCAGTTTTTCCTTGTGTTTTACGACCTGCCGATCGAGTTTATCGATCAAGGAGTCGATAGCGGCATACATGTCGGAATCCACCGCATCCGCGAACAGATGGCCGCCGCTGAGGCGGATGGATGCCTCGGCCTTCTGTTCCAACTTTTCCACTGTAAGCACGACATGTACGTTGACAACGTTGTCGAAATGCCGCTCCAGCCTGGCGAACTTGGTACTAACGTAGTCCCGCAATGCCTTGGTAACGTCCACATGATGCCCGGTGATATTGATCTGCATGCGGCCTCCTTGTGTTGCCTCAAGCGGGTCGGACAACTGTTCACGCCAGGCGCTTGCGCTCGGTGGACGAGGCGATGGCCATAGCTTCTCGGTACTTTGCCACGGTGCGCCGCGCAACATTGATACCTTCGCTGCGAAGCAGCTCGGTCAGGCGGCTGTCGCTCAAGGGGCGCGACGCATCTTCGGAGGCGATGAGCCGGCGAATGCGGGCGCGGATGGCGGTGGCGGAGCATTCGCCTCCGTCCACCGTCTGCACGTGGCTGGAGAAAAAGTACTTAAACTCGAAAGTGCCGCGCGGCGTATGCATGTATTTCTGGGTCGTGATCCGAGAGATGGTGGACTCGTGCATTTCCACCTCTTCGGCAACCTCGCGCAACACCAGCGGCTGCATGGCTTCTTCGCCGTGCTCAAGAAAGCCCTCCTGATGCTTGACGATGCAGCGGGCTACTTTGAGCAGGGTGTCATTGCGGCTGCGCAGACTTTTCAGAAACCACCGGGCTTCCTGAAGATGATTACGTAATGTCGTGTTGTCGGCACTGCTGTCGGCCCGGCGCACCAGGCTGGCGTAGTAGCTGTTGATGCGGAGCTTCGGTGTGGCTTCTCGGTTCAGCTCCACTTGCCAGACCCCTCGATGCTTGCGGACAAAGACGTCCGGGACGACGTACTCGGTACGCGGAGCGCTGAACTGCGAGCCGGGGCGCGGGTTAAGCCCTTGGATCAGCACGATTACCGCCTTCAGATCGTCTTCCGTCAGCTTCATTCGGCGCATAAGCTGAGCGTACTGACGATTGACCAGCAGGTCCAGGTGTTTGTCGACCAGCTCCAGCGCCATGGGCTGCCAGGGAGACTCCAAGTCCAGCGTCTTGAGCTGGATGAGCAACGCTTCGCGCGGATCGCGGGCGGCAACGCCGACCGGGTCGAAGCGCTGTACCCGCCGCAGGACGACCTCGATCTCGTCCATATCCAGGTCCCACTCCGCCGGGAGGCTGGCCCGGATGTCTTCCAGCGAGCAGCTCAGGTAGCCGTCTTCACGTATGGCGTCGATGATCGCTTCGGCCACTGCCGCGTCGCGCTCAGAGAAGCGGCTAAGATTGGCCTGCCAGCGCAGGTGCTCGCGCAGACTCCCATTGGCATCCGCCTGGTTTTCCAATGGGTCGCGCTGGTCATCGGGGTCGCCCACGCTGTACGCGGTGGTGCCGTCGTAGACATCGTCCCAGGCCGAGTCGACCGGCAGCTCGTCGGGAATGGCGTCGGTGGCCGCTACGCCGGGAGTCTCGGCATACTCATCGGCTCCGACCAGGGAATTGGTTTCGCCCGCAGGCTCGACAAGCGCCAGCGCGACCTCGTCGGTACGCTGCTCGACATCTTCGGCCAGCTCAAGCATCAAGTTGGAGTCCAGTACCTGCTGAATTTCAGCCTGCAGGTCAAGCGAAGACAACTGCAACAGACGGATGGCCTGCTGCAGCTGCGGGGTCATCGTTAACTGCTGGCCAAGGCGAATCTGTAGTGACTGCTTCATGATCAGGCCTCCCCCATTGTGGAGCAGGGCCGGACGCAGCCGGGGTTCTTACAGGTGCTGAGAATCGACATGGTATAACGCAATGCTAGCCCAAATCTCGATGCTCGCCAAAGCGAGGCGTCACGGCGGTATAGTTGGATTTATAGCCGGAAGCTCTCACCGAGGTAGACCTCCCGCACTTGCTTGTTGGCCAGCACTTCCTCTGGACGTCCGGCGGCGATCACGTGCCCGCCACTTAGGATATACGCGCGTTCGCAGATGCCCAGGGTCTCGCGCACATTATGGTCGGTTATCAGTACGCCGATGCCGCGCGCGGTTAGCTGGCGAACGATATGCTGGATGTCTATGACAGAGATAGGGTCGACGCCGGCGAATGGCTCATCCAGCAGAATGAAGGCCGGATCGGCCGCCAGCGCGCGGGCGATTTCCACCCGACGGCGCTCGCCGCCCGAGAGGCTGATGCCGGCCTGGTCGCGCAGATGGCCTATGTTGAACTCCTGCAGCAGCTCTTCGAGTATGCGCTCGCGCCCCGGGCGGTCCAAGTCCTTGCGCAGCTCGAGGATGGCGCGAATGTTGTCAGCCACGCTGAGCTTGCGAAAAACGGACGCTTCTTGAGGCAGGTAGCCTATGCCGCGGCGGGCGCGCTCATGCATGGGCAGGTGTGTGATGTCGGTGCCGTCCAGCTCGATTCGGCCGCTATCGGCCGGCACCAGGCCCACTATCATGTAGAAGCAGGTGGTTTTGCCGGCGCCATTGGGCCCGAGCAAGCCGACTACTTCGCCGCTGGCGATCTCCACGGTGGCGCTCTTGACGACGTTGCGCCGCCGATAGCTCTTGCTTAGCTCGGATGCGATCAAGCGGCTCACTGATCGTCACTCTCCTCTTCGCGCGGGAAGAAGGTAATGCGTGTGCGGCGCTCGCCCTCGCCCTTGGCAACGACTGTTTCGGCGGCAAGGTCGTAGTGAATGTTGTCGCCGGTGAACTCGTTGCGTCCCTGCCAGAGGGTGGCGCCGCCCGAGAGTATCACGTGCTCCCGCTCGCCGGCGTGATACTCCATGCGCGGTGCGCGCGCCCGGACCGGCTGGGCGTCGCGCTGGCGCCGCTCGAATTCGGCCAAGTTGCCTTCCACGACCACGCGCTCGAGTTCGCGCGTGGCGGAAGTGTAAACGGTCATCCGGTCGCCGGTGATTACCATATCGCCCTGAGTGAGCACTACGTTCCCGGTATAGACGCCGGTTCCGGTGGTCTGACTCATCTCCGCCCGGTCGGCTTCCAGCTCGATCGGCAGTCGGCGTTCGCTGGCATGGGCTGGCGCGGCCAGCACCGCGGCGCCGATGAGTAGCGCCCGCAGCAGACCTGTTCTGTTACGGTTCATAGCGAGCCCTTACTCTCGATTGCAGCTCCACACGTTCCTGATCCAGCCAGATGCGCGCGCCTACTCCCTGAATATAGCTGCCAGTGTCCTGGCGCAGCAGGGCGGCCTGATCGGTGTGGGCCTGATTCTGCGCGGGCAGCAGGTGGACCTCCGAGGTATCTAGCCATAGCGCTGGATTCTGTTCGCTCGCTGGCCGCCACAGGTTCACCTCGCCCAGCAACAGCACGTGCTCGCCCTCGTCCCAGGCCCGGCCGCGTTCGGCGACACCATACCAGTTCGCGCCCTCGGCACTGAAGAACTCCACCTGCGGGGCCTCGAACTCCCAATGCTCGGTTGCCGGGAAGTGCAGCATGCGCTCTGCCTGCAAGCGATACGACCAGCGGCCCGAGGCATCGCTGCCCATCAGGGTGAAGTGCGCGACGTAGTAATCGGTATCGGGCGGCGGCGAGCTTTCCGCCTCGTCCTGGGACGGCGGCCTATCGTCGAACATCAGCCACGCCAGCAGTGCCAGGACCATGGCAGATACCAGAGTAAACCAGCGTTTACTGCGGAACATAGCGCTCCAACATATCCTGCAAGCGTCCCTGCGAGGCGAGGATCAGCTCGCAGATCTCGCGGACGGCGCCCATGCCGCCATGGTTCCGCGTCTGCCAGTGGGCGTGGTGACGTACCCAGGGGTGAGCATTGGCGACTGCCACGGCAAGACCGACTCGGGCCAGCAGCGGGATGTCCACCAGGTCGTCGCCGGCGTATGCGATGGCATCCAGCGGCAATGCCAGCAGCTCGGCAAGCTCCTGCAGCGCCGGCAGTTTCTCTTTCTGCCCTTGCAGGACGTACCGGATGCCCAGCTCGCGTGCCCGCTGCTCGACGATGTTCGAACTGCGCGCCGTGATTATGGCAACGTCGAGCCCTGCCTCCAGCATCATGCTGATGCCCTTACCGTCCAGAATGTGGAAGGCTTTCATCAGCTCGCCGTTGTTGCCCATGTAAATGTGGCCGTCGGTGAGTACGCCATCTACATCCAGCGCAAGCAGCTTGATTCGCGCGGCACGCTCTTGGACATCGGGGTTGGGCCGTTCGCAGCTGGCAAAGGCGAATTGATCGTGCATCGGCTTACACAACTCCCGCACGCAACAGGTCGTGCATGTTCAGCGCGCCAACCAGCCGTTCCTCGTCATCGACGACCAGCAAGGCGTTGATTTTGTACTCTTCCATAAGCGCGAGCGCCTCGGCTGCCAGCTGCTTGGGGCGTACGGTCTTCGCTCGGGGGGTCATGACTTGCGAGACGGGCGTGTGATGAATATCCAGCGCCTTGTCCAGCGTGCGGCGCAGGTCGCCGTCGGTGAACACGCCGAGCAGCCGGTTGTCGGCATCGACGACCGCGGTCATGCCCAGTCCTTTGCGGCTCATCTCCAGCAGCGCGTCGGCCAGCAATGTCTCGGCCCCCACGCGCGGCAAGCGCTCGCCGGTATGCATCAGATCCTCGATCAAGAGCAGCAGGCGGCGTCCAAGGCGGCCGCCGGGATGCGAGCGGGCGAAGTCCTCCGCAGTGAAGCCCCGCGCCTCCAGTAGCGCCACCGCCAGCGCATCGCCCATGGCCAGTGCAGCGGTGGTGCTGGCAGTCGGCGCCAGCCCGAGCGGACAAGCTTCCTTCGCCACGCTGACGTTTATATGCGCGCTGGCGGCACGCGCCAGAGTCGAGTGCGGATTGCCGGTCAATGCAATCAGCGGTACGCGCAGGCGCTTGAGCAGCGGCAGAATCGTTACCAGCTCCTCGGTCTCGCCCGAGTTGGATAGCGCCACGACCACATCCTGTGGCGTGATCATGCCCAGGTCGCCGTGGCTGGCTTCGCCGGGGTGTACGAAAAACGACGGCGTCCCGGTGCTGGCCAGCGTAGCGGCGAGCTTGCTGCCAATGTGGCCGGACTTGCCCATGCCGGTGACGACCACACGGCCCGCACACGCCAGAATGAGGCGGCAGGCCTGGGTGAAGCTGTCGTCGAGGCGGCTCGTCAGCTCGCGCACGGCGTCCGCTTCGGTAACGAGCACGGCGTGTGCCAGTTCGCGCAGCCGGGCATCGCTGATTCTAGCGCCAGGCCCGCTGTCTTCGTGGCCTGTCAACGGGGGGAGGATCTTATCCTGTTCGATCATGCTCAGCGTCTGACTCCGCAGTAACGCAGTGGTTGGGGTAGTGCCAGAGGAATTCTCAGCCCGCTCCGCTATTGGCGCCGCGGAGGCGTACCGTCGCCAGCGCTCGCTCACGCATTGTTATCGGTTCGCAGAGGCGATGAGCTTTCCAGTGCGCCATTTTACGCGAGATATGGACGGTCGAACCGATACTCCTTCTTCACTTTTTGTCCCAACTTACGGCAGCAGCGCGCCAGGTCAGGTCGAGTCCGAGCGCAGGCACGCCGCGTCGCCGCGGCTGTTAGGGCGTGCCGCCCAGACTGGGGCGGCAGGATCGCGCTTGGCGGGCATGCGATTGCCGATCCGTCATCATAGCCGGGCACGGCAGTGGGCGCACCTGGGAGCAGCGCCATGGGGGAGGCGTTTCCTGACGGGAGCGCGGCGCGGGCCAGGCTCGCGGTTTGACTCGTTCCCGGCGCATACCCGATACTCCAGCGGTTCACCGCTGGAATTGGCGGTTGCAGGGGCCGTTGCCACGGCCGCCATGGCAAATGCGGCGCATCCCGGGGCACCGAATGATAGCTTCCGATAAATCCGACGTTTTGGTCGAAGTGCGAGATCTGCACTTCGCGCGCGGTACGCGCAAGATCTTCGACGGTGTCGACATCGATATCCGACGCGGCAAGGTGACGGCCATCATGGGGCCGAGCGGAACCGGCAAGACTACGCTGTTGCGCCTGATCGGCGGACAGCTGCGCCCGGACGCCGGTACCGTGCGAATAGATGGGGTGGACGTTCACCGCCTGAGCCGCAAGGAGCTGTTTCGCCTGCGGCGGCGGATGGGCATGCTGTTCCAGAGCGGTGCGTTGTTCACCGACCTGAGCGTGTTCGAGAATGTGGCATTCCCGCTGCGTGAGCACACGGATCTGCCCGAGGCGCTCATTCGTCATCTCGTGCTCATGAAGCTGGAAGCGGTCGGGCTGCGCGCGGCGCGCGATCTGATGCCGGCGGAGCTTTCCGGCGGGATGGCGCGGCGGGCGGCGCTGGCGCGCGCGATCGCCTTGGATCCGACCATGATCATGTATGACGAGCCCTTCGCCGGGCAGGATCCGATTTCCATGGGCGTATTGGTGAGCCTGATCCGCAGCTTGAACGACGCCTTGGGGCTCACCAGCGTGCTGGTGTCGCACGACGTGAAGGAAACCTGCGCTATCGCTGATCAGATTTATCTGATCGCCGGAGGAAAAGTGATCGAGTCCGGGACGCCGGAGGCGCTGCTTAACTCGCAATCCCCCTGGACACGCCAGTTCATGCACGGCAATCCGGACGGGCCGGTGCCGTTCCACTTCCCGGGCAGCCGCTTTGCCGACGATCTGCTCGCGCACTCAGGAGAGCGCCGATGATTGCCGGGCTGCAGGCGCTGGGGGCTTGGATGATCGCCGTGCTGGCGCGTCTTGGGCGCGCCACTGTGTTTCTGCTGCGGGTGCTCGCCGGCTTGCCGCCCTTGCTGTTGCGGCCGCAACTGGTGGTGGCGCAACTGTTCTCGGCGGGGGTGCTGTCGCTGTTGATCGTCGCCGTTTCCGGCGTGTTCGTGGGGATGGTGCTGGGCTTGCAAGGATACTATAACCTGCAGCGTTTCGGCGCCACCGAGTCGGTGGGCATACTGGTCGCGCTGTCGTTGCTTCGGGAGCTGGGCCCGGTGGTGACCGCGCTGCTGTTCGCCGGCCGCGCGGGAAGCGCATTGACCGCCGAGATCGGGCTGATGAAGGCGACCGAGCAGTTGTCGGGAATGGAAATGATGGCGGTCGATCCCATCCGGCGGGTGATCGCGCCGCGCTTCGCCGCCGCCTTCATCGCTTTGCCTCTGCTGGCAATGATTTTCAGTTTTCTGGGGATCCTGGGCGGCTACGGGGTGGGCGTGAGCTTGCTGGGCATAGACGGCGGTGCCTACTGGTCGCAGATGCAGGCCGCGGTGTCGTTCTCCGATGACGTGCTCAATGGCCTGCTGAAGAGCATCGCGTTCGGCTTCGTCGCTGCCTGGATCGCCATGTTCGAGGGCTATGACGCCGTACCCACCTCGGAAGGGGTGAGCCGCGCAACGACGCGGACCGTGGTGAATACGTCACTGGCGGTACTGGGGCTGGATTTCGTCCTTACCGCGCTCATGTTCGGATAACCGTTAAAGGCAAAAGCCATGCAGACATCGCGCAGCGTGGAGATATGGGTCGGCATATTCGTGGCGTTGGGGCTGGCGGCCCTGCTGGGGCTGGCGCTCCGCGTCAGTAACCTTACCGATTTTCAGGAAGGGGCGGGCTACGAGCTTACGGCGACGTTCTCCAACGTCGGCAGCTTGCGGGTACGCGCGCCGGTCACGGTGGCCGGAGTGCGCATCGGCCGGGTAACGGCGGTGGAGCTGGATCCGGATACGCTGCGCGCCACGGTGCGGATGAGCATAGACGAGCGCTACCGACTGCCCGAGGATACCAGCGCGTCGATTCTGACGGCCGGGATTCTCGGCGAGCAGTACATAGGCCTGCAACCGGGGGCGCCCGACTTCTTTCTGGAGCCGGGCGATGAGATTCAGTACACCCAGCCGGCGATGGTGCTGGAGCAGCTGATCAGCCGATTCTTGTTCAGCCAGACGGAAGGCGAGTGATGGCGGCGGGCGGCGCAGCGCGGTTGGAGAAAGTGGGGCCGGGCGAGTTCAGGGTCAGCGGCGTGCTGAGCTTCGATAGCGTCGCGGCCGTATTCAAACAGGCGCGCGAGCTGCTTGCCGGAAACGATCCGCTGCGCATCGATCTGGCGGGGGTCGAGCGTTCCGATAGCGCCGGCTTGGCGCTGCTGGTGGAATGGACGCGGCAGGCGCGAGCAGCGGGACGCTCGATCGGGTTTGCCAACATCCCCGAGCAGATGCGCACGATCGCAGCGGTAAGCGGATTGGAGGCCGTGTTGCCGCTGGTCGATAGCGAGGCCCGGCAAGGGGCGGAGTAAGTCCATTGCGGACTTGCTGCGGCTCTCTTGCGAGCGGCATGGCTGCGCCGGGCATGTCTGTTGCGCCATCGTGGCAGGCCGCATTGGATTTTGGAGTATGAGGAAAAGTCATGGATCCGCAGGAAATTGCTGCAATCATCCGTGCCGGACTAGCCGATGCCGAAGTGCAGGTTCAGGGGGATGGGCGCCATTTCCAGGCGCTGATCGTCAGCCCCGCGTTTGCCGGCAAGCCTCCCATTCAACGCCATCGCATGGTTTACGCGCTGCTTGAGGAGCACATCAACAGCGACGTTCTGCATGCCATTTCCATGCGTACGCTGACCCCGGAGCAGTGGGCGGCCGAGCAGGGCTAGCCCTGCGGAAGCTTATCGATCAGGATCTTATGGTTGGAAGCGGGCGGCGGACGCGGCGCATGAGCGCTCAGTGATGCCGGGCAGGCGATGCACCGCGCCATGCATCCTTCATTCCCGTCGCGGCCCCGATGGCTTATGCTCTGCTGCCTGACCGGCAAGATGACCAAGCGATGGAAAAACTAATCATGCGAGGTGGCACTCCCCTGCGAGGGGAAGTGCGCATTTCCGGCGCCAAGAACGCGGCGCTGCCCATTATGGCGGCGACGTTGTTGGCAGAGGGGCCTATGACAGTGCGCAATGTGCCGCACTTGCAGGATATTACCACCACCATGGAGCTGCTCGGCCGCATGGGGGTAAGCCTGACCGTGGACGAGCGGCTCAGCGTGGAAGTCGACACGTCGACGATCAAGACCTGCTTTGCCCCGTATGAGCTGGTGAAAACCATGCGCGCCAGCATCCTGGTGCTGGGGCCGCTGCTGACCCGTTTCGGGGAAGCGACCGTATCGCTGCCGGGCGGGTGCGCGATCGGTTCGCGGCCGGTCAATCTGCACGTGGACGGGCTGCGGGCCTTGGGCGCGGACATCAAGGTCGAAGGCGGCTACATTCATGCCCGCTGCAAGCGCCTCAAGGGCGCTAAGATCGTGTTCGATACCGTTACCGTAACCGGTACCGAGAATCTAATGATGGCCGCCACGCTGGCCGAGGGCACCACGGTGCTGGAGAATGCCGCGCGCGAGCCGGAGGTGGTGGATTTGGCGCGCTGCCTCAATGCGATGGGCGCGCAAATCAGCGGGGCCGGCACCGATAAGATCGTTATCGAAGGGGTCCCGTCGCTGAACGGCACGGTGTACGACGTGCTGCCCGATCGTATAGAGACCGGAACCTATCTGGTAGCGGCGGCTATCACCGGCGGTAGCGTCAAGGTCAAGGATACCGACCCGAGCCTGCTAGAGGCCGTGCTGCTCAAGCTTGAGGAAGCGGGCGCGCATATCAACACCGGGTCCGACTGGATCGAGTTGTCGATGCGCCGCGAACGGCCCAAGGCCGTGTCCGTGCGGACGGCGCCGTATCCGGCGTTCCCCACCGATATGCAAGCCCAGTTCTGCGCCCTCAACAGCGTGGCCGAGGGGGTGGGCACCATTACCGAGACCGTGTTCGAGAACCGCTTCATGCACGCGCTGGAGATGCAGCGCATGGGGGCGGATATCCGTATCGAGGGCAATACCGCAATCAGCCGGGGCGTCGCGCAGTTGACCGGCGCGCCGGTAATGGCCACCGATCTGCGCGCCTCAGCCAGCCTGGTGCTGGCGGGGCTGGTTGCACGCGGCGAAACGGAAGTGGCGCGCATCTATCATATCGATCGCGGCTATGAGTGTATCGAGGAGAAGCTCGCTCAGCTGGGCGCCAATATTCGTCGGGTGCCGGCATGAGCGGACAGAGCGACCGACTAACCATAGCCTTGTCCAAAGGCCGGATCCTGGACGATACCTTGCCGCTGCTCGAGCATGCCGGCATCGTCCCGTTGGAGAGGCCGGACAGCAGCCGCAAGCTGGTGCTGCCAACCAACGATCCTAACGTCCAACTGCTGATCGTGCGTGCCAGCGATGTACCCACGTACGTGGAGTACGGCGGCGCCGATGTGGGCGTATCGGGCAAGGACGTATTGCTCAACTATGGCGGACAGAATCTCTACGAGCCGCTGGATCTACGTATTGCCCGCTGCAAGCTGATGGTGGCGGGGCGGCCGGGCGCGAATCTCAAGGCCGGCAAACTGCGCGTGGCTACCAAGTACGACAATGTCGCGCGGCGTTACTTCGCGGAGCAGGGGCGTCAGGTCGAGGTCATTCGCCTGTATGGCTCGATGGAGCTGGCGCCGCTGGTCGGCATGGCCGACGTGATCGTCGATGTGGTAGATACGGGTAATACCCTGCGCGCAAACGGCCTGGAGCCGCTGGAACATATCGCGGACATCAGCTCGCGTCTGATCGTCAACAAGGCGGCCATGAAGATGAAGCACCGGAGCGTCAAGCGTCTTATCGGTCAGTTGAGCGCGGCGGTGGAGGCACGGCGGACTGCGGAGAAATGAACATGGTGAAGATTGCGCGACTGAGTAGCGATGCCGAGGACTTCTGGGCGCGCGTACACCAGCTGACCGACTGGGACAGCAGTGCCGAAGCCGGTGTCGAGGAGGCGGTGCGAGAGATCTTGGCCGACGTGAAGGCACGAGGCGACGCAGCGCTGCTCGAATATACGCGCCGCTTCGACCGGCTGCAGGCCACCCGCGTACAGGGCGAACTCGAAGTATCGGCCGAGCGTCTGCAGCAAGCGCTGGAAGCCCTGCCCGCGGCGCAGCGAGAGGCGCTGGAGCATGCGGCAGCGCGTATCCGCGCCTATGCCGAGCGGCAAAAAGTGGAAAGCTGGCGCTACACGGAAGCCGACGGCACTTTGCTCGGTCAGCAGGTCACGCCGCTGGATCGGGTCGGAGTGTACGTGCCCGGCGGCAAGGCTGCTTACCCATCGTCGGTGTTGATGAACGTGATTCCCGCCAAGGTGGCCGGGGTGCCCGAGGTGATAATGACGGTGCCCACGCCGGATGGGGCGGTGAATCAGCTCGTGTTGGCGGCTGCGCAGATAGCCGGCGTCGACAGGGTGTTTACCGTCGGCGGCGCGCAGGCTATCGCGGCCCTGGCCTACGGCACCGAAAGCATCCCGGCCGTCGACAAGATCGTCGGCCCGGGCAACGCGTACGTTGCCGCCGCAAAGCGCATGGTGTTCGGTGTGGTGGGCATCGATATGGTCGCGGGCCCCTCGGAGATCCTTATCATTTGCGATGGCGGTACCGATCCGGACTGGATCGCGATGGATCTCTTCTCGCAGGCCGAGCACGATGAGGACGCTCGTGCGATGCTGATCTCCACCGACACGAACCATCTGGATGCGGTGGAAGCCTCGATAGCGCGACTGCTGCCGCAGATGGAGCGCGCGGATATTATCCGCACGTCGCTGCAACGGCACGGCGCGTTGATCGCGGTGCGCGATCTTGCCGAGGCGGCCGCCGTGGCCAATGTAATAGCCGCCGAGCACTTGGAGCTGTCGGTAGCGGACCCGGAAGCCTTGCTAGCCGATATTCGCCACGCCGGCGCGGTCTTCCTGGGGCGGCACACGCCCGAGGCCCTTGGCGACTATTGTGCGGGACCGAACCACGTACTGCCGACTTCCGCCACGGCTCGGTTCGCCTCGCCGCTGGGGGTATACGATTTTCAGAAGCGCACCAGCTTGATCGGATGCTCGCCGGCTGGCGCGGTAACGCTGGGGCGCACTGCCAGCGTGCTGGCCCGTGGAGAGGGGCTTACCGCTCACGCTCGCTCTGCGGAAATGCGCGTGGAATCCGCTTCCTGAGCGGCGTCTTCCGCCCCATCGCCTCGCGGCCGGCCTTGTGATGCCCGGGCGCGAGGCGGTCAGCGGCTTACCGGCAATCGCTCCGGCCTTTCCTCGACGCGCAAGCGCGTAGTGAAGCTGCGCCCGTCGCGCCACCCTTCCAGCTCGACCACTGCGCCGGGGCGTTGCGATGTAATCGAGCGCAGCAGCGTTTGGGCGTTGTTGACGGGCTTGCCGTCGATGCGCCGGATGATGTCGCCAGGGCGCAGGCCGGCGCGGTCGGCAGGACCTTCCCGCAATACGCCTGCCACGATAACGCCGTTGGCGGAGTCCAGGCCGAACGATTCTGCCAGCGGCAGGGTCAGCGGCTGTATCTCTATTCCGGCCCAGCCGCGCACCACACGCCCATGCTCTACGATGCTGGTAAGCACTTCCCGCGCCAAGTCGGAGGGGATCGCAAAGCCTATCCCATGCGAGCCCCCGCTGCGGCTGAAGATGGCCGTGTTGATACCGACCAGTTCGCCGTGCGCGTTGATGAGCGCGCCGCCGGAGTTGCCGGGGTTGATGGCCGCGTCGGTCTGAATGAAGTTCTCGAAGGTCGATAGCCCGAGCTGGCTGCGGCCGGTCGCACTGACGATTCCCTGGGTAACGGTTTGCCCGACCCCAAAAGGGTTGCCTATTGCCAGCACCACATCGCCTACCCGCAGCGAGTCGGAACGGCCGATGGTGATCGAGGGCAGCTGCGTCAGTTGCACCGCGAGCACCGCCAAATCGCTTTCCGGGTCCGCTCCGACCAGCCGTGCGGTGGCCGAGCGGCCGTCATTGAGCATGACCTGGATCTGGTCCGCGCCTTGGATGACGTGGTAGTTGGTGAGCACATAGCCGTTGGCGCTGAAGATCACGCCGGAGCCCAGGCTGGTCTCCAAGCGCTCCTGGCCCATGGTGGGGCCGTCGCTGAAAAAGCGCCGGAAGAACGGGTCCTCCACCAGTGGATGCGGCCGCGTCTGCACCCGCTTGGTGGTGTACACGTTGACTACGGCCGGCGCGGCGCGCTCCACGGCGCGCGCATACGATACGGGGCCTTCGCCGAGGGCGGCCTCGCCATTGCCATGGCTGCGTTCGCCGCTGGCATCCGCAGTGAGCAGCTCGACGATGGGGCGCTCGGGCACGAGCATCCCGGGGAAGAGAATCATGATGGCTGCGGCAACGACCACGCCCACCAGCGCATAGCTTAGAAAAAATCGGAGCAGGCGCTTCTTTCTCATCATGTGTCCTGAATGCGCGCCGCAGTGAAACTACGGCTCTTCGCTATGGCAACCGCCGACGGGGCGGCGGCAGTTAAACTGCTATTCTAACCTACTTCCACGCCGGCACAGGTGCGTGGAAGTTCGCTTAAAGCTTAGCGAAAAGCCTGTCAAGACAGCGCCCACGCCCATCGGGCGAATTATCATTGCACCTTGGCGGTTCTGCTGGCGACACCTGCTGAATAGTCTATTGGAGGGATCATGATTGCGCGCACCGAATTGGTGAGCTATCTGGACGAATTGCTGGCTGTGCGGTCGTTCCGCGACTATTGCCCTAATGGGCTGCAAGTGGAGGGGCGGCCACGGGTCCGGCGCTTGGTGTCAGGGGTAACGGCGTCCCAGGCTTTCCTGGATGCCGCGGTCGCGGCAGGTGCCGACACCTTGCTGGTGCATCACGGCTACTTCTGGAAAGGCGAGGACGCT
The DNA here is from genome assembly GCA_964460035.1 of uncultured Alkalilimnicola sp. Lineage (GTDB taxonomy): Bacteria > Pseudomonadota > Gammaproteobacteria > Nitrococcales > AK92 > CAYWPG01. The sequence continues at coordinate 24,227 of CAYWPG010000039.1, forward strand.
CGCGTCGTCGGCATGAAGGCCAAGCGTCTTTCCACGCTCCTCAAAGCGGAGGTGAACTTGCTTGCGTATCATCTGCCGCTGGATGTCCATCCCGTCTATGGCAACAACCATCAGCTGGCGCAGCGGCTTGGCATAACCGTGACCGGCGAGATCGATACCGGCATGCAGCCTTCGGTGGGCTTGCAGGGCGAGCTGGCCGAGCCTTTGACACCGGCCGAGCTGGGGCGTCGCATCGGCGACGTTCTGGGGCGTGCGCCGCTGCACATAGCAGGGGGTGGCGCTCGGATCCGCCGCGTGGCCTGGTGCACCGGTGCAGGCCAGGATTTTATCGATGCGGCGGCCGATGCCGGCGTGGACGCTTATCTTAGCGGCGAGATCTCCGAGCGCACGACTCACAGTGCGCGCGAGCGCGGCATCCACTACTTCGCGCTAGGACACCATGCCAGCGAGCGCTATGGTGTGCAGGCGCTGGGAGAGCATCTGGCGGAACGCTTCGGGTTGGAGCATCGGTTCATCGACATCGACAATCCCGCGTAGCGCCGGGTCATCGCGCGCAAAGCCAGCGCGGACGCGGCATGGCCGCGTTTGCCGACTGCTTCGCGCTTGACCTGCCTGATGCGATGTACGATCCTTATGCGCCGAATTGTCCGTGCCTAATATAGTTACCTGTACTTTGCCGGCCTAGGGCTCGGTCATATCGACCGAGATCTTTTCAGGCACCGTCTCAACCTCGTGGGGGGTCGTGAATGAATCAAGATGGCGTTAATAAGTCGAGACGCCGGTTTCTGACTGCAACGACCGCGGTTGTCGGTGGTGTGGGCGCGGTGTTTACCGCCTACCCTTTCCTCGCTTCTTGGCAGCCCAGCGCCAGGGCGCAGGCCGCGGGTGCTCCCGTCGAGGTTGACATCAGTCACCTGGAGCCGGGGCAGCTGATCAACGTGGAGTGGCGTGGACGCCCCGTCTGGGTCTTCCGCCGCACGGAGCAGGCACTCGCTACCTTGCAACAGATTGACAACATTCTGGTCGATCCTGACTCGAAGCAGCCGCAGCAGCCGAGCTACGCGCAGAATCCGACTCGCTCCATCCGTCCGGACATCATGGTCCTGGTAGGTATCTGTACCCACCTGGGCTGTTCGCCGCTGTACCGTCCCGAGCCGGGCGCGGCCGACATGGGCGGTGCCGGCGCGCCAGGCGGCTTCTTCTGCCCCTGCCACGGCTCGCGCTTCGATCTGGCCGGCCGCGTTTTCCGCAACGTGCCGGCGCCGATCAATATGGAGGTGCCGCCGCACCACTATCTCGACGATAACCGGATCCTGATCGGCGAAGACGGGGGGGCAGCCTGAACATGAACAAGATGGAAGAAATCGCGAAGTCCAACCGCCTCGTAGGCTGGATCGACGAGCGCTTCCCGCTTACCAAGCTGTGGGAGGAGCACGTCTCCAAGTACTACGCGCCGAAGAACTTCAACTTCTGGTATTTCTTCGGCTCGCTGGCGATGCTGGTGCTGGTCATCCAGATCGTCTCCGGCATCTTCCTGACGATGAACTATCATCCGACAGGCGCCGGCGCCTTCGCCTCGGTCGAATACATCATGCGCGACGTAGAGTGGGGGTGGCTGATCCGCTACATCCATACCACCGGCGCGTCCGCGTTCTTCATCGTCGTCTATCTGCACATGTTCCGCGGACTGATGTACGGTTCGTACCAGAAGCCGCGCGAGCTGGTGTGGGTGTTCGGCATGCTGATCTACCTGCTGCTCATGGCGGAAGCCTTCATGGGCTACCTGCTTCCCTGGGGCCAGATGTCCTACTGGGGCGCGCAGGTGATCATTTCGCTGTTTGGCGCGATTCCGTTCATCGGCGATAGCCTGGCGCTGTGGATCCGTGGCGACTTCAACGTCTCTGAAGTGACGCTGACCCGCTTCTTCGCGCTGCACGTGATCGCGATCCCGCTGGTGCTGGTGTTCCTGGTGATCTTCCACATCATGGCACTGCACGAAGTGGGTTCGAACAACCCCGACGGTATCGACATCAAGAAGTACAAGGACGCGAACGGCGTGCCGCTGGATGGGATTCCGTTCCATCCGTACTACACGGTCAAAGACCTGCTCGGCGTCGTGGTGTTCCTGATTTTCTTCGCGGCAGTGATTTTCTTCGTGCCGACCTTCTTCGGGTACTTCATCGAAGCACCGAACTTCGAGCCGGCCAACCCGTTGGTGACTCCGGATCACATCGCGCCGGTGTGGTACTTTGGCCCGTTCTACGCCATCCTCCGCGCAGTGCCCAGTGTCGCTGGCTCCGCGTTCCCGGGTGTGGCAGCGATGGGACTGGCGATCTTCGCGCTCTTCGTGCTGCCTTGGCTGGATCGCGGTAAGGTGCGCTCCATCCGCTACCGCGGCCTGGGCTTCAAAGTCGCCCTGACCCTGTTCGCCATCGCCTTCCTGGTTCTGGGCTTCCTTGGCGGGCAGCCGGCAACGCCGCTGTACACCGCGATCGCGCAGGTGTGCACGGTGGTGTACTTCGGTTACTTCATTTTCCTGTGGGTTTACACCTACTTTGGGCTCGAGAAGACCAAGCCGGTGCCGGAAAGGGTGACGTACTAATGAAAAAGATCATTCTCGCTCTGTTCTTGCTGGCAGCGTCGGGCGTGGCCGGTGCGGCGGCGCCCTCCGGCAACTTGATGTCGGTAAAGGTGGACCCCACTGACATTCCCTCGCTGCAGCGAGGCGCCCAGCTATTCGTAAACTATTGCATGGGCTGCCACTCGGCGCAGTTCATGCGCTACGGCCGCGTGGCGGAAGATCTGCGCTTGAGCCAGGATCTGGTCGAGCAGTATCTAATTTTCACCGACGCTCAAATCGGCGATACCATGAACAACGCGATGAACGCTGATTTGGCGGAGGACTGGTTCGGCATCGCGCCGCCGGATCTGAGCCTGATCGTACGCGTTCGTGGCGCCGACTGGGTGTACACCTTCTTGAACAGCTTCTATCGGGACGACAAGTCCGCGGTGGGTGTGAACAACCTGCTCCTGCAGGATTTGAGCATGCCCCACGCGCTGTGGGAGCTGCAGGGTGTCCCAGTGCCGATGTATTCGGAGATCAATGCTGGCACCGATGACGCCAGGTTGGTCATCGCAAGCACCCATGTGCCGGAAGGCGAGGGGCTGCTGACGCCAGAGGAGTACCGGGAGGCCACTCGCGATCTTGTGAACTTCCTGGCTTATGTTTCCGAGCCGGTGCGCGCCGAGCGCGAGCGGTTGGGAATCAAGGTAATGCTGTTTCTCGGTGTGTTCCTGATCCTCGCGTATCTGCTGAAGAAGGAATACTGGAGGGATGTCCATTGATGCGGCTGCGGCGCCGGTGTGCTGGGCCGACGGCAAGGAGGATGCCCCATGGCGGCGGTGAGTAGACGTTCGGTAATGACGCTTTTTTCTGGCCCTACGTGTCCTTTCAGCCATCGTATTCGCATTGTGCTGGCGGAAAAGGGCATTACGGCCGATATCGTGTTGGTGTCCGGGGATCAGAAGCCGGAGGATTTGCTGGATCTGAACCCGTACGGTACGGTGCCGACACTGATGGACCGGGATCTGGCGCTCTACGACACCAAGATCATCACCGAGTATCTGGACGAGCGGTTTCCGCATCCGCCTTTAATGCCGGTGGATCCGGTGTCGCGCGCAAAAGCGCGGCTAGTGCTCTATCGCATGGAGAAGGACTGGTACGCGCCGCTGCAGACGATCATTGCCAATGAGTCGGACGCCGAGGTCAAGGCGGCGCGGCGCACGCTCACCGACAGTCTCAGCGCCAGCATCGAGCTGTTCGCGAACATGCCGTTCTTCCTTAGCGAAGAGTTCTCGGTCATGGACTGCGCGGTGGCGCCGTTGCTGTGGCGCCTACCGGCGCTGGGTATCGAGCTGCCTGCCCAGGCGGCGCCGATACGGGAATACGCCGAGCGCATATTCGCTCGGGAGTCGTTCCAGCGTAGCCTGACCGACGAGGAGAGGGCGATGCGGCTTTGACTGCCGCATCGCTCTGGCCTAGCCTAGATTCATGACTTCCAGCCGCCCATATCTTGTTCGTGCTCTCTACGAGTGGATCGTGGATAACGGCCTGACGCCGTATATCCTTGTCGACGCCGGCTTCGAGGGCTTGGTTGCGCCATTAGAGTACGCCGACAGCGGGAAGCTGGTCTTGAACGTCTCGCCCAGGGCTGTCCGCGGGCTCAACGTCAGCAATGAGGGAGTCAGCTTCAATGCCCGCTTTGCGGGGACGCCGCGCGATGTGTATGTGCCTATACAGGCGGTAATGGCCATCTACGCGCGGGAAAACGGGCAAGGTATGCTGTTCTCGGAGCGCGACGACGGAGGCGGGCCGCCTAGCGATCCGCAAGGTAAGCCCAGTGGTGGTCGACCGACGCTGCGCGTGGTGAAGTAATCAGCTGGCCGAATCCGCTGTGTGTCCCGTTGCGTCCACGGGCTCTCCATCTTTTTGACTCGTTTCAGTCGGATCTTGCGAGGCGCTTTCTTATAGCAGGGCTCGCAAGCGTCTGTCTGTAACCGGCGTTCTGCCGACGCAAATTGCTACCGTGTGCTGTCCGTGCTGTGTGGGTGCGCGGCGGCGCGTCCATGCGCCGCTTTTGCGAGCGCGGGAGCTATGGGCGCGAGTCACTCGTGATTGAAGAGGTACTGGTCGATCAGATCGCACAAGCAATGGATCACCAGCAGGTGTACCTCTTGGATGCGTGCGGTAACCGCGGCCGGTACCCGGATCTCCACGTCGCCCTCGTCCATAACGGGGGCGATTTGACCGCCATCGCGCCCGGTTAGGGCGACCACGTGCATATCCCGTTCATGCGCCGCTTCTACCGCGGCGACCACATTAGCCGAGTTGCCGCTGGTGCTGATGGCGAGCAGGACATCGCCGGCCTGGCCCAGCGCGCGGACTTGCTTGGCGAAAATGTCGTTGTAGTGATAGTCGTTGGCGATAGACGTCAGCGTGGAGCTGTCGGTGGTCAAGGCAACGGCGGGCAGGCCGGGGCGCTCCATCTCGAACCGATTGAGCAGTTCGGATGAGAAGTGCTGAGCGTCGGCGGCGGAGCCGCCATTGCCGCATGTCAGGATCTTGCCTTCCTGTTGCAGGCTGCGCGCCATGATGCGCGCAGCTTCGACGATAACGGAGGCGAGCTGATCCATGGCCATCTGCTTGGTGCGGATGCTCTCGTGAAAATGCTGGAGGACGCGTTCGTGCGGATCCATAGAAAGCCTCTTAGCAAAAATCAGTGAAAACCAGTTTGATGCGCGGGCCAACCGCTACTTGGGCTGGCTAAAACGCGTTGACTATCCAATCGATGCTGCTGTCTTGCAGCGTAACGACGTCGAAGCGGCAGGGCGGCAGGCTAGGGTAGCGCAGCAGGTAATGTTCGGCCGTGCGGCGCAGTTTCTCTTGCTTGCGGGCATCGATGCTGGCCGCGGCGCCGCCATAACGCGTGCCCCGCCGGCTGCGCACTTCCACGAACACCAGCGTGTCGCCCTGCCGCATTATCAGATCTATCTCTCCAAAGCGGCAGCTGTAGTTTCTTTGTACAAGACGCAACCCGGCCGCCTCGAGATGGCGGCAGGCTTCGCTCTCGGCCGTCTTGCCTAGCGCGCGGCTCACTGTTCCCCTGCCGGAGTCGAGGCAACGGCGCGTACCTCCAGGCGAGGACGCCCTTGATGGAAACGCGCGGGCAGCAGTTTGCGGTGTACGCGACCACTGGCGTCGACTTGGAGCACGCCCGTTTTGCCGTCGATACTGTCGCCCGGATAGGTGCGCAGTGTCTCCAGGTAGGGCACTATGCGGTAGGCGTCTATCCCCAGTGCATACAAGCGCGGTTGCCTGGCAACGGCGGGCCATAGCGACTGAAGGTCGGCGCGGCGCAGGCCGTCCTCGGGCGGATCGGGGTCGAGCAGCCAGGGCATGTCCACGAACCGCACACCGTCCATGTCTTGGTCGGCAGTGGCATTCGCGGTGCCGGTAAATACGTGCGAGGTGGCCACTACCGGCACGTCCATGGCGTGATGGAAGCGCAGCTGGGGCCTGATCAGGCGAGCCTCGCGAGGAAAGGCGCCGACGAAGATGAAGTCGACGTCCTGTCGCCGTTGCGACTCGAACGCGATAGGGCGCCGCAGCGTATTGCGCAGGGCCCGGTAACGGCGGTCGCTGGCGTCCAGATTCAGAAGCTCCCGAATCGGTTCGCTGAAGTCGGTGCCTCCGGGGCGGTAAAAGGCCGTTTCCAGTACTCGCTGATACTCCCCGTTGAAGGCTTGTTCGAACGCCTGTGCAACGCGCTTGCCCCACTCGTTCTCGGGAACCAGGACCAAGGCGTTCTCATGGCCGCGTTCTATGGCATAAGCAGCGGCCGCTTGTGCTTCGTCTTCCGGGCTGAGACCGAACTGATAGAGGCCTAGCGGCGCGGTAGCGTCGCCCGGCAGCGTATTGAGCGCGAGAGTGGGCACAGGAAGACTGCCACGTGCCGCCAGCATAGCCACTGCGGGCTTGGTAAGCGGTCCGACGATGAAGTCGGCGCCGTCGTTCAGGGCTTCCTCGTAGGCATTGACCACGTTCGCCCCTTCCGCTCCCAGGTCGTAAATGCGCAGCGCCGGCCGCGCGTCGCCGGCCGCGTAATAGGCGGCGAGGAAGCCGTCGCGGATGGCTTGCCCTGCGCTGGCCAGCGGTCCGCTCAGAGGAAGCAGGAGCGCGAGTTGCTGCGGGCGATGGATGTGCTGCTGGTAGCGCGCAAGCAGGTCCGGGAGCAGCTCGGCGGCGGCCGGGTGCGTGGGGTGGCGGCGCTGCCAGTGCGCCAGCGCCTGTTCCAGCTGTTCCAGATCGAGTCGGTAGCTGCGCACTACGAACGCAAGCTCTAGCCACCCGCCGAACGTATCCGGAGGGGGCGGCATGCGCTCACGCAGCAGCTCCATGGGGACTTGCGCCAGCGCGGCCCAAAGCAGTTCGCGGTTGTGGGTGCGGGCGCCCGGCTCTTCCAGCAGTGCGTCCAGATGAGCGCGCGCTTCTGCGCTCTCCAGGAATAAGCCGACGGCTGAGCTGACTTCCGCCTGCACTCGCAGCGCCTCCGCCCGCAGGTGTGGCGGTGCTTCGCCAAGCGTGGTAAACGCCAGATAAGCGGCGGCGGGCCGATCGATCTGCAGCAAGCGCCTGATTTCTACGAGTTCCCGGTGATACTGCAGGGGGGCGGGAAGCAGAGTGGGGAGCTGCTGCAAAAGGCGTTCGGCCCGGTCGATCTCGCCCAGATAAAGCCGCAGACTGATGGCGCGTAGCGTAAGGTGCTCGCGCTCGGGAGACTCGCTGAGGGCGGCCGCGTGTTCGAGCAGGGCCGCTGCGCGTGCCTCATCGCCCGCCTCCAGCGCTTCATCCGCTAGCGCCGCTATTTCTGCCGGGTCCGAAGTGCGCGGCGGGTCGCCCGGTCGTAGCGGCGGCTTGGCGCAGCTTGCGACCAGTACGGCGAGCAGAGCCAGTAGAAGATAAAGGTGGTTTCGTTGTTTCTGCATCGGAATTCGGTGGCCTTTGCTCGATCTGCCTAGAGCCTGTGCGCCTGTGCTCGCGTCTGCGTGGAAATTGGCGCCTTCTTGGGCGGTCCCGCTCTTCTTCGATGAGTGCAGTGCAGCCCCGCCCTGCCACTCATGCGTAAATGATGGAGAGCGAACGTCACTAGTATACGCTCAAGGTGCGCGAGGGCGTGTCAGGGTTCGCTTACCTTTAATTCGTATCTCATGTACGTTGGAGCATGCCGAACGAAGACGAAGCGCCCGTCATTATGTTCCGTTCACTGCTCCCCACTGGGCAGATGCCGGACGCATTACCGGCGCTGGACCGGGGTGCGGGGATTCGCTGTGCGGCCGGGCCAGGCGGTCGCGGTACTCGTCCGGCGATACTGTCGAGTATGCGCGGGCAGCGACTGCGGCCATAGACGGGTGGCCGTTTACGCTAAGCACGCATGGGCGTCAATATCAGCATCAGAGGTGCGACGTGTCAAACGAGTGCGGCACGCTTTATGTCGTTGCTACGCCGATCGGCAACCTGGAGGACTTATCGCGGCGCGCAGAGCGGGTGCTCGCGACGGTAGATTATGTGGCGGCGGAGGATACGCGGCACTCGCGGGTGCTGTTGCAGCACTATGGAATCAGGACGCCGCTGCTGAGCTTGCATGAGCACAATGAAGCGCAGCGCGTGGACAGTGTGCTGGAGCTGTTGGTGCGGGGCGAGTCGGTCGCGCTGGTGAGCGATGCGGGCACACCGCTGATCAGCGATCCTGGTTATAGATTGGTGCGCGAGGCGCGCCGACGCGGTTTGCAAGTCGTTCCGGTGCCGGGGCCGAGCAGTCTTGTCGCCGCGCTGTCGGTGGCCGGCTTGCCCACCGATCGTTTCGCTTTCGAGGGGTTTTTGCCCGCCAAGCCGGCTCAGCGCAGGCGGCGGCTCGAAGAGCTCGTGGCCGAGCCGCGTACGCTGGTGTTCTTTGAAGCCAGTCATCGGATTGTGGCAAGCGTGGAAGATATGGCCGCCATTTTCGGGACGGCTCGCGAGGCGGCTATCGCGCGTGAACTCACCAAAGCTTTCGAGACCGTGTTGCAAGGAAGCCTGGGCGAGTTGCTGGAACGGCTCAATTCGGATCCGGACCAGACCCGTGGCGAGTTTGTCGTTATGGTGGCGGGAGCGCCGGAAGCGGTCGATGACGACGAGGCAAAACTCGCCGAAGCGGATAGGATTCTAAAGGTGTTGCTGGAAGAGCTTCCCTTGAAACAGGCCGCCAAGCTGGCGGCCAAGTTGACAGGGGTGACCAGGAACGTTTTGTACGAGCGAGGGCTGGGGTTCGACGGAACCGGCCGCCGCTGAGTGCGAGCTTGAACGGGCGGCGCGTGAGCGTGGTGGGCTGTTGCCATGGCTGCCTTTGTCCAGGCAGCTGCCGTCAGAGGTTCTCAGAGCGACGCCGACGGACCCAGAACGTCGCCCGCGAAAATGCCGCCAATCATTTTCAAACTGTGGAATGTAGCGAAAAATGCTGCCACCGCGTGCGCCTGGCTGGCGTATTGTGGCACGCCTTTGAGTCGCCTTAATTAAGGCTGCTCCTACTGCGGCGCATGAGCCTGATAACGCGGTATACGGTCGGTAATACTACGGCGCTTCCATAGGGGCTGACGCTTAAATCTGATAATATTGCGTACGGGAGTCGGCCGGGCAGTCGCTGCGCCGCAGGGCGTGGAGGAAAGTCCGGGCTCCATAGGGCAGGGTGCCAGGTAACACCTGGGGGGCGTGAGCCCACGGCTAGTGCCACAGAAAACATACCGCCTAAGCGCCCGCAAGGGTGCCGGTAAGGGTGAAAAGGTGCGGTAAGAGCGCACCGCGCGGATGGCAACATACCGCGGCAGGGTAAACCCCACCCGGAGCAAGACCAAATAGGGGAGCTATGGTGTGGCCCGCACC
>CAYWPG010000040.1:0-32275 GCA_964460035.1 uncultured Alkalilimnicola sp.
GCGATGCGTATGCGCTACCTCGCTGTGTCGATGACCGGTTCGACGCCGGGGCAATAGCTACCAGGTGCGCACGCTGGTCGATGGCTCCATGTATCGCGTGCTGAAGAACCTTCCCGCGGAGGACGAGCTGCTGGAGCTCGCTCGCGAGTTCGGGAAGCATGCGAAAGTGACGAAATGGCAGTACTACCGGGCGTTGGTGTGCGCCGTTTCCTGATCCGGATGCGAAGCCAAACCTGCACCGATGCTTGTTGGGGGCTGTCAAACAGCCCCCAGCGAGACCATCCGGACGCTCAGTCCTTTCCGGCTATCTTCGCCCAAGTATCCCGTAGCGTGATAGTGCGGTTGAACACCAGCCGCTCCGGGGTGCTGTCCTTGGTGTCCACACAGAAATAGCCCTCGCGCTCGAACTGGAAGCGCGAGCCGGGAGGCGCGTTGGCTATCGCTGGCTCCACGAAGCCCTGAACGGTCACCAGCGACTGCGGGTTCAACTCTTCGCGCCAATCCTTGTTCTTGTCCGCTCCCGGGTTGGGCACACTGAAAAGACGGTCGTACAGGCGAATCTCGGCGGGCACACCGTGGCTGGCCGACACCCAGTGGATCACGCCCTTGACCTTGCGGCCTTCCGGATTGGCGCCCAACGTAGCCGGATCGTAGGTGCAGCGCAGCTCCACGATCTCGCCGGCTTCGTTCTTGATCGCCTCGTTGCAGCGAATCACATAAGCATTGCGTAGGCGGACTTCGCCATGCAGCGCCAGACGCTTGTACTTGTTATTGGGCGCGACCTCCACGAAGTCGCTGCGGTCTATGTAAAGCTCGCGCGTGAACGGTATGGTGCGCGTACCCAAGGACTCATCTTTGGGGTGATTGGCCGCAGTAAGATTCTCGACCTGAGCTTCCGGGTAGTTTTCGATCACCACCTTGAGCGGATTGAGCACCGCCATGGCGCGGGGCGCAGTAGCATCCAGGCACTCGCGCATCGAGTTCTCCAGCATCGCAATCTCCACGATGCCGTCGGACTTGGTCACTCCGATGCGCGCGCAGAAATCGCGCAGCGCCTCCGGCGGACAGCCGCGGCGACGAATACCGGCGATGGTCGGCATACGCGGATCGTCCCAGCCCTCGACGTAGCCCTCGGCGACCAGTGCGGTGAGCCGGCGCTTGCTGAGCACGGTGTATTCGAGGTTAAGCCTCCCGAACTCGTACTGGCGCGGGCGGGAAGGCAAGTCCAGATTATCCAGGAACCATTCGTACAACGGCCTATGGTCCTCGAACTCCAGCGTGCACAGCGAATGCGTGATGCCCTCCAGCGCGTCCGACACGGTGTGCGTGTAGTCGTACATCGGGTAAATCGGCCACTTGTCCCCAGTCTGGTGGTGCACAGCGCCGCGGCGGATACGGTACAGCGTGGGATCGCGCAGGTTAATGTTCGGCGACGCCATGTCGATCTTGGCGCGCAGTACACGACTGCCGTCTTCGAACTCGCCCGCACGCATGCGCCGAAACAGATCCAGATTCTCTTCCACCGAGCGGTCGCGGTAGGGGCTGTTGCGCCCCGGCTCGGTCAGCGTGCCGCGGTACTCGCGCATTTGCTCCGGGGACAGGTCGCACACATAAGCCTTGCCGGCTCGAATCAAGTCCTCGGCGTATTGGTAAAGCTGCTCGAAGTAATCGGAAGCGTAGTAAAGGTTGTCCCACTCGAAGCCGAGCCAGCGCACGTCCTCCTTGATCGCTTCGATGAACTCGATGCTTTCCTTCTCAGGGTTGGTGTCGTCGAAGCGCAGATTGCAGGTGCCGTTGTAGTCGCGGGCAATCCCGAAGTTGAGGCAAATCGACTTGGCGTGGCCAATATGCAGGTAACCGTTCGGCTCGGGCGGAAAGCGCGTAGCGACTTTGCCGCCGTGCTTGCCCTGCCGGACGTCTTCGTCGATGATCTGACGGATAAAGTTGCTGGCCGCAGCCGCTTCCTTGATGCTCATTCGCGTTTACAGCCCTTATCTTAGAGGTGCCGGTAAAAATTGCGGCCATTATAACCGCTCTTGTTCCCCGCTGCGGGGCCGCGCGGTCGCCGACCGAGGAGTGCGGCGGCGTAATGGCTTGAGCTGCAGACTCTCTCGTGTCGCCCCGACTCGCTGACGCTAATATGCCCGGTCGCCGTATCCAAGACCAGATCGCCGCGGCGTCCGCCCAGCCGATCCGGTTACCGAGGACGGCGCCGCCACTGGCTTATTCCAGGTAAATCATCTTGCGGGTCATACCGCCATCCAGAATGATGTTCTGCCCGGTGAGGAAGCTAGAGTCGGGTCCGATCAAATAGGCCACCAACGCCGCCACGTCTTCCGGTCGACCGGCCCGGCCAGCCGGGTGCTGCGCATGGTCTCGGATGTGCAACTGCGCCTCGTGCCGCACACTGGACTTCTTCCAATCGGATACTACGATCCAGCCGGGACTGATGCAGTTCACGCGAACGTGCGGCCCCAGACTGATTGCCAGCGCATGGGTCAGTGCGAGCAACCCCCCCTTGCTCGCGGCATACGCTTCGCTGTGCGGTTCCGACTGCACAGCGCGGGTGGAAGCGATGTTGACGATTGCACCCCGGCTGCGCTTGAGCCCGGGCGCCGCGTACTTGCTGCACAGGAAGGCGCCGGTCAGGTTCACCGCGAGCACCCGATTCCAGGCATCTATGCTCAAGCGCTCGATGGGGCCATTGTAAGGGCTAGCGATACCGGCGTTGTTGACGAGCGCATCTATGCGGCCGAAGCGCTGCCCCGTGTGCGCCGTAAGGCGCGCGACCTCCGCCTCGTTGGCCACGTCCGTGGCGACGAATTCGACTTCGCCCAAACTGCTCAGCTCGGCTGCTGCCTCCGCTCCGGCTTCCGTATCTATATCGGCAAGCACCGTGCGCATCCCCTTGGTGAGCAGGTGTCTTGCGATGGCCTTACCAATACCTTGGCCAGCGCCGGTAACAATGGCCACGGGCTCGTTTGCAGTGCTCATAATCTCTCCCTAGCCGGCTGCCCTGCGCGTGCCCACATGTCGCGGCAATGGGCGGCTACATGTACAGCGGCGTAGGCCGTGCCAGCCTTTCGTAATCCCGGTAGTGCATTCTTATGGCCTCGTCATGACTGCCGGCGTTGAATACGATGTCTTCGTTCTCGCGCAAGTGCGGGCTAACGAACACTTCTATGCCGTAGAGGTCGCCAAAGGGCGGCATCGCCCCGATTTCGCAGTCGGGGAATACTGCTTGGAACTCATATTCGTGGGCGAGCCGCAACTCCTTGGCGCCTAGTGCTAAGCGCAACGCATCCAGGTTTACGTAATCGCTGGCCGGCAGCACCAGCATGCACAAGCGTCCATCCACCATCACCAGCACCGTCTTGGCGAACGCGTGCCCAGAAATATTCGCCGCTTCCGCAGTGTGCTGGGCATCGTAGGCGATCGGATGCGCGATCGTCTGGTAAGCAACGTGCTGTTCTTCCAGCAAGTCCTTGAGGCGTGGAGTCACCATAGGCCCTCCTGACCCTTGAGGCTAACCGTTGTAGGCGCACGGACAGGCGGCGCGCCGTCGACCGCTGCCGCCACGTCCATGCGAGATACACATGGGTTACCTGATCGGGGTTTATCAACCTCGTCGGGAGGCGGCAGCGATGCGCAGGCTCTGACGGGGCTTCAGCCTACCGGCAGGGCAACGAAGAATGCTCCCTCGCCGCGCCGAACCAGCAGCACCGCTTGGCTGTCCGCCTCGTCAATAGCCTGCTGTAGCTCGGCGACTGTTTGCACCGGCTCTCGGTTGACGGAAATGATGACATCGCCCGGTCGCAGGCCGGCGCGGGCGGCTGGGCTGTCCGGTTCCAGCTGAACGATGCGGACGCGCTGCTGTGGCTGGCCGTCCAGGGTGACCTCGGCTGTCGCCAGCTCCGCGCCCTCCAGCGCGGTGTCGCCGCCTTCTGCCGATCCCGCTTCGGCCGTCGCCTGCGGCTCTACCACCACATCGACGGCAAGTTCCTGGTCGCCGCGGATCACGTTCAAAGTTACGGTCTCGCCCACCGGCATGAGTCCCACGCGGTTACGGACTGCGGCGGCCGAATCGGCCGCTTCGCCGTCTATGCCGACAATGACATCACCGCTCTGTAAGCCCGCTCGCGCTGCCGGCGAGTCGGGCACCACTTGCGATACTATTGCTCCCTTAGAGGCATTGATACCGAAAGCCTTTGCCAGCGCGGGCGTGAGATCCTGCACCATCACGCCGAGCTGGCCACGGCGAATCTCGCCGTGGGCGACCAGCTGCTCGGCAACGGTGCGAGCCATATTGATAGGGATGGCGAAGCCTATACCGATGTTGCCGCCGGCTGGAGCCAGGATGGCGGTATTGATTCCGATCAGCTCTCCTTGCAGGTTGATTAGCGCGCCGCCCGAGTTGCCCGGATTGATCGAAGCATCGGTTTGAATGAACGACTCGTATCCCTCCAGGGTCAGGCCGCTGCGCTCCAGCGCGCTGACGATTCCGCTGGTCGCGGTCTGGCCAAGGCCGAAGGGGTTGCCCAGTGCCACCACGAAATCGCCCACCTGCAGCTTGTCGGAATCTCCCAGCGGTATTTCGGTCAGCTCGACCGCATCGGTATCCACTTGCAACACGGCGACATCGGTTGGTGGATCGCTGCCCACCAGCTTGGCCGGCAACTCCTGACCGCCAGGCAGCGTTACGGTGATCTCGTCGGCGGCCTCAATCAGGTGGGCGTTGGTGAGTATGTAACCGTTCTCGGCGTCTACGATGACGCCAGAACCCAGGTTCTGCAGAGGCGGCGGTTCGGCCAGCTCAGGATCGCCGAAGAAGCGCCTGAATAGCGGGTCCTGCATGAGAGGATTGTCTTCCTGCGCGATTGTGCCGGTAGTCGAGATGCTCACCACGGCAGGACTGACTTTCTGAAGCATAGGGGCGAGCGTGGGCGTCTGCGGAATCTGCACGCTATCGCTCGTCTGCGACGCCGATACCGCAGAGGTCACAGCCAGCGCCAATATCAGTGCAATGAAGCGCAGCCTGATCACGTTGGTAATCTCCCTTGGGCATGAGGGCCCTGACGCAGGGCTGGATGTTCTTGATAAGAATTTCAAGAGTGCGTGAACAAATAATGAGCGAGACGGTTCACCGCGCTTACCGTCCCACCTGCATAGCCGCCAGGCTCACCCATTGCCCACCCATCTGATCTGCATCGACCCCATAAGGCTCTGTGTAGACAGGAGATTGAGCGGCCAACCGTTCGGGCCTGTCTCGCGGCTCGCCGGCGTGCAACTGAGGAGCGATGGGCAGGGTAGGGGATTATAGTGGCTGCAAGAGCTTGGGCATGTTTTCGGATAAGTAGCTTGAACCGAGACGATCGAGCGCCTTTCGCCTCGGAGAGCGGCGATGGCCTCTAGCGAGACGCGGGTAGGCGTCAGCGGTTGGAGCTATCCGCATTGGCGCGGACCTTTTTACCCGCCCGGTCTTCCGCAAAAACAGGAGTTCCAGTATGCCTGTCGTCATTTCACCTCGCTGGAGATTAACGCGTCGTTCTACGCGTTGAAGCGTCCGGAGCACTACCGCGCGTGGTACCAGAACTCACCGCCGAACTATGTGTTCGCCGTGAAAGGGGGGCGCTTCATAACTCACATGAAACGCTTGCGCGAAGTGGAGACGCCGCTAGCGAATTTCTTCGCGTCGGGACTGCTGCTGCTGCGGGAGAAACTCGGTCCGGTTCTTTGGCAGTTGCCAGCGAACCTGGCGCTTCAGCCGGAACGCGTGCGGCGCTTTCTCGACCTGCTGCCGCGGTCCCATCGGGAGGCGGCTGATTTGGCCAAACGGCACGACGATCGCTTGGCAGGCCGCTGCCAGAGCGAGGCGCTGGTAAAAAGGCCGCTGCGCCATGCCATCGAAGTGCGTAATAGCAGTTTCTTTACCGCCGAGTTCGCGCGTCTGCTGCGCGCAAAGGGCATCGCGCTGGTTTTTGCCGACAGTGGCGGTCGCTGGCCTTACCTGGAAGAGATCACGGCTGACTTTCTCTACCTGCGGCTGCACGGCGCTCGCGAGACTTATCTGAGCGGCTACACCGACGCGGAACTCGACTGGTGGACGGAGCGGATTCGCATTTGGAGCGCCGGCGGGCAGCCCGCCGATGCGCGGACACTGCTGGCTCCGACACCGGTATCCCAGCGGGATGTTTACGTTTACTTCGACAATGACGCGCGGGCACACGCGCCATTCGATGCGGCACGGCTGGCCAGGCGGCTTGCTGCCAAAGCGCCAGGCACCGCGGCGGATGGCCGCTGCTAGACAGGTATGGGGCAGCGCCGCTAACTGCGCGCCACACAGCCTTGATGCCCCATCAAGCCAGATCCGAACATTGCTTTGCAAGTGACTGAAATAACTATTGAAACGCGCTTGATTCATCGCGCGAGGTACCGGCAAGGGATTGCACCCCGGGTGCGAGCAACCCATGTAGGGGAGCGATGTAAAGTGGCAACGGGAGCGCCCGCTTATGGCTACTTGCGAGGTATGCGGAAACGACTACCACCTGAGCTTCGAAATCATCGCGGCTGGACAGAGCCATGTTTTCGACAGCTTTGAGTGCGCGATCCAGAAGCTTGCTCCGGTATGCGAGCACTGCGGCTGCCGAATCATAGGCCATGGCATAGAGGCCAATAACTCTTTCTTCTGCTGCGCCCACTGCGCCCGCCATAGCGGCATATCGCAGGCGGTGGACCATGTCTGAGCAACGACTCTGAGCACTGACGAAACTGCAAGGCAGGCAATGCGCGGCCAAGCGGCTGCGGGCCGCGCATTGCAGCCCTTGGAGCGGGATATGCGCGAGCCACCGTGCCGCAGATCCCTAGTGTCGGCGCCTGAGCTTGCGTAGCTCGGACAGGGTTCGGGTATTGACCACATCGTCCGCTGTCAGCCAGCCGCGGCGGGCCTGGTCGACTCCGTAGCGCATATGGTCGAGCTGGTCGGTGCTGTGCGCATCGGAGGAAATCACCACGCGAGCGCCAACTTCGTGCGCCAGCCGGCAGTACATATCGTTCAGATCCAGTCTCGCCGGCTGCGCGTTCACCTCCAGCCAGACCCCGCGTTGCGCGGCGGCGCACGCGACGCGCTCCATATCCACGGCATAAGGCGAACGCTGGCCGAGCAAGCGCCCGGTAGGGTGCGCGAGAATGTGGCAATAGCGATTGTCCATCGCGCGAATGAGCCGCTCGGTCTGCCGTTCCCTGGTCAGGCGGAAGTGAGAGTGGACGGCACAGACCACGAGATCCAGCTCGGCAAGCAGGCTATCGGGAAGATCCAGCGTGCCGTCTGCCAGAATGTCGACCTCCGCCGATTTGAGTATGGCCAGTCCCCGCAAGCGGGCATTCAGGGTGTCTATGGCTGTCATCTGCTGCCGTAACTGCTTCTCGTTTTGCCCGCGAGCCACCCTCAAGCGCTTCGAATGATCGGTGATCGCCAAGTAGGCGTACCCCTTGTCGGCCGCTCGCGCAGCCATCTCTTCCAAGCTGTCTCTTCCATCCGTGGCGTCGGTATGGGCATGTAGATCGCCTTGAATGTCAGCCAGAGTCACCAGGTTGGGGAGGCGGCTCTGTGCTGCCGCCTCCAGCTCGCCGCGGTTCTCTCGCAGTTCGGGCGGAATGGGCGACAGACCGAGCTGCTCATAAACGTCTTCTTCGCGGCGCCCGGCGATCCGTTTATCCCCACGATAAATGCCGTACTCGTTGATCTTCATGCCACGGCGTACAGCTAGCGTACGCAGGGCCACCGTATGCGCCTTCGATCCCGTGAAGTAGAGCAGGGCGGCGCCGTAGGAACCAATGGGCACCACTCGCAGATCCACCTGCAGGCCTGTACGTAGCACTACCGTGGCTCGCACCGCTCCTTGGGAAAGGACTTGGGCTATCTCGGGGTAAGCGAGAAAGCGCTGCATCAAGGCTTTCTCGTCGCCGCTGGCGAGCATATCCAAATCGCCCACGGTCTCCCTGCGCCGCCGTACACTCCCAGCCACGGTCAGCGCCTGCAGGCCTTGCGTTTGCTCGAGGTAGGTCAAGAGCTCGCGCGCCGCGGCGTCGGCTTGGGGAAGCGGATGCCGGTGCTGGCTCTGCGCCATGTGTTCTAATCCCTCGGCAATCCGTTCTACAGTGCGTTTGCCGAAACCCGGCAGCTTCCCGACCTCGTCACGCCGCAGCGCCTGGCACAGCTCATCCAAGGTGGTGATGCCAAGCTCCCGGTAGAGTGTGTGTACTCGTTTGGGACCGAGCGTCGGCACCGCGAGCAACGAAGTCAGCGTGGCGGGAATACGGCGCTGCAATCTTTCCAAAGCCGGGAAGCGGCCGGTGCGCGCCAGGTGAGCGATCTTTTCGGCAAGATCTTCGCCTATGCCGGGGAGCTGATCGAGGTCTTCCCCCTCAGCCAGCATTTGGCTGACCTCGCGGGGCAGGGACGCGATCAGGCGGGCGGCGTTGCGGTATGCGCGTACGCGAAACGGATTGGACTCGTCTATTTCCAGCAGATCGGCAAAGCGCTCGAAGAGGGCAGCGATGGTGCTATTACGAACCGTGTGAACATGCTCGCCCGCTGCCTGGCCTGTCATAACCGCGCCACGTTTAGCCGTGCTGCTCTAGCAGAACGAAGAGAGGTACGAGATCGCGCATAGCTAGCTGCCTCTCACATCCGTCTGGCAACCCGATTTCAACGATGCGGGCACTTCTGGCCGCTCTCCAGCCTGGGCCGCCCCGACGAAGCCGGAGCCCTTCCAAGCACAGTTAACGGCCCAATATTGCTCCGCCGTACGCGGGGATATGGAGGGTACTTCGTGCTATCTCTAAACGGCTCCGGCATTGCGCATCCAGGCACTGAGCCTTGGCGTAAGTGCGGATCAAGTTCTCGTCGGCAAAGGCCACGTTAACGGGGTAGGCGCTGAAATTGAGTACGACCAGGACGCTGTCCTGCGCCTCGGGCTCGCCGCGAACGAATGCCAAGATCTTGTCATCTTCGCTGGTTTCAACCAGTTGGACGTCATTGCTGCGAAGCGCTGGCAAGTCGCGGCGCAGCGCTGCAAGCCGCCGATAACACTCGCTCAGACCCAGCGTGTCTATCCACACGATAGGCGGACGCGGACCATAGGGGTGGAACTCGGCACCCACCTCGTCGCCGGTGTATATGAGCGGTATGCCCGGCAGCGTGAACTTCAGCGCGGTAGCGACACGCTGCAGTTCGATTCCGTGCTCGGTCAAAAACCGTGTGCCCGTGTCGTTATTGTTGAGGAATCGCAAAATCAACGCGTTAGGAGACGTTCCTGATGCATCGTTAGCGATGGCGGCGCGCAAGCGGTCGAGGTCTACCGGCTCGCCGGGGACGAACACATCGTGCCAGGCCCATTGACCCAGCTCATGCGTCCAGTCGTACACGGCATCGAAGCCATTGGCGGCATGGTATGGCTCGCGTGCCGAGGCTTCGGCAAGCAGCAGCAGATCGGGCTTGATACGTTTGAGTTCCCGCCGCCAGCGCGGCCAGAACTCCGGCGCGCGATTCGCCACGGCCCAACTGGCGTCCACGCGAAAGCCATCTATATCGAACGTCCGCACCCAATACGCCGCGGCGGCGATCATGTAGTTCTGTACTTCGGGGTTGTCGTAATCGAGGTTCTTCAGGTTGTGCCAATCGAAGTAGTGCTCGATGGTGCCGTCGGCGTCGCGGTCGAACCAGCCGTAGTACGGCGAGCGAGCGCCTTGCCGCTTGGCATCGATGTGATAGGGATGGCGATCGGAGAGGTGGTTAGGGACGAAATCCAGAATGACCCGTAAGCCCCGGACATGAGCGGCGTCGACCAGGCGTCGCAGCTCGTCCTCCGTGCCGAAGCTGTCGCGGACGCTGAAATGGTCTAGAACCGCATACCCGAAATCGTTCTGAGGAGCGTCGGTAATCGGCGAGAGCCAGAGGGCGGTGGCGCCCAGCGCGGCAATTTCATCCAACCTCGCCGCCACATCCGTGAACCGCCCATCCCCAAAGAAGTAAGGAGCAACGCCGTAGATTATGGCTCGCTCCACCCAATCCGGGCGGTCGCTGTCCTGATGGACTTCGTATGCACGCCCTTGCTCGACACGAAACACGGTGGTGCTGCTGTCGGTGCGGCCTAGCGCGTCTGTCACTCGCAGCGTGACGTAGTACTCGCCGTCTACCGACGGTATTTGCAGTTGCAGCTGCCTCGCCGTACGCGGACGGCTGTCCAGCGCGTCGTCGCTGGCGACGGGAAGCAAGGGCGAGGGGTTGCCCGGCCGCGCATGCCATTCGAAGCGCTCCAGCGCTACAGGCGAGCCGGGAGCTCGCTCGCTGCGTCCTGCATCCAGCCAAACCGCGTTGTCTCTTACGCGGGTGCGAATCCAGGCCTTGGGCAATTCCCCCAGCCTTAGCGTCCACTGCTGCGTGTCGAACGCAAGCATTTGGTCGTCATGCCAGCACTGGGCTCGCAGCGTCCGCGCTTCCTGACTGATCGGAACGTCGGCTTCGAAACGGCCATTCTCCAAGCGGGCCCGCACGGCTGTCTGCGAGGTTCTAATCCAGATTTCGTCACAGACCTCGGCCGCCTGCCCATGCACGCGTTTGCTGAACGTCCAGGCATCGCCGCCTGTTTGGTCGAAACTGACCAGGGCGGCCTTGACCGATGCGCTCAGGACGAGCAGTGCGCCAATCAGACACAGCCTCAACGCGGTTTCTGGGCGCACGAACGGCCGGAAGCGAAGTTTCAATAGCGGCTCCTCTGGTCTTGCTCTGCTCCCTGCGACTCCCTTCTAGCTAGCTCGGTTCCCTGTGCCTTGCCGCGTTGAGGTCTCTGTCACGCTGCCCGCCGGCAATAACCAGGCATGGACCTTGCCGGAGGTGTCCCGGTTTTGGTCAGCGGCCGCTGCCCCAATTGTGAAACAGCGTTACCCCGCGGGCCGTTACTGGCATCCACACTGGATCCCGCAACGCATAGCGAAACAGGGAATGGCCAATGCCGCCGTATCGCATGCGGCAGTGTATGGACGTGGGGATCCCAGAGCACGGACCGCGCCGACTACTATCGGCCGCGCTGCGGCGAGAGAGCATGCGGAAAATAGCCAAGCACGTTGCCACCGCGATTGCGTTGCCGCTAGGGGCTTCGCTGATTCTCGCCGCTGTACTGGGCGTGTATTGGATGGACAATGTCCAACGTACCAGCAGAGTCGTTCTACTGGCAGATTTCGCCTATAGCATCAGCAGCTTAATATCATCTCTTCAACAAGAACGCAGCATCTCGGCGGCGCATCTGAGCAAAGTCCCGGGATTTCAGGAGATGCTTCCCGAGGCACGGGCGCAGACCGACCGCGGCCGCCGCGTTTTCGAACAGCAGGCAGTTGCCGACAGCTCGCGCTCTCCGTCCGACGCGGTGCTGACTCAACTGCGAATCACTCGCCCGGCACTCGATGACATAGAGGAGCTCCGAGAGCGCGTGGATCAGGGAAGCCTCACGCCTATCGCGGCGATCCAAGGCTACACCCTGAGTATCGATCGTCTGCAGCACCTGGTTACGGCAATTGCGCTCGACATTTCGGTGCCGGCATTGGCAGAGCACTTTGCGGCTTATCAGAGACTGATGGTGCTCGGCGAGTACGCCGCCCGCGAGCGCAGCCTCGGCACAGCGTTGCTGGGCGCTTCCGGGCCCGACCATCTCACCTACCAACAGACCTTCCTGGATAACATGGAAGCTCAAGCCGCAACCATGGCCGAGCTAAGCAAAGCCAGTCCCGGCACGCCGGACTGGACCGTGTTCCAGACCGTCTCTAACGCACCGGGTCTGGAGGATCTTCAAACCTTACGCGCTCAGCTGATCGAGCCCGGCAACTTGGCGATGCCGGACGTGCCGGCAGCCATGGAGTGGTTCCATTTGACGACGGTGTACATCGATCACCTGACAACGGCCCTGGAGCAGGTGGCGATTGATATGAGCGATCAGGCGCAACGGCTCTCGCGCCGCGCCAACTTGCAGTTCGCCGCGGTGGGAGCCGCCGTGCTGCTGATGCTTGGCGGTGTAGCCTGGGTCAGTACGCTAATAGGGCGGCGCTTGCTCTGGCAGATGGAGGCGGAACGTCGGGATGCCGAGCAGATTCGCTATCTAGGGCAGCACGATCCGCTTACAGGCCTGCCGAATCGCTACTATTTCCAGGAGCTGCTGGAGAGCGAGCGCCGAGCCATTCTCGAGCAAGGGCAGATGCTGGCTCTGCATATGCTCGACATAGTCGACTTCAAAGGGATTAACCGCGTCTGGGGTATTGCCGCCGGCGACGAGGTGATTCGAGAAGTTGCGCGCCGGCTGCGCTCGCACCTGCCATCGAACGGGCATCTGGCCCGGCTCTACGGCGATCAGTTCGCAATAGTGCAGCCGCGGATCGCTGATCAGGACGAAGCCAGATTGCTTGCCGAAGCGCTGATCGCCGCATTCGAGACGCCGATAATGGTAGACGAGCGGACGATTCGACTGGAAATACGGGTCGGTATCACGCTGTATCCTCCCAATGCCGACACTTACGACGCGCTCGTGCGCAGCGCCGATCTTGCGCGGCAACACGTGCAAGGCGCTGGTTACAACTTCTACGTGTCGGAGATGTACCAGCGCTATCTGAAGACCAAAGCCCTGGTCCGCGACCTCAAGCAAGCGGTGGCCGCATCGGAGTTTCTTCTCGTTTATCAGCCGAAAGTGGCCCTGGAAAGCGGACATCTGTGCGGGGTGGAGGCTCTCATACGGTGGCGCCATCCGCAGCGGGGGCTGCTTGCCCCGGGCGAGTTCATGGCCGAAGCGGAGCGTAGCGGCGCGATTCTGGGGATAGGCAGTTGGGTGCTGGATGAAGCCTGCCGGCAACTGCAAGTGTGGCGGAGCCAGGGGTTTCAGTTGCCGGTAGTCGCGATCAACCTCTCGCCGGTGCAGTTGCGACAGGCCGATCTGGTTCATCGCATCTCGCAGGCCCTTGCGAACGCTAGGATCAATCCCCGCCATATAGAAATCGAGGTTACGGAAAGCGCCGTCATAGACGACCTGGAAGCCAGCCTGGCGATCCTGACGGAAATCCGCGCGCTGGGCCTTACGCTGGCCATTGACGATTTCGGCACCGGTTACTCCTCGCTTACCTATCTGCAAAGATTTCCCGCAACCAGCGTCAAGCTGGACCGCAGTTTTATCGCCAATCTGGAGTGGAGCCAGCAAGCGCAGCGCATCGTCGAGACCGTGATCACGCTTTCCCAGGGCTTGGGACTGCGTGTGGTTGCCGAAGGAGTGGAGAGCCGCGAGCAGTGGGAACTGCTGCGCGAGACGGGTTGCGACGAGGTCCAAGGATATCTGATTGCCAAGCCCTTGGCGCCGGAAGAGCTCACCGCATGGCTTAAGCGCGCTTAGCGAAGTAAAGGGAAGAACGGGGCCACGACAAAGAAAATCACGCGGCTGGGCAGTCTTCAGAAAAGCCGACCGAGGCGGTGCCCAAGACTCGATCAGGCCGTTTGCGCCATTCTTCGCTTCCATTGCGCACTGGAGCCTGGTTAGCTTGTAAGTGTCGGCAATCTCATGGAGCACATATGGCATGAGCAAGCGGGGGACGGTCGTGGCGCTGGTGATCTGTGGCGTCAGCGCTACGCTCGTAGGTGTCGGTCTTGGACGGTTCGCCTACAGCGCGTTGCTTCCAGAAATCATCCACGCTGGTTGGTTTAGCGATGTACAAGGAGCTTATTTAGGCGCGGCTAACCTTTCCGGGTACTTGATAGGCGCGTTGTTGGCCCCGGTATTGGCAGCTGCCTGGGGCGCTGCGCGAGTGGTACGGACGAGTCTGATCCTGGTCGTCCTCAGTTTCGCCTTCTGTTCGTTCCCGGGGCCCTTCGTCTGGTTCTTTCTCTGGCGTCTGTTAGCGGGGGCTGGCGGTGCCTTGCTAATGGTGCTGGGCCCATCCGCAGTGCTTGGCCGTCTCATGCCCGAGCAACGTAAGACGGCTGGGGCGATTGTATTCAGCGGCATCGGGATCGGCATCTTGATCTCAGCAACGCTGGTTCCCGCTCTGACGAAATGGAATCTGTCCCTGGCCTGGTGGGCATTGACCGTGGCCGCTTCCCTGGCGGTACTGCTTACATGGCGACATTGGGGCCGGCTGGGGCAGGGCGGCGGGACTGTTGGCACCTCCGAAACGACCCCGCCTTTGCGCGGGCAACGGCTGGTGCTCAGCGGCGTGCTGATTGCCTACGGCCTGGATGCCGTTGGCTTCGTGCCGCACACGGTATTCTGGGTCGACTACCTGGCGCGTGAGCTGGGACATGGCACGGCCATGGCTGGCTTCTATTGGGCGCTGTTGGGTATGGGCGCTGTCAGCGGTGCCTTCATCGCAGCCTTGGCGGCACGCTCTATGGGCTGGCAGCGGGCCCTGGCGGGGGGCCTGTTCGTCAAAGCCCTGGCGACCGGCGTGCCGGTGTTCTTCAGTGCAAGCTGGGCGCTGATGCTGTCGTCCTTGCTGGTCGGCGCGCTCATTCCCGGCATCGTCTCTCTTACATCCGGCCGGCTCGCCGAGTTGGTCGGAGCTTCGCGGCATCGCCGTGCCTGGGCATGGGCAACCGCATCGTTCGCCGCCGCGCAAGCCGTGACGGCCTATGCGATGGCTCTGCTTTACACGCGCAGCGGCAGCTACTTGCCGCTGTTCGAGGTAGGGGCAGTGGCGCTGTTCGCCGCTACCGTTGTGGTCGGTCTCGCGCCCTGGTTGCAATGCCGGCTCGGTTCGCAATCGCGGCTAACAGAGAAAGCCTCTTCATGGAACTAATGCTCAACAAGACCTCGCCCTATGCGCGGGTAGCTCGCATCGTCGCCTTGGAAAAGGGTCTGGAAGCAAGGCTGAAGCTGAGATGGGTGGACCCTTGGGCCGATGATCCCGCGCTGATCGAGGCCAACCCCAGCTGTCGCGTTCCCACGCTGCGAACCGAAGAGGGCCGGTCTCTGAGCGAGTCCTTACTGATAGCGCTCTATCTGGACCGAGTGGGCGAGGGCGAAGCCTTGGTTCCGCCGGAGCGATTTGCGCAAACCTTAGAGCTGGTCGGGCTAGGCCAGGGTCTGATCGACGCGGCGTTCACTACGGCGATCGCCCGCAAGCATCAAGGCGCCGATGCGGATCGCTCAGTGCTCGGTAGGCGGCGGCTAGCGGCGATAGAGCGTGCCCTGACACGCCTCGACATCATGGCGCAGCAGGAGCCTCGCAGTACCGCGTTCACGCTGGGAAACATCGTGGTCTGCGTAGCGCTGGAGTACCTGGCGTTTCGCCTGCCCGAAATACCGGTAGCGGAACGTTATCCGGCGCTCGCCCTCTGGCATCGGCAGAGGGCAAACCGACCGAGCTTTCGTGCCACGGCCTTCGAGTAGGAACACTCGCTCCAGCCAGCTAGCGTGCGGGATGATCGCCGGGCTTCTCGGCGCTTCGCTCGCTCAAGCCATCTTCAATACCGGCTTGACGGTGGTTCCTTGCTGCGAGTCCTCGAATGCCTGGTTGATGTCGGCGAAGTCGTAGAACTTGATCAGCCGGTCGAAGGGGAAGCGCCCCGCCTTGTAGTGTTCGATCAGCTTCGGGATGAAGACCCGCGGTACTGACTCGCCTTCGATCACACCGATCATCGCCTTACCTTCGGCCATGAGGTCGTTGTGTACATCTATATTCATCTCCGGCGTAACGCCGACGATGGCCGCCCGGCCCAATGGGCGCAGTGCATTTAGTGCCTGCCGCACCACCGCCGGTACGCCTGTGGTTTCCACGGCATAGTGAGTGCCCCCGCCGGAGGCGGCCTTGATCTCCTTGACCGTGTCCACCTGCTTGCCATTAAAAGCGTGAGTGGCTCCCAACTGTCGGGCCAGATCCAAGCGGCTGTCGTGCACGTCGACCGCGAAGATCTGAGGGCAACCGGCGATCGCGGCCGCCATGATCGCGCTCAGACCCACCGCACCGCAGCCATAGACGGCGATGGAGGTGCCGAACTCCGGCCGCAGGGCATTAAGCACCGTACCGGCACCCGTCTGGATGCCGCAGCCTAGCGGGCCGAGCAGAGTCAGATCGACATCGTTGTCGACCTTCACGGCGTTACGAGCGTTTACCACCGCATGCGTGCCGAACGAAGACTGGCCAAAGAACGTCGCCAGCTCCGTGCCGCCCTGGCGCAGCCGGAAACCGCCGTCCTCCATGCGGCCTCCGAAGTTGAGGTCATTGAATATCAGGCAGTACGCCGGATGGCCGGTCAGGCAGTTCTCGCACCTGCCGCAATGGGCGAAGGAGAGCACGACATGATCTCCCACTGCCAAATCGGTGACGTTGTCGCCGACCTGCTCGACGATACCGGCTCCTTCGTGTCCCAGCACGATGGGGTAGGGCGATACGGCAAGATCGCGGCCTACCGCATCGGTATGACAGACGCCAGTGGCGACTATCCTCACCAGTATCTCGTTGGCGCGCGGGTTCTCCAGGGTGACTTGCTCAATACGAAACGGCTGTTTCTGTGCGTGAGTGACTGCGGCGCGGATATCCATGGCAAGACTCCTTCCTTGGGCAAGATTCACCGCCCCGACGCGAATCGCGTGAGCCCCTTGCCCAGTTCTCCCGCCGGCTGCGCGCACAGACGCGGGCTTGGGGACTTGGCGGGCAGAGCCGGGTGGAAGGCAGGCCGTCTCGGCGCGGATGTAGGAAAAGACATAGTGTGCGAAGCAACAAAACCAAGCGCGGATGTTGCAGGACCGGTCGGCTGCGCCCAGGCTGCGAGAAAGCCTGGCTCAGATTTGCCTACCGCATGCGTGACACTCTAATGCCGGTTGAAGTTCTAGAAGATGAACCACAGCTGTAGAAGGGAATAAGCAACCCGCGCCCAGGCAGGGCGTTGCCGTCCACACTGCACTCCTCAATCAGGCCCTTAAACAACGATTAAAGGGGATCGCGATGAAGGACTTCGCGTACCGCATCGCTAAAGCCTGTGGTCTCTTTCGTTTAAGCCGCCGGCTCTTCCGCAAGCAGTTGCTGGTACTTTGTTACCACGGCTTCGAGGTCAAGGACGAATCGCGCTTCATGCCTGGGGTTTTTATGCGGGAGGAAACCTTTAGGCGCAGGATGCAGCTGCTCGCCGATCAGGGGTTTCCCGTGCTGCCGCTGGAAGATGCGTTGGCTCGCCTCAAAGAAGGCACTCTTCCCGCCAACGCGATCGTCATAACGTTGGACGATGGGTTCCACAGCATCCGGACTGTCGGTTATCCGATCCTGAGAGCGTTCGGATTCCCGTCAACCCTGTATGCCACCAGTTATTACTCCCTCAAGGGAGTGCCAATCTTTCGCCTGGCTGTGCAGTACATATTCTGGAAGACCACGGTGAGGACCTTTCGATGCGAAAACGCTGTCCTCGGAATCTCCGGCGTCTTCGATCTGACTGACCAGGAAACCCGCCACACCGTCTGTTGGCAGATTATTAACCACGGGGAGGCACTGGACTCCGAGGAGAGGCGGCAGCAGATCTGCGCAGCGCTGGGTGACCTGCTCAAGGTCGATTACGCTGCAATACGCGATTGCCGCATGTTCGATCTGATGACACCCGAGGAGCTCAAGGAGCTCGACTCGGCAGGCATGGACGTACAGCTTCACACCCATCGCCATCGCATGCCAGTAGGGGATCCGGCCGCCGTAGTACGTGAGATCAAGGACAATAAGGATCTCCTGGATAAGTGGCTCAACAAGAAATGCCATCACTTCTGTTATCCAAGCGGGCAATGGGCCCCTGAACACTTCGCGTCCTTGGCGGACCTCGGCGTACGCAGTGCTACCACCTGCGATAAGGGCTTCAATCGGCGCGACACCCCTGAGCTTGCCCTTTATCGCGCCGTGGATAGCGATACCTTGTCGGATATCGCCTTCGAAGCCGAGGTCAATGGTTTCAGCGAGCTGCTGCGTATTCTTGCCGGGCGAAGGCTAAGGAGCGTTCGACAACGCCGCTTGGATCTTCTTCCGGATACCCGAGAAGCTGCTCTTGAACGCAACGTTTAGTCCAAGCACAGCGCCGTATAGCTGCCGGGTAATGCTGCAGAGACGTGCTCTTGAGTTGCCGGCCCACGCTTGATCAAGGCTCCGAACAGGAGACCGCCTGGGAGTCCTTCGTGGGGGAGCAGGGGAGTGGAGCTGGCCATATTGAAGGCCTGCGGCTCAAGAGCGTGTCAGCGTGGCAGGGGCTTGATCTTCGCGTACGCCGCCGCAATGACCGAATAAGTGCCAATAAGAAGGCGGCTCATCCGCTATCCAAATACTCGAGAAACCAGCCTATGAGAGCCACTGCCCGAGCATCGGTCGCATTCCAAGGCCAATTGGCCGACATTCCTCATGCGTTGGTCGACGCCTGCCTCGATGCCCTAGACGCTCAGTCGCAGACTGCTCCGTATTACGAACTCGCGGAACCCGCGAAAGCGTGGTTTGCCGGCATGGCCGCGCGCTACGGGCCGCAGCGGGCGGAGGAGTTCGCGCGGGCCGTGCTTAGGCGTGCGATAGAGGGACGGCGCTATATGAGAAGGCTCGTGCGCCTTCCGGCCAGCGTCAGGTATCTGGCGATGGAGCAGCACGAACGGATTATTAGAAACTTGACCGACAAGCCCTATGGTTTCTATGAGCCGTCTAAGGACATGTTTCTAAAGGACCTGGGCTTGGCGCGGCTTACTCTCGTGCCTGCAGGGGCGCAGTTAGTCGATCTCACTCGAGGCCCCTCCAAACGGCTGATGCTGAGTGCCGACAGCAGCCAGGTGTTACGGTTCCTGCGCCTGTACCTGCGGCTTCCGCTTGGGCTTGCACCGCTATTCGAAATCCACACCCACGACGAGATGCTGGGGGACTTCAATGAACCTGGCTGGGAGCGGTGCTATGCGCGTATTGCGGAGTTGCTGTCCGTAAATCCGCGCGTGAAGGGGATCTATGGGAGCAGTTGGTTTTACGACCCGGCCATCGCAACCATAAGCCCGCGGCTTAAGTACCTGCACAGTACGCCGGCTGCCAATGGGGCGTACTTCTTCCATATCGGTCCGGATGAGTCGGGCAACGCGATAGCCACGTCACGCACCCGGCGGGAACTGTACCGGACCGGACAATATGTGCCACAGAAGTACCTGATGGTGTGGCACCGCAAGGACATTCTACGGTGGGCGGCACAGCTCCCGCGGCAGAGGCCATAAGCTGCATCTACGACCTAAAAGCCACACGCTGCGCCCGGCTATCCGCCGGGAGAAGGCGCACTCAGCGGCCTATTGCTGGTCGCACGACAACACGCAGCACGCGTTAGATTGAGCGTTGGCAGCCTGGCCGACGCTTGGCTCCGGTGAGCGAGGAGGCGTCCGCATCAAGCCCGACCTTAGGTTCCCAGTGACAGTGGGCCCGCTAGCAAAGCGCCGTCTTGTGCCAGCGACTGACAGCTTTCCAGAGTGTTTCTAGCCATGCCGGTGTCGCCGTGCCAGCTTAGCGCGACATTATTTAACATAATATATATTATACGCAGTACATGGTGCGCTGCTCGGAGACGATCCTCCTCGGCCGGCGGGAACCCGGGCCGCCTCTCGCCGCAAGGTTGGGACTTGATAAGGCAAGGACAAATTAGCAATGCACAACAAGAAGAAACTCGCAGAAGCGCTGCTTAACGCGGCCTTTCCGTTGCCGAGGTTTGCGCTCTAATCGGGCGAACACCACGGACGTGGCGCCATTGGGATACGCACCCGACCTCATTGATGGTTGGGAGCCCATACACCTTTATATCAGCTGGTGGGATTGGGATCGGCAGCGCATCAACGCCTTGCAAGCAAGGATCGCTCGCATCCTTCGCAAAGCGAGCGATAAGACCGTGTCTGGGCTACACCGCGGTCGTCCATGGCGGCAACCGCGGATATGGTGAGGCGCCCGCATCAAAGCTGACGAGATGGATGTCGAGGCAAGCTGGCCCTAACGATGCCGCCAGTTCGCAGCTTGACCGCACCATCGGCGGCACGGCTCCACACCAGAACAATGATGCACGGTGCGAGTACATATATATAAGGTGTATATAAGGTGTCGCAGCGCTGCTCCAGCATCGCGACCACTTGCGCTTGTGTTCTGGAGGAACACCGCCCTGCTCTCGCGGCCGATCAAGACACGCCTGTGAACACCTGCGGCTGGAACTCACAGCAGAGGCGCTAGCAGTCGCGCTGTCGAATCCCGCAGTCGCAGAACCAGGTTGCGGCGTTGGTACTCTTCGGCATCGAACTCCCGGCAATGCATAAGATCGCGGTGGAAGTCGCTCTCCAGTTCTCGAGCCAGGGCCTCGCTGTAAAACACGGCATTCAGTTCGTAGTTAATGCTGAAGCTGCGTATGTCCATGTTGGCCGAACCGATGCTGCAGATCACGGAGTCTATGCTCAGCGTCTTGGCATGCAGATAGCCTGCCTCGTAGAGGTACACCCGGACTCCCGCACGCACCGCATCCAGTATGTACGTGTTGCCCGCCCATGCCGGCAATGGATTGCCGGAAGGCCGGGCGCTGAGCATCACTTTCACCTCCACGCCGGCCAGCGCGGCGGCGCTCAGGGCTTCGGCGACACTGCGATCCAGCACGAAATATGGGGATTGCAGGTAAACATGGCGCTGCGCCGATACGATCATGAAAAAATAGAGCTGACGGATAGCGGCCCAGCGAGAGTCCGGACCCGATGTAAGAATCTGCAGCGGCAACTCTGCTGCGACTTCTACTCGGGGAAAGTAGGTAGACGTGAACAGGTTCTCGCCTACCGCGTTGTACCAGTCCACGAGGAACACCGCCTGCAACACAGCTGCGCCCTCGCCGACAATACGCACTTGCGTATCCCGCCAGGCGTCGAATCCAGCGCCGCCATCCAAGTGCTCGCGGCCGATGTTCATGCCGCCGGTGTAGCCTATGCGCCCGTCTATCACCGTGATCTTGCGGTGATTGCGGTAGCTGATGGTGTGCAGCCGCCACAGCGGCGAGGTTGGCGATACCTGCACGCCCGCGCTCGCCAGCTCCTCTAGATACCGCCGCCTCAACTGCGCATGCGAGCCTACCGGATCGTACAGCAGGCGCACCTTCACGCCCGCTCGTGCGCGCTCGATCAGAATGCGCTTGAGCTCTTCGGTGAAGCTATCGGCGGCCCAGACGAAGTACTGCAGATGGATGGAGTGGCTGGCCGCTTGCAGATCGCGGATCAGACGGGGATAAAAGCGCGTTGCATCTTGCAGAATCTCCACCTGGTTGTTGGTGGTAAGCAAGGAGTAAGAGTTGTGTCGAACCAGCAGCATGAGTTTGCGGTGAGTAGCGCCGCGAGCCTCCAGCCGCCCTATCTCGGCGTCCTGGCGTTGGACCAGAGCGGCTAGCAACGAGCGGACATGGGCTTGCAGCTCCTGGCGCAGCAACCGGTGCTCCCGGCTGAAGGCCTTGCGGTCGCCGCCGAACAGTATATAGAGCAGCAGGCCCAGGCCCGGTGCGATGCACAACGCCAGCATCCAGGCCATAGTGGCCTGCGGCGGGCGATTCTGTAGTACCAGGTAGACCCCCGCCGTCAGTATGTAGACCACATAGAGCACGAAGAGTAGGTCTGTGTCTATCACAGCCCCTTCCGATGCACTGCGACCCGCAACGGGCCTATCGTCTGGGAAGGTAGGGGCTGTTGTAAGCAATTTCGCCGCCGCTGACCGCTGAGCCCTGCGGTAACGGCCCCTTGCCCCGCCTGTCCGCTCTTGCCCTCTTCCGTATAGCCACCATGTCATGCGGCGTCGCATCCGCGCGCTCAGCAACCGTCATTCAAGGAGGCATAGCCATGACTATCGAGGGCAAGGTCGCGCTAGTAACCGGGGGCGGTCAAGGCATAGGACGAGCCATCGCGCTGAGGCTGGCTCGGGATGGGGCGAACATTGCGATAGTGGATCTTAACGAGGATCGAATGAACGCCGTGGCCGACGAGGTGCGCAAGATCGGACGCCAGGCCACGACCTTCAAGACTGACGTCTCTGACCGCGATCAGGTCCGTGCAGCCGTCGATCATGCCGAGTCAGCGTTGGGCGGCTTCGACATCATGATCAACAACGCGGGCATCGCTCAGGTCCAGCCGATTGCCGACGTCACGCCGGAAGAGGTGGACAAGATCTTTCGCGTCAATGTTTATGGCGTGCTCTGGGGCATACAGGCGGCCGCAGCCAAGTTCCAGCAGCGTAAACAGAAAGGCAAGATCATCAACGCCTCTTCCATCGCCGGCCACGAAGGCTATGCGCTACTAGGCGTGTACTCGGCCACCAAGTTCGCGGTGCGGGGGCTGACACAGGCGGCTGCGCGGGAATACGCCAGCGCCGGCATCACCGTTAACGCCTACTGTCCGGGCGTGGTAGGTACCGACATGTGGGTGGAGATCGACCGTCGTATGGCCGAAATCACCGGCGCCAAGATTGGGGAAAGCTACGAGAAATTCGTAAGCGGAATCGCCTTAGGACGGGCAGAAACCCCCGAAGATGTGGCCGGCTTTGTCTCCTACCTGGCCGGACCGGATTCCGACTACATGACCGGACAGGCACCAATGATCGACGGTGGGCTGGTTTTTCGTTGAGTTCATCCGGCTCCGGGCAGCGGCATGCGCTGGGTCTTGACAGGGACCCGGGACACGCCCTGCCCCGTCATCTCGGGTGCGCTGTCTTCCGGATGCGCAGATTGGGTCAACGGATTACAGCGGCAAGTAGCTCCTTGCTCTGCGGTGACGCGACCTGCCGCGTAGCGCCTGATGGTACCGCCTCACGGCCATCAGGTCTGAGTGAGTCGTACAACAGGGACGTTGCCCATGTTGCACCGCCTGCTGTGGCCTTTGCGCCGCATATTTCCTCCGCTGCGGGACCTGAAAGCCGACTTCGCGGCCGGCGTCGTAGGTGGTATCAGCGCTATTCCCGACGGCATGGCGGCAGCGGTCATCGCGGGCGTCAACCCCGTCCACGGGATCTATGCTTCTGTCGTCGGCCGCATCGCGGGCGGGCTGACTACCGCTTCGGTGCTGATGTGCGTAACGACTACGGGGGCGTTGGCGATAACCGTTGCCGGGGGCGTTGCAGAGCTTCCCCAGGAGCGCCAGGCCGGAGCCTTGGCTCTGGTGGTGCTGATCGCCGGGGCGATACAGCTGGCGATGGGTGTCTTACGGCTGGGCTTTCTGGTCCGCTTCATCTCGAACACGGTCACCACCGGCTTTCTTTCCGGCATAGCCGTGATCATCGTCCTGTCCCAGTTAGGAGACCTTACCGGTTACCGCAGTACCGAAGGCCACCGGCTCGCCAAGGTATACGACCTTGCCACTCATCTGGCGCAGATCCAGCCGCATACCTTGGCGGTGGGCCTGCTTACCATCGCTGTGGTACTGCTAGTGCAGCGGACGCGACTGGCCAGCCTCGCCATGATGCTGGCCATGGTAGCGGCTACGCTGGTCACCCATCTGTTCGGATGGGAAGATGTGCGCCTGGTGGGCGATGCATACAGCATTCCCGCTTCTCTGCCGCTGCCGATCCTGCCGGATCTATCTCTTCTCTCCGAGCTGACTTTTACCGGCGTGGCCGCGGGCATAGTCGGTCTGGTTCAAGGTGCAGGAGTCAGTCAGAGCTACCCCAATCCCGACGGGAGCTACCCTAACATTTCCGCCGACTTCCGCGGCCAGGGCATCGCCAATCTGGCCTGTGGACTGCTGCGCGGGCTTCCCGTAGGCGCTTCCATAAGTCAAACCGCCCTGCTGGCACACGCCGGTGCCCGCACTCGCTGGGCAACCCTGATCTCGGGCATCAGCGCTTCCATAGCCATTCTGTTCTTTGCCAAGTTAGTGGAAGCCATGCCCATGGCAACACTGGCGGGTCTGCTGGTGGTCGTGGGTTTCCGAGCAATAGCGGTAGAGCAGATTCTGGTGATTTGGAGAAGCGGCTACGTGAACGCCGCGGTCATGGGGATGACCTTCATCGCCACCTTACTGTTGCCTATCGAGCAAGCGGTAGTGCTAGGCGTGCTGGTGACCTTCGTTCTACAAAATTTCCGCGCGGCCAATCGCCTTGAGCTTATGGAGTTGATACCCAGAGACGACGGGCTGTATTTGGAGCGCAGGCCGCCCGCTCGGTTGCCCGACCGTAGCGTGACCTTGCTTAGCCCACACGGCAGCCTGTTCTTTGCCGGCGCTCAGGTGATGGAATCGCAACTGCCCGACCCTAAGGGTTCCGAACGCCCGGTGGTGGTGTTGGTGCTGCGCGGCCGCAAGGAAGTAGGCACCACATTCATCGGCGTGGTAGACCGCTACTCTCGCAAGCTGCAAGCGCAGGGAGGCAAGCTTGTGCTGGTGGAGGTGAGCGAGCGGGTGCTGGACCAGCTACGGCGGACCAGACTGCTGGACCAGCTCGGACCGCAGAACGTGTATCCGGCTACGGAGTTGGTGGGAGAGGCCGTGCGCACGGCTTATGCGGCGGCCGAGCTTTGGCTTGCGGCCCAGGAGATGGCCAGCGAACGCCGCGACAAGGAACGCGACCAAGGCAATGGGAAAGACGGCTCATAACCAGCCCGAACGTTTGAAGCGCCGATACACCAGAGCGCAGACGACCAGCAATGCCAGTATGACCAGCGGGTAAGCCCAGCGCCAATGCAGCTCCGGCAGGAAATCCAGCAGGCTGAACACAACGGTGGGAATGGCGAACACACTGGCCCAGCCGGAGAACTTGCGTATTACGTCGTTCTGACGGACGGAGATCAGCGACAGATTCACCTGTACTGCGGCAGCGTACAACTCCAGCAGATGATCGATATCGGCCACTACCTCTGTCGTGTGGTCTTGCGCTTCGCGAAAGAACGCACTCATCTGGGGCAGCTCCAGCGCCTCGTAGAGGTGAGTCAGCCGAACACAGACCTCAACCAGCGGCACCGCCGCTCTTCTAAGCGACAGCATCTGCTGAACGGTTTCGTATAAGCGTGCGGTCGCCTCCTCCTCCCGCCAGAGCGTGAACTCCTGTCCCAGGCGCTCGAAGCGCACCTCGAAGTCTTCTACGATGCCCATATACCCGCCGATCACGGTATCGATGGCGCCGTACAGTACTGCTGTGGGGTGCCCGGCGAGCCCCGCTGGCAGCGTCTCCGCCCTGGAACGAACACGTGCGTAGGTAGTGGGCCCGTCGCGCCACATGGACAGAACGAAGCGCCTGCCCACTAACAGGCGCATTTCGTCTACGCGGATGACTTGGCCGTTTCGCGGCTCGAGATGCGCGGCATGCAGCACTACTACCAGCTTCCCTTCGCGGTCGGCCACCATGGGCCGCCGTCGCGGCCTTAGGGCTGTTTCCATGCTTCTGTCGTCCAGCCCGAGAGCTGGCTGAAGCCGCCGCAGCAGTGCTTCGTCAGGCCCGTTCAGGTGCACCCACACACTGGTGTCGGCTTCCTCTAGCAGCCCGGCCACGGCATCTAGTGCGATGCGGCCAAGCGGACGGCCAGCGCGGTATGCTCGGCATTCGAAACGGGTATCCACGAAGCTTGCCGCCCGGTTGCCGCCGCCCTACTCTCTTGCCAGTACCTCGCGGGTTCGAGCGGCTTTGTCCTGGACCGGCCAACCCGCCACCTCCAGTTCCACCTGTTCCAGGTGGCCGGTGAACTCGAAAGGGGGACGGTAGGCACGGGTCACTGGCGGCCCGTAGTCGCGGCCGCAATTCAGCCCTACGCTAAGGCTGAAGGTCAGCGGCACGGTGACGGGGATATCGGCCTCTGCCACCAGCTTGCGGCCTATATAGAGCTTCCCTACCCCGGGCGCGCCCTTGCCTTTGGCCACATCCGGCTTGCCGCTAGGCTGGAAATCGAAGGCCAGCTCCACCCGCCCTTCGGGCACCGGCTCGGTGGATTCGAGGTGAAACTCCTGGGCACCGACATAGTTGTGCACATAGTGCAGTTTGCGGTCCTTTACATAGAGGGAGTAGCCGCCGGTATTGCCGCCCTGGGAAAGCAGCACCCCTTCAGCACCGCCCGGCGGGATTTCCACTATGGCGGTAATGCGGTGCGGGCGGTTCAACACGTTGGCCGTCGCCTCCGCCGGCACCTGGGCTGTGCTCGGGAAGTAAACGTACCGCTCGCCGCGCGACGCCACGCGCGGGCGCTGCACAGTCATGCGTTCTACCACCCGATTGTCTAGGGGCAGCACTTGGTACTTGCCGGCTTCCACGTACCACAAGGCGATCATCTCCAGCAGCTTGTCCCGACGCGCATCGGCCAGGTTCTTGGTCTCGGTCGGATCTTCGGCCACGTGGTACAGCTCCCAGCCCTCGGCATCCAAGCGGCGCAGCGTTTCCTCGGTGATAAGCATCCCCTCCGGCGGCGCTTCGCTGTAGGAAGGCGCGGGCACAGGGCAAACGGCTTTCCAGCCGTCTTGATAAATGGAGCGATGGCCCAGTGTCTCGAAGTACTGGGTGCGGTGGCGGGATTCCGCGCTAGGCCTATCGAAGCTGTAGGCGAAACTCACCCCGTGTATGGGACTTTGAGCGACTCCACGGATATATCTAGGCGGCTCTATCTCCAGCGCTTCCAGTACCGTGGGCATCAGATCGATTGCATGCACGTATTGGTGACGCACCTCCCCCCGCGATTTGAAACCGGCCGGCCAATGCACGATGAGCGGATCGGTCGTACCGCCCTGATAGGTCTCTCGCTTCCAGCGACGGAATGGCGTATCGCCCGCGAAAGCCCAGCCTCGGGGGTAGTGGTTGAATTGCCTGGGGCCGCCCAACTCGTCGATAACCTTGAGGTTATCCTCCAGTGAGTCGGGTACGTTGTTGAAGAACCGGTTCTCGTTCATCGATCCGGTTGCCCCGCCCTCCGCGCTGGCGCCATTGTCGGAGACCACCATTACCAGGGTGTTGTCCAGCTGCCCCCGCCTGCGCAGATGCTCCAGCACCCGGCCTATGTGATGATCGGTATGCTCGAGAAAACCCGCGTATACCTCCATCATACGGGCATAGAGCTGGCGCTCGTCCGCGCTCAGAGTATTCCAATCCTGTACGTCCGGATCGTGCTCCGAGAGCACCGCATCCGGCGCGAACAACCCCAACTCTTTCTGGCGCTTGAACGTTCTTTCTCTATACGCATCCCAGCCGTCATCGAACTGCCCCTTGTAACGATCCGCCCACTCCTTGGGCACATGATGCGGCGCATGCATGGCGCCAGTGGCGAAGTACAGAAAGAAGGGTTTGTCCGGCGCTGCCTGTTTGGCGTCGTCGACGAACTGGATGGCTTTATCGGCCAAGTCCTCCGTAAGGTGGTAAC
This sequence comes from uncultured Alkalilimnicola sp., assembly GCA_964460035.1. Taxonomy (GTDB): domain Bacteria; phylum Pseudomonadota; class Gammaproteobacteria; order Nitrococcales; family AK92; genus CAYWPG01. Next base: position 27,338 of record CAYWPG010000040.1, read on the forward strand.
CCTCCTCCGGTGTTTTTGGCGGGTCCACCTGGTGGTTGTCGTGTACCAGATCCGGGTAGTACTGGTGCGTGTCGCCACGCATGAAACCGTAGTAGCGTTCGAAGCCGCGCCCAAGCGGCCAGCGGTCATAAGGGCCGGCAGCGCTGCACTGCTCGAACGGCGTGAGATGCCACTTGCCCACGGCGTAAGTGTTGTAGCCGTTCATCCGCAGGATCTCGGACAAGAAGCCGTTCTCGAACGGAATCATTCCGTGGGATCCTGGAAAGCCGGTAGACATGTCGATAACCGCCCCGACGCCATTGGAGTGGTGGTTGCGTCCGGTGAGCAGGCAGCTGCGGGTGGGTGAGCACAACGCAGGGGTGTGATAGTTGCTGTATCTCAGTCCATCTTCCGCCAGACGATCGAGGTTTGGCGTGCGGATCGGCGACCCGAAGCAGCCCAGTTGCCCGTACCCCAGATCGTCCAGGACTATGAACATTACGTTAGGGGCACCCTTTCTGGCGCGGTTCAGTGCCGGCCAAGCCGGCTCCGAGCGTTCGATGGTGCGTCCGATCACGCCGGGGAATGGCTCGCCTGGCAGATATTCCTTGATCGCCATTCGGACCTCCTTGGCAAAGCTCGCCTCGAACCCAGAACCCAGGTTCGCACCGGTATGGGGCCACGAGTATCGGCCAGCAAGCCGATCGGGAGTCCGCTTCGGGCCACTAACGGTCTTGCGCGGCATAAAGGTCCAGGCTTATGTCACCGTCCTGCCCTGTTGTTGTCGTGGGCTCCCCGCGAGCCAGCCGATGTATTCTCAAGAGCTCTTGGCCGCACGCGGCGCCAGGGCGCCTCGTTGCCGGCCAAGCCAGGCGCTGGCATCTGCCACAGCGTCGGCGGTGCGGCGCCGATTACTGTTTCGGCCGGGAGAACGCGCACCACATCTTCTTGCGCCAGTTTTCCGCTACGCTGCAGTTGACGCGTTACCTCCGGCGCCGTCCCGGCCAAGTACAGCCGCCCTCCAGCCGCGGCTAGGTCTTCCGCGTAGTCATCCAGCACATCGATCAGGGTGGAACCTAGGCGGCTGCGCCCGCGCAGGCGTAGCACCACCACCGCCTGCTCGCTTCCCGCTGGCGTCGGCAAAGCCTCGCGCAAGGTTCGGGCTCCGGCGAAGAACAGACTGCCGTAGACATTGAAAACCGTTACGGTGCGGCTGGCCAGGTGCTGCGGCGGCTTAGTCTCGGCGATATCGCCGTTGGGTTGCCGCACCAAGGCCAACACGGTGACGTCGCTGGCAGCTTCGGCCAGGTATAGGAGCACGCTGAGCGCGACGCCCAGCGCTACCGCCTGCGGAATGGACAGCACCAGGGTAGCGAGAAAAGTCACCAGGATGGACCAGCGGCCCGCCCCGCCGGTGCGCCAGATGGAATACGCCTCCGCCGGATCTATGGCGCTTACCCCGGAGACGATCATCAACGCCGCCAGTACCGTCATAGGCACATAGCCAACCAGTCCCGGCATCGACATCACTATGATCAGCATCCACACACCGCTGCAGATGCCAGCCCAGCGGCTGCGCGCACCCACCTTCACGTTGAGGGCAGTCTGCCCCACCGAACCGCCGGCGGGAATGCCTGAAATCAGTCCGGCGGCCACATTGCCGGCGCCCTGGGCCAGCAGATCGCGGGAAACGTTCACGGGGCGCCCGTCCGGGTTCTCCACGGTCTGGCTAACGCCGGCACCTTGGACAGCGATTACCACCGCCACTGCGGCTGCCGAGAACAGCAACTCCACGTCGAAAAATTCCATCCTAGGCGGGCTCAGCGGCGGCAAGCCGCGCGGAATGGCGCTCACATCGCCCACCCGCTGCACTTCGTCCCAGCCCAACAGCAACACGGTCAGCGTAGGAAGTATCAGCGCCAGTAAGGATGACAAACCAGCCAGCCGGGTACGGGCCAGAGCCGTTATGATCGTCAAGGCCAAGCCGCCGATAGCCAAGGTCTGCAGACTGACCTGTTCCAATCCGCCAAGCAGCTTCAGGGCTTGGAGCAGCACGCCGTCACCTTCTGCTTTGACCCCGCACAGCGGCGCGAGTTGGTCGAGAATCAACACGACAGCTACCCCGAGCAGAAAGCCGGTCATCACCGCATGAGAAACAAAGCGCATCAACCGGCCCAAACGCAGCAATCCGAACAAGATCAGCCATAACCCGGTAAGTACGACCAGCAGGAACATGGCGGCCGCACGCTGCTGCGGCGGCAACTCGGCCACTGCCTGACCGGCTGCCAGGGCAGCAGCGCTGGTGGTAGCAATCTGCATGAGTTGAGCGCTTGCCAAGGAGCCGCCGACCGCTGGCGCGGCGATACTGGTATAGAGCCCGCAGACCGGATTGACCCCGGCCAGTGCTGCTGACGCCAAGCCATCTGGGACATTGACGACCGCGTTGATCAGGCCTGCGATTACATCCTTGCCGATCCGAAGCCGCACGCCTACCTGGCTCCAATGACAGACGCACACCAGCTGTCTATCGGCACCGGTCGGCTACGGTTGTCACCAGGCCCAGGAATGGCGCTGGGCGGTTCCTGCCGGTCCATAACGGCTACCTGGACTCCCGCCGCCGCTTGGCTCCTTTAATGGGCTCGGGTGGTCGACGGCGCAGAAAAGCGGCCACCGGAAAGAGGATGACAAACCCAATCAGGGAGCTAACCACGACCATGGTGATCGTGTTCGGGTCTCTGGTCGCCTGCGTGGCCACCACCGCGGCGGCCGAGATATTGCGTTGAGAGGTGGCCAGCCCAAGAACCTCGCGCCTGGCTCGCCCAGGGCCGCCCAGCAAGTAGCCTATGCTGAAAGCCCCTACGACCACGATTACGGCAGCCGGGATAGCGCTGGTGCCGAACACGGTAAGGATGCCCGACAGATTGGCCAGTACCGTCGCTGCTATCACCACGGCCAAGGCAATACTGGAGAGCCTGCTCAGTGACTGCTGCAAAGCCAAGGCCCAGGGTTCGGCGTAGCTGCGCAACAGCAGTCCTGCCCCCAGCGGCACCAACATAGTGAGCAGCAGCGGTTGCGCAATGGCCGCCGCGCTGATCTCGGCTCGCGGCAGCGCGAGCGGAACGACCAGCGGCATGTAAACGATGGTTGCGGGCAGCAACACCAGCAGCGCCGCGGCACTCAAGGTCAAGTCCGCTTCGGCGACGGCAGCCAGTTTGATGAGAAACGGTGCGCCTGCTGCTGTGGCCACCAGGAACACACCGACGGCCAGCGCCTGCGGGGGATCCAGCAGCGCCAACACCAACAACGCCAGCAACGGTACCAGTACGAAGTTGGCAACGAGCACCCGCAGCAGTGCTCCGACATCGCGAAGCTGCAGGACAATCTCCCGGAAGTGGCTACCTGCACCGGCCGAGAGCATGCTGCTCACGGCAAATACGATCACCGCGACGTTCAGTAGCACCGAAAATAGTCCGCTCATTGCGCTACTCCTCCCGCTCGCGCCGCACACAACGGAAAGCCACGTGGCACGTGTAGTGTCTATGGGCTGTAGGAGTCGAGCTGGCGGGTGCTAGCGGCGGCAGTTGTTCGGGGCGCACAGGTGGGAGCCGCCCTTGAGGACCTTGCGCGGTATGCACCACCGGATGATCGTCCAGCCCTAGGATATCGCTGCCGGGGCCACGCGGATGACGCCGATCCGCTCCCGGCACGTCCGGCGCCGGCTGCTTCACGAAAACCAGCGAACCGGCGCGGAGCAGTTCCGCTGGAGCGCCAGGATAGTCTTCGAGGGGTGGTGGCAGTTCGGCGAAAGTGATATGACCGGTGGTTTCGACGAAAGCCCGGCCCCGGGCGTTGGTTACCGGTGTCCGGTCCATGCAGAAACCATCTACTCCTACCCTATGGGCCGGCGCTTCTACCGGATAGTGGCGGTCTGACCCCATGCGAAATGTCCCGCCGGGAATCCGAAACTCGCTTCCGGCGAGGTTCACGCCTATAGCTTCACCGATCCTCGTCATGCGTAGACTCCCTGTCACGCTGACGGCTTGAACATGCGGCCGCTTACGGATGATTAAAGTTGCATGCGGACATACCAGGAGCCATAGCATACGGCCTGAGCGCCTGAATCCGCGGCTTCTGCCACGGGCGGGCATTGTTCTCCCGGCCCTTCTATCGCGCGCCCTGCTTGGGGCTGGATTCGGACACAGGCGGCCATAGATCGGCCGGCGAAGCGGTTGGTACTGCTTCCATCAGCGTTTCAGCAAGAGGAGCCAGTCCATGAAAAGATCCATCTCAGCGAAGCGACAAAGCAGTGCGCAGTCCCAGGCGGAACTGGCCACCCCCACCGATCTTGAGCAATCGGCGGTGGCGGCCATCGCGGAGGCCCTGAACGCTCTTCTGGCGGATGTGTTTGCCTTGTACGTAAAGACCAAGAACTATCACTGGCATGTCAGCGGACCTAACTTCCGCGACTACCACGAGTTGCTGGACGAACAAGGAGCACAGCTCCTTGCCATGGTAGATCCCATCGCCGAACGCGTACGCAAGCTCGGTATGGGCACGCTCAAGTCCATAGGCCAGATCGCCGGTCTGCAGCGCTTGGCCGACGACGAGGCCGATTACGTGGAGCCGCAGCAGATGCTTGCCACGCTGTGTGAAGACAACAGGCAGCTGGCGATAAGGCTGCGCGAGGCGCATGGTCTTTGCGACGAACACCAAGACCGTGCCACAGCCAGTCTGATCGAGAACTGGATCGACGAGACCGAAGAGCGCATCTGGTTCCTATATGAAACAACTCGTTAGATCAGAGACTTGACTGCCTTATCTTAGATCGGCTCGCAAGTATGACTTTATTCGGCGGCCAGCTTGCGGTGTACCGGGGTTATGACAAAGCGCCGACGGCGGCCTGCCTGTTGTAGCCCCGTTTTCGACCGGACACTTTGTTGCGTGAGCAAAGCCTAGGCA
>CAYWPG010000041.1:0-32002 GCA_964460035.1 uncultured Alkalilimnicola sp.
CCAGCGGCTGGAGCTGCGCTTAGCCTTCCCGTTTCGCCCCCCTCGCAGTCCTGGAGAGCGATACCGATGAAGTGCTTTTGTACGTCATCAACCATCGTCCCTCCGAAACCACCGCGGAGGTCTTCCAAGTGAGCGACGGGCGGGTGGCGCATCGCCGCACCATGGTGCGGCACTTGGCCGGCTAACGCCAACGACTTGTTTGCGTACGACGTAGACCAGTTCTTCGTCACCCACGACCGTCGGTACACTTCCCCACTGGCTCAGTGCCTTGAAAACCACCTGCGCTTGCGCACCGGTTCCGTATTGCACTGCGATAGCATCAACCACCGGACCGTGGCCGAGGGAATCCAGTTCGCCAACGGCGTTGCTTACGACGCGCATCGACAACTGCTCTACGTGGCCAGCATGCTAAGCCAATCGGTGCTCGTCATGCGTTACGACGCGGACCGGGGAGTTGTCCAAAAGGAGCAAGAGTTCGCGGTGGCCACCGGGATCGACAATCTTAATTTCGGCGAAGGCAGCTATACTCTTGCGACGGGTCACCCCAAGCCACCGCCCCTTGCGCGCAGCAATGCCAACCCAGATGTCATAGCTCCTTCAGAAGCCTTCCAAGTGCTTCTGAAGGAGAAGGGGCACATTATCGATAAACGAGTGTTTTATCGTAGCGAGGGCGATCCTTTGCACAGTTCCAGCACCGCAGCGGACCTGAACGGCATCACCCTTATAGGCTCGCTGTTCGACAACCGTCTCGCAGTATGCGAGTTCTGAACGGCATGCCAGGCTTGCGTCTTTTCTGCCTGCTGCTGCAACCGGAGAGCCCCTGGCGACGGACAGCAGCAACCGGACGGCGCCACACCGGTCGCCGTGAGTCACGCGTCGCCGAGGGTACGCTTAGCAACGAGCTGCAAGCATCTTGTAACGTATTCTTCAGCGCCCCTGTGGGCCGGACCGTGCCGTAGCGACAACGCCACTATGCACCGCGCACGGAAGTCGCAATCAGGCAGGAAGCCCATGGAAGCGAACCTCGAATCGCCGCTCACAGAGTCGAACAGCGCCCCGTCCACCGCAGGACAGCGCTTGCACCGCCGGCTTGCTCAAGAGGGGTTCGCGCAGCCCCCGCATATCCATCCTCTGCTGGCGGGCGCAACGACAGCGCGTCGCGGCTCCATGCAGCAAATCGACCTCGTGCTCTGCGTATGCTCGCCGTTCTACATCGGCGATCACCGTGTACATGCCACGCCCGTCATCCCCGCCGCCTTCTACATGGAACTGCTGCTTGGACTGGGACAGACAGTTCTTGGCGACGCCCGGCCCGCGGTCGAAGACATGGTCATCAGAGAGGCAGTGCCCTTGTATCCACGCCACCGCCGCAAACTGCGCATCAATCTGCATGCGGTGAGGGATGTCTGCGACACATACTGCGTCACCATCGAGACGGCGCAAACGAATCGCCAGATCGCAAGCGCCCGTTTATGCCCCAGTATCGACACGCAAACCCCGCAAGCCATGCGCCCAGCCACAAGCCCGAGCAGCACCGCCACTTCCTGCGCGTTCGTTTACCGGCGCCTGCACGCCGCCGGGTTGCACTACGGCCCCTACTTCCAATCGCTGCGCACGGTGGCCAGCTCGCAAGAACTGCTAATCGGCGAAGTAAGCTTACCGTCCGCTCTGCGCTTCGGCGCCGAACGCTACCTGCTTCATCCCGTACTACTGGACGGCTGCTTTCATGCGCTCGCCGCCGGATGCTTGGATGAGACGCTGAGCACGCCTTACCTGCCGTTTCGGCTGCAACGGCTGACCGCCTACCGGCCGGCAATGGCAGATGTGCACTGCGTCGTGAAGCTGCATTCGTTCATGGGCCGTAAGCCGCGCCTGCTGACTTGCGACCTGCAGATCCTGACACCCTGCGGCCAAGTCGTTGCCGACATGAATGGCCTGCAATTGCTCAGACTATCGAACGCCGCGCGCGCCGTGTTCGCGCCGGGCCCCGCAATCTGAACGAGCTGTCGACGGACCAGGCCGCACCATCGCCAATCGCCGTTGCGATTGAGCGGCCCACAGGCCTTGCCTGGGCAACACGCGCCTACGCGCAACATTGGCCAGGGCTTATGACTAAAGTGCGCAAAGGAGAGCCGCGCAACGCGGCCGAAAAGAACCGTTGCGCGGCATGAGCGATCAGAACTTGGCGCGCGGCAAATAATCCTCGGCCGCGGGCACATGAACGAGCTTGCTGCGCCCGGCAGCAGCGCGCAGGAAATCGTCCGCCCAGTGATACACGTCGCGCATGCGAATGATTCGACGCAGCGTGCGCATGCGCTCGCGGCGCTCCTCCGGCGGCATCTGGAACGCGCTATAGATGGCATCCGCCGTCCCGTACACGTCGTGCGGGTTGATCAGCAAGGCGCCATGCTGCAGCTGAGCCGCCGCGCCGGCAAACTCGGACAGGATCAGCACCCCCTCCTCCTCCCACTGCGCAGCACAGTACTCCTTGGCCACCAGGTTCATCCCATCCTTAAGCGAAGTAACCAGCGCGATATCCGCCGCTGCGTAGTAGCTCAGCAGCTCTTCGAAATCCAGGCTGTGGAACATGTAGTGGATGGGCACCCAGCCGGCGTCGGTGAACTCGCCATTGATCTCGCCCACCAGGCGCTCGATCTCGAGTCGGAGCTGCTGGTAATCGGGGATCTCGCCACGGCTGGGCACCACATGCTGCACCAGATTGACCCGCCCCCGCAGCTGCGGATAACGGTGCAAGGCGTTGCGGAAGGCTTCCAGGCGGTTGGGCAGGCCCTTGGTATAGTCCAGCCGGTCCACACCCAGGATAATCCGCCGACCGTTGAACCGCGCTCGCAGCTCCTGCGCGCGGCGGCGCACGGCCTCTCCTTCAGCCGCCGACGCTATGCGCCTATAGTCGATGCCTACCGGGAAGCTAGCCGCGTAAACCGTCCGCTCCGGCACCTCCCCATGCTCGTCCGAGCGCGCTGGCACATGCAGTTGTACTACCGCACCGGCACTGTCGCCGCCCGTGCTGCGAACGCCCAGCAGAGACTGCACACAGTGCTGGAAGTTACGCCTGTCGCGCGGCGTCTGGAACCCTAGCGACTCGAACTCGAGCAGGTTGCGCAGAATCTCGAAGCGCCAGGGCAGCTTGAGAAAGATCTCCAGCGGGGGGAACGGAGTGTGCAAGAAGAAGCCGGTGCGAACGTTACAGCCGCGCATGCGCAGGTCCCGCGCGAGATCCATCAGGTGGTAATCGTGCACCCAAACGAAATCGCCCGGCGCAGCGACCTCGGCCACTGCATCGGCGAACCGACGATTTACCGCCTGATAGCTCTCCCAATAGTCGCGGCGAAAGTTGCAGGCCGTGAACAGATCGTGAAAAAGCGGCCAGATAATCTCGTTGGAGAAGCCGAAATAAAAGCCTTCAACTTCCGCCTGCGAGAGCGTCACTGGCTTGAAAACGCAACCGTAGTCGCGGCGAACACGTTCGAGCGCTTGCTCGACCTGCTCCTCAGACGCCTCCACGCTGCCCGGCCAACCTATCCATGTACCTCCCCTGGCCTGGAGGATAGGCACCAGGGCACTGACCAGGCCGCCGCTGCTGGGAGTGGCTTGCCATTCGCCGTGCTCTGTGGGTTCGAGCGTAAGAGGCAATCGATTCGAAACGACAATCAGCTGACTCGGCTGAGCGGATTCTTTGGGTAGCATCACTGTTACCTCGCAAGAACTGGTTCAGCGGGAAAACACGACTGACGATCGTTCGCTGGTGGCAGTCCATGCGAGACCAGTAGCCTTGCGCACCGCTCGCAGGCTGCCGTCACGTTGGATGAGCAAGAATAACACCAACGCAGGAAGCTTCATAAACTCAGCTGCTTAGGAGTCTACGCGAGTTTGGGATGCCCGCTTGCCGCACCCCTGCGACGCGCCCGCGTCCGCTCCGAGCACAGCCAGGAATGCAATGCTCACCCGAAAGTGAGGGTTGGTGATGTCATCTCCGCACCGCCTAGCCATCACCGAGCGCGAAGACCTTGAGAAAACGTTAAGAACAGAAAAGCGCATCCTCCCACGGGGGCTGCTGGTTGGCTGGGCAAGTAACGAAAACCTAAGCACTCGCTAGCGCGATCTGACTCGCGGGCGGGGGCCACTCTAACTTCTACGACCTCAGCACCTTCGCACCATTCCGATTCGCGTGAGTAGCCTTATGGACCGTCGGTAGTTCTGTCATCGACGGCCCCCGGCATTGTGCTCAACCTAACGCCCCAACGCCAACTGATAGACAGCCTTTTGCCCCAGGGACCTGTCTTGCAAACATTTGGGAACAGGAGGCGACCGTCGCCATTGAGCCGCTGCATCTCGCGCCGAAATTGGCTATTGACGGTATAGGTCAGTAGGCGCGAGGCATCGCTCATCAGGTAGCTGACGGGCACCCGGCGCACACCGCGTTAGCTCCTAGCTCAATCCTGACAGCAGCACATGAGCGCTATCATTGAATGTTGGGGATAACTGTCCTCCCTCTATCCCTTTTCTCGTTTTTAGGCTCCAGTTCGCTTTATCGGCGGTCGGAGCGGCTGTATGGGCGGCAACGGATACTTGATCCCTCGCTCCTCCAGCATCTTTATCACCTGCTGCTTCCACCTATCGTGCTCGCCTCCTTTCGCGACCACCACCACATCGATCGTCCCGGCAAGATCCATCAGATCGTGCGAATAGCCTCGCTCCAATAGCAGCGCGACCTTGTCGAAATAGCCCCGCGCCGCCGCATAGGTCGCGACCGTACTACCAATGTGATCAGACTCCTGATTAATGTCCGCCCCTGCTTCCAGCAACATCTGGAACTGCGCCTCGCGCCGTTGCTCCAGCGCCACCATCAGCGCCGTCTTCCAGCCCGAGACGATGTTAGGGGCGCCCCCGTGCGCCAGGATCAAGCGCAGCATCTTCGAATCGTTCCCGCCCGCAGCCAGCCAGGTGGCCGAGAGATCCCCTTCCACCTTGAAGCTCGGATCGGCCCCTCGTTGTAGCAGCGCCTCCACCCCGCGCCGATTGCGGGCGTACATCGCCCACACCAAAGGCGTCATCTCCCGGTATCCGGTCTGATTGACATCCACGCCCTGCCTGACCAGCGTCTCGATCCACCACACATCGCCTGCCGCCGCCGCTTCCGCAAGGGCCGCCACCTGCGGATCCGCAAACACCTCCTGCACCGTCTTGCCGCTGAGCGTTGGGCCTGCACAGCCCGTCACCAGCACCGCCCCGGCCATCAGCGCCCCCTTCCCTCATGGCGGATCTATCGCAGCGTAGATCACGAAGAGCAGTACTTCCATGCCCCAGAAAAAAGAGAATAAAGGAAGGATAAAAGGTCTCCACAAGAGGCCCTTTCCAGGCTTGGACTAAGAGCTTAATTTGCTGATAGACGCGACACGCGCGAAAGCGGCTCCGTACACAAACGAGGCACGTCTGTGCTGTACCAAAGCGCTCCACAAGACGAGCTGGCGACAGAGAGACCCAAGGAGCTTGAAACGAAAGCGGGTCGCTTGACGGAGTCATCGCTGAGTCAATCAATCACTCAGCGTTGCGTTAGTTTAGCGCTTGCCTGGTATACCACCGCCGGCTCGGTGCGATGGCGCGTCGACAATTTCTACGCGCGGGCGCTTGACAGGAGATGTCCCGATTAAGGCGCGATTCTTCCGCGAAGAAGTGTTCAAGCTCCCGTCAGGCCCTCCTGGCCCAAAGGGAGCTTGTGGTAGGTGATCCTTATTTTTCGCTGCAAAGAGACGAGCACTATCCCAACAAATCGGCAGCGCTCTTATGTCGCGGCCCTCAAGGCGCGATGACGATCTTGCCAAAGTGACGGTTGTCCGCCATGTACCCCAGCGCAGTCTCGATGTCGTCCAGCGCGAAAACCTTATCTATCGGCAGCTTGAGCTTGCCCTGCGCAACCGCCTCGCCCAGGTCGCTCCAAGCCCGCTGCACGATCTCCGCAACCTCGTCAGGCGTGCGCGTGCGGAACGTCACTCCGACATAGGTAATGCGCTTTAGGGCATGCAGGTCGAAGTCGAATTCCGCCACATTGCCACCCAGCCGCCCGACGTTGACGATTCGTCCACACAACGCCGCGGCACGCAGATTATCGTTGGCCAGCGTGCCGCTGACCTGGTCTATGATCAGATCTACCCCGCGCCCTTCCGTCGCCTCGCGGACCTGTTCGGCCCAAGCAGGATCGCGCGAATCTATGGCAAGGTCGGCACCGAACTCCCGCAGACGCTCGCGGCGCTCGACGTTGGTCGATGTGCCGATTACCAAGCCTGCTCCCATGAGCTTTGCGATCTGCAGCCCCATCAGCCCTACGCCTGAGCTGGCTCCTTGAATGAGTACCGATTGGCCGGCTGCGAGCTGCCCGTGAGTCACGATGGCGTCGTGCATGGTCTGCAGCGCGACAGGCAGCGATGCCGCTTGCTCGAACGTCAAGCTATCGGGCATCCGCCTCACCCGGCTCACAGCCGTGACCGCGTACTGGGCGATGCCGCCGCTGCCGGAGCACATCACCCTATCGCCGGGCGCGAAGTTGCGCACACCCTCGCCCACCTCGACCACAGTGCCGGCCCACTCACGGCCGATGGCATGGCCATGCCCCGGTGTGCGCCCCTCGCGCACCGCCTCTACGTTCAGCAAGTCGGCCCGGTTCAAGGCCGCCGCGCGAACCTCGACCAGTATTTGATTGGCCTTCGGCACCGGCCTTGGGGCGTCCTGCAACATCAGCCCCGTTTCCGCGAGTATCGCCGCCTTCATGGTCTTCTCCTCCTAGTCCGGGCCGCCCGTACACCACAGAAGAGGTATACGGATTATCGCCGCCCCTTTGGCTAGCGCCCCGCAACGCAGGCGCGGGGCGCACAAGCGTCTTCCCGTGTTCAGTCGACCGGCTTGAAGCACGGCACGGGCTGGCCGCTCTCCGTGGGCTTGAACACCACCTCCACGGCCTGGCCGATGCGAATGCTGTCCAGGTCGCAGTCGACGATGTTGGTCATCATCGTCACCCCTTCCTCGAGCGTGACAAAGGCTATGGCGTACGGAATCGGCCCAGCACGGCGCGTGATGCTAAAGGTGTAAATCTGTCCTCGCCCGCTGGCCACCTCCCACTCGGTCTGCTCGCTCTGGCAGAACGGGCACAGCGCCCGCGGGTAAAAATGCGCCTCCCCGCAGCTGCGACACCGCTTGATCAGCAGCTGCCCGCGTGCGGCGGCCTCAAAGTAAGGCTCATCGCCCGGGTTGAGCACAGGGGCCGGCATCGGCCGCTCTTGGTACATCGTTGCCATCGGCTTCTCTCTCCCTTTACTCCCGACCCAGAATCAGCGTCGCGCTGCCATGGCGCGTGCCCAGCGAGCCGCCCGTGCCCTGCGCCAGCGCCAGCTCACAGCCGGGCACCTGCACCTGCGGGTGCGCCTCGCCGCGCAGCTGGCGCACCGCCTCGATCACTTTGGTAATGCCGCCGCGGTTGGCCGGGTGGTTATTACACAGCCCGCCCCCGTCCGTGTTCACCGCCAGCTTGCCCACGCCGCTGATCAGATTGCCGTCGGCAACGAACTTGCCGCCCTCGCCTTTTTTACAAAAGCCCAGATCCTCGAGCTGGACCAGCACCGTGATGGTGAAACTGTCGTAGATCGAGGCGTACTGGATATCAGCCGGCTTCACCCCCGCCTCTTCAAACGCCGCCGCCCCGGACCAAGCTGCGCCCGAGGTAGTCAGATCGAAGCGCCCGCCACTGAGCCCCTTGGGCGCTTCACCCGCGCCGAGCACCGCTACCAGCGGCCGGTTCAGACTCTTGGCGATCTCCGGGCGCGTGACCACCACCGCCCCGCCGCCATCGCTGACCACGCAGCAATCCAGCCGGTGCAGCGGATCGGCAATCATCGGCGAAGCCAGCACCTCCTCCACCGTCACCACCTTGGGCAGCATCGCCTGCGGGTTGTGCTGCGCATGGTGCGAGGCGGCCACCTTGATCCAGGCCAGCTGCTCGCTGGTGGTGCCGTACTCGTACATATGCCGCATCGCGACCATCGCATACTGGTTCACGATCACCGGCCCGTAGGGCAGCTCATAGGCCAGTTCCGGCAGCGCCCCGCGCACCGCCCGCGGCTGCGTCCCGCTCGAACCCTCCGAGCGCGGCCGCCCGGCCAACGTGATCAGCGCCACATTGCACTTGCCTGCCGCAATCGCCTGCGCCGCGTGCGCCACATGCACCAGGTACGACGAGCCGCCCGTCTCGGTGGTATCCACGTGGCGCACCTTCAGCCCCAGATACTCCACCATGCTCAGCGCCCCCAGCCCCGGCGCATCGCCCGCACAGAAGTACCCGTCCACGTCCGCCAGACTCAGCCCCGCATCGGCCAGCGCTCCCTTGGCCGATTCCGCATGCAGCTGCGCCACTGACTTGTCCGGCGCCAGACGCGTCGGATGCTCGTAAATCCCGGCAATGTACGCCTTGCCCTTGATACTCATGTGTTATCTCCGCTGGAAGATGAAGCTGTGCTTACGCGGAAAGTAGTCCCCCAGGAGAAGCCGACGGCTTCTCCACGTCGGCTACTATAACCGCAGCATACGGGCGCAAGACAACATAAGTTGCATTTAGCTACTGTTTGTCAGCTTTCGCGAGCGCCGATTCAGCGCGGGTGCGCAGGCTCAAGGGATGTCGGCCTGACGCCGAATTGCGCAGCATAGGCGTGCTATATAACTACTATCCGTGTGCATTTGGCGGTGCGCTCCAACGCTTCCTTATCTTCCCGCCAGGCCCCAAGATGATGAGCTAATGACTGAACATCTCGAGAACGTCGTCGCCACAGCCAGCGCGGTCATCCTCGGCAAGGAACGGCAGATCCGCCTGGCGCTGACCTGCATGCTGGCCAATGGCGACCTGCTGATCGAAGACCTGCCAGGTGTTGGCAAGACCACGCTAGCGCACGTGCTCGCGCGCTTGTTCGGCCTGCAGTTCCAGCGTATTCAGTTCACCGCCGACCTGTTGCCCGCCGACATCATCGGCGCTTCGGTTTACGATCACGCGCGGGGCAGCCTGAGCTTTCGCCCAGGGCCGATCTTCGCCCAGTTCGTCCTAGCCGACGAGGTCAACCGGGCGACGCCCAAGGCGCAAAGCGCGCTGCTAGAGGCCATGGAGGAGCGGCAAGTTACCGTGGAGGGCGAGACAAGACCGCTGCCGGCCCCCTTTTTCGTCATCGCGACTCAGAATCCCGACACCCAGATCGGCTGCTTTCCACTACCCGAATCGCAGCTGGACCGTTTTCTGATGCGAATCGAGCTCGGCTACCCGGACCATACAGCCGAACGGCGGTTGTTAATGGGCGATGACCGGCGCACCCTGCTCAAACGCATACGGCCGGTGATGTCGGCACAGGCCTTGTTGGAGCTGCAATCCCGCGTCCCGCAGCAGCACGTCGCGCCGCCTTTGATCGACTACCTGCAGGCGCTGCTGGAGTACAGCCGCAGCTGCGGCCACTACCGCTCAGGCCTGTCGCCAAGGGCAGGGCTGGCGCTGCTGCGCGCCGCCCAGGCCTGGGCACTCCTACACGGACGCGACAGCGTGCTGCCCGATGACGTGCAGGCCGTGTTCGCCAGTGTGGTCAACCACCGGTTGCAGCCCAGCGAGGGCAGCCTGGCCAGCGGGCAGTTGATGCCGCCCAAGCACATCCTGACGGCGGTGGCCATTCCCTGATGTCGCTGCTGGAGCGTCTGCCCGCCACGTGGCAGCAACGGCTAAGCCGGCCGGGACGGGTCGATTCCCAAGGGCTGCGCTTGCGCTATCGCGGCATATTCATCCTGCCCACCCCCAGCGGCTGGGGGTTTGCCTTCATGTTGCTGATCATGTGGCTGGCCGCCATCAACTACAGCAACAGCATGGCCTTCGCGCTCGCCTTTCTGCTGGCGGGCCTGGCGTTGGTGCTGATGCTGCACTGTTTTCGCAATCTGCTAGGCCTGCGGGTGAGCGCGCTGCCGCCTAGTCCGGTGTTCGCCGGCACTCCCGCACTGTTCCCATTAGTGCTGCATAACGACAGCCCGCGTACGCGTATCGGAGTTACGCTGCTTTATGAGGGCGAAGAGCGTAATCAGGCGGATGTGCCCGCCCGCGGCAGCAGCGCGCTTCTGCTTGCTATCCCAACCGCGCATCGGGGCCGCCTGCGTGCGCCGCGGCTGCGCTTGGCCACTAGCTACCCCGGCGGCCTGGTTCGCGCTTGGAGCTGGCTGACGCTGGACTTCGCCTGCCTGGTTTATCCCCAGCCGGAGGAGAACGCTCCCGAGCCACAGTATGCTGGAGCCGCTACAGCCACCGCCACGGCCGATGGCGGCAGCAGCGACGACTTCAGCGGTCTGCGCGACTACCGCCCGGGCGATACTCTGCATCGCATCGATTGGCGCAGCGTTGCTCGCGGACTGCCGCCCCAGACCAAGCTGTTCGACGGTGGTAGCGGGATCAGCCTGTGGCTGGACTGGCATGAGCTGGAAGGTTTGGGAACAGAGGCCAAGCTATCCAGACTGTGCCGCTGGGTGGTCGATGCGGAGCACGCCGGCCACCGCTACGGCCTTCGCCTCCCGCATCTGGAGCTGCCGCCGGCGCATGGAGAAGCCCATTATCACCGCTGCCTGCAAGCGCTGGCCCTGTATCCGGCATGAACGATCGCGACCGCCCGTTGCTCGCCACACCGCTGCTGATCGCGCTGTTACTGACGCTGGCGGCGGTACTGGCGCCGCACCTGCTGCGGCTGCCTGTCTGGGTAGTAACGCTGCTGGCCGGCTGCGGCATCTGGCGCTTATTGCTCAGCCGCAAAGCGTGGCGCATGCCGCCCGCTTGGCTGCGAGCGCTGCTCACCCTCCTCGCCGCCGGCGGTATCGCCTACCATCACAGCACTTTGCTAGGCCGCGATGCGGGGACGGCGCTGCTGGCCGTGATGACGGCGCTGAAACTGCTGGAGCTGCGCAGCCGGCGAGACGTGCTGCTAGTGCTCTATCTAGCGTACTTTCTCATCCTCACGCAGTTCTTCTACTCGCAGTCGATTCCCAACGCGCTTTACCTGCTGGCGACCGTCTGGGCCACGACCATGCTGCTCATCGCCGTGCAGCACCCCAGCGTCCCCCTCAGACGGCATCTGCACACCGCTGCCATAACGCTGGGACAAGCCGCACCGCTGATGCTGATCCTGTTCGTGCTGTTTCCACGTATTCCCGGACCGCTTTGGTCACTTCCCGACGATGCGCACTATGGACAGACAGGACTGAGTGATCATATGAGCCCTGGTCAGATCAGCGAGCTCAGCCGCTCCGGGGCCGTGGCTTTCCGCGTCGAGTTCGAGGGCGCACCGCCGCCGCGCGAGGCTTTGTACTGGCGCGGCCCTGTGCTCAGCGACTATGACGGCCATACATGGCATCGTGCGCCCTCGACCGGGGCGGCCCCCGCGGAGATTTCGGCCGCTGCGGCCAGCATCCGCTATACCGTCATATTGCAGCCCACCGCGCAGCGCTGGCTGTTGAGCCTGGACCGGCCACGCGGCAGCCCCGAGCAGGCCCTGCTCAACGAGCGCCTCGAACTCGTCACGCGCGCGCCGGTCAACGAATTGCAGCGCTACACGCTGGAGTCGACGCTAGGCAGCACCTGGGCGACGGAACTGAGCGAGAGCGAGCGCTATCGCAACCTGGCGCTTCCAGCCGACCGCCATCCACGCGCCCGTGCGCTAGGCGCCCACTGGCGCAGCGCCTTCGACAGCGATGCGGAAATCCTGACCGCGGCGGTCAGGTTCTTCTCGACCCAGCCTTTCACTTACACCTTGACGCCCCCCGGCGGCTTTCGAGACAGCATCGACGAGTTCCTGTTCGATACCCGGCGCGGCTTCTGCGAACACTACGCCGCAGCGTTCGTGGTGCTGTTGCGCGCCGCCGGCATTCCGGCGCGCGTGGTCACCGGCTACCTGGGCGGTGAGATGAACCCGGTAGGCAACTATATGATCGTTCGCCAGTCCGACGCTCACGCCTGGACCGAAGTCTGGCTAGAAGGCCAAGGCTGGTTGCGTGCCGATCCCACCGGCCTGGTTTCGCCACAGCGGGTCGAACTGGGACTGGGAGATGCGCTGCCGGCCGACGAGCCGGTGCCGGCGATCGCGCGCCGCAGCAACTCTTGGACGCGTCAGCTCAGGCTGCACTGGGATGCCGTCAATCAGCGATGGGATCGGTGGGTACTCGCATACGGCCCGCAGTTGCAGCGCGAGGTGCTAAGCCGCATAGGCCTGGGCGAGCCGCCCCGGATGGCGCTTGCGCTGGCGGCCGGCCTCGCCGTCTGTTTGCTCTCGCTCGCCGCCGTCATGCTCTGGCCGCGTCGGCCGTCCGGTAGCGATCAGGCCAGCCGACTCTACCAGCGGTTTTGCCGCACCCTCGCCCGCTACGGCCTGGTGCGCCAACCCTGGGAGACGCCCACAGCGTTCGCCCGCCGCCTAGGGCGAGCCTGCCCGGCGTTAGGCTCGGAGGCCGAGGCGATTACTAGCCTTTATCTGCAGGTGCGCTATGGTAAAAATGCGAGCCCGGCGCTGGTCGTACAGCTACGACAAGCGCTTAAAACCTTCAAGCGCTCGGCCCGGCGCCTCGGTCATCGCGCTGCCGAGTCTGCCGACACACATTGCGCGCCATGGGGCCATGAATGAGGAGGGGGCACCCTCTCCACGCGGATAAATCTTGCGTCTACCAAGAAGCACCCAATAAAGCAGTCTCTGTATCGAAACCGTAACAATGACCGATTAACCTGCGGTTAGCGACAAACGCCCCAGCAGCGACCAAAATCTGTTAAAAGTCTTTTTACGACGAGGTCCCGAGCCATGCACCGCATCCCCGAGGTTATCGCGCACCGCGGCTACACGGCGGAGTTTCCCGAGAACACCATCCCGGCACTGCAGGCAGCCGTTGCCGCCGGCGCGCCGGGGGTGGAGCTGGACGTGCAATTCACGCGCGACGATGTTCCGGTCCTGCTGCACGACGCCGATCTGCTGCGCATGACTGGCACGCCGGGCGATATACTGGCGACGGATCTGGCCGCGCTGCGGCAATTGAGCGCGCACGAGCCCGGTCGGCTGGGCGAGCGCCATCGCAACGTTCGCTTCGCCACTTTGGAAGAAGCGGCCGAGAGCCTTGCCGATGCGGTAGATACCACCGTATTCGTGGAAATCAAGCGCGACAGTCTGCCCATACATCGCATTCCAGCGGGGGTGCAGTCGGTGCTACGGGCCTGCCGGCCGCTGGGCAAGCGCCTAGTGGTGATCAGTTTCGACGACGCAGTGCTGCAACAGGCGCGCTCGTTACAGCACGACGTTGCGGTCGGCTGGGTTTTGCCCGCCGGCGGGCCGGCCGAAGCGGAGCGGGCCATGACCTTGGCCCCCGAGTACCTGTTTTGCGACTACGAATACTTGCCATCCCCGCCTGCCAGCCTCTGGCAAGGGCCGTGGCGCTGGGTGGCCTACGAGGTCAACGATGTCGAAGAAGCCAAGGCACTGCGCCGGCGAGGGATAGACTGTATTGAAACGGCCAACGTGCCGGCAATGGTCTCGGCACTGTGCGGCTGAGCGCGGCTTCTATCCGCTTACGACTGCGCGCTTGTCTGGCCCTTTCTGCAGCGCTGGTGGCGCAAATCCTGCACTTGCGCCACCTCGCGCACCGCGGGCCGCGCCGCCAGCTCCGCTAAGGTAATCCCGGCCAGAAAGCCGTAAATCTGCTGACTCAGCTCGCTCCACAGATCGTGCGTCAGGCAGGCGGAGCCGTTGTGGCAGTCCCGCCGCCCCCGGCAACGCGTCGCATCGATGTTCTCATCCACCGCGACGATCACATCCGCCACGGTAATTTCGCTGGCTGGCCGGCCAAGACGATAGCCGCCACCGGGTCCGCGCACGCCCTTGACCAGCTTGTGACGACGCAAGCGCGCGAATAACTGCTCGAGATACGATAGCGAAATGCCCTGGCAGCGAGACACATCGGCCAGTGTCACCGGCCCCTGGCTCTCGTGCAGGGCAAGATCCATCATGGCAGTTACCGCATAGCGGCCCTTAGTGGAAAGCTTCATATGGAGTGAATTCCGTAATCCCGAGCGCTAAAGTCGGAAATACGTATACAAGTCAAACCGACAGGGGTCAAGCAAGGCACGGCAAGCCGCGATTCGCCGCTCGCGCTTCGCTCCTCGCGCTCTCCGGAACGGCGTGCCCCCAGCCTCGGCGCACAGGCTGGAGCACGTATTGGAAACTTAGCCGGCGTCGCCTGCCTGCGCAGGCACGAAGCGATGGCCTTCGGCCAAGCAGTACCGCAACCAGCGGTTGAGAAACCGATTAACCTCCCAGCGCCAGGCCAGGCTGCGCCGGTCCGGCACCTTCCCGGTACCGGTCCAACGGAACGAATGCAGTGCGGAATCGGGCAGCACCTCGGCCAGCTGTGCATCGTGATAGATCCGGACCCGCAGGTCGGGATCGGCACGGTGACCATCACCCTCTTCAAAGTAATGGGTCAACGCCACCGTGGTCGTATAAGGCGAGCGCTCTTCGATCCGCAGGTACAGGTCGACGTTGCCCGGCGAGCGCAGGTGCAGCCCTTCCCCCAGCACTTCGGGAATCAAGCGCCGCATGTAGATGTAGTTGTTCTCGTACAACTCCATCAAGCTCGCGAAGCTACGAGGAGGCGCAAGGCCAAGTATATGGTCACAGCTCAACATCATGGCTCGAATCTTAGCACGGCCTCCGACCGATACCGTCTGTGTGAACACTGGAAAATGCTAACGACATCTAATAAAGTCGCCGCTTCAATTTCCGATCGTGAAGAATCGTGGTAGCGATCTCCTCGATCGACATGGTGGTGGTGTTGATGAACGGTATCCGTTCGCGTCGGAACATCGCTTCGGCACGCGCCACCTCGTACTGACACTGGCGAAGCGACGCGTAGCGGCTGTTGGGACGGCGCTGTTCGCGGATCTTCTCCAGACGGTCGGGGCGGATACTGAGCCCGTACAGCTTGTTCCGGTAGTGGTGCAGCGCCTGCGGCAGGCGTGCCTCGTCAAGATCCTCCTCGGTCAGAGGATAGTTGGCGGCGTAGATACCATACTGCAAGGCAAGATAAATACACGCCGGCGTCTTGCCACTGCGCGAGACACCCACCAGGATGACGTCGGCCTGTGAGTAATGATGCGTGGTAACACCATCGTCATGACTGAGAGCGTAGTTCATCGCGTCGATACGGACGTCGTACATGGTATTATCCACGACGCCGTGCGAGCGCCCGATCGCGTGAGTAGAACTCATGTTGAGTTCGCGCTCCAAGGGAGCAATAAAGGTCTCGAAGAAATCGAACAGTACCGCGTCGGCGCCGCGCAGAATGTCGCGAATTCCCGGGTCGATGACGGTACTGAACACCAGGGAGCGCTCGCCGCTGGCGAGATTGGCTTCACGGATTTGACGCAAAGCAGTATGGGCGCGCTCGGGACTATCGACAAACGGCAGAGTGACGAGTTCCAACTCGACATCGAACTGAGTGAGCAGACTATGCCCCAGCGTCTCCGCGGTGATGCCGGTTCGGTCAGAAATAAAGAAGACGGTGCGTTTTTTGGTCATCGTATTGGATAAGTCCGTACTGGGCGGCCATGCGGCGGCACGAACGCCGGGCCGCCGGAAGGCGCCGAGTCATGCTAACGAAACCAGGGGTACACGCCTAGCCCCGCCGGCCGCTCGGCGGCCGAGGCTGTTCCCGCCGCACTGCGGCGGCTCCGAATCTGTTGCTATCAGAAGGCGAACCGCTGTCGCGCGAGCCATTGGGAGAGACGACATTGGAAGACTATGTAGTTTGGTTTGAATCCCTGGGGATGAACGATGTCGAGCGGGTAGGTGGGAAGAACGCCTCGCTCGGCGAGATGATCAGCCACCTGTCCAGCGCCGGCGTAAGTGTTCCGGGCGGCTTCGCCACTACGGCCAAAGCCTTCTGGGACTTCCTGGACGAAAGCGGTCTGCGCGAGCGCATCAACGAGGCGCTCGACGGGCTGGATGTCGACGATGTGGATCAGCTGGTGAAGGTAGGGGCGCAGATCCGCAAGATGATCGTCGACACGCCGTTTCCGCCGCGTCTGCAGGAAGCGATCGTCACCGCGTTCAAGCAGCTCGACGCCGACGGCAACGGCTCGTTCGCGGTCCGCTCTTCGGCAACCGCCGAGGACCTCCCGGACGCCTCCTTCGCCGGCCAGCAGGAGACCTTCCTCAACGTCCAAGGGCTGGATCACGTTCTGGTCGCCATTAAAGACGTGTTCGCCTCCCTGTATAACGATCGCGCGATCGCCTACCGCGTCCACCACGGCTTCAAGCACAGCGAGGTGGCGCTGTCGGCCGGCATACAGCGGATGGTGCGCTCCGATATAGGGGCTTCGGGCGTGATGTTCACCATGGACACCGAGTCCGGCTTCCGTGACGTCGTGTTCATCACCGCCTCGTACGGACTGGGCGAGACCGTAGTCCAGGGCGCGGTGAACCCGGACGAGTTCTACGTGCACAAGCCGACGCTGCGCGCCGGCCGCCCTGCCATCCTGCGCCGCAACCTCGGCAGCAAAGCCATCAAAATGGTCTATAGCGGCGAGCGCGGCCACGGCAAGACGGTGAAGACGGTCGATGTCGATCTGGCCGACCGTATGAAGTTCTCGCTGACCGACGCCGAGGTGGAGGAGCTTGCCCGTCAGGCGCTGATCATCGAAGAACACTATGGCCGCCCCATGGATATCGAGTGGGGCAAGGACGGCAACGACGGCAAGCTCTATATCCTGCAAGCACGCCCCGAAACGGTGAAAAGCCGCGACGGGGGCCAAGTGCTCACCCGCTACCACCTGAAAAAGCGCGGCGAGGTGCTCGCCACCGGTCGCTCCATCGGCCAGCGCATCGGTGCCGGCAAGGCGCGCGTCATCTCCGACATCAAGGAGATGAACAAAGTCCAGCCCGGCGACGTGCTGGTAACCGACATGACCGACCCGGACTGGGAGCCGATCATGAAGCGGGCCGCGGCCATCGTCACCAACCGTGGCGGCCGCACCTGCCATGCCGCGATCATTGCCCGTGAGCTGGGAATTCCGGCGGTGGTCGGCGCCGGCGACGCCACGGAGCGCATTGCCGACGGGGCGGAAGTCACCGTCTCCTGCGCCGAAGGCGACACGGGCTACATCTACGCCGGCAAGCAGGAGTTCGAAATCAAGGAGCTGTCGCTCGAGAACATGCCCGAGCTCGGCTTCAAGATCATGATGAACGTCGGCAACCCGGACCGGGCATTCGACTTCGCCAGCCTGCCCAACGCCGGTATCGGCCTTGCGCGGCTGGAGTTCATCATCAACCGCATGATCGGCATCCATCCCAAGGCGCTGCTGGAATTCGACCGGCAGAGCCCGGAGCTGCAGGAGACCATCCGCAGTCAGATCGCCGGTTACGCCAGCCCGCGCGAGTTCTACATCGCGAAACTGGCCGAGGGCGTTGCCACGCTGGCCGCCGCCTTTGCCGACAAGCCGGTAATCGTGCGCATGTCCGACTTCAAGTCGAACGAGTACGCCAACCTCATCGGCGGCGAGCACTACGAGCCGCACGAAGAGAACCCGATGATCGGCTTCCGCGGCGCCTCGCGCTACATCTCCGAGGACTTCCGCGAGTGCTTCAAGCTCGAATGCGAAGCGATGAAGCGCGTTCGCAACGACATGGGCCTGACCAACGTCTGGCTGATGATCCCGTTCGTGCGCACCGTGGAAGAAGGCAAGCAGGTCATCGAGTTGCTGGCCGAGAACGGGCTCAAGCGCGGCGAGAACGGGCTCAAGGTCATCATGATGTGCGAGCTGCCCTCCAACGCCGTACTGGCCGACAAGTTCCTGGAGCATTTCGACGGATTCTCCATCGGCTCCAACGACCTCACCCAGCTCACGTTGGGCCTGGATCGCGACTCCGGACTGATCGCGCACCTGTTCGATGAGCGCGACGAGGCCGTCAAAGCCATGCTGCAGATGGCCATTCAGGCTGCGCGCCGAGCCGGCAAGTACGTCGGTATCTGTGGCCAGGGTCCGTCCGATCATCCGGACCTCGCGCGTTGGCTGATGGAACAGGGCATAGACAGCGTGTCCCTGAACCCGGACACGGTGGTCGAGACCTGGTTGTACCTGGCGGGCCAGGACGTCCCCGGCAACTAAACTCGATCCGCCACGAGAAAAAGCGCCCTTCGGGGCGCTTTTTTTACGGGCAGCGGACGCGATGCCCGTTCCGTGGAGTACAATTGTCCCAACACGTCCACTACGGGAGGGCTAACATGGCTGCGCCGCAGTTGCCGCTGATTGTCGAACCGGATCAGATCCGCGCCTACACCGGTAACCAACCGTTACTGATCGTCGACCTGGGCGATCAAAACGCCTACCAGGAGCAACACATTCCCGGCGCGGTGCACCTGCCCTTCTCCAGTATCGTGCGCGCGGAGCCGCCCGCCATGGGCCTACTGCCCACCGAAGAGGCGCTTTCGGAGGCGCTGTCGGCGATTGGCCTGACTGCGGAACATCACGTAATCGCGTACGACCATGAAGGCAGCGGGCGGGCCAGTCGCCTGCTCTGGACGCTGGATGTCTTGGGCCATCCTCATTTCTCGTTGCTGGACGGCGGCATACAGGCCTGGCTGCATGCCGGCATGCCGGTGGAAAGCGGCAGCACCGCGCCCACTCCCAGCAATTACCAGGCCCGGATCGCGAACCCGGCAGCCCTGGCCGACAAGGACTACATCCTCTCGAACCTGGACAACCCCGGCGTGGTGGTACTGGATACCCGCACGGCAGGCGAGTTCGCCGGAACCGACAAACGCGCCGCCCGCGGCGGTCATATTCCCGGCGCAGTCAATCTGGACTGGAGCCACACCAAGGATCCGGACCGCCAAGGGCGCTTGCGTCCAACGATGGATCTCAAGGCACGGCTGGAAGCGTTAGGGGTGACGCCCGACAAGGAAGTGATCACGCATTGCCAGACCCATCACCGCTCGGCGCACACCTACGTCATGCTCAAGCACCTGGGCTATACCCAAGTGCGCGGCTACGCCGGCTCCTGGTCCGAATGGGGCAACGACCCGGCCCTGCCTATAGAGCAATAGTCAAACCGGCGACGCGACACTGCCCGCCGGCAAACAGCGCGGCCGGGCCGCGGCATCAAGCCGCCGCCCGGCGCTCGAGCCAAACGATAAGCCCTTGGGTATTGAGCGCCACATCCATCTTGATCACATCATCGATCTGCTCTTCCGACAGCGTGCAGCCGTGCTCGCGCAGACGCTCCCCTAACCACGCGCGCATATCGCTGGCAATGCGGTTGTAACGCTCCTTTCCGGCATCCGCATGACGCTCGGCGATGGCCACCAGCCGCTCCAGCCCATTGTGCAGATCCTCCGCTAGCCGCGGCAAATCAGTCACGCGGCTGAAGTGGGTCAGATACATGGCCTGCGGACGATAGCTCATCAGACGGTCTATAGAGGCGTGCGCCGCCTCCGGATCGAAATGCACCGGCGTCGTGGTCGGAAAAATGAAAGCGCCACGCTCGGTATCCAGCTGACGGTAGGAAAGCCCGAAAGTGTCGCCGGAGAAGCCCGCTTGGGCCTCCTCGTCGATAATGCAGTAGTGGTGATAAGCGTGTCCCGGCGTGTCCAGGAACAGCAACTCCCGCTTGCCCAGCGGCAGGCGCTCGCCATCCTGCACCGTTCTTACGCGCGTCTCCGGCACGGGCAGCAGCTCGCCGTACGTGCGGCGCACTTCTTCCTCGCCGTACACGGCCTTGGCGCCTTCGTAGAGCTGGGTGGGGTCGATCATATGGCGCGCGCCACGCGGGTGCACCACCAAGGTCGCGGCCGGCAAGCGGCGCATGATTTCCCCTGCTCCGCCGGCATGATCCAGGTGCACATGGGTGACGCACACATAACGTACCTGCTCGGGCGCAATACCCTTGCGCTCCAGCGCCGCCATGAGAATGGGAATCGAATGGTTGCAGCCAACGTCCACGAAAGCGGCTTCGCCATGGTCGACGATAAGATGGCTGGCATCTAGCTGGAGCCTACCGTGAAACTCGGTGTCTATGGCACTGATTCCATGGTCGTAATCGATGATGATCGGGCTTTGCACGCTCATGACTCCACCTAGGCATTGTCTGACAGATCGTAACGCACAGCGGGCGGATACGTTTCCACGCCCTTGCGACCGCTCCGACTCGTCGGACAGAGCCTAGTCGCAACTCCATCCCGGATTGTCGGCGACTACGCCGCCTTCTTTCAATCTGGGCATCCGCTGGTGAAGGTTTGCGCTGCCGTGTCCCCCCCCATCCATCATTGCCACTTTCCCGAGCGGCACGCTCTTCGTAGCGGCCATGGGAACCGCGAGAGCATCAATCGGCCATCGCAGAACGATGCGCCAGATTTTTTCTAGAGCGTTCCGGCGCTCGCGCGGGCAGTGTTACGCTTGTGCTTGCCATGCTGCGGCTACCATCGATCGTATGGCGCAGACACGACTCCCGCAGGCGGACCATCGGAGTGTGCAGTCATCGTTACTAATACAAACCGCATGACGCGCTGGCAGGCGCTGGTCGACATCGCCCTGGCGCTCGCGCTGGCAGTGCTGGCCGGAGGAGTGGCGGGCTGGATCGGCCTGCACCTGCTGGGCTGGACGACCCCGCCTATGATGTTGCTGCTGGGCGTGCAAGGCCTGGTCGTTTTGATCGGCCTCGCGGCATTGCTCGCCTGGCGGGGCCAGAGCTGGAGAACGCTGGGCCTGGCGATGCCGCGAGCGCAGGATCTGTGGCGCGCCATGCTGGCCCTGTTACTGGTGTTCGCCGTCAATATTGCGCTGAACCTCGTAATGCAGCTCGTTCAGCCCGGCCTGATGGAGGCTCACCAGGCGCGCCTGCAGGATCTGGCCGGCGTGCTCGGCGGCGATTTGAAGTTCGCCGCCATCGTCGGCGTCATGATGCTCATCGGCTTTTATGAGGAGGTGCTCGCACGCGGGCTGCTGCTACAGCGCTGCCGGCGCATCACTGGCGGCATATGGGCGCCCGTTCTGATCTCCTCGGTGCTGTTCGGGCTCGGACACTTCTATCAGGGCTGGGCTGGGGTGGTGCAGACTGCGGCGATAGGCGTCGTCTTCGCCCGCCTGACCCTGCACTGGGGCACGCTCTGGCCGGTAATCATCGCTCACGCCGCGCTCAACTCCTGGTCCATGGCACTGGCGCGATGGATAGAGCAGTACGGGGGCTAGGGCCTAGACTCGTCCATGGGCACCTGTACACACACTCCTACGCTCCCACGAGGGTCACGGTCAGAGACCGGCGAGCAAGCCACTGTGAGAGTGCTCCCCTGGCCGCGAATGCCCTTTCAGCTGCAGCAATGATGCAGACACTCGCGGCCAGGGGACTCTGCCACAAGGAATAGCTGCCCCGCCTCAGCTGCGACTGACGATCACCTTCATGGCCTTCTCCTTGCCCGCATTGGCGAACACCTCGTAGGCCTGCAGGAACTGGTCGAACTTGAAACGGTGCGTGATCAGCTGCTGGGGCTGCAAGGTACCGGACTGCACGGTTTTGAGCAGCAGTGCGGTGGTGTTGGTGTTCACCAGGCCGGTGGTCAGCGTGATGTTCTGAATCCACAGTTTCTGCAGCTGGAAGTCCACGCTCTTGCCGTGCACGCCGACGTTGGCCACATGCCCGCCCGGACGAACTATGCTCTGACAAACATCGAAGGTCTGCGGAATGCCCACCGCCTCGATGGCCACATCCACCCCGTCTTTGGTCGAGCCCATGATCGCGTCTACCACATTCACTTCCGCGCTGTTGATCGTCTCCGTAGCACCGAAGCGCTTCGCCATTTCCAAGCGCGACGGATCGACATCCACCACGATAAGCCGGCTGGGCGAGTAAAACCGCGCGGTCAACATGGCTGCCATGCCCACCGGTCCGGCACCGACGATCGCCACGATATCGCCAGGGGCGACCGCGCCATAGCGCACTCCGATCTCGAACCCGGTAGGCAAGATGTCGCTGAGCATCACCAGCGCCTCTTCGTCCATGCCTTCGGGAACGGGATACAAGCTGTTGTCGGCATGCGGGATGCGTACGTACTCCGCCTGAGTACCGTCGATCAAATGACCGAGGATCCAGCCGCCGTCCTCGCAGTGCGAGTACATCTGCTTCTTACAGTACTCGCACTTCCCGCACGAGGTAATGCACGAAATGATCACCCGGTCGCCTGGCTTGAAGTTGGAGACGGCATCGCCCACTTCTACGACCACGCCGACTCCCTCATGCCCGAGAATACGGCCTTCGGTGACCGCCGGCACGTCGCCCTTGAGAATGTGCAGATCGGTGCCACAGATTGTCGTCTTGGCGATTTCCACAATGGCATCCGTCGGATGGGTAATCTTGGGCGTGGGAACGGACTCCCAGGACTTCTGGCCAGCCCCCTTGAAAACCAGAGCGTTCATACTTGCCGGTAGCGCCATGACAGCCTCCTTATATCGCGAGGTAAGGCACACACTGACGCTACATGCGGATGCTATAGGTCATTTGCACCCCTGGCGCCGCCAGCCGCTCGCCTCATGCCGTATGCGACAAGCGCCGAGGACGCCTTGCTGACAGGCGGCGCAGCAGCCGCAGCAGCGGTGCTGCTAGCTTTGCAACAAAGGCCAACAAATAAAGAACCGGCAGCAAGATAAGTATCCAGCCGCCCATCAACACGGGCCATGCCGGCAGCCCGGCCAAGCGCGCCACCCCAGCCAGCGCATCGCTCACCAAGCTCGGATGCTTGACGACCACATAGGCCGTTCCGACGATGGCAGGCCATTTGGCATAACGCGCGCTACCCCCCGCTATTTGACCGGCGCGCACCAGGCGCGATGCCACCGCCGCGCTGCGCGAGGTAATGCTGTACGAACGCCCGGACGCCGTCGCGACCTTACCGATGCGAACCAGCTTGAGCGTGCCCACGACCGCCAGCACATCCACGGCGGCCCACCCCGCGTCGGCCCACATCAGCTCCTGATCCGACACGATCTTGGCCTCCAGGGTACGGAAGCCGCCGGCAAGCAACGAACCGGCCCCTTCCAGGAAGCGCTCGGTCTGTACCCACCGCGGCTCGCCATCGGCGTTCAGCACGAACTGTCCTATGAAGTCGTAGCCTTCGTCGCGAATGAAGTTGACCGCATACCAGCCTCGCTGCTCGGGCGTGAGCTCGTTGCTTGCGGTATCTCCGTCATCGGCTGTTTCCCCCGCTTCCAGCGCACTGTCCTGCTGCGCCACCTGCTCTCGGCGCCAAAAACGGCTGATAGCAGCCCGCGAGGTGTCCAGCTTGTGCGCGGCGTAATGCAGAAAGGCCACGGTACGCACTTCGTTGTGAAGGAAATAGTAAATAGGTGGGATAACGCTCTCGCCGTAGGCGCGGAGAATTTCCCGAAATTCCGGCTCCTCGGCATAAATCGCCAGCACCTCGCGGGTCATCTGCGGATAACGCATTAGCGCCGCGCGCGCCTTGAGCAGCAGCAGCGGGTCGCCGGCCAGGTCCAACATGGCCGCCTGGACCAGCAGCGTTTCGCCGCGCAGCTGCGCAGCCAGCTCCGGCGACACATACGAGGCCTCTATCCGTATCAAGCGCTCCTCAAAGGCCAAGGGCTCGGAAGCTGCGGCAATGACCAACGCGATCAGCGCGGCCGCCACCGTCAACACGTACGCTCGCCTCATGATCTGTCTCCCCCTTGAGCCGCAGCCCCCAGGCTTTGGCGGCATTTGCGGATATAAATCCAACTATACCGGGAGATCGAGATCGTCAGCGGCCATTAAGTGTCCGGCGGAGGCGTCGAATAGCGCTGGCCACGTGGAGGCGGCCCGGTAACGCAAGAAGAGTTCTATACGCGGAGCGGGAAGTGCGCGAGGACTAAGAAGCGACGCGAGACCTGCCGATAGCAGAGCCCGTCCAAGCACTCGCTGGGCCGGCTAAGAGCCTCTAACGGTTCCCAGCACGTCGGCGCGTGCCCCCCGGCGGCAAGAGCCCTAGCGGCCGCGTCATGCGGTTTCGCATGCGGGTGCCGCGTGCGTGACCCGCAGCTCCGGCGCCACGGCTGCGACTGTCAACTGCCCTCGTCCGGCCTTCTTCGACTGATACAAAGCCCGATCCGCCGACTCCGCGCAGGCGCGCCAGCCACGCCGATCGAATAATGCGTAGCCCATGCTGAGCCCGGCGCGCAGTTCCGGCGCCCCTTCTATGCGCAGAGCGTGCACCTGCCGGTACAGGCGTGCTGCCAGAGTACGCGCGCGTTCCACGCCGCCTTGCGGCAGATAGACCAGAAACTCATCGCCTCCCCAGCGACAGGCGGCCTCTTCTCCTTTCAGCTCCTGGCGCAGCAAATCGGCAACAGAGCGCAGTACGGCATCCCCGCACAAGTGCCCGTAGCGATCATTCACTTCCTTGAAGTGGTCCAAGTCTATGAACAGCAGGCCCCCTTCCGAGGAACCGCCAGCGCGGTCGAGCAGCTCTTGCAGATGAGCGCGACTGTAAAGCCCGGTAGCGCGATCGTGCGCAAGCGCATCGGAGAGGCGGCGCAAGGCCGCGCGTTGCTGACAGTATTCGTGCGCGAGGCGTCTGCAATGCAGCGCCATCAGGGTAAACGCTCCGGCCTGGAAGCAGACGAACCCCAGCCACAGAACCCCCAGCGGGAGGAGCGTCGCACCCAACTCTCGTAGCGCGTCATGCACCGCACATACCAGCAGCACGCCCAACCCGAGCGAGTTAATGCGCCAGCCGAACCGATCGGTGCGCTGGAGCGGCGACCGCAACAGCTTCATGACCGCCACGGCGAAAACTAATAGCAGCAGCGCGAAATACCATGGCGCCGCGGCACCGTACTCCGGAAATACCGACAAGCCCTGCAAGGTAATCCTATCGCTGGCAATCACCAGCGCGGGGTGTTCGCTCCAGGGCAAGATCGCAGCGACCGCTGCCAAAACGTACAACGCGGCTATTCGCCGCCATGGCGGACGGCCATCGGGGCGCCTGACTTCCATCACCCAGTACAGGCAGATATAGGCCGCCATGGCGATCATCAGCGCCGCGATGGCCAGCTTCACCATCACAAGCATTCCGCCCAAATCGCCGATCAGCGCGGCTACTCTTACCCCGGTGTGGGTGATGACGTACAACGCCGCAAAAGCGTTGGCAATAGTACAGAAGAGATACGTTCGCCGCTGGCTCGAGGATTCACCTCGTACCGACCACGCCAGCACCGCGACAATCGCCAGCAATGCCAGGCTGAAACCAACCGCCATTAGTTTGACCCCGAGCACCAGCAATTCCATATCGCTAGCCTGCTCTAGGCCTTGCAACAGGTTCGCGGACATTATTGTTATCTCGAGTAGCGCGTACCGTTATGAGGCTCTGACATAAATGAGCCGCATAGGCGTCGGCTCCGAGCGGCTGCCCCGATGCATCAAGCCGATGCCGTATTGAGGACGCTTTTTATAGTTATTGCGAGGTGGGATGACTCTGCCGCCTCTCACGCTCCTTGTATTAATCGACGTCACTGTGCTGCGCGCAGGCCTATCCAGATGGTTCTAAAGACACTGAACGCGCGGCAGAAACTGCGGGGCTATACTAGCCGAGATAAGCGTATGGTGTTAGTGCTCAAAAGGCGTAGTTTGGCATTTAACCTCAGTTTTTTCTCACATTTTCCCGTTTAACGCTCCAGGCGCGCCAAAAACTCGTCAGCGGCGGCGATGGCCGCTTCCATCTCTTCGATCAGGCCTTTAATGTCGGCTTCCACCGAGCGCACTTCGCCCCGCAGCGCTGCGATGGCGCGCGCGTTCAGATTGTGCTTCAACGTCAGCACCTGATCGCGAAACGCCGCCAGCACGGGCGCCATGGTGCTCTCCGCATCGCGCATGCGCTGCATCAGCTGATCGTACTGTCGGCGTGTTGCCTTGAGCTGGCGACGGCTCTGCGCGCGCAACTCCGCGCTCTCGTACTCGCCTAGCTCGCCTTCCCACTCGGCGAACAGTGCCGCGGCCACGTGCTCGACACTATCGATGCGCTCGCTGACCGTTTCGGCCCGCGTCACGCTGCGGTCGTACTCGCGGCGCAGGCGATCGTAAGTGGCTTCCAGCTCTCCTGCATCCACCTCTACGATGGCCCGGAACTGTTCCAGTGCGTCCTCGAACTGCTGCTTGGCGGCCTCTTGGGCATCGCGGGCATCGCCCACGCGATCTACCAGAATCTCGCGCTTCTGCACCCCCAATCGTTCCATCGTATTGTAATAAGCCGTCTGGCAGCCGACCGACAACCCCAGCACCACGGCGAGCATGAACGTGCGCATGAGAACATCTCCCGGCTATTCCGCCGATAAAGGCTACTCGCAAGTTTTGGACCTACGGCTAGCAAGGGGCGCTGGGACCATGCGGTCGGCATAGCCCGGCGGCACCGCACCCGCTTGCCATCGTCAGCCGTTCCACATGGGGGCCGGGGTATGAATTTACATCTGCTCCAGGCAAGGGCGCGCCGCTATCCGAAGCGATAAGGCTTCCATGCTCCCAACTTGGCCGATGAGGGCGAAGCGGCGACAATGCACCTCCACTCGCAATCTCACTGGCCGGGGAGGCCCTACATGCTCAGCATCCCTACAGCTCTCAGCGCGGCGGATCGTGAAGCCCTGCGCAATACCTTCCGCAATGACAGCGGCCTGCCCTTGGCATCGCTACAAGGTCTGCTCTTCGCTGTGTGCGCGAACGCCTATCCGGTAGAGCCCTCCGAGTGGCTCGCCTTGGTATTCAAGGAAGCGCGCATCGAACTGAAGAACAAAGCCGAGGCGGAGAAGCTCATTCCCCTGCTACTGGCGCTTTACAACGAGATCGACGAAACAGTCTGGTCCGATGAACCCTCGCTCCCGGCAGACTGCCTCCCGCTGGAGCCGGCGGTAGCGAATTTCGCCGATGATGCACCGCTGCATCTCTGGTCGCTGGGCTTTGCGATGGGATTCCAGTGGCTGGACAGCAGCGCCGATGTGAGCTTGCCCGAGGATCTGGCGATTAGCCTGGACGCGGATCTGCTCACGCTGACTTTCTTCGCCTGTCGTGAAACGGCCGAAGAAGAGCTTGCCGAGAATAACGACACGACGTCGCTGGAAGAGCTGGCGGCCGAGGTGGTCGCCGATTTCCCCGAGGCGCTGAAAGACTACCGGCAGATCGGCGAAGCGATCGCCAGTCTGTCCACGCACTGACGCACCAGGTTGCGGAGCCTGGTGCGAGCGCGCAAACGCACTCGCACCAGGAGGCTGCGTACCACGCGCGTCACTTCATCTCGAACCCGCGTTCTACCAAGAACTCGCGCATGTGCGGACGCGTCTTTTCCGTAAACAGTGTCCGTATCTGACCACTCCAGTTGGCGCTCTTGCGCCCGCTACTGCGGTTACGGTAGTACGTTTCCATGGTTTGATCGAACTCCGCGACCAGCGCGGCATCGTTGGCATCGTCGTAATAGTCCTGCTTGAGGATGGCTGCCAGCGGCAGGCGCGGCTTCAACTCCGGATCCTCAGCCGGATAGCCTATGCAGAAGCCGAAGACGGGATACACGTGCCGCGGCAGTCTCAAGATCTCGCTGATCTCGGCCGGGTTATTGCGGACGCCGCCGATATAGCAGATCCCCAACCCCATCGACTCGGCCGCCACGGCGACGTTCTGCGCATACAGCGCCGTATCCACTGTCGCTACCAGCAGCTGCTCCGTCAGCCCCTTATGTACCTCGGCCCCGCTGCGCTCGCAGGCATCGAACACCCGTTTCAGGTCGGCGCAAAACACGAGGAACTCCGCGCAGTTCGTAACGGTCGCCGCGTTGGCGGCCAGCTCGCCAATACGGCGGCGATTGCCCGCATCACTCACCCGGATGATGGACGTAGCCTGCACATGGCTGGAGGTCGACGCGCTCTGACCGGCGCGCAACAACTCCTGGAGCGTAGCCTCATCTATAGTTTGAGAGGTGAACTTGCGGATGGAGCGGTGGGACTTGATCAGATCGATGACCGGGTTCACGCATACCTCCGGGAGAACCAATCAACGGAAGCCCCGCATCATAGGACGCACCGGTCGGCAATACTACGCACTGCTCTTCCCCCCTCTAGGGCGATTCAGATTCTAGTTGCCGCGCCTGCACCGGTTCGGCTCTCTGCATCCGCGGCTGCCTGTCACCGACGACGGCTTTCCACACTGTAGCAGTGCGATACAATTTCAATTAGCGGCTCATGTGACGACACTTCTTTCGATTGTTCCAGCAAGTTACTGACGCCTAAGGCCTTGTTGCGCTGCATCCCCCACTTTATCCACAACATGCTGACACACCTTCCACACCTTGCCAGCGCACTGGCCCAACACGTAGAAGCCTTCATAAGTAATTGATTGACTTAGACTGTTTCAGGGCGGTGAAATTCTGCGCAATCTAAGGAAAAGCCTTGTCCCTACGGCCTTTCGGGACGATTTACCAAAGCTACCCACAAGGTTATCCACAGGAAATGTGGATAACCTGCACAGCCAACCCTGACACAACTTGCTTACATCGTCCGCCCGGGCAGGCCCCCTACCGAGGAACGGGAAGATACCCAGCGCTCGCTACCCAGCCCACCACCTGAGCGTACGTCGCGTAGCGTCTACCCTTTCCACTTGCAGCTCTCGTCCCTTCGTCCCGACTATCCGCACACGTACGCCGCCGCCTATGGATTCTTTGCGGTGCGGACGGGCCACCCACAGTTCCCCATGCACCCTGACCATACCGCGCGGCGACAATGCCCGTACCACGGTCGCTTCTTCACCCACCAGCGCCGGTGCGCCGCTAGGCGGCGCCGGCCGCATGGCATGCTTGTACGCCGGGTATAGCACTGCGTCCTTGACCAGCCACAGAACGAACACTGCCGCTGCCGTCCCCGCTTGCAGAATCCCCTGCGCTGCGGCCCACCACAACACACCGGCCATCAGCAGCCTCGCGGGCATCTGCATGAGCAGCAAACGAAGCGCAAGCGTCATTTGGAGCCGCACCTCCTTCGCCGGATCTGGGGGCGACAGCACACAGTATCGAGGGAGTCTTGACGTCAGTCCCGGGGACCGCCTGACCGAAGGGCACCAACCGAGGTTGCGCGCGTTGTGTGAAGCAATTCACAAAAATGTGTCGTTAAGTACCTGACAGGCAAGATGTTGCTGCAACGCGGTAGCGGGGCTTATCCACACATAGACGATTGCAACTGCCGGATCATCCGAGTCCGGCTAAGCGCACACCACTACATAAACTATCTATTTGATTTTTATAGCTTGTTACAACGCGATGAAATTCTGCGCAATCTAACGGGAAGCCTTGTGGCAACGGGCTTTGGCGACGATTTGCCAAAGCTACCCACAGGGTTATCCACAGGTTTTGTGGATAATGCGGTCTCCCCTCCTGCCGACAACAACTTAGCAGAATGTTTCGCGCACACGCCTCAGCCCCGCGGCGCCGGTAAGGCAGCACGAGTACGCAACGCTGAAGGCGCCGGGAGCGAAGATCGTGCGGCTGCCGCTTGGGCATCGGCCGCTGCCCCGGCTCGACTCCAAGCGGCGGACTTCGGCCTTACGCCAGACCCAAAACCCACCCCTCGATGGCGGCAATAGCCCGCTGCGATCCGCTTCCTGCAGCCAGGTGGCGGCCACGTAGGCGTTGTGCTGATCGGGAGTAAGGTCCGGCCGCGCGTAGCGGTCCCGCCACAATGAGGGATAAATCTCCGCCACGACCGAGCGGCCAGCCGGTACGCTCCAGCCGTCGAACGGCCAGAAATGCACCCGGCTTCCGAGCTGCCTGCGTAGATAACGCAGCCACGGCAGACCGGAATGGGTAGATTTCGCGACCGAGCCTTGCACATCGAAGTGAAACACGGACTTGGCCTTGACTCGCTCGTCGCACAAGCGACGCCAGCGAGAGTTTCCCGCGCGCGCGGGCCCGGCGGTGGCAACACCTCCTCGGCCGGCGCCGCGCCCTGCGCCATATACATGCGCAATCCGCGAAGGCTGGAATCCAGCGTCGCCGCCCCGGAATAGTCGATGCCGACATAACGGCCGAAGGTGGGAAAGGCAACTGTAGGCATACCCCACACTACCTTACGAGCTCAAGCCGCATTACGGTATCCGCGCTGCGAGCGGCCCAGCGCGCTGCTCCGGCGGCTCGTTCGGGCAGCTGCTTTTCCGTGCGCAGCAAGACCGTGCTCAGCCCTTCACGCAAACCACTTGGCGCAAGGTATGCACCACCTCCACCAGATCGCGCTGTGCAGCCATCACCGCGTCGATGGGCTTGTAAGCCATGGGCGTTTCGTCGATGACCCCGGCATCCTTGCGGCACTCAACGCCCTCGGTCGCAGCAATATGGTCGGCCACCGTGTAACGGCGCTTGGCCGCCGCCCGACTCATGACCCGGCCCGCTCCGTGGGCGCAAGAGCAGAAGCTTTCCGGGTTGCCCTTGCCGCGCACGATATAAGAACGCGCGCCCATGCTGCCGGGAATAATGCCCAGCTCTCCCTCTCCGGCGCGGATCGCTCCTTTGCGCGTCACCCAGACACTCTCCCCGAAGTGGTTCTCCAACGCTGCGTAATTATGGTGGCAGTTGATCGCCTCCTGCGTCAGCGTGAACGGCTTGAGGTGCCGGCGCAGCGTGCGCAGCACGATCTGCATCATCTGCCGACGATTCTCCAAGGCATAGTCCTGCGCCCAGTTCAACGCCTGGATATAGTCGTCGAACAGCTCCGAGCCCTCGGTCAGGTAAGCCAGGTCACGATCGGGCAGATTGACGAAGTGCCGCTGCATCTCGCGCTTGGCCTGCTCGATGAAGTAGGTGCCGATCATGTTGCCTATGCCTCGGCTGCCTGAGTGCAGCATGACCCACACATCGTCGTTCTCGTCCAGGCACAGCTCGATGAAGTGGTTGCCCGAACCCAGCGTTCCCATCTGCTTGGCCCACTTGGCGGCATCGCGCGGTTTCAGTCGCGGATGCTTCTCGAAAATGACATCCAAGCCTTTGCCGAAGGCGTCAATCCACTCTCCTTCTATGGGCTGGTCGTGCGCGCCGCCGGCCCCCAATGGAATCGCACGCTCTATGTCGTTGCGAATCTTGCGCAGCGAGTCGGGCAAGTCGCTGGCCTTCAGCGACAAGCGCACGGCGTTCATCCCGCAGCCTATATCCACACCCACCGCCGCCGGGATGATGGCGCCCTTGGTGGGAATGATGGAACCTACCGTCGCGCCCTTGCCGGCATGCACATCTGGCATTGCCGCGATCCAGCGGTAGATGAAGGGCAGCATAGACACATTGACGAGTTGCGCCTTGGCCGTCTCGTCGAATGGAACACCCTTTACCCAAGCTTTCACCGGCACCTGGCCGCCTTGGATCGTCTTGTACTGGGGGGTACTCATGGTGTCACTCCCTCGCTTTGCGCAAGACGCAGCGCCGTCATCGCTCTGGGATGGCTGTTTCTCGTTCGGCCGCCTGGCGAGCGGCCCCGCGTGCTGCCCGCCCTAAGCCACTGCCCGCAGGTAGCGTCGGTGCTCGCGGCCGATCTGCCGCGCGGTGGATTCGGGCACTCCCGCCCTGGCGGCAAAGCTCGGCCAGTTGGCGATGGCGCGATCCACCTCGGCGATGATGGCGCGCGCCCGTGGCAATGTGATGCGAAAACGCTCTGCTACGTCCAAAAAATCCGTCAGTTCAATGTCGCTGCGCTTGCCGTTGACGCTCATCTGATGGCGGTTGGTCCACTGTCCCAGCGGGTTGTAGGCGTAGGTGACATCGAAGGCCGGCGCCAACGACCAGCGCCCCTTCCTGTCCATGAGAAAGGCGATGTTCTTCGTGTGATCGTCCTGATTGCGGGCGGCGACGTTGAATACCATGCGCCGGAACTGCTCTTCAAGCGCGGCCTTGCTCAGCCCAAGCC
>CAYWPG010000042.1:0-31458 GCA_964460035.1 uncultured Alkalilimnicola sp.
CGGAAAAGCATTTTGGGTCCAGGGGCGCTCCCATAGAAGCTGGATCGTAGTTTCTGAGAGGCTCTAAATACCCCTACCCGTTGGGCGCGAGAAATCGCCCCTCTCTATACTGGATTTGCCGTTGCAGCGTGCAGGCTGCAGGTGCGCCTTGGGCGCGTTGCGCGGCAGCATGAAGGGATTGTGTTGCGACTCTCTATAACGAGATCGGGCGCAAAGACGCTCGGCACGCGCCAGCCGCGCAGCTCGTGCCGGTTGGCAGCACTATTCAGGGAGGAGAAGTGTTATGACGTCCAGCGTTGATGTGAACGATGCTCTCACGACTTGGCACCGGGCATGGGATGCTCGGTTCGCCGATGGTTGCGGGGAGCTGCAAAAAGGCAGCGGGCATGCGAGCCCGTCGCCGGCGGAACAACTCAATATTCGCTCGGTCCTGAGTTTAAGCACGCGAGCAATGCCCGCCCACCTGGCTGCGGTCGTTTACTGTGGAAACGCGGCCAGGGGCGGCGGAGGCGCGCAGCGGCGCTACAGTTGGCGTGCCCTGGAGTATTTTCTCGATCATTGGCGCCGGACTCTGACCGCGGTGGTCTTTGCGGGTGCCGAGCCGCTGATGCAGCCTGCGTTGCAGGATGCGGCCTTGCGCGTTGCGCTGCGTGGGTATGCGTTAGGCCTGTATACCAGCGGCGAGCACCCGGAACAGCTCAAGCGCGTGTCGTCGCAGTTGAACTGGGTGTCGCTCGGGTTGCCACTAGTAGCGGGGAATGGGCAACAGCAGTATGCAGATATGCCCGAGAGGGTATGGCGAAGCCTGGACATGCTGCTCGAGTCCGATACGCCGTTCGAGTGCCGGCTGCATGTCCGTTGGGGGCTCATCTGCCCGCAAGGAATCCTGAATTTAGCGCGTGCGCTGGCCGACCGCGGCGTGACCCATCTGAAAGTGTACGTGAGCAATGCAACCTTTCTGCCCCAGCACTTGCCCCGTTTGGTTTCGGCGGCGGAGGAGGCGGCATTGTTGGAGGAGCTCAGAGGCCTGTTTCCCGTATTCGAGCGTGTAGAACGCTTCTCGGGAATGGCCCAATAGACCGGCCGCCCCCTCGGGCGCCTATGGCAGCGGTCCGAGGGGGCGGTGCGGAGGCATTAGCCGCGGAAACGGCGGAATACCAGCGAGGCGTTGGTGCCCCCGAAGCCGAAGCTGTTCGACATGACCGTGTTCAGACCCGCATTATCCATGCGTGACGTCACGATGGGCATGCCTTTTGCCTCGGGATCGAGCTCGTCGATATTGGCCGAGGCGGCGATGAAGTCGTCCTCCATCATCAGCAGGCAGTAGATGGCTTCTTGAACGCCCGCTGCGCCCAGCGAGTGTCCGGTTAGCGATTTTGTGGCGCTGATGTGGGGAATGCGATCGCCGAAGACCTCGCGAATGGCGCGCAGCTCGGCCACGTCGCCCACCGGCGTGCTGGTTCCGTGGGTGTTGATGTAGTCGATCGGGGTGTCAACGCCAGCTAGTGCCTGCTGCATGCAACGCACGGCGCCTTCTCCGGAGGGGGCGACCATGTCGTGGCCGTCCGAGGTTGCGCCGTATCCGACCAGCTCGGCATAGATGCGAGCACCGCGCTTGAGCGCATGCTCCAGTTCTTCGATCACCAGCACACCGCCGCCGCCCGCGATTACAAATCCATCGCGATCGGCATCGTATGTGCGCGACGCTTTCTCGGGGGTGTCGTTACGCTTGGTGGAAAGCGCGCCCATGGCATCGAACAGCATGGTCAAGGACCAGTGCTCTTCCTCGCCGCCGCCGGCGAAAATGATGTCCTGCTTGCCCAGCTGAATTTGCTCCAGCGCATGGCCGATACAGTGGGCACTGGTCGCGCAGGCGGAAGTGATAGAGTAGTTCACGCCCTTGATCTGAAAGGGGGTTGCCAGACAGGCCGATACCGTGCTGGACATGACCTTGGGCACGGCATAGGGGCCGATCTTGCGCACGCCCCGTTCGCGCAGGATGTCAGTCGCTTCTACCAGATTCGCCGTCGAGCCGCCGCCCGAGCCGACGATCAAGCCTGTACGCGGGTGCGATATCAGTTCCTCGCTCAGCCCGGCGTCTTCTATCGCCTGCTGCATGGACACGTAGGCGTAGGCAGCAGCGTCGCCCATGAAGCGGCGAACTTTGCGCGGTATCAACGCCTCAAGGTCTATGTCCACCGTACCCGCGATTTGACTGCGCAGCCCGTGGTCGGCGTAGTCCTGTTTGAAACGAATCCCTGATGTTCCCGTACGCAGTGCATCCTTGACACTGTTCTTGTCATTACCGAGACAGGAAACGATTCCCAGCCCGGTGATTACTGCTCGACGCACCTTAAACTCCTCACGATTGCGACGGGTAGGCTCTAGGACGCTGACATCGCGCCTGGTTCTGTGAACAGGCCGACCTTCAGGTCGGTTGCAGTATAGATCTGTTTGCCGTCCACACTGACCCTGCCGTCGGCGATGCCCATGACGAGACGGCGGTTGATAATCCGCTTCAGGTCTATGTGGTATAGAACCTTCTTGGCATCCGGCAAGATCTGGCCAACGAACTTAACCTCGCCGCAACCCAGCGCGCGCCCGCGCCCGGTCCCGCCGATCCAGCCAAGGTAAAAGCCCACCAGTTGCCACAGAGCGTCCAGCCCAAGGCAACCGGGCATGACCGGGTCTCCGGGGAAGTGGCACTGGAAGAACCACAGATCGGGATGTACGTCGAGTTCAGCGATGATCTCGCCTTTGCCGAACTCGCCGCCGGTATCGGTGATCTTCGTAATACGGTCGAACATGAGCATGTTGGGCACCGGCAACTGGGGGTTGCCCGGTCCGAACAGCTCGCCGTGGCCGCATGCGAGCAGTTGATCCCGATTGAAGCTTTCCTGTCTGGTCATTCGGCTACCTAGTCGTTGTACATGTGTGAGGCGGCTTAGGCGCAGTCCACGCCTTAGGGCCTAAACCCTTTGGCAAGTACCGACGCGGCCCATACCTTCTTCTTCAAGAAAATAAAACCGCGCCTTGCTCAGCAAGGCCGTACCGCTGCCAGCGCGCATAGTAAAACACCTGGACGCCGCGGTCATCTGATCGCTGCGTACAGACCCCAAATGAGCAAAGCGTCGACCGCGCA
The DNA here is from genome assembly GCA_964460035.1 of uncultured Alkalilimnicola sp. Classification (GTDB taxonomy): domain Bacteria; phylum Pseudomonadota; class Gammaproteobacteria; order Nitrococcales; family AK92; genus CAYWPG01. The sequence continues at coordinate 3,143 of CAYWPG010000042.1, forward strand.
CAGTTTGTCGACACGGTGCCGGCTTAGACTGATTGGGGTCTGGGACCGGCGTCGTGTTTGTCCGACAGCCAGCGAGTACTTCTGCGCAGCTGTATAGGGGCGACATCGCCGCGCGCTCAAGGCCCTGGCGCCGAGACGCGCACGGCGGGCGCAGGCCTGTAGTGATCGAGAACAAATTCTAGAGCTTACCCTGCTGTGTAGCTAATGGATCTATGTATCACCTGTTGCGTTCGCTTGCGGCTTTGATACTTGCTCTGATCACCACGAATGCCTTCGCTGACGGCGCCGCCCCACAGCGCGAACGCTTTCGAGCTGCTTACGAGGCGCTGGTGGCGGGCGAGCAGATCGACCGTGCTCGGCTGCGCACGGAGCTCCAAGGCTACGTGCTTGCCCCTTATATAGAATATTACTACTTGCGCAAGCATCTGGGACACGTCAGCGACGAAGAAGTGCTTGCGTTTCTGGAAAAGCACGACGATCTCCCCGTTGCGACTTTACTGCGCAATGCCTGGCTGGTGCGGCTAGGCCGCCGTGGCGATTGGGAGCAGTTTCTGGCTCACTACCAGCCTACTTCCGCAGCGAAGCTCAATTGTTTCGCTTTGCGTGCCCAAGCCAGGAAGGGGGGAGTGGACTCCGATTGGATCGAGCGGGCGAAGAAGTTATGGATGGTCGGGCACTCCCAACCCGATGCCTGCAATCCTGTATTCGCCGAGCTCTACAGCCGCAAGGCGTTGAGCTCCAGAGAAGTGTGGCGGCGCGTAGAGTTGGCGATGGCCGCGGGAAACAAGCACTTGGCCCGCTATCTGGAGCGCTACCTGGATGCCGGCGACGCGGCTTGGTTGCGCCGGTGGCTGGAGGTGGATCGTCAGCCGCTGGCTGCATTGCGCCGCCCGCAGTTCGACCGTAGCGATTGGCGCGCTGGGGTATTGCTCTCACATGCCGTCAAAAAATTGGCGAGACGCGATCCGGCGCGTGCTTGGGAGATGCTGCCCATGCTCAGGGAACATCGGACGCTTTCCGATGAAGAGATTGCCGCGCTGTATCGATACGTCGCCTTGCGCAGTGCGTATCGCCGCCATGCCAAGGCGCTGGATTGGCTGGACGCCGTACCCGAGCAGGGGATCAACGACGAGGTGAGGGTGTGGCAGGCAACGCTAGCGCGGGGAGAGCAACTGTGGCCGCGGTTGTTGCAGGCAATAGAGGAGTTGCCACGGAAGGAACAGGAGCGGGCCGAGTGGCGTTATTGGCATGCCTATGCCCTGGACCAGGTCGGGCAGCGGCAGCGGGCCGAGGAAGCCTTGAGCGAACTGGCGGCGGAGCGTAGCTACTACGGTTTTCTGGCGGCCGATGCGCTCAACCGTCCCTACAACATGAATGCGACCTCCGTTCACTTCGCGGACGAGGAGTTGGCCGAAATCGCTGCCAACCCCTTCATTCAGCGGGCCTTGGAGCTGTTTCGACTGCATTTGCTGGTGGATGCCCGGCGCGAATGGCAAGCGGCGGTAGCGGCCTTCGACAGCGATCGCAAGGCGCGGGCGGCAGTGGTGGCCGCCAACGCCGGCTGGTATGACCGGGCAATCATTACCGCCAACGGAGCAGGGCTGCACGATGCCTTGGATTTGCGTTTTCCCATCGCCTTCCGTGACCGTGTTGAGCACTACAGCCGCAAGAACCGATTAGAGCTTTCGCTGACATTGGCTTTGTTGCGAAAGGAAAGCGCGTTCATGCCGGATGCGGTGTCGCCAGCGGGTGCGCTGGGGCTGATGCAGGTCATGCCGAGTACCGGCCGTCAGGTCGCGCGCCAGCTCAACGAGCGGCTTCCCTCCAGTGCCGCACTGCTGGATGTGGACACCAACCTGCGTCTGGGCAGCGCGTACCTGCGCCAAGTGCTTGACCGTTTCGACAATAACCCAGTACTAGCGGCGGCTGCGTACAACGCCGGACCGCACCGGGTCGATGCCTGGCTGGAGCGCAATGCCTACCAGCCCCCCGCGCTCTGGGTAGAGAACATCAGTTTCCGCGAGACACGCCAGTACGTAAAGGATGTGCTGGCGTTCAGCACGGTGTTCGACTGGCAGCTCAACGGCAGCCGGTCACGGCGGATTACCGACCTGATGATGCCGGGCACTCGTCGCGAGACGGCATGCAATCCACCAGAGCTGTGGGAAGCCTGCTAAGAGCCGATCACGCTAAACTTTGCCAAGGCATCAAGGATTGCCGGCGGATCTGGCTTGGGCACCGTCAGGGGAGCGATTTTCCTCCTGCCTGAGGTAGGCGGCGATACGGCGGCGAAGCCCGGCCAAGTCCAGTCCGGCATCCGCAAGCATTTCCTCGCGGGTGCCGTGTTCGATAGGCCTGTCGGGCAGGCCTATGTTGCGTACTTTGCCAGCCAGACCGTGCTCGGCGAGTAGTTCGCTGACAGCACTGCCAGCGCCGCCTGCCACCACGTTTTCCTCTAGCGTGATCAACAGCTCGTGCTCGGCAGCCAGTGCCAGCACGCACTCCGTATCCAAGGGCTTGACGAAGCGCATATTGACGACGGTCGCATTGAGCTCTTCGCCCAGTTGCTGCGCCGGCGCAACCATGCTGCCGAAGGCGAGCAAAGCGACCCGGCTCCCGCGCCGCCGAACCTGAGCCTTGCCCATCGGCAAGGCTTCCATGGTCGGTTCTACGGGGGTGCCGGGGCCTTTACCGCGCGGATAGCGTACCGCCGCCGGGCCATTGTGCAGATAGCCGGTATACAGCATCTGCCTGCATTCGTTCTCGTCCGCCGGCGCCATGATCACCATATTGGGCAGGCAACGCAGGTAAGTCAGGTCGTAAGCTCCTGCGTGGGTGGGGCCGTCGGGTCCGACCAGGCCAGCTCGGTCGATTGCGAACAGCACCGGCAGGTTCTGCAGCGAGACGTCGTGCACGACCTGGTCGAAACCACGCTGCAGGAAAGTGGAGTAGATCGCGAGCACGGGCTTGGCGCCCTCGCAGGCCAGGCCGGCCGCCAGCGTTACGCTATGCTGTTCGGCGATGCCTACGTCCAGGTATCGGCCCGGGAACGCTTTTGCGAACTCTACCAGGCCGGAGCCTTCGCGCATGGCGGGTGTAATCGCAAACAGGCGCGGATCCTCGCTCGCCATGTCGCAGACCCAGCGCCCGAATACCTCGGTATAGGTGGGCGCACCGCTTTCGGCGGCAGCAAGCCCTTGGCGCGGATCGAACCGCGAGACGCCGTGATAGCGGATCGGATCCTGCTCGGCGAGGCGGTAACCTTTGCCTTTCTTGGTTACTACATGGAGCAGGCGGGGGCCGCGCTGATCCTTCAGGCTGCGCAGAATGCCGATGAGAGCGGACAGGTCATGGCCGTCGATGGGGCCGTAATAGTCGAAGCCCAATTCTTCGAACAAGGTGCCCGGCACGATCATGCCTTTTACGTGCTCTTCGGCCCGGCGTGCGAGCTCCCATACCGGCGGCATGTGCTTGAGTACACGCTTACCGCCGTCGCGCAGCCCCTTGTACAGCCTGCCTGCGAGTATGCGGGTGAGGTAGTGCGAGAGCGCGCCGACGTTCTCCGAGATCGACATCTCGTTGTCGTTGAGTACGACGAGCAGATCCGCCTTGCAGTCGCCCGCGTGATTGAGCGCTTCGAAAGCTTGCCCCGCAGTCATGCCGCCATCGCCTATGACCGCTACGGTGTGACGAGGGGTGCCCAGGCGCGCCGAGGCCAGGGCCATGCCCAGCGCCGCACTGATCGAGGTGCTGGAGTGACCGACCCCGAAGGTGTCGTACGGACTTTCGTCGCGACGCGGGAAGCCGGCCAGCCCTCCTGCCTGGCGCATGGTCGCCATGCGCCGACGGCGCCCGGTCAGAACCTTGTGGGGATAGCACTGGTGGCCGACGTCCCAGACGATGCGGTCGTGGGGCGTGTTGAAGACGTAATGCAAAGCGATGGTCAGTTCCACCGCTCCCAAGCCGGCGGCCAGATGCCCGCCGCTATTGGCAACGCTGTTCAGGACGAAACGACGCAGCTCATCGGCTAAGACCGGCAGGCGGTTTTGTGGGAGCTCGCGCAGGTGCTCCGGCTCGTCGATACCTTGTAGGAGAGGGTAGTCCACGTCGGAAGTCATGCTTTCTTTACCTTTTGCCGGGGCTCATTGCCGCGCCGGCCGGCTTATGGTTTGTCGCTGATATCGGGTCCGCCCACGGCTTCCTCAACAAGGTAGTCCTCTAGCTGATCGGGCGAGATCTCGTCTTCCGATATCGTTTGGCCGCGCACTGAGATACCTGCTTTATGCACGGTTTCCGGATCGCCGGAAACCAGTGGGTGCCACCACTCCAACGGCTGCCCATGGGCGAGCCGGCGATAGGCGCAGGTCGACGGCAACCAGCGGAAGCTCCGGGCGTACTCCGGAGTCAAGGAAAGGCAGTCCGGCACATGGTGCTGACGGTGGGTGTAGTCGCTGCAGCGGCAACTATGGCCATCGAGCAGGCGGCAGGCGACGCGGGTGTACGCGATCTCCCCGCTGTCCTCGTCTTCGAGCTTGTACAGACAGCAGCGGCCGCAACCGTCGCAGAGGGACTCCCACTCGGCAACGGTCATCTCCTCCAGGGTCTTGCGTTGCCAGAACGGTTGCTGTTGATCTTGCATGAAAGCCTCCTATGGCGGTGCCTGACAGCTGCTCGCTTGTGGCGTCGAAACGACGCTGGCGACACCGGGTCGGGCCCTCTCAGGCCCGGCGAGAGCGGTTGCGCTGACGGGAACGGATCGCAGTGGCCGAACGCAATTCAGTGTACCTGGCCAATACGTTTACCGCATCGTCTGCCTGTGCTGAGCGCTGGCATCCGCTATAATCGCCGCTCCATTCCGAACCCGATGTATATCCGAGCATGAGCCATATCGCTACGCAGGTCGCCCGCCGGCGCACTTTCGCTATTATCTCTCACCCTGACGCTGGCAAAACCACCCTCACCGAGAAATTGCTGCTGTTTGGTGGGGCGATTCAAATGGCCGGCACGGTCAAGGGGCGCAAGTCCAGCGCGCACGCCACTTCCGACTGGATGGAGCTGGAGAAACAGCGCGGTATTTCCGTGACTTCGTCGGTCATGCAGTTCCCGTATGGCGGTTGCATTATCAACCTGCTCGATACCCCCGGGCACGAGGACTTCTCCGAGGATACGTACCGTACGCTCACCGCTGTCGATTCGGCTCTGATGGTGATCGATAGCGCCAAGGGCGTGGAGGAGCGCACTATCAAGCTCATGGAGGTGTGCCGCCTGCGCGATACCCCCATTATCACCTTCATCAACAAGCTGGACCGCGAAGGCCGGGACCCCATGGAGCTGCTCGATGAGGTGGAGCGCATTCTGAAGATCCGTTGCGCGCCCATGACCTGGCCTATCGGCATGGGCAAGAGCTTCAAGGGCGTTTTTCATCTGCGGGAGGACCGCGTTCACCTGTTCAGCCCTAGTCATGGCGGGCGGGTGCAGGAGGGCGAAGTCATCGAAGGCTTGGATAACCCGCGCCTGGATGAGCTGCTAGGGCCTTTGGCCGCGGAGTTTCGCGACGAGATCGAGCTGATCAGGGGCGCCAGTCACGAGTTCGACCTCGATGCTTACAGGCGTGGCGAGCTGACGCCGGTTTTCTTCGGCTCGGCTATCAATAACTTCGGCGTCAAGGAGCTGCTCGATTCCTTCGTGCAGTTCGCACCGGCGCCGCTGCCGCGGGATGCCACGGTGCGGACGGTAGCCCCGGACGAGGCAAAATTCACAGGCTTCGTCTTCAAGATCCAGGCGAACATGGACCCGCAACATCGCGACAGGATTGCATTTTTGCGCGTTTGCTCAGGGTCTTACCGCAAGAATATGAAGCTGCGTCACGTACGTACGGGCAAGGACGTCCGCATCGCCAACGCAATCACCTTCATGGCCAGCGAAAGGGAACACATCGAGGACGCCTATGCTGGCGACATCATCGGCTTGCATAACCATGGCACGATTCGCATCGGCGATACCTTCACCGAAGGCGAGGAGCTAAAGTTCTCGGGGATTCCCAACTTCGCCCCCGAACTGTTCCGGCGGGCCATGCTGCGCGATCCAATGCGCATGAAGGCCTTGCAAAAGGGGATAGAACAGCTTTGCGAGGAGGGTGCGTCGCAGGTATTCCGCCCGTTGAACAGTAACGACATTATCGTCGGCGCGGTCGGAACGCTGCAGTTCGACGTGGTGGCCTTTCGCCTCAAGGAGGAATACAACGTGGACTGCCGCTTCGAGCCGGTCAACGTCGTGACCGCGCGCTGGGTCGAGAGCGACGATCCGCGCAAGCTCGAGGAGTTCCGCATCAAGGCAGCGGACAACCTGGCGATAGACGGTGCGGGCAGTCTTGCCTATATCGCGCCATCTCGGGTCAATCTGGAGCTTACCCAGGAGCGCTGGCCGCAGATCCGCTTCCTCGCCACGCGCGAGCATTAAGGGCGCGGCGCGATGGTCGTGAAGGAGAGACCGTGTTCGAGCGCCTGAGCCGGTGGTTCAGGCGCAGACCGCTGGCGGCAGAGTCCGATTGGGATGCCGCGATACAGGCGCTGCCGTTGCTGCATGGTCTCGATGCTGATGAACGGGCGCGCCTGATCGAGCTAAGCGAGCGTTTCCTGCGCAGCAAGTCGCTGGAGCCCGTGGGCGATTTTGTGCTCGATTTGCCCATGCGGCTGGAGATAGCGCTGCAAGCCTGTTTGCCCATCCTCAATCTCGGCCTGGAGTACTACCGCAACTGGTATTCCGTTGTGGTGTATCCCACCGGGTTCATGGTCGAGCACGAGTTCGAAGAGGAGGATGGCACGATACACCGCCGCCACGGCGAGCTGGTAGGCGAGGCCTGGGAGCGCGGGCCGGTGATCCTGTCCTGGGATGATGTGGTGGCGGGCCGCGTACGCGACGGCTTCAACGTCATAATCCATGAGTTCGCGCACAAGCTGGATATGCTGCAGGGAACGACCAACGGCTTGCCGCCATTGCATCGCACGATGAGCGCAGCGGACTGGAGTGAGGCGTTCGTAGCCGCTTACGAGGACCTTTGTCGGCGGGTGGAGGCCAACGAGCCTAGTCCCGCCGTGGATGACTACGGCGCGGAAAGTCCTGGCGAGTTCTTCGCTGTGGTCAGCGAGGCGTTCTTCGAAATTCCCCATGAGCTGCAGTTGCAGTACCCTGAGGTTTACCGACAGCTCTCTTTGTTCTACCGCCAGGATCCAAAACAGCGCCTTGGCCCCATGGATGCCGATTGACGCTAAGCCTCGAAGGCTTGAAAGGCCTTTGGCGGAGCCGCAATCAACAGGGAACGTTCGTGCCGGGCGGGGCGAGGGCTGTCCGCAGCGCGCAGGGAGAGTTTGCGAATGGCGGTTTCCGAATTCTGCAACCGCGAGGTTGTGGTCGTACAGCGCGAATGTTCGGTGCAGCGGATCGCCGAGCTGATGCGCGAGTACCATGTGGGGGATGTCGTGGTGGTGGAGACGGTCGCGGGCATGCAGAGGCCTGTGGGCATCATCACCGATCGCGACATCGTCATCGAGGTACTGGCGATAGGGGTAGATCCCAAGCTCGTCACCGCAGGGGATCTCATGTGCGCCGAGTTGGTCACCGTGGATGCGGAGGCGGACTTGCTCGATGCCACTGCGCGTATGCGCAAGGAAGGCATACGGCGCGTGGTGGTCGTCGAGCGCAATGGAGCGCTGGCCGGTATCCTCACGCTGGACGATGTGCTCGAGATCCTGTCCGAGGAGCTGGGCAACCTGGCGCAGATCAGCTATAGGCAAATCGAACGCGAAGAAGTGCTGCGAAGCGCGCTCTAAGGCATGGCCATCCGGACACGCCCACTCCGGGGGCAGGAGCCAGGTAGGGCGAGCATGCCGCCGGCGACACCGGCATATGGGGAAGGGCGATTGCCGCGCGGGCTCTGCCAGCTGCCCATCGCGGAGCAAGTTGCCGGCCTAGAAGAACAGTGCACGACGACCAACGGTCGCCTGCCGCATGCCCGGATAGCGGCCCTCAGGCCACGCGGCGATCCGACTCCGCTAAGCGCTCGAAGTACGCGCGGGTCAGCGCGAGCTGCTCGGCAGCAGTTTCCACCCGCACCGCGGCCTGACGGAACTCCTCGGCATAGGGGCGCTCTTGTATGTACCAACCGATATGCTTGCGCGCGATGCGCAGCCCCATCGCTTCGCCATAGAAGGCGTGCAGATGCTCCAGGTGCTCTAGCATCACCCTGGCCACTTCCTCCAGCGCTACCGGCGGCAGGCGCTCGCCGGTAGCGAGGTAGTGCGCGATCTCAGCGAAGATCCATGGGTTGCCTTGGGCGGCGCGACCGATCATGACGCCGTCCGCTCCCGTATACGCCAGCACGTGCGCCGCCTTTTCGGGCGAGTCTATGTCGCCGTTGGCGAACACGGGGATGGACACCGCCTGCTTGACTGCCCGGATAGTGTCGTATTCGGCCCCGCCTCTAAAAGCATCGGCACGGGTGCGTCCATGCACCGCGAGGGCGGCGATCCCCGCATCCTGCGCAAGTTGTGCGATGCGTACGGCGTTGCGGCGATCCGGCGCTACACCTGTGCGCAGCTTGAGCGTAACGGGCACGGGCACCGCCTGTACGGTCGCCGAGAGAATGCGCGCAACCAGGGCTTCATCGGCCAGCAGCGCGGAGCCTGCGTCCTTACGGCAGACCTTCTTGGCGGGGCAGCCCATGTTGATGTCAATGATCTGGGCGCCATGCTCGACGTTGTAGCGAGCAGCGTCGGCCATGAGTGCCGGGTCGCTTCCGGCGATCTGCACGCTGCGCGGTTCCGTCTCGTCGGCGTGGGCTATGCGCAGGCGCGACTTGGGCGTTTTCCACACCGCCGGATTGGACGCAACCATCTCGGACACTGCCATACCCGCGCCGAGGCGGCGGCAGAGCTGCCGGAAAGGCAGGTCCGTGACGCCGGCCATGGGGGCAAGCACGACATTATTGCTCAGAGAGTACGGTCCTATACGCATGGGCGCCAACTGTATCGCAGCTGGCGTGTCCAAGGGTAGCGATGCGGCGCTTGCGCGGACACTCGCGTGCCCGCATTGGCATGAATGCCGAAGAGTGCAGGGCGGGCAGTGCGGCTGGCCCCGATCGAGCAGCCTCGGATTGTACTGTCTCGCAGGCATGCCGGTGCGTTACCGGGCGGACCAGGTCCGCGCAGCCGGTTCGCTTTCCTTGTACCTGTAGAGTCTCCTAACCAGCCCAAAGGAGGGCGCGATGGCAGGCCGTGTAAGGGTACGGTGCAGCAGCTACCTGTTCGCGATCGCTTTGCTCTCTGCATCCGTGGCGAGTGGGGCACCGGTGAACGGGGAAGCAGGAGAGGGCGATCATGGGCCAGGCGCCCATGCGCGGGTTGCAGAAGAGGCTGCGTTGGCGGCCGATGAGAACGTACTGGTGGGGCCGGCAAACCCGCGCGAGCGGCCGCTAGATCAGGGGGCCGCTCTGGAAGAGTTCGGGCGGGGCCAGGTTCGACTTTTCGACCCTGCCATAGAGAATGCGACGGCTGGCGAGCTCATAGGGCGTACCGTGCTCAATATCCAAGGCGAGGAGCTGGGACGGATCAGCGATGTGGTGGTAGATCCTCGCACCAATGCCGTACAGGCAGTGGTCGAAACCGGCGGGTTGTTCGGCCGTATCGGTCTGCGCCGCGTTGCCGTCCCGCTAGCCCGGTTGCGCGCCGACGGAGAACATGACGTACGCATAGACTCCGCGATCACGCAACCGCAGCTGGAGCAGATGGCATCCTTCAACCGTCAGGACTATGTGTCCGTAGAACACGATCGCACCGTAGCGGATGTGGCGGGTTTGCCCAGCAGGGCGGCAGGCGCCGAGCAAGACAGCCAACGCAACGGCGACTAGATACCGGTTCGTGTGCGCCGGGCGCCTTCCCGTTCGCTCGGCCATGGCGGGGCGCACAGCGCGCAAAGTTGCCTGACGGCCGATTAGCAGCCATGATCCCGGCGGGTTGCGTGGCCGCATGCCGGCATGCGGAGGCGGCCTAAGCGGTACGGAAGAGAGGTGTAAGCTATGCAGGACTGGGCGATCGTTACTGGCGGCGGCACGGGTATAGGGCGTGAGCTGGCTCTTGCTCTTGCAGCGCGCGGCTTGCATGTGCTGATTGCCGGGCGGCGCGAGCAGCCTCTACGGGAGACGCAGGCCGAGGCACCGGAGCGCGTGCATATCGTGAGCGCCGATCTGGCAACGGAGAGTGGGCGGCGCGCGGTCGTGGCGGCGCTGCCGGTAGATGCCAGATTGCGTTGCCTGGTACATAATGCCGCGCTGCTTACGCCAATCGGGCCGCTGGCTGAGGTCAGCCTGGAAGAGTGGAGGCTTAGCCAGGCTACTAATGTCGAGGCGCCGCTGTTCTTGACCCAGGCGCTGCTCAATCGCCTGCGCGGGGGGCGCAGTCTGCACATCTCCTCCGGCGCGGCGCATCACAGCTACAGAAGCTGGGGAGCGTACTGCAGCAGCAAGGCGGCGCTGTATATGTTGTATCTAGTCCTGCGCGAGGAGTTGCGGGAGTACGATATCGCAGTGGGAAGCGTACGCCCCGGTGTGGTAGACACGCCCATGCAGACGCTCATCCGCAGCCAAAGCGCCGATCGCTTTCCGGACGTAGGGCGCTTTCAGGAACTGAAGCGGGCGGGGCAGTTGGTTGACCCCAAAGAGCTGGCGCAATTTCTCGCATGGCTGCTGCTGGATGTGTCTGCCGACGAGTTCTCCGCGCAAGAGTGGAACTTCACCGATCCGGAGCATCGCGCGCGCTGGGAAGGCTAAACCGCTAGCGGCCTTCATGGTCCGGAATGGCGCCGCAGAATGGCTGTTTTTCTGGCGCGTGGCGGTTCGGGCTGGCGCGATTCCTGCTCCGTCGCGTCGGTCCGGCGCCAGCCGTAGCTTAACTGGCGCAAGGTAATCAGTTCGTGGAGCGCGTCGTGCAGCTCTTCCAGGGTAGGCATACGGGCGGTATCCCAGCTGAGCAGTGGCACGCCGGCGCGCCGCAGCCACTGCGCCCGCTGTTGGATGCCGCGGTCGCCGCGCACGACGTCCTCGACTTCCACTACCGCGAGTACCGCCATATCGGCGTCGCAGACAACGAAATCGACGCTATGGCCCGCCATCGCCTGGCGTAGGCGCTCGCAAGAAGCCCGGTCGTTGCCGCGGACATCCAACAGGCGGTCGAGAGCGACTTGTGGAAACACATGAAAGCCCGGCAGCGCGGCGCAAAGATTGCGGTGCAGCGATAACTGTTCGCCTTGTAGCGGCGGGGTGACCAGGAGACGGGGTTCTAACGCGTGCTCTCGGTCGCGCGGGCCTCGGCGCCGCCAGAAGCCGGTAAGACCCAGCCCGCCGGCAAATAACGCCACCCCAACCAGAGCCGGAAACAGTGTCCAACTTGCCACATCCTTACTCCCTGGATAATGGTCCACGACTGTGCCGCGCGCGGCTTGACTGTGACACGCCTCGCCGTCGCACGCGGCGAGCCGAATGCTATGGACGGACTTTTTCGGCATCCTGCTATTCTGGACGATAGCAAAAACGCGGACGGTGCAAAACCCGCCGCTATCGATGCGAGCCGCCTCGGCAAGGCGCGAACGGAGGAACTAGGCATGCGGAACTGGCTTATGAGCATGGCGGTATTGGCGGCGCTGCTCTACGCAGCGACGAGCGTTGCCGCGCCGCCAGCGGCTAGAAGTCTTGCTGTGTACGGCAACGGCATCGCACTGGTGCAGGAACAGCGGACGGTGGATGTTCCCCGTGGGCGCGCGCAGATCAGCTTGAGTGGGGTAAGTCCACGACTGGTGGAGGGCAGCGTACAGATACAGGCGGCGGGCTTGGCCGTGCGTGAACAGCAGCTGCGCTACGATCTGGCCAGTCGCGCGCGTTTGCTGCAGCGATACATCGGACGCAGGCTCGAGCTGGTGAGGGTGAATCCGCACAGCGGCGAGGAGGAAACCATACAGGGAACGTTGCTTGCCGTCAGCGGCGATGTGGCGATGTACCGAATCGGGCAGAGCTTGGAGATCGCCGACGGCAACTTTCCCTGGCGGCCACGCCTGCCGCTGGATTCTGAGCTGAGCTTGACGCCTGCACTGCTGCTGACGGTCGATAGCGCGAGCGCAGGGCAGCGGCGAGTCGATTTGCGATATCTAACCGAAGGCATGAACTGGCGCGCCGAGTACATCGCGCTGCTGCGTCCGCAAGAAGGACTGATCGATCTCACGGCCATGGCCGTGGTGGAGAACGCCACCGATATGGCGTTCGACGGCGACCTGGACCTTGTCGCCGGCACGGTTTATCGCAGCGCCGAGCCGCCCAGGCCTTATACGCGCACGGAGGCAATGATGGCCGCCGCTCCGGATGCGGTGCCTAGCGGCGATCTCTACCGTTTTTCCTTTTCCGAGCCGGTAACGCTGCCGGCGCAGAGCCGCCAGCAGCTGCGTTTGTTGTCGCGCCGCGATATTCCGGTGCACAGGGAATACCGTCTGCGTGGCATCGGCAGCCAGCCGCAGCCGCGTGAAGTGACTCAACAGGCGGAGAGCTGGCTGCGGCTGGAGAACAAGTCGCCGGCCTTGGGCGAACCATTGCCGGCGGGCGTGGTGCGGGTATATCAAGCGGAAGCGGATGGACGCAGCCTTTGGGTTGGCGAGGCGGCGATGAATGGGCTGGCTGTGGGCCAGTATTGGGAAGCCGCCTTGGGGCAAGCTTTCGACGTTTCTGTAGAGCGGCGCCAGCTCGCTTTTCGCAATGCAGGAGATCGGGCGCGCGAGCTGGAATGGCAGTTGCGGGTGAGCAACGCCGGCAAGCAAGAAGCAAACGTGGTCGTCGAGGAGATCTTTTACGGTGACTGGCGCGTCGTCGAGGAGAACGTGCCCCATAAGCGCGTGGACGCCCAGCGCGCTCACTGGCTGCTGCAAGTGCCCGCGGGCGGCAGTGTGGAGCTGCGTTATCAAGTGCTAGTGCATTAGCGGCTGTGCGCGATCGTCTAGTGCGGGCGCTAGTACCGCTGCGCACGCCCGCTCACGTAGCGCAGCGGAAACATTCGGCGAGCTGACGGTGCCCGGCGTGTCCTCAGCCGGGCGTCAGCTCCAAGATCGTCGAGGCGATAGCGAGGTAGACCAGCACACCCAGGGCGTCGGCTATGGTCGTCACCAGGGGGCCGCTGGCCGTGGCCGGGTCGAAGCCGTAGCGGTAGAGCGCGAAAGGCAGCGACATGCCCACCAGACTGCCGATCACCACGACGACGATCATGGTCAGGGAAATCACCAGGGCTATCTGGCTGCCGCCGCGTATGAGACCTACGCCGGAGATCGCCAAGGCCATGGTCACCCCTAGCGCTCCGGCAACGAGCAGTTCGCGGCCGAGCATCCTCCCCCAGTCGCGCAAGTGCACGTCGCGGGTGGCAATGGCGCGCACCATCAGTGTCGCCGCTTGCGATCCGGCATTGCCGCTGCTCCCTACCAGCAAGGGCAGGAAAACCACCAGTGCAATATAGCTCTTGAGGGCGTCCTCGAAATAGGCGATGGTCGCCCCGGAGAACAGGTTCCCGAATACCAGCAACACCAGCCAGAAGACGCGCTTGCGATAGAGCAGGCCGAAGCTGGCGTCGCGAAAGCTGGTATCGAGGCGGTCCACGCTCGCCGAAAGATGGAAGTCCTCGGTGGTTTCCTCCTCGACAACGTCCATGGCGTCGTCATAGGTGACGATGCCGACCAGCCGGTCGCCGCCGTTGAGGATGGGCAGAGCGAGCAGGTCGTATTTCTGGATCTTCTCGGCGACCTCCTCCTGCAGGTCGTCTACATAGGCGCTGATCACGTCGCGAACCATAAAGTCTTCGACGCGCCGGTGCCCGGGAGCGAGGATAAGGTCGCGCAGCGACACGACGCCGACCACATGCCGGTCGTCGTCGATCACATAGGCTTGATAGATGGTTTCCTTATCCGGTGCTTCGCGCCGCAGGCGTTCTATAGCTTCGCGTGCCGTCAGGTGTGGTGACAGCGTTGCGTAATCCGACGTCATAATGGCACCGGCGGTGCCTTCCTGGTACGAAGCGAGCCGCAGAATATCGTCGCGCTCGGCTTGCGCGAGCGCCGGCAGCAGCGCTTCCTGCTGTTCTTGCGACAGGCGATTGAACAAGTCCGCCCGCTCGTCGGCCGACATGTGGAAGACTATGCCGGCAAGCTCTTTGCGACTCAGAGTCTGGGCCAGCTCCACCTGGCGCTCGGTGGGGAGGTAACCGAAGGTTTCGGCACGATCGCGAAGCGGCAGCGCCGCCAGCACGTGCCAAGTGTCCGCCGGCTCCATAGGAGCGAGGCAAAGGGCTAGGTCAGCAGGATGCACGTCTTCGAGCAATGCGCGCAGCGCCTGCGCGTCGCTCCCCAACGTCGCACGTACCGACTCGGCAAGGGATTCTATTTCCACAAGTCCACCTCTGACCGAACTGCCGCGGGTGCGGCAGCGACGGCGGTGGACCGGCAACCTCTAGAAGACTCTAGGAGGCAGTCGGTAAGGAGCCGGACTGCCGATCCGCGGAGGATCGCTTATCTATAGAGCCCAGACTGGGCCAACTACTGGGAACGTCCATAAAGGTCGCTTGATCTCCTGCCGAAACGGCAACAGCCGTTCGGCCCATTGCACAGAGAAATGAGCGCCGCGACTTTAGACGACACTGTTGGTCGGCGTCAAGTCCCACAATAGTAACCACGAGACGGAAGTTGGCGGCGGGGCACTGATTGGCCCGTGCCATGGGCGAATCTGTAGCAGGGGTTCTGGGTCGCGCCACGGTCGACCCAGAACGCAAAGGCCGGACGGACAAATCGTGTCCCGGGTGTCTGAGCTTTACACCGTGCGCGAGAAGGTTGCCCGCTGATTACGGTTGAGGTAGCTGTCGAACACCATGGCGATGTTGCGCATCAGCAAACGCCCGACGGGGAGGACCTCGATCGCGTTTCTATCCAACCGAACCAGTCCATCGGCGGCGAAGCTCTGAAGAGCGGCGAGCTCCGGCGCGAAGTAATTGCTGAAGCTTATCGGGTAATCGCTTTCAATTTCTTTGAAGGAAATTCTTCCGTGACACATTAAGCTGCTTATTACTTGCCGCCGCAACTGATCATCCGTGCTCAGCGTATAACCTCTAAATACGGGGATTTCGTTAGCATCCAGTTTGGCATAGTACTGAAAAAGCTCCCTCACGTTTTGGCTGTAACTGCCGCCCACATTGCCGATCGCGGTAATGCCCAGGCCGATCAAATCGCATTCGGCATGGGTGGAGTAGCCCTGGAAGTTCCTTTGCAATGTGCCGTTGCGTTGCGCCAAGGTGAGCTCGTCCTCGGGCAGCGCGAAATGGTCCATGCCTATGTACACATAACCCGCCGCAGTGAGCCTGTCGATGGTGAGCTCGAGCAGTTCCAGCTTGCGCTCGGGCGGCGGCATATCCTCGGGGCGAATGAGGCGCTGCGCGCGGAACAGCTGTGGGAGATGCGCATAGTTGTAGGTGGCGATGCGATCGGGGCGCATCGCGATCACCTTGGCCAGCGTTGCATCGAAGCTGGCGACGGTCTGCTTAGGCAGGCCGTAGATCAGATCCACGCTTACGGAGCGAAAGCCCGCGCGGCGGGCGGCAACGATAAGCTCCTCGGTTTGTTCCACGCTTTGGATGCGATTGACAGCGGCTTGTACAGCTGGGTTGAAGTCCTGCACGCCAAAGCTGAGCCGGTTAAAGCCCAGCTCCGCCAGCGCCTGGATACGCTCGGAGGACGCTGTGCGTGGATCGACTTCAAGTGAGAATTCTCTCCCATCCGTCTGATCTAGTGGGAAATTTTGCTGCAGCTCGCGCATCAGTACGGCAAGCTGCTCGTCGGTGAAGTAAGTGGGTGTGCCACCGCCCAAGTGCAGCTGCGTAAGCTGCCTGTCGTTATCGAACAGCGCCGCCTGAAGGCCTATCTCCCGCTGCAGGTAGCCTAGATAATGACCTGCTTTTTCAGTGCGTTGCGTGACAATCTTATTGCAGGCGCAGTAGTAGCAGAGGCTACGGCAGAAGGGAATGTGGACGTATACAGACAGAGGCTTGGGCACCGGGTCCTCGTTACTGCTGCGCGCGGCTTCAGCGTACTCCAAGGCGCCGAAACCTTCGTGGAATTGAGGCGCAGTGGGATAGGAGGTATAGCGTGGCCCGGGACGATCGTACTTCTCGATCAGGGCGCGGTCGAATCGTAGCGTTTGGTCCATGCAGATCACCAGATGGGTGCAATTGCAATCACTTTATCGAGCAGTAGCGGGTTAGGTGTTGATTTGGGTCAGGCCGCCTATCGATGGGAGGAGTTGACCAAGATTAAGGCAGAGCGCGTGGAGGCACTACATCCTGTTCGATATTCCTCTGGCAGCCCGGCCTGGAAATGCGGACAGGAGATAGTTGACGAACGTGGCGAATGAGAGACATTCCATGCCGAAGACATCGAGCGGTGCGGCGAACGCTTCCACGCCCTTGCGCCTTCTTGGGTCGTTGCCAGGGCGCGTTCTGGCGCCGCCCTTGGTGACTATGCTCAACATCGGATTGCGGCCGCTGATCGAAGACGGGGAGCTCGATTTTCTGCAAGACCGGGTGGTCGCCGTTGCGATCGAAGGTCTTGGACTGCGCTGGAATTTCACCATGGGCGCATCGCGGCGGTTGAGGGTGGTCGCAGCTGAACCGGAGGTGCTGATCGCCGGCAATGTCCGCGACTTGCTGCTGCTGGCGGCACGCCGCGAAGATCCGGATACGTTGTTCTTTCAGCGTCGGCTGCGCTTGGAGGGGGATACGGAGCTGGGGCTACAGGTGAAGAATGTAATGGACCGCCTGGATCTGTCCGACTTGCCGCCGCCGCTACGCTGGGCGCTGCTGCAAGCCGCCGAGGTGGCGGCCCGCTTACCCTAGAGCTGATCGCGCGCGGGCTGCCAGAGCATGCCCGCCTCTCCATACCAATAGCCGTTGCAGGTCTCGGTGGGGGCCTGCCAGTCATCGTCGTCGCGACCCTGAATGCGCGCATGCAAGGCCGCCACGACGGCTTCGGTGCCTTGCGGTTGCGGGCTGATCCGCATTTGATTCACGCCTAAGGCCTGCAGATCGTGCCACTCGTCCAGCAGGTTGTAGAGCAGGCCGGACTGGGTCTGAATCCCATTGATGGTGAGGAACACCGAGCCTTCCTGGGTGTGTACCGGGATGCCTTCCGGGTCGTCTATGCAGCGCAGGCCGCATTGATCCTTGGGCAGATTGTGATGACGAGCGGTGAAACAGCGCGCAGAGAAGGCCAGCGGCAAGCGTCCGTAAGCGAACACCTCGGTCTCCAGCCCCGCCAATGCCGGCTCGTTGGCCGCCGCCGCCACTAGATCGCGCAGCGCGTCGCGGGACATCTCCGGCGGCGCTACCCACCCCTGCAGACCGGCCTTACGCAGTACAAGCAGGGTGCGGGGGTTGTAGATATTCACGTTCGGGCCCGTAACAAAGGGCAGGCGGCGCTCGCTCAGCATCTGCACCGCGGCAAGATCGTTGGCCTCGACCATGAACTCGCCGTTGTCGCACAGGCGCTTGACCACCCCCAACTCGGATCGGGCCTCGATTAGCGTCAGCGTAGAGAGCCGTACCGTCTTGCCGCGCGCAGCTAGTTCGCGCCCAAGATCTACCCATTCGCCGACACGAAAGCTGCGGCGCTTGGAGCAGACGGTTTCCCCGATGTAGATGGTGTTCACCGGGGTATCGACCATGCGTTGGTAGAACGCCTGCAGGGTTTCCTTGGACCAGAAATACAGTACAGGGCCGAGCGCGATACGCATAGGAACTCTCCTTTGGGTGGGCCACGCGGGTAAACGAGCGCGCGGCACTGCTCGGTTACTGCCAGGGGCGGTGGTAGGCGCCGAGAGTGGTCTGACTGCCTTCGGACAGCGCGCTCAGTGCCTCCATCCAGTCGCCGCGAGGCTGAAAATCGGCGGGGGCGTTGCGGCAAGCATCGATGGCCTGGCGCCATACCCGCGTAACACGCTCCACATAGGCCGGACTGCGTTGCCGCCCTTCGATCTTTACCGCCTTGACGCCAGCCGCCAGAAGTTCGGGCAGCAAGGCGAGAGTGTTGAGGCTGGTAGGCTCTTCCAGGGCATGATACGTATGTCGGCCGACATTGAAGCGCCCCTTGCAGAGGGTGGGATAGCCGGCATTCTCACCGGCGCGGAAGCGATCGATCAGGACGCCGTTGAGACGCGATTCCATCCCTTCTGCTGTGGTTTCCCAACGCACCGCTTTAGCGGGCGAGCAGACGCCGGCGCTGTTGGGCGACTCGCCGGTGACGTAGGAGGAGAGCGTGCAGCGCCCCTCTGCCATGATACAGAGCGAACCGAAGGCGAATACCTCCAGCTCCACCGGGCTGTCTGCGGCAAGCATCTTGACCTGCGAGAGCGACAGCACGCGCGGTAGCACCGCCCGGCGAATGCCGAAGCGTTCGTGGTAGAACTGCAGGGCAGCCGGATTGGTAGCCGATGCTTGCACCGAGAGGTGCAAGGGCAGGTCGGGGTAGTGCTCGGCCGCATAATCGAGCACGCCCACATCGGCAAGAATCAGCGCATCCACGCCCAAGCTTGCCGCCTGGTCTACCGCTCGTGTCCACCGGGCCCAGGATTCGGTCTGCGCGTAAGTGTTGATCGCGACGAATACTTTGACGCCGCGCTCGTGCGCATAAGCTATACCGGCTTTGGCGTTCGCCTCGGAGAAGTTCAGACCGGCGAAGTGGCGGGCATTGGTGTCGTCACGAAAGCCGATATAAACCGCATCGGCGCCATTTTCGACAGCAGCCTTGAGTGCCGGCAGACTGCCGGCGGGGCAAACAAGATCCATCGAGTTCCTCCTCGCCTCGTGAATGCGGCCGCCCGCGCCGCTTGCTCGCCAAGGACTCGATGGCATCTGCGGCTGGGTTGCGCATGTGAGCGGAGGATAAGGGGGCTCTTCAAGCCCCGATGCCCCCGCTTTCCTTGCGGGGACTCTAAGCGACCGGCGCGGCGGCGCCCTTGATGAACGTCAAGCGGGTCCAAGCCTGCCTGTTCAGGCTCGGCCGGTGCGGGAAATTCCGGCGCCGGGGCCGTGAGCCAGTACGGCCAACCCTTCCAGGTCGATCAGCGATATTTCCTTGCCTTCCGTATGCACCAAGTTCTGCGTTTCGAGGCGGCGGAAGGTGCGGCTCATGGTTTCAGGGACCAGGCCCAGATAATTGCCTAACTCATGGCGGGACATGGGCAAGCGAAAGCGCTGACGCGAGAGGCCGCGATTTGCGAAGCGCTCGGAGAGCGACAGCAGTATGGCTGCCAGCCGCTGTTCGGCGGAGCGCCGTGCCAGAGCAATGCTCATTCCTTGCTCGGCGTAAAGCTCGCGGCTCATGATCCGCACCAGATGACGCTGTAGCACCGGATTGCTGACGATGAGCCGTTCCAGCGCGGAAAAGGGAACCTCGCACACGGTGGTGGTCTCCAGCGCGACCGCTGTGCTGGGGTAGGTCTGAGTGCTGATCGCATCCAAACCGATGAGCTCGCCCGGCAGGTGAAATCCTGCAATATGCTCGTCGCCGCAGGGAAGTACTGTGAAGGTCTTGAGCGCGCCGGTCCGTACCGCATAGATCGCGTTGAACTTGCTGCCGGCATGGAACAGTGTCTCGCCTCGTTCGATGGGCCGCCGACGCAGGATGATGCTATCCAGCTGATTGACGTCCTCTTCTTCGAGCGTGTCCGGCAGACACAAAGTGGCAAGACGGCAACTGCGGCAATTATTGCGGGATTGGCGTAAAGGAGTGATCTGCGAATGGGGCATAGGGCCTCCGTGACGGCCGCGGGAATATATGAACATGCTAACGAAGTTGCTACCGCAGCCAGATCCCTCTTAAGAGGTAGACGATGGGGAGGCCGTCATGCCGTGCAGACGCGATGCAGCCAAGCTAAGGAGGCCGAGCGTGCTCGGCGCGCCGCGGATCCAACCGGCGCAGCTCAAGCCGCGCAGGCTGGGGGTAAACGATCCCGTTCGAAATCGGGCTTGGATGCGATGCCCCAAGAGAGGGGGGCGGTATCACTCGATGTGGTGATTGACTGCCCAGACGGCCGCTTCTACGCGCGAACGCAGGCCGAGTTTCTTGAGCAGGTTCTTGACGTGAACCTTTACCGTGCCTTCGGCTATATCTAAGTCGCGGGCGATCATCTTGTTGCTCAGCCCGCGAGCCAAGCACCGAAGAATATCGAGCTCGCGGTTGGTCAAGCTTGCCAGTTCGTTGTCGTCGGCGAGCGAGGGGGAGCGCAAGGCATTGGCGACCACGGCCGTGAGTTGGGGGCTGAGTACCATTTTGCCCACGGCTGCTTCCTTGACCTGCTCGAGTAACTGTTCTGGTTCCATATCCTTGAGCAGATAGCCGTCGGCGCCGGCTCGTAGCGCTGCCACCACGTCTTCGTCGCTATCGGAAACGGTAAGCACCACGATGCGCGTATCCACGCCTTGAGCGCGCAAACGGTGCAATGTTTCCAGCCCTCCCATGCCGCGCATGTTCAGATCGAGCAGGATCAGGTCCGGGTCCGCGCGTTCGACTATGCGCAGCGCTTCCTCGCCGTTGCGTGCTTCGCCGGCGACCGCGAACTCCGAGTCCATGGCAAGCAGCTGAACCACCCCGCGGCGGAACAAGGGGTGATCGTCGACGATCAGGATCTGGGTCTTGGGGGCGGTATTCGCGTTGTCGGCGTGCTGGGTCATGATATCGATGATAGCAAGCTATTGTCGGTGTTGTGGCGCGCGATTTGAGGCGGGAAGCGCATACGTATCTCTGTACCGCCCGCCGGACGACGGCCGATACTCAGTTCGCCGCCGACGCTGTTGCTACGTTCCTGCATGATCGCTAGGCCGTAATGATTCCGTCGCTGCCAGTTGTCCGGCAAGCCCACGCCATCGTCCTGCACCACGACATTGACCAAGCCGTCCTGGCTCACGGTCAAGGAAACCTCAGCGGTGCGCGCTTGCGCATGATGCACAATGTTAGCCAGCGCCTCGCGTACTACCTGCAGCACATGAATCTCTTCGTTGGGCGTGAGCGGGCAGTGAGAGAGCTGGTAATCGAGCACGATGTTCAGGCCGCCACGTTCGGCGAATTCGCTCATGGTGCTACGTAGGGCGGGCTCGAGGCCGGCTTCGTTGATCTTTAGCCGGAAAGTGCTTAGCAGTTCGCGCAGTTCGCGATAGGCGGAACTGAGCCCGTTACGCAGTTCGGTGAGCACTTCCTCCTTTTCCTCCTTCGCCGCGCCTCGTGTGACCAGCGCCTGAAGGCGGCTGACCTGAATCTTGAGGTAGGAGAGCGCTTGTGCGAGCGAGTCGTGCAGCTCTCGGGCTATGACCGCTCGCTCGTCCATCAGAGCCAGGCGGCGGTGCTGTTCATTCCGATGGCCAAGTCCCAGTGCCGCAGCTATATGGCCAGCGATGGTTTCGGCGAGTTCAAGTTGCCAGTCCTCCGGCTCCTGGCCCAGGTTGTACTCGAGTATCAGCACTCCGTAACTGCGGCCGGCGTCGCGTATGGGGACGTGCCGAGTGGGCCTGTCGCCGGATGCCGTAAGCTGTCTTGTGCCGCTGAAGCAGGGGGCGCAAGCGGGTGCCTGACAGAAGGTAGGGCGTGTCGCCGCACAGCTGGTTATGCGCTGGTAAGCCTGATCGGCATCGGGCGTGCTCAGGCACAGCGTTACGCGAACATCGCCGAACAGCTGCTCCATGCGCTGGAGAATGGCGCTGTAGTCCGGTTGTGTGTCCGGCGCGCGACACAGTGTCTGCGCGGTTTCGTAGAGCAGGCGCAAGGCCTTGTTGCTGCGTTGTAAGGCCGCGGTGTCCTTTTCGATCCGCTGTTCGAGATTTCGATACGCGCTGGAGAGGTCCGCCGCCTCCGGCTCTGCAGCGTGGAAAGGCATGCTGGGCAGGCCGTTGCTCGGGCGAGCACGACCGGCCGCGCGGCCGAGTTCGCGCACGCGCGGCAACCCATACTTGCGTGTCCGGTACACAGCGTACAGCGCCAGCATAGCGGTGAGGGAAAACAAGATGGCCTGCACCAGCCTCAGCCGCTGGGTTTTGCTCTCTACCCGTTGCTGCAGCAGGAGCATCATGGTGTCTATACCGCCGACGAAATCGTCCAGCTGAGCAAGATAGCGCGTTCGCGCTACCGCAGGCTCTGCGTAGGCAAGTGCGATTGCCGGTTGCATCTCTTCGCGCCAGCGTGCGCGAACGTGTTCGTAGGAGATGCGTAAAGGATGACTGGCTGGCTCCGGAATCCGCGTGGTGAGCTCGCCGCTATCGAGACTTTGTTCGAAGTGCTGAACGAACCGCTGCAGGCGAGCACCGTCGTCTGGCTGAATCTGCAAATAAGTGGAGAGCCTGAATGATTGCATGCGCAGCGAGCCGGCAGCGTTGAGCGCGGCGGCGTCGCCGCGCGCGATTTCGGCGATGAGCATGGAGACGATCATGCTCGCGAGTGCGAGCAGCACAATGCTGGTCATTAGCAGACCAGCGGAAACCGTGAACGAGCGGGAACGGATTAGGCGCATTATCCCTCTCCATGCGAGCGGCCGCAGTGGCGTTCTTGCCGTAGGGCTCGGCGAGGCGGAAACCCTACTGCGCTCCATGCTACTTGGCGGAACGGATCGTAGTGGCGGGCACCTTTTCCGACCGTTGGCATATAAGACGTTACCACTGCGCCGGCGCAGCGTCCAAACGGGCGCCACGCCTTGAGTGGCAGGTGCGAATGGGCGCAGTAGTCTCCATTGAGCGTCCGATTGCGGGCGCTGTTGGCGCGTGCAATCGAAGCCATCTCTCGGCTGGGCATGGCGCAAGACAAGGCTCCTATGCCCCGCGCTCAACCAGCGCCTACGCCTGCCGATAAGGTAAGGGGTAAGTTTCAGTAGGCCGTGTGCGAAGCCTGATGGCGGTGCATTGAGTAGTGCGGTACGCCCGTTCGTACGGCGCTCAGTGCCAAACACGGGCGCGAAGCGAGTGGGGTGTTGGCAAGCAATGCTGAGAACCTTCATCCCGTAAGCGTTCCAGCTCGCTCTCTGCGCTCCACAAAGGTAGTCGATGGAGCGAACTCCCGCGCGCATGAGCCGTAGGCAGCAGATCCCCGTGCTGTTCCAAGCGGCCAGCGGCCAAGCAATTGCGCCTCAATGCAAGGTGGAACTCGGCAGAGTCCGGGCGTCGTCCGCGGCTGCCGGGCGGGGCGCGGCAAATGCCGAATGCGAGCCCCGCATGGGGAGGTCCAAGGGGGGGGAGATGATACGTATAGCGATCGCCGACGATCATCCCATTGTACGCGATGGTCTCAAACAGATTATTTCCGAGCAGAGCGATATGACGCTGGCTTATGAAGCGGCGGACGGGGACGAGTTGCTCGACAGGCTAGGGCGCGAGGTACCGGATGTTCTGCTGTGCGACATGTCCATGCCCGGCCGCAGCGGTATCGAGCTGATCAGGGCGGTACGCGCGCGGTTCCCGCAGCTCGCGATCCTGGTTCTCAGCGTACATGAGGATGAGATGTACGCGGTGCAGGCCGTCAAGGCCGGAGCGATGGGGTACTTGACGAAAGCATGCCCTTCGGAACAGCTGCTAGCCGCCATCAGACGGGTGGCCGCTGGGAGGCTGTATATCAACCATGATGTTGCGGAAAGGCTCGCCCTGCAGGCAATGGGGGTGGAAGATGCTCCGCATGGCCGCTTGTCGCGCCGCGAGCAGCAGGTGCTGCTATTGCTGGCACAGGGCTGCACGGTGTCGGAAAGCGCGAAGCGCCTGCATCTGAGCGTAAAGACGATTAGTACGCATAAGACGAACATCATGCGCAAGCTGGGGCTGGACAACATGGCGGCCCTCATTCGCTACGCCATGCAGCACGGCTTGACGAATACCCCGTAAGCGTGTTGCGCAGCCCAGCTGGGAATATTCCTAGCATTCTGGGAATTCTTCGCGTATCAGCTTGCGGCCAATTCCTAGTGAAGATTCAGCGCTTGCCGATATGGGCCGCTGGTCTATTGCCCGATCATCGACAGTGGCCCTCTTCACGGTAGGGAAAGCAGAGTGTGGCCGGTGGCTTGCGAGCGCGGGACGTTCGGAGGCCCGAATCCTGCAGTCCTTGCCGGGTCCGGCGCTCCAGCACAGCGCCAGGGACGCGGCGATCGCCTCTGCCTTCGTTCCAGTGACACGGGCTGGAGCAGGGCGAGTGCCCAGCGCTTGTGCTGTGTAATGCCCCGATCAATCCTGTTGGCTTCAAGTGCAAAATCCCGGTGCCGTGACGCGGGCCTCTTCGAAGGAGGAGGGAAATGACCAGAACAATAACGATCGTGGACGACTCGGCAGTCATGAGAGAGGCAGTCGCCATCACGCCGAAAGGGGCCGGTAAGCCGGCGATCGAAGCGACCGATGACAGCGCTGCGCCGGGCAAGCTGACCGGCGACGCGGCCGCCGAGAAGCGATTCGAAGTACAGGCCGCCGACGCCAGAGCATGGATGGTCAGGCCCTGCAACTCCGTGCAGATGCTCGCCGTCGTTTCGGAACTGGTGGCGGCTGCATGAGCGAAGTGGATTTCTCGCTTGAGCCGGGGGGCACACTACGGCTGCGTTGCAGCTTGACGATCCAGCAAGCGACAGAAGCTTGGCAGACCTTGGGCACTGTGCTTGCGAAGCACGACATCGCGGCCGTGGATCTTGCCGAGGTGGCTGAATTCGATACCGCAGGCTTGCAGCTGCTGTTGATGGCGAAGCGCCTGGCCTCGATGCGAAGACGGGCACTCAGTCTGATCAACCACAGCGCCGCCGTTCTGTCCACGTTAAGCCTGATGAATGCAGCCGGACTGCTGGGTGACCCCGTAATCCTGCCCTCATCCGCGCAGGGAGGTGGCCCATGACTCTGGATTCGGCTTTCCGAACCTTCTTGCTCGAGAGCCGGGAACTACTCGAGCAAATGGAGAACGATTTGCTCCGGCTCGAAGCGACCCCAGGCGATCCTGCCCTGCTGAATTCGCTGCTTAGCAGAGTGCACACCGTCAAAGACACCGCCGGCTCCTTTGCATTGCAGCCGGTGGTGGATTTTGCGCAGCTGGTCGAGAGCACGCTGAACCGCCTCCGGCAGGGAGAGTTGACGCTGGACTCGCACTTGGCCGCGCTACTGCTCAAGTGCCGCGACCATATTCTCGAGCTGGTGGAGCGTGCGCCTGAATGCGACGAGGATCTGGCCCGGGAGCTGCAGGAGCTCGGAGGCGTTCTGGCCGGTGAACTCGCTGCGCTGGCAGCGGCGGCCCCGGCAACCTCTTTGTCCGAGGCGGCGGCGCGGCAGCAAGTCGCCCGCGAAGAGTCTGTGCGCAGCGACGCTTGGCATATTTCGGTGCGTTTCGGGCGCGATGTCTTGCGCCACGGCATGGACCCGATGGGGTTCAT
Organism: uncultured Alkalilimnicola sp.; assembly: GCA_964460035.1. Taxonomy (GTDB): domain Bacteria; phylum Pseudomonadota; class Gammaproteobacteria; order Nitrococcales; family AK92; genus CAYWPG01. The sequence continues at coordinate 28,629 of CAYWPG010000042.1, forward strand.
TGCCTACCTGGCGGGACTTGGGGAGCTACTGCACGTTGAAACCGTGGCGGATGGTTTGCCGGCGCCCGAGGCATTCGATCCGACAGACTGCTATTTGGGCTTTGAAATCGCCTTCCGGGGCGATGTCGACAAGTCCGCTATCGAAGCGGTATTCGAGTTCGTTCGCGACGATTGCGAACTCCGGATCCTGCCGCCGCGAAGCCGGCTGGCTGACTATATGCGGCTTATCAGCGAATTGCCGGAAGACGACGCACGCTTAGGCGAGTTGCTGGTAGCCTGCGGCGCGCTTACGCCGCACGAGCTCGCGCACGGCCTGGCGGCGCAGCGGCAGCCCCAGCAGTGCAATACGCCGCTGGGCGAGGTGCTGATCGGACAGGGCGCGGTAGACGCGCAAGTCGTGGAAGCGGCACTGCAAAAGCAGCGGCATGACCGTAGCCGGCGTAATCAGGCCGGGCCGTATATCAGAGTGCATGCCGAACGGCTCGATAGACTGATTAACCTGATCGGCGAGCTGGTTATTGCGAGCGCGTCTACGGCGTTCTCGGCGGCCTCGTCCCGAGACTCTTCGACCGCCGAGTCGGCGCTGGAGCTATCGCGTCTGGTCGAGGAAATCCGCGATCGCTCGCTGCAGTTGCGCATGGTTCCGATCGGGGAAACCTTCCAGCGGTTCGGGCGTATCGTACGAGACGTGGCATCGGAGCTGGGCAAAGACATCGCTCTGAGCATAGATGGCGCCGAGACGGAGTTGGATAAGACGGTGGTCGAGAAGATCGCCGATCCGCTTACCCACTTGGTGCGAAATGCCTTGGACCACGGTATCGAGCCGGTGGAACAGAGGCTTGCCCTGGGCAAGCCTGCTCAAGGACAGGTGCGGCTGAATGCCTTCCATGAAGCCGGCGGCATCGTTATCGAGGTCACCGACGATGGCGGCGGCCTGCAAAAAGAGAAGATTCTCGCTAAGGCGGCCGCACGGGGACTGCTCCCCCCCGGCCAGCAGCTCAGCGAGCAACAGATTTTCGATCTGATCTTCGAAGCTGGGTTCTCGACCGCAGAGCGGATAACCAACCTCTCTGGCCGTGGAGTGGGGCTGGATGTCGTGCGACGTGATATCGAAGCCCTGCGGGGTACGGTGGAGGTGGCCTCACAAGAGGGGGTGGGGACCACATTCCGTATCCGCTTGCCGTTGACGCTGGCGATCATCGACGGCTTCCTGGTCAGGCTTGCCGGAGACAGGTACGTGATTCCACTGGAGTCGGTGGTCGAGTGCATAGAGCTCGACGCTGCCCGGGGTGACCAGAAAAACAGTGACAGCTATGTGAGCTTACGCGGCGAAGTGCTTCCCGTGCTCAACCTTCGCGACTGCTTCGGCCTTACGGGCGCCGGAAGCCCGCGTGAAAACGTAGTAGTCGTACAGCAGGGCGGGGCCAAGGCCGGTTTGTTGGTGGATGAACTGCTTGGCGAGCATCAGACCGTCATCAAACCGCTTGGGCCGCTATTCCGTGGGCTTAAAGGGCTGGGCGGTTCCACCATTCTTGGCGATGGCCAAGTGGCGCTCATCCTGGACGTGGGAAGCCTTATTCAGCGCGTTTGCGAGCAGGAGGCAGAGCGTATCCCCGCAGCGTAACACGCCTCCGCCATCCAATTTACACGAGACGACGAACATGATTGATCGTTTTCAACGCCTTTCTATCCCGTTCAAACTCGCCTCGCTAGCCCTGCTCATCATTGGCGTGGTGCTTACGGGCATGATCTGGTCTTTGACTCGTACCGCCACCGATATCCTGGACCGCCGGGCGCTGGCGGCGATGCAAAACCAGCTTGGCCTCAGCCTGGCTGTTCTGGCCGCGGTGGATCGTCAAGCGCGCCTGGAACTGGACGCCGTTCTCGAACGCTTGTTGCCCGAGGTCACGGGAGTGATCCAGGGGGATGCGGACGGTCTTGTTCTGCGGGACGAGCACGATATGAACGTGCTCCATTTTTTGATCAGAAGAGCGCCTGCCACGATAGTGGTATACAGGCGCGAGGCGGGCGATTATTCGGTCGTTTCCTCAAGAGACGCCAGCGGCACCGAGCTGACGCAAACACCGGACTGGAACGATGAGCACCTGCGCCGGTTCGGTGCGGGCGAAACGTTGGTTCGCATGAGCAATATCGATGGCCGCGCTCACATGTACAGAGTGATCCCACTAATCCTCCAGGGCGAGGTCTACGGCTTGTTGCTCGTAGGCGTCGACATAGAGGGCGCCGTTGCCGAAGCCAAGCGGCAGATTCTGGCTCATCCGGTAGGCGAAACCGGGTATGTGGTGGCCACCGACGCAACGCCCGGCAGCAACTACGGCGTGTCGACCATGCATCCGCAGCTGGAAGGTCGGCCGATGTTGCATGTTGCCGATCCCTACGGTCTTCGCTTCGTGCAGGAGATGCTGGACAAGCGCGAAGGGATCATTCGTTACTACTGGAAGGACGAGCAGCTCGGTGATACGGAGCCACGAGAGAAGGTGGCCATTTACACGCTCTTCGAGCCATGGAACTGGTCCATATCGGCTGGAACTTACACTGATGAGTTCACGCGCGATCGAAATCTGCTGCGTAACTATATGATTGCCTTCACTGTGGCAGCTGGCGTGGCCATGGTCGTGCTGTTGTATTTCGTGACCACGCGCATGGTCGGCCGTCCATTGCAAATAGCCGTGGAGGCGGCCGAACAGCTGGCCCGTGGCGATCTGAACGTGCAGTTCGAGGTGCGTGGTCAAGACGAAGCGGGCAGGCTGCTGGCCGCCATGCGGGGCATGGCTGAGAAGCTGGCGGAGATTATTGGCGAGGTGCGCGG
>CAYWPG010000043.1:0-30762 GCA_964460035.1 uncultured Alkalilimnicola sp.
TGGGGTGAGGGGGAGATGAGAAAGACGTACACCCCGAACCTCCCACCACCCTACCTAGCACCACCTCTTAAGCCCCTCTCCCCTCCGCGGGAGAGGGGTTGGGGTGAGGGGGCAGTATGGGAAACCACCCTAGAACGAACCAACGATATTGATGAACACCCCTTGATGGTTGTAATCGAGGTTGGTCAGATCGTCCGAGAACTCGGCGAAGTTGTACCCCAGCCCCAGGCGGACGTTGGCGCCGAAGTGGCGATACAGCGCCACCAACGCGCCGCTGCGCTGGTCCTTGGCGTCGGGCAAGTCGAGCAAGCGCCCTTCGAGCAGCGCGCTCCAGTGGCGGAGAAAGCGCCAATCGGCGCGCAGGATGTACAAATGCGCGCGGCTGTCGAAGAACTCCGGATCTTCCCGGTCCACAGCCACCTGCCCCAAGCGATAGGCATACTTGCCGCCCAAGGCCCAGCGCGGCGTGATGTCGTACATGGCATCCACCGCGAAGATGTGGCTCTTCTGCACGTAAGTGGCCGTAGCGCTGGAGGATGTGACTTGCCCAGCCGAGGGCAGATTATAGAAATAGGTGTACTTGAGAAGCACGTTCAGTCGGTCATGGTTGACCGGTCGGTACGCGTACCCCACCGAAGCTTCAGTATAACGACCGTCGAAATACGAGCCCTGCGAGCTGTCGCTGCGGGCATGATCGAGCTTGCCTATGAAGCGCCAGTCGGGATTGATCTGGTAGCGCACGCTGTTGCGAATCAGCCAGGTCAGACGCTCGGATAACTCCCCGTCGGTCGCCTCTATGGTGTCCTCGCGATACTCGATGGCATGCGCCAGCTGCACCGCCTCCAACCCATAGCCGACACGCAGGCCTAGGGCCAGGCGCTCCAGATCGGCGCTGGTCACGTTGTCCCGCAAAGTGCCGTAATCGGCATTGATACCGAAAGTCCAGCGATCGAACGGCGCCAGGTCCACACCGGCCGAATGAGTCAGACCGGTAGGCACATCGCCATGACTGTATCGCTCCTCGAAGTAGACGCTGGTGGTGTCGGAGTAGTGAGTCCGGAAACCGGCGGTGAAATTGCCCCGCCGCGCGCGCAGACCGTAGTCGCTGCGCTCGCTCTCCAGGCCGTAGTTGCTGTATACCGTGGTACGGTCGGAGTAGAGATACTCCACTCCCAGTCGGCCCGCCCCGCCCAAGTCGCCCGTAGAGGCCTCGCCATCGAGCTTGAAGCGGTCGGTCACGCGGAAAGCGCCGCCCGCGCCGACACGACCGTTGCGATCGCGATTGCCCGTGCGGGCGACGGTGTCCTGCACGTAGCCATAACCCAGCCAGCGTGCCCGGCCGTCATAAGTGGCACGCACTGCCACGTCCGTGCGCTCGCCCTGGCGCTGGGTGACTGGAACGGTGGGCGAATCGTCGCGGCGCTCGTCGTGGCGCACCCCCGTGCCCAGCGTCCAGCGCTCGCTGAGCGCGTAATCGAGGTCCACCTCCGCAGCGGAAGTACTAAGACCGTTGCTCTGCACCCGCCGATCGGCCTTGATCCGGGTGGCGAGGCTGTCGGTTAGCGGCATGACTAGCGAGCCGCCGTACTGGTCGACGTCGCGGTCGGTGATCTGACCCGGCGCGTGATAGCCGGCACCGACGAACTGCCGGTACAACGTTGCCCGCCCCTGCAGGCCGGAGTGCAGGTCGGACAGCCCGATGCTGGAATCGATCCGATACGCGTTGGCCCTATCGCCTGGCGCCGCTGCGCCTGCGCTGGTATCGAAGCTGAAGCCGCCATCCCAGGACTGCACTGTATCGGTACCGATGCCTTCGCTGCGCGAGCCCTCCAGCTTCACCCAAGTCTGCTCGCTCAAACGCAGGATCATGTCGATGCCGCCCAGGCTACTGGTTTCGCCAGCCACTTTGTCGCGACTGGCGGTCAGCCCCAGGCGCAGATGATCGCCCAGCCAGTAGTGAATACGCCCGCCACTGGAGAGCGTGTCCAGATCGTCAAAACCGGGGGTGAACTCATAGCGCACGACCAGGTAGACCTCGTCGCCGGCACCGGCGCCGGTCTGTACCAGCATGGGATCGGTGGCGACGCCGGACAGCGGCTGCGCCAACACTATGCGCCCCTGCAGATAGTCGATGCTGTAGTCCAGGCCCGCGACCAGGTTCTTGACCGCGCTGACCAGGCCGGAGTCCGGATCGCGCACTTCGATGCGCACGCGCTCGGAGCCGATCAGAATGTCCTGATGGCGCAGGAAATACAGCGACCCGCCGGTGCCGCGGAACTCGTCACGGCTGGCCACCGTGCCGGGTTGGGCGGCGAAGCCGTCCAGCAGGAAGCGCCGCTCCCCAAAGCTCGTGGCCTGCTCCGAGCGCACATGCACGTTGGCACCGTACAACCCGCGGTCCACATGCGCCAGGCTGTTCTCCAAGTAGGCGATGTTGAAGTTGCCCCACAGCCCGTAGTCCTCGCCGCGCTGCAGGCGCAGATAGAGCTTGCCCGAGGTGGGCGCGTCCTCTTCCACGGTGCTGTCGTCGCCGAAACTGGGATAGTGGTAATCGGGATCGATGCGCCGGAACAGCGCTTCGGGCGACTTGTCCATGAAGTTGCTGAACAGCTCCTTCACCGGCCCCTCGCGGGTATCGGCGCTGGCGGTAAGCCGCCAGTTATCGCCGAACCGACCGCGCACGTAACCGGCAAGCCGCCCCTCGACGGCGGAATCGCTGGCGTAGCGCTTCCTGTCGCTCAGCAGCTCAGCCGGGCCGCGGGTACGGGAGCGCGAGGCGGTCAGATCCGCGATACCCACATAAAACCAATCGCTGTTCTTGAGCTCCAGATCGCGCAGGAACAGCTGCCCGCTGCCGGAGCCATCGATCAGCGCCACCTCCACGGTGTGCAGGCCCGAGGGCAGAATCTTCTCGGCGACGAAGTTACCGTCCTTGCCGACCGGCACCGGAGCGCCCGCCACCCAAACATTGTGCCCTGCCGGAACCCCTCGGCCCGATACGCGGATCGTGCCGCCGTCCAGCGGGATGTTCTGCACGGCCAGGCGGGTTTCGCCATACCCGACCAGCAGCTCCTCGGCCGGGTCGTTCTGCTCCGTTTCGCCGGTAAGCCGGTCGACCACCCAGAGCGTTTGCGGTGCCGTCTCATCGTAGCGGCCCTGCTCATCGTACACACGCAGCACGTACTCGAGCTTGCGGCCGGCTCCGGACGGCCGCTCGAACACCGGCTGCCATTCGGCAATGCCATCCAGCGGCACGGGCACAACGGCGAGCGGCGTCGCGCGGGTAGACTGTCCGGCATCGAACACCCGCACTTCGGCACGCGCGATGAAGGCCGGGTAGTTCGTGTACGCCTTGAACTGAACCAGGTTCTCCGGGAACTCGGTCTCGGCGTTATCGTGGTAGCGGATGACGTTGGGCCAGGCGCTGACGTTGAGCCGCGGTTTGATCGACAGGCTATCGAACTGGAACTGGACCTTGGCTTGATCCAGCGCCACGTCGGTGCAGCGCTGCAGGTCCTGCATGCTCTTGTTCGGATCGTCGATAGGCTCGCCGTCTACCGTAATGCGCATCAGGTTCAGCGCGAACGGATTGACCGGCGTTACTTCCCGGGTGATGGGGGTAATGTCCATGAACTCGCTGGGATCGCGCGCGATCAGCTCGTCATAAACCACCTGCACCTCGACCCGCGAAGTATCGGACTGCAGGAAGCCGGCGTTGACCACATCGGCGGATTGCACGTAACCGCGCCCGTCGAACTCCACCTGCCGTTCGCTAAGCTCCAGGGCCGAGCGAACGCGCTCGGCGACGCGGCGCGCGCGCGCGACGGACAAGCCCACATCGTCGCCGTAGACCATGGCCGTGCGCCGCTCCAGGCGCCGCGTTTCGGTGTAGCCGACGAAGCGGACGCGCACATTGTCCTTATCGCTTACCTCGCCCATCACTTGGCGCAGACGCTCCAGATAGCCCGGCGCGATCACGGGCTGGCCGCGCTCGAACAGAATCGGCGCCAACGGACCGGACGGCGGATCGTAGACCCGGGTCACCACTTCGGGAGCCTCGGGCTTGGGACACAGCATCGGCTCGTCGGGCAGCTCATGCAGCGGATCGTCGTACCAGAACTCCACCTCCACGCGCCGATTGAGCGCGCGCCCGGAAGCCGTGTCGTTGGAAGCCACCGGATCGGCGCTGCCGCGGCCTTCGCTCTGCACACTGTCGGCGGGCAGCGCCAGCCCTTCCAGCACGGCCAGCTCGACACGCCGCGCCTGGGCGCGCGAAAGCGCCAGGTGGTTGCCGTAAATGCGCAGCTCGCGGCCCTGCAGCTGCGCGGCGTCGGAGTAGCCGATAAAGCGAACGACCACGTTCCGCTTGCCCTGGTTGTATCGCAGGTCGTTCAGCGTTTGCAGAATCCGCTGCTGGAAACTCACCGGGACAGTGACGGCATCCTGATCGTAGTGCAGCGGCGGAATCAGATTCTTCAGGCGCGCGCGCTGCGATTGCCCCTCCTTGTAGCGCAGCATGCAGACCGTCTCCATGCGGCAGACCTGCACGCGGTGCACCGGCTCGCGCACCACCACCTCCTGCGTGGCAAGCTCCTGTTCGGGCTGGTCGTACCACACCTCCACCTCCACGCGCCGGTTGCGCGCCCGGCCCGCTTCGGTGGCGTTGCTGGCGATCGGCTCGCTTTCGCCACGCCCTTCGTAGGACACCGCCTCGGGCGGCAGGCCTAAGGCGTTCATGAAGAACTCGGCGGTGGTGCCGGCACGCTCGCGCGACAGCTCGGTGTTGTCGCCATAGATCGCGGCCAGCGACGGCAGGAGCGGCGCATCGTCGGTATGACCGATGAAGTGCAGGCGCACGTTCTGACGGTTCTTCATGCGCTCCAGCACATCGCGGAGCAGGCCTACGTAGCGCTCGCGGATGGCTGCATCGCCCGAATCGAACGGGATAGGCGGCACCAGATCGCGCACTTTCACCGTGCGTACTCGCTCCTGCACGACCTCGCGCAGCTCGATGCGATCGCCCACCGGTTCGGCATAGGTGTCGGCGTCATGCACCCACCTCCGGTACAGGCCGTCCGGCGGCAACTGCCGCTCCACCGCCTCGCCCAACCGGCGCGCCTCCGTGACATTGCCCGCATTGGAGGACGCTGACTCGGCCAAAGCCGCACCCGCGGCTGCGAAGGCGAGCGTCAATACCACTATGAGATGAGTACGCTTGAACATTCGAATCATCTACTTTCCGTTAGCGTCCACCAACCGGCGGGCCGCCGCGGCGCCAGAACGTTTCCGTCTCGATGGTCAGCGGCCGGCAGCACTCGAGCTGCTCCCAGCGCTGGCGGATTTGTTGCTTGAGCGCATCGATGCGCCGCTGCACCAGCGCCGCGTCCTCGACGTCGGCCAGGTAAGAAATGCGCAGAACGGACGGCGACTTCTGCAGTTCCGCCATGAGCAGGTCCAGACGCTGCACCCACTGCAGACGCAGCACGGTGGCGCCCGGCTCGAACACCTCGTCGGCGACGCTCAGGCCCACGACGCGGTGCAGGCTCGCGCCGAAGTTGAAACGCAGCGCCTTGCCCCTGGTCGCCCGCAGAACCAGCGGGTTGTCGGTGGTCAGGCGATAACCGGCGGGCAGGCTGCGATCATCCAGCTTGAGGATGAAGTTGCTGCCGCGGTCCTCGTCGGGGATGTCGGCGCAGGTGAGGTGGAAGCGCCCATGCTGATCGGTGGTGACTATCAGTCCGCGCGCGCTGACTATGCGCACGCCCGCAAGGCCGCGCTCGCCCTCGTCCTGTATGCCGTTGAGGTTGGCATCGTCGAACACCTTCCCGATGATGTCGGTGCAGTCGAAGGTCGGGTCCGGCACCACCCGCACGGTGGCGGCCGCCTCGCCGGAAAGCGCTTCCCCGCTGCGGGCATTGAAGGCCTGGGCGCGGTTGACGTAGTTGCCTTCGCTCACGCCGGCGCCGACCACGGCCAGCAGCTGCAAGCTGTGCTGCGCATCGGGCTCCAGGTCCGGCAGATCCCAGCTCAGCACGCGGCCGTCCACCCGCGGCTCCAGCTTGCGCCCGTCTATGCGCGCCGAGCCTTCCACATACTTGAAGCCGGCCGGCAGCGTATCGACGATACGCAGCTCGTACAGCGCCACGCCCAAGGTGTTGCTCAGCGTGATGGTGTAGGGAACCATCTGCCCGCGCGAGACGTTGACCAGGGCGGCCGTCTTGGTCAGGGCCAGCGCCTGGTCCAGCTCCGGATCGATGGCGATGTGGTTGTTGTAGAGCTGGCTGTGGCCCGGCATTTGCGCATTGTCCAAACGCAGATGCAGGTAGTAGCGCGCCTCAGGCGCGCGCGGCGTCACGGCAGGCGATGGCGCGAACTCGGAGGGTGCCGCCTCGCAGCGGTCAGCGGTGGCCGGTACGGCATCCTTGCCGCTGCTCAGACATTCGGGCACTGAGAAGGCCGTCGTGCTCTCGTCGCTGGCCGGGACGATGATGCGCGAGGGCGCCGCGGTGTAGCCGCCGCCGGCGGGCGCCGTCACCTGAATCAGATAGTCGGCCCCCGGCGGGCAGGCAGGGCTGCCGAAGTTCAGGTCGAATTTGTAATAGCCGTCGGCGCCGGTGACCTGATTCTGCTGGACCGGATCGTCGAAGCAGCTATCCGGCAGCGGCAGCCGCGAACCCGCCCTCACCATGGTCAGCGTGGCGCCGGCTATGGGCGTGCGGTACACCGAGTCGTACACCACACCGTTGGGATCTATAGGCAGGTTCAGATTCTGCAGGTTGCTGCCCGAGCCCACAGCGATGTCGGCGATATGGTGCAGGCCGTTGGTGAAGGGCGAATCCGCCTGCCCCAGCTTTGCGGTGTTGCTGCCGGCGCCGGGCGCGATGAAGTGCAGCTCGTAGCGATCGCCGCTCAGATCGTTGGGCGCCAGCCCGCGAATGCTGAAGGCACCCTGCGCATCGGTCTCCACCCGGCCTATGGGCAGGCCGTTGCGGTGGATCTCCACCGTCCAGCCAGCGAGTTTGCGCTCGTTGTCGCCGGCTGCCTTGTCGAAGTCGGCATCGTGCCAGACGCGGCCGTTCAGCATGCCGCTGCCCGGTATGCCGCCCACGTCGATGGACGCGCTGGCGCGCACCGTCTGCACCGGCTTGTTCCAGCGCGCCTCGGCGGTGTTGGTGATGCGGGTGCCTATAGGAAGATCCGGGTTGATGCGGGCGCGGAAGCGCAGCACGGCCACGGCTCCCGGCTGCAGGTCGCCGTAGACGGCGGCGAAATCCGCCCGCAGCTTATCGCCCGTGAACGAGACTCCGGCGACAGCACCGTTCAGCGTGCCGCTGCCGTCAACGTAGGCGATCTGCCCCCCCAGCGGCGGGCTCAGATCGTCCTCGATCGCCAGATCGATGGCAGGCAGGCTGCCGATGTTGCTCACACGTACCGTGTACTCGAGCAGCTTGCCCGCCTCGGCGGCGCCGCCATCGACCACCCGCACGTTCTTCTCTATGGCAAGCTGCTGGGCTTCGCCCACTACAACGACCGTGGGCTGGTGGCCGTTGGAGCGATCGCCGTCGGCGTCGGTAAGCTCGGTCGGCAGCTCACGGCTAGCGACTTCGCCCTGGTTAACGATCAGGGTGCCGGCAGGCACGCCCGCGTCCACCTTGACGTCGAAGGTGACGATAGCGTGGCTGCGGGCGGAGATAACCCCGCTGCCCACGGCCTGATCCGGCGAGTGCACCAGGATACCTGCCGCCAGGGGCGACACCCCGCCATCGGGCCGGCCGACCGGCTGCCCGTTCAGCGTCACGGAGTCGGCAATATAGGTGGTGTTCGCCGGTACCAGGTCGGTCAGGCGCACATCGGTGGCGGGTATCGCGCCAAAGTTGTCGATGCGTATGGTGTAGCGGAGCGTGTCCTCCGGATCGACTATGCCGGGCGTGCCATTGTCCACCTCGATATGCACGCTCTTGTGCGCGCCGAGCAGCGGCAGGTTGCCGACTATGTCTACGGTCGGGTCGTCCACCACCGGAGTCCGGGGGTCGTCCGAGGGCTGTTCGTCTATCGGGCCGCTGTTGCCGGCTCCACTGGCGGTGACGAAACCTTGGTTGGCGATCAGCGTGCCATCGAGCACGTCGGTGTCTATGCGTACCTCGAAGGTGACGGTGGCGACGTTGTCGGCCTCCTCGGAGTCGTCCGCGCGCATCGCGCCGGGGGTGGGATTCTCCGGCGCATGGATGAACAGGCCGGCCGCCAGCGGCGATACGCCCGGCGAGGGGTCGGGCACCGCGACGCCGTTCAGGCGCGTGCTGCCGGGCACGTAGCTGGTGTGCGCCGGGATCTGGTCGCGCAGCATCGCCCCTACGGCGTTCTCGGTGCCTATGTTCTTCACCGTGAGCGTGTAGCGGAGGATATCGCCGGCCATCAGCACATTGGGATCGCCCGTCAGGTCCTGCGAGATTTTCAGAACGCGGAACGACGGTGACGAAGCGATTAGCGTTTCGGTCTCGTTGCTGGCAACCGGCATCAAATTGGTGCCGGACAGGCGGGCGCGATTGAGCACACGGGTGCCGCTATCGAGCACGCGCGCGAGCTGGGCTTCGAAAACGACGGTCAGCGTGTCGTCAGGCGCGCCCTGCGCGCCGAGACCCAGGTTGCGGATATCGACCAGACCGGTGCCGTTCGCACCGCCTGCGGGATCCGTGTGCGTGCTGTCGGCGCCGCTGGGGATGCTGATCAGGCGCAGCGTGCCCGGCGCGAAATGCGAATCGAGCTCGTCGACCAGCGCCGCATCGGGTATCGCGAAGTCGCTTTGGTTGCGCACGGTCAACGTGTAGCGCAGCGTGTCGCCGGGCCGCGCGTCCGTGCCGGGATTCTGACCGGTGCTGGCATTGACGACCGACTTCTCCACGCTGACCACCGGCGCCAGCACGGTGAACGTGTGCGCATCCTGCTCGTCGGTCATGTCGTCCGGCGTGCCGTCGGTCAGACTGCCGGCATAACGCCGAGCGCGTCCGCTCGCCGGGTCGCCGCCGTACCACTGAGTGGCGCCGGCCACGTTGGTGAGCGCGGCGCCGTTGGCGGCCACCGGTTCCAGCGCCGCATCGTAGCTGATGACCAAGCGCTGAGCCGGGCCGATGACCGCCTGCTCGGAGCGCATGTCCAGACTGAACAGGCACCCCCCCTCGCCGCCATCGAAACGCAGCTCATAGTCCGTACCCTGGGCCAGCGTCGCCACGACGCTGCCATCAGCGTGCTCGACCCGCACCGCGACGTTGGCGGGCGCCGCCTCGCACATGCCTTCAGGCAGACGGTCGTCCACCGTAACGCCCCAGGCGGGCCCGGTGCCCGCGTTGGTGACGACGATGGTGAAGGCCTCCACGCTGCCTACCCGCATTGTCGCCGGTCCGGTCTTCTCCAGCTGCAGGCGGTCCGGGCCGACTATGGTCATGTCGTCCGAGGTATCCGCGTGCGCGGGGCTGTCCACGACACTGCCGGGGAAGCCCTTGAGGCGGTTGTAGGTATACGTGGCGGTGTTGTCGAACAGCAGCCCCGTAACGTTGGCGGGACTGTCATTCAGCACCACCGTGATCTCGACGACGATCTGCTCACCGGCCGGAATGTCGATCCCGTTCACCGGGTCGGCGATGATCAGGTTGGTGGCGCTACCTAGGTTCACCGGCGTCCAGTCGCGCGAGCCCAACACCTTGGCCACGCTTACGAAGCTCATGTCCGCGGCGGACGCCGTCAGATCGTCCAGAATGCGGACGTCGTATAGCGTGGTGTTCACCGGTTGCGCCGGCACCGTGATGCGATAGCTGAACAGCTCGCCCACCGCTGCCGTAGGCTGGGTGTTCGCCTTGCGCAGTGCCTGAGGCGCCGGCGTGTTGAGCGTGGTCTGCGCAGTGTTGCTGGGGCCGTAGATCTGGCGCTGCCCAACACTGCCGCCCGCCGGTACGGCGTCGTTATCGAACGAGTAGTAGCGCACGGCCTGCGCCATATTGGTCAGTGCCATGCCCGCGCCCACGCCGGCGTCGGCGCTGACCTGGTAGGTCACCCGCAAGGCCTGGCCCGGCGCGATGGTGTAAGCATCCGCGGTGCCGGTGTCGAAATGCCAGGTCGCCATGCCCGTGGCCGGATCGTAGGCGGGCATGAGATCTGGCAGAGCGGCAACGGTGGCTGAGCTGGCCAGATCGATCAGCTCTATGCCAAGCAGCCTAATGCCGCCCTCGCGCAGCCCCTGCGGAAGCGTATCTACCAGCACGGCGTCGTAAGCCGGCGCCGTGCCTTCGTTACGGATGTCGACGGTGTAAACGATCTGCTCGCCGGCCTCGACCGCGACGGCCCCACTGGAAATTTGCGCCGACTTGGCCAGCACCAGGCGCGGCTGCAGCACTGTCACCGTCTCGTCGTCGGTCAGCACGACGATGCCTTCGGCGGTGCCGGCCCGCAGCGTGGCGGCGTTCGTCAGCGTCAGACTGTCCGTATGCGGGTGGACCTCGTTGAGCACGCGCGCGCGGTAGACAATCACCAGATCGTCGGTAGCGCTATCGGCCGCGTTGACCACCGTTCCCAGGTCGAAAGTCACTGTGGTCGGCCCGGTGGCCGGATCGCCGCTGACGGACGGTGTCAGGCTGCTCGGCTGACCGAAGCGGTCCACGCTCGCCACGCCGGCGAAGGCCAAGCCTTGCGGCAAGGTGTCGGTAAGCACCACATCGTGGTATGTGCCTTGCTGAAGCCCCAGCCGCAGCTCGTAGTCGATGAAGTCGCCGATCCGCACCCGGGCATCGGCGGCGCCGAAGGTATCGCTCAGCCGAGTCTTGGTCAGAGAGGTGGTATTCTGCGCCGCGATGGTCGCGGTCACTGGACCGACGCGGTAATCGTTCCAGGCGGGCGAACCGCTGCCGGTGCGCTCGTGGGCGCTGGCGCCGTCGAGGCTGGTCCAGTGCGCGCTCGCGCTGTTGCTCAGCGTCTGGCCGGGCAGCACGCTGTTAAGCACACGCACGTCGTACGTCACGGCGACGGTGCCGCCCTCGGCGACGTCGATATCGGCATTGTTGTCGGCCAGGCTCCAGCGCAGGCTCTGCGGGCTGCTCTGGCCATCGCCCGTAATGATGGGCTCGCCTATGCTGTTGCCGCCGCTCACGCTAGCGCTGCCGCTTACGTAAGCAAGCCCGGCACTCAGATTGTCGAACAGGCTGACATCGAAGGCGCTGGAGTAGTCATCGCCCGCGCCGCTGCCTGCCGCTACCAGCGTCACGGTATAGCGCAGCGTATCGCCTGCGACCGGCGCCGCGCCTGGATTGCTCAGATTGACTACGGTCTTGGCCAGCTCCAGCCGCGGCTCGACGATGCGCACCGGGTCGGCCGTGCCGGCGCCGCCCTCCAGGTCGCTGCCTTCGGGACTCAGGCGGAAGGTGTAGCTGGCGCTGTTGACGATGACATCCCCAGCGTTGGCCTGAGCGTTATTGGCCACGCGCGCGGTAAGCCTGACCACGGCCTGCTGACCGGCAGGGATCTGCGCAATCGCCAGGCGCACCTCGCCCGGCTGCCCCCCATCGAGCTGGACGATGCTCAAATTGTTTCCGCTGCTCTCTACGGCACTCACCAGCTCCAGCCGCTCGCCGAGCGAGTCGCTGATCACCACGTCGTGCAGCACCGCATTCAAAGGCGCTCCGGGCACGGTGATCTCGTACTCGACCAGCGCACCGACGGCGGCCTCGGCGGCCGAGACCAGTTTCTTGAGCGGAGCGGCCGGGTGAGAGGCCGGGTTCTGCATGGTAAAGGCGGCAGGACCGAGCGGGCCGTAGCGCTGGCCGCTCTGCTCGGGCAAAGACCAGTACTCGGGCAGCACGGCGCGATTCGACCAGCTGCTGTTGGCAGGCACGTCGGTGTGGAACCCGATGTCGTAGTCGACGCTGACGCACTGCCCCGGATTGAGCGGAACGAGCAGGCGCACCTCCAGGCTGCCGCCGCGGCCGGCAGGCGCGCTGTAGGCATAGTCAGAAGGCGGCAACGCAACCCCGCCTATGGACACCACGGGCGCGGTCATGGTCGCCACATCCAGCTCCGGCGGCAGATCGTCGCGGATCAGCACACCGTAGGCAGGCGCCAGACCATCGGCGTTACAAGCCTGCAACCGGAACTGCATGATGTCGTCGCCGATGTTGACGTTGGCGGGGCTGGTCAGACCGCCGCGATCGGACTTGGCGATGGCATCTATCACCGGTTGCAGCAGCGTGACGTCGGCCACCGCTTGCAGGCGGGGCTCGGCCAGAGTCGGCGCCGGCTCGCCGGTGGCCAGCGTGTAGTAAAGATACGCCTGGTTGCTGAGTACCCGGGACGGCTGGTGGGCAATGCCCGCGTCGGGCATGACTTTGGCGCGGTAAAGAATCTCCAGCGTCTGGGAGACGGTGCTGGTGATGGTGCCCAGCTCCCAGACCAGCCTGCCGGCGTCGCCCTGGGCGGGCACTTGCGCAGCGGTGATCGGCGCGTAGCTAAAGCCCGAGCCGGGCGGCGCAGTGTAATCGGGCGTGGTATCGCCGTTGATGCTGAGCACGGCATCGAAGACCATGCCGGCCGGCAGTACGTCTTCGATGCGCAGGTCGCGCGTGCGGCCGCCCTGCAAGGCCACGGCCAGGCGGTAGACGACGCTGTCGCCGACGCGCACTACCGCGTCGGTCGCCGTACTGGTCCCGCTGGCGTAACTGTCCTCGACGACGGACTTGTGCAGCGCTGTGGTATCCACCGTGTCGGCGGGGAACCTGGCGCTGACGCAGTAGTTGTTCGGTTCGACGACGTTGGGACAGCCGAAGCCATGGCGCTCGTAGTCGCTGTCGCCGCTGAGCGAGGTCCAATCCACCCAGACCGTGTTGTGCACCTCGCCGCTGGGACCGTCGATGAACACGCTATACCGGAACTCCAGCGTGCCGCCGGCGGGGATCGCCAGCGAGCTGTCGCCGTTCTCGCGGCCCCAAACCTTGTGACCGTTGGCGTCGGTGGATGCGACCGGATTGAAGCCGGCAACCGGAGCGCCATTGATGGTGACGATGGGTCCGGCGTGCAGCGCCAGCCCGCCCGGCAGCGAGTCGACGATATTAACGTCCCAGGCGGTGGCGTCGCCGTGGTTGGTCACCGTGATCAGGTAATCGACCGTATCGCCGCCCTGCACCGGCCCGGTGACGGGCCGGCCCTCGACGAAGGCTTGCTTGGTCACCGACAGCGCCGGCTCCTGCACCACCGTACTGTCGGTCACGGCGCTGTGAGTTTCCGTGGCCCCGGTTTCGCCGTGACGGTGCGCCAAGGTGGCGATGTTGCGCAGCGTCTGCCCGCGGCGGGTCTGCAAGTCATTGTTGATGCGGGCGTAATAGGTGATGACGATCTTGGGCTCGATCGCGCCGCCACCGCCGATGTCATTCTCGGACTGAGTGAGAACCTCGCCGATGTCCCAGTTGATGCTTCCCGAGGCGCCGTCGGCCGGCACGCTGAGGAAGGCGGCGGCGGCAGGGGGCTGGCCGTTGATGGCGACGATGTTCTCGAATGCGTAGCTCACCTCGAAGCCGGGGGCATCGCGGAACACGTAACGGGTGCTGCCGCTATCGAGCGCATCTTCTATGCGAACGGCCTGGGTGGTCCCTTCCGGCAGGCGAATCTCCAGCCGGAAGCGCTGGTGCTCGCCGATGGTCGGGACGACATCGGGCAAAATGTCCGTCTTCGTTATCGTGGGCGGCGGTACCGAAACGCCCGCCTGCTCCGCCTCCGCCTCGTAATTGTTGAGCGGGTCGTGCAGATGAGGCAGCGCGCCATTGCGCATACCCTCGGCGCTGCCATCCGGACCGATCCGATTCTCGCTGTTCAGGGCCGTGCTGCGGTCCGGCAAGGACGTCCAGCTGGCCTGAATGCGGTTATCGAGCACCTCCAGTGGCTGCACGGGATCGTCCACGCGCACCCGGAAACTGAAGGCGAGCGTCTCGCCCGGAGCCAGCGGCTTGGTATTGGACCAGACGAAGATCGGCTGCTTATCACCGCCGCTGAGGTCCACCGTATCCGGCACCTCGTCAGGGGAATTGCCGCTGACGCTGCCCGGGATAAAGGTCAGATTGCGGTCGCGTAAATCGTCGAGAATCCGCAGGTTGTAGGCGTTGACCGTACCGGTGTTGGTGGCGGTCACGGTGACCGTCAGCTCGTCGCCCGCATCGGCCAGGCTCGCCGGCCCCATGGATTTGGTCAGCGCTATCGCCGGCTCGCTGACCAGGAGATCGACCTGGGCGAAGGCCAGCGTATGCGATGTACCGGTCTCATCGACGTAATACAGTTCGGTCGCGGTCGCCGGCTGGCCGTTGCTGAGCAGCGTATCGGCCCGGTTATCGGCGATGTTGTCCACGCGCGCGATAAACGTTACCGGGAAGCGGAACACGCTGGCCCCTTCCGGACGACGGGTCAGCACCACATCGCCGAACTCCCACGTTACGTGCGTGGCGGTACACTGCGGTGCGATGGGCGGCACGGCACTGCCGTCCGGGCGGCGGAAGCCGGCCGCGCTGTACGGCGCCTGGTTAAGGTCCACCACCGGAGCTTCTACGCAGCTCAGTCCCGCAGGCAGCGGGTCGTGAATGCGGAAATCCCGCAGCCGCGCCACCGGCAGGTCGGCTTCCAGGCGGAACTCCACCTCCTCGCCTATGGTCGCCCGCTGCGGCTGGGCTGTCCCCAGTGGCGTGTTGGACAGGCGGGTGACCAGCTTGGGGAAGGTGCGCAGCGGCATGATCTGGGTTATCGCCGCCGCGGGCTCCGTCTCGTACACGCGCGCGCCGCCGATGTCGCCGTTGGGCCGCGGTGCCACCGTCTGATTGCCGCTGGGCCGCTCGACGCTGCCCTCCAGACTGTCATAGCTGACCTTGACCGTATTGGTCAGGCGCTGCAGCGGCGCCGCGCGATGATCCACCCGCACGCGGTAGAACAGGCTCACTTCGGCGCCCGGATTCAGCCGCCGCAGCCCGGAGCTATGAGTGTGCGAGAAGGTGATCACCGCGGGAGCGCCGTTAAGGACCACGTTATCGCTGATCGCGCCTTCCACGCCGCTGTCCGCCTGGCCGTCGGCATCGTTATCCAGCCCGTCCGACTCGAACGGCACCACATACATCAGATCGCTGGGATCCAGGTTGTCGGTCACCACCAGATCGTAGGCCGGCGCGCTTGCCAGGCCGTTGACCTCGGCGCGGTTGCGCACGGTGATGCGGTAGATGTAGGAGTCGTAGGTATCGCCCTCGGCGGTATGGGTGGTCCAGTTGCTGCAGCTTGGGCCGAAGCCGTAGAGCGATTCGTTGCAGACCTCCTTCACCACTTCCAGATGCGGCTCGGTAACCGTCAGGTCGACGCGGCGAATAGCCTCGCGCGGGTAGCCCACGGTGTGCGGGCCCAGCGTGTACTTCTCCGTCCGGTTCGTGTTGTTGTTGTGGAAGGTGGCGTCGAACGTGGAGTTCAGGATGTTAGGGCTGTTGGCGCCATGCACGTTCGGTGCGGCGCGGCGGTTGCGGCTGTCGTTGAGCAGGCGCGTGGTGACGTTCACGCGGAACCACTCGTCCGCCTGCTCGATGCGCTCGGGATCGGTGACGTTGAAGCGCCAGTCGAACCAGCCCCGATCCACAGGCTGCAGGCTCGCCGGATTCAGCGTCACCCCACGGATGAGCGGAGTCGAGGCAAGATACGGATCGGTGCTGGAGATGTACGCCTGCCCGTCAGGGGTTTGATCCACCACCTGAATGTTCTGCACCGCGATATAGGCAAAGCCCGGTGTCTCGAAGCCGAACCAGCCGCCCGTCTCGATACGGAACGTGCACTCCTCGCCGATCTCGACCCGCTCCACCGGGCGGCCGCTGCCGCTGCTATCGAACAGAGCCGGCGAGTTCTCGCTGCACTCGCCCTCCTTGTGCTTGATGAGGTTGAAGCCGATGACGCGCGCCCAGACGGTGTCCAGCGAATAGTTGTTGGCGCGGTCCAGCTGGCCATCGGCACGGCGGATGGGCGCGGGAAACCAAAGAGGCGTGCCGTCGCTGAGCGTGATCTCGCCCACCACGTCGGCGCGGAAGGTCAGATCGTCCAGCAGCAGACGCGCAGGATCCTGCGTTTTCACCACGCCGAACTCCAGCGTCACCGTCTGCCCGGGACCAATGGGCGTGTTGGAACTGCATTGATAGACGGTCGCCGTGGACGGAATCCCGATGGCGTTCGCCGGATCCGGGCTCCCTACCCAGACCTTCCATGGATCGGGCTGCGGCGGATCGCCGCTGACCGGCCTGCGGCTGCAGTACGAAGGCGCCCGCACCACATCCATGGTGGCGCCGAAGGTAACGAAGATGCGGTAGTCACGGGCATCGTGCCCGCCATTGTTGGTGACCCGCACCGGCAGCGTCAGTTCCTGGCTGCGGTCGTTGGTGAGGATGAACACATCGCCGCCGATGGCGATGTCCAAGTCCTCCGGGTGCGCGGGAATCTGCGATCCGTTGGGGTTGCCGGAGCCATTGCCGGTGAGCCTGAACTCCTGGGTACCCTGGTCCGCGCAGAAGGTATCGAAACGAACGTACAACGTGTTGTCCAAGCGCGCCTGGTAGGGCGGGTCGGTAAAGCTGGCGGCCGCGGTATGCGCTTCCGGCGTTACGTCCAGGTTGGCAACGCGGTCGTAGAACTCGGACTTGATCAGCACCACCCGGAAGCGGATGGTGAGCGCGTCCCCATGCCGCATCATGTTCCGCTGGTCGGGGTACACCGGATGCACTGTGCTGCTGGAGAGTTTGAACTCCGGCGCGGTATTGCCCAGCGGCACGGTGGGATCGGTAGTGGTCAGCGGGAAGGTTCCGGGCACCGGATTGATCCAGGTGATCCGGTCGACCATGCCCGGATAGCTGCCGTACGCGGGCGACATGCTCACCGTAGGCGTGAAGGTGGGGTCCACCACGTACTCGGGCGGTAGCACGTCGCGCAGATGGTATGCCAGCGAGTCGGAGAAGCGGATGCTGCCGCCGCTGACATTGGTGATCGTGATGGTCATCGTGCCCTTGGTGCCCACCGGCTGGCCGCGCGTGGTCCCCTCCAGGCGCCGCTCCACCCGTACTCTTCGGTTCGCCCCGCCATCCAGGTAGCGTGTATACAGGCGCGCCGTGTCGCCCGGCACCGCACCGCTGGAGGTTGCCGAGATCCCCCCGGCCGGCGGCTGCGCATCGCAGCCCCACTGCACGTCGCTGACGCGGTTTACCTTGCTGGTGATGCACGAGCCGTCGGCCGTGACCTTGCCGACCAGATAGATCGAGGTCGAGCCGCCGGCCGGCACGTCCACCTCATAACGGCCGCCCCACGGGTACGTTCCGCTACTGCTCGCCCCAAACGGGCCGGTAACGATGAAGTCGTTGATCGCGTTGCTGGCGGGGACGCAAGCGGAGTTAGCCGGCAGGACGCCGTTGTTGGCGGCGACGGCGTTCGCGGCTGCAGCCGTGGGGCAGGCATATCTGACCACCATGTTGCCGCTTTCCATCAGGTCGTCGAAACGCAGATCCTGCAGAGCGGCGCGGCCACGGTTGTTGATCTGAATACGCCAGACGATGTCGTCGTTATTGTTGCCGTAGACGGGATCGCTCGCAGTGTTCTCCCGCTGGCCGGCATCGTAGTTCCACCCGGTCTTGACGATCTGCGGCTCCGGCTCGCGCAGAGGAATCGTTACCCGGCTGGACGTTGTTGTGTGCTCCCCGCAAGTCTCGGTGCGCCCGCCGCTGGTATAGACGGTGTCGTAACGCAACGTCGCCTGTGCTTGACGGTTGCTCGCGAACAGCAGCGTTTCCGGCGCATTGACGCGCCGGACGGCAAAGGTGATCGCCAAGCTCCGCACCTGGTTCCCGTTTCCGGGTGCCAGATTCGGCAAATTACCGAAGGTCAGCGTCGACGTGCCGCTGACGGAAATACCGGTTTGCGACGGGCCACCATTGATGCTGTAAGTGATGGAGTTCGGCGCGGTCGGCTCGTACACCAGCCCGTACAGCTGCTCGGTGAGCTGCATATCCGTCATCGTCGCGCCCTGGTAGGGATTGTTGATGACGACGGTTACATAGCCGTAACCGCACAGCTCGCAATAGCTTTGGCTAAGGTTGTGAGTAATGACCGGCGTATTTCTATGTGATGGCTTACGGTCGCAGGCGGCCGCATAGGCTTCTTGAGCCGGCAATAACGAGCCAAAAATCAGCGCCAATAGACCCAACAAAACGGTAATGCCGCCACGGCTGATGCTTCGACCGGAAGCCTTCTGCGCGGAAGCGGGCACACGGGATCGGCCAGCCACTAGCCCCCGTGACGCATCAGGCGTCTGCCGGGTGGGGGCCAACAAAGCCTTGGCAAGTTGACAAAAATGTTTCCAGGCTATTCGCATCGACGATATACCGTGGCTAGCTGAACTCACGCGCATCCGTTCGCGCCGGCGTTGCCCAATATTCCGGACATACCTGACCGCAAACGGCCTCACCGCTTTCCATTTCTCGACGTCATGACTCCCCCTGAAGGCCGGGCGCAATAAGCGCTACTCAGGCTTTCTCTTGCGCGGGCGCTGCTATAGCGACCGCTCCTTCTGTTCTGTGTTTTTCAACCCCCCTCAAAACAGAAATCAAAATTTCTTTATTTAACTGGCCGGCAAAAAGTCGATCGGATAAAGAATCGTGAGCGCCGGCACGCCTTCTTTAGGACCGAAATTGAAGCGTTTTACCCGGTCCACAATTTCGCTGACCAAAGTGGGCGAGTTCATATCCGTGGACTCGACGGTGCAGGCCGATACGGTGCCGTCCGGCTCGATCGTGATGCGCAACACCATCTTTCCACGCAGGGTCGGATCGCGGCGCAGCTCGCGGTTGTAGATGCGGTACAGCGCCGCCTTATAGCGGTCGAACACGATCTGGATTTCCTCATCCGTGCGGGACGCGGTCAGGCTGCCGCTACGCGGGCGCTCGGCACTGCCCGCGCCGGAGCTCGTGCCGATGGCGCTCTCGACCCTGGCGAACTCCACCGCGCCGCCTTGGCGGCCGGCTGCGCCCACATTGCGGCTGAGGCTGGCGGTATCGATGCCGCCGCTTCCCCCCTGGGCTTGCGCAGTGAGCAGAGCGCGCGGCGCCGGCTGGCCAACGCGCCGGTCGCCCGCGTCGCTGATGCGGGCGTCGACACCGAGCTGCGCTTGCGGCGCGCTCTGGGTGAGCTCGGAAAGCTGACTCTTGAAAGCCAGCAACCCTGCGGACTGAGCAGTCTGGCGCGCAGCCTGCCGCTCGGTCGGTGTCGGCGCCGGAGCCTCTTGCCGTGGCACTCGCTCGGCCACTTGCGGCTCGGTTGGCTGCTCCACCGGCTGCTCAGGAGTCGGTTCTTGCGGCTTGGGCTCTTCGACGCGGGCCACCGGCGGGGGCGGCTCCTCGCGCACTAAGCGTGCAATGCGCTCGGGAATCTCGACCACCTCCGTAGGCGGCGGCGAGATCGTCCACAACGACGTCAGATACGCGAAGCCGATGGTGACCAGCAGCGAAACCGATAGCGCCTTGCGCAAACGGTTCTTGTCCTCGCGCGGCTCCGACCATGGCATCGCCGCCGGACGAAACGGCGGCGCCACGAACTCGCGAACAATGACGTACTCATCCCGGCGCCGCTCTTCCTGCAGCTGCAGCTCTTGAAGTTCGTCGGACAGCAGTTCAATGCGCGCGTGCTCGCGCCGAATGTGCTCATCCAGCTCGGTGCGACGGGCCTGCACAGCCGCCAAATCCTGCTGGAAGGCGGCGATGTCTTCGCGCAGCTTCGCCAGGCGCTCGGCAGGCGGCCTTTCCGCGTTGCCTTCGCCCCAGAACAGGTCGCTGGCGCCCAGTTCGTCGAGCTTGGCCAGCGAAGTGCAAATGTCGTCCAGCAGCGCATACTGCTGCCGACGCGCCTCTCTGGCCGCCAGCTGGGCGTCGACCTCGCGCCTACGCTCTTCCAGCGCGGCGATGTGCTGCTGCGCCTCTTGAATCTGCGCCTGCACCAGCCGCTGGTCTTCGGGTATCGCTACAACCGCCATAATCAGCCCTGGTGCGCCTTCTGGATTACGGCCAGAGAGATCCTGGTATAACCGGCGTTGGTACAGGTCTCCATCAGCTTCTTAAGAGCCCGGAACGGAATGTTCCGGTCGGCGAGGATGGTGACTTCCCGGCTCTCCGCCACGGCCTGGGTGTTTACCCCGATGACGCTCTCCTGCAGCCGCGTGAGGCGCTCTTGCATGGGCGCGATGTAGCTCTCCTTGGACTCGAGCACGTCCTCCAGCGAGGCGACCAGCTCGCCCTGGACCAACACGTACTCCTCGCTGACCATCACCACCACCGTCTGGCGCGGTTTAGCCTCCACGATCGAATCCGGCAGCACGATGTCCTTGGGCGGCTCCACGATCTCGGTGGCCGACTGGTTGACCAGCAGGAAGAAGACCAGGATGGTGAACACGTCCATCAGCGCGGTCAGGTTCAGCGCGGCTTTGTGTTTCTTGGCCCGCGCCATGCGCCGCATGCGGCGGCTTTGGCTTGCTCTCATGGCGCGTCCCCCAGGGCCAACTGCGGAAACAGCACGTGGCGCTCGCGCCCTTCGCCGTCTTCCATGGGAAGCTCGGCCACCTTTACCGCGTCCATCACGTGCACGAGTTCCTCGTAGGTCACATCAGGCTCGATCAGGATGGTCGCATCCTCTTTGGCCGGGTACCGGCGCTTGAGACTCAACAGGTGTTCGGACAGAGCCTGCAGGTCGTGCTTGCCGTTGTGCTTGGGCAGCGTCGTCACCACGCGCCTGCCGTCGCCGATCTCTATGCGGTCCTGGCGCACGATGACCTCCACGGTCACCACCGGCTCATCGGGCTTGCTGCCGCCGGCGCTCCCTTCGGGCAGGTTCAGCTCCTGGATGGTGATCCGGGAAAAAACCGCCGTTACCAGCAGAAATGGAATCAGAACCACCATCAGATTCAGGAAGGTGGTTACATCCATTTCGGGCGTTTCTGTCAGGCGCCTGTAGTGACGCTTCTTAGCCATGGCCAGGTCCTGCTCAGGCGGCCGGCTTCAGCAATTCATGCTGACGACGGGCGTGACGGGAAATCAGGTTCAGAGTCTTCACCGAAGCCATTTCCAGGCTGTCGACGATCTCCCCAGTTCGCGCGACCAGATAGGCATGCAATATCAGCATGGGAATACCGACCATCAAGCCTAGCGCGGTGGTATTCATCGCCACCGAAATACTGGCTGATAGCAGGTCGGCTTTTTCAGCGGGATTAGCGGCGGATACCGCATTAAATGCGGCGATCAGACCCACGATGGTTCCCAACAGACCCAGCAAGGTCGCAACGTTGGCGAACAGCGCGATATAAGCCGTGCGTTTCTCCAGCTGCGGCACGATTTCCATCATGCCTTCTTCCATCGCGATCTCTATATCCTCGCGCCGGCGCACCGTGCCTTCCCGCTCCAGCCCGAGATTCAGCAACTTGCTGATGGTGGAGTTGTCGTTCGCCGTCATCTCGCGCGCGGTATCGAAATCCGCTTCAGCCAGCACCGGCTGCAGCTTCTCCCATGCCTTTCTATTGGCGCGCGTGACCAGGCTCAGCTTGATGAGC
Organism: uncultured Alkalilimnicola sp.; assembly: GCA_964460035.1. Taxonomy (GTDB): domain Bacteria; phylum Pseudomonadota; class Gammaproteobacteria; order Nitrococcales; family AK92; genus CAYWPG01. The sequence continues at coordinate 21,617 of CAYWPG010000043.1, forward strand.
CGCTCGGCCCCGATCGCGCCACCGATGGCGCCAACGATGAGGATCGGGTACATGAACGCCCCGCCATCGCGTATGAAACTGACCACCGCATCGATAATGAACATGGCCCGCACCCCCCTTCAAATAATCAACGATTACTCAATTCGTAAAAGCGCAGCTCCCGCATGAAAACGTCCCTATCGACGGGAACCAGCGCATCGCTCAGTAGAGCCGAAGAGAACTCTGACTCCTCTCCGGGGCCGGAAGATTTCCAAGGAACGATAAACAGCGACTTAGGAGCCTCGTTGTTCCCAATAATGGAAATTCCAGACACCGTCCTCGGTTCTTCCTCGTTGCTTGCCATCGCAAACAAAGGCATGAAAAGCAAACCCAAAAGGACAGCCTTTTTCAGATTCATTTGCGCTCTCCTATAACCCCAACCGGCCTCGAACATCCGCTATCCAGACGGCAACACGCTCGTCCTGAGGGATCGCTTCCAAATACGCCGAGTACTGCTCCAAGGCGCACTCCAGATCGCCGAGAAACAGATCGCACAGAATCCCCAGATTCTTTCGGGCAGGCAGAAATTCGGGGTAGGTCGCCAGCACGCGCTCGTATACGCCGCGAGCTTCCTGGAACCGACCGCGGCGGCGCAGCACCATGGCGTACTCGTTGCTCGCCACCAGGTGATCGGGGTTGATGGCAAGCGCCTTTTGCAGGCTCTGCTCGGCCTCTTCGAGCTTCCCCACCAGCCGGTAGGCAATACCCAGATTGATGTAAGGCGCTGTATTACCCTGGCCTTGCGGGTGCTCCACCAGAGCCTCGAGCACGGCGATCCCTTCGCTGTACTCCTCGGCCTGCAGATGACGCAGGGCCCGCTCGAAGTCGCGCAGCAACTCGGCACTGAGCGCGACCTCCTCGTGCACCGAGTACGCGGTGGGAAGCTGCTCATCGGCTGTGTCCACGGCCGTGTCCTGCCGCGATTGCAGCGCCGTGCAGCCGGCCAACGCCACGCTCAGGCCAAAGGCGGCAAGTGCGGCTCGCAAGGCTGTGCGCATAGCGGCAATCGGGCTGAAGCGAATGACAGCTATCGCCATGGCTACTCACTCCCCTCCCCTTGGTGCGCCGCGTCGCCGGCCTCGCCCGCTTCCGAGCGCTCTGGCTCCTCGGCAACGGCGTCCGGCGCCGCGTCTGCCGGCTCGGGCTCCGGGCGTACGATGTCATAGCGATACGCCCCCACCGAGGTAACGAAGCCGGTGCTTTCCTCCGGCTTGGCGTAGCGGGCTGGCATTAGCTCCGCGAGCCTGGCCAGGCTTTTCTCTATCCACTGGTTGAAGACGCCCACCGACATCAGCTCGAGGTTCTTGATATGCACCTCGATCGCCCGCTCCTCGAACGGATAGGCCTGCTCTTCGAGCAAGAGCTCGTATTCCTCAAGCTCCAGCGGGCTGAGATTGGCGGGCCGTTCGGATTCCATTAGCGCCGTGCTGAAGTGGCCGTAGATCTCGGCGATGTAATACGTCGCGGCAGCCGTCGACTCGCCGATCCGGTATTCGGTCAGCTTGCCGAAAGCATCCAGTGCCGCCTGCATGGCCTGCTGCTTGCGTCGGAGGTTCTGCTCGAACGGCTGCACCAGGTGAATGTCGACCAGGCGCTGGTACAACGGCTCCGTGATCACCAGCGCCGAGGTGGCCGCGAGATGGCGGGTGCGGTCGGTACGGGCTTTGCCGGCGCGGGCATCGGCATCGACGATCAGGCGCAACTGGCGGTGATAGTTGGTCTGATCGCCCAGGCTCTGGTAGACGGACGCCAACCGGTAACGCGCGTCCAAAGCGGGCTCCAGCGGCCGCGGGAAGTGCTGCAGATAGCGTGTGTACGCCTGAATCGCGCGCCTCGGCTCGCCACCTTCCTCGTACAGTTCGGCGGCAATGAGCAGAGCCTCGCGGCGCACTTGCTCGTCGTCCGTTTCCTGCTCTATGCGCTCGTACTCGCTTGCCGCCAACACCAGCTGGCCGGACTCCTTATAGACCAGCGCGATTCGCTTGGTGACCTCCGGCTGCAAGGGATGGCCGGGGAAGTCGCGACGGAATGCCCGCAGCACTTCCGCCGCGCGATCCCAGGCCTTGAGCTGAATGAGCGCGACGGCGCCGTCGAATTCGGCGGTGGGACGTATGCGGGAGTTCGGCGCATGCAGGGCCAGACGCAGGAAATGGTATGCTGCGGTCTCGTAATCCTCAGCAGCAACGGCTTGCTCACCCTGCTTGTAGATCGCGGCGGCCAGGTTTTCGTAAAGCTCGTCGCGGTCTTCGGCGTCCGCAACCGTACGCTCCAGCACCTGGGCATAGCCCTGCTCGGCGTCCTCGAAGCGCTGCAAATCGAAAGAAGCATGCGCCACCACCAGCCAGGCCGAGCGCAACGTGTCCGACTCCGCCTCGGGGTAGCTCGCGATCACGCGGCGGCCCACTTCCACCGCCTGCGCATAATCCTGCATTTCATACAGGTCCGCGGCCGCCCCGCCGAGCACCGTCGGCGCATCGGCGTGCTCGGGGAAGGTGTCGCCGAAGCGCAGCGATGCGCGTACCACCTCGCGCCTAGCGGCGTCCTTTTCTTCCTCCGGACGGGAGTTCAGGTGCTGCCGGTAGGCATACACCGCGGCATAGGCGGCGGCGGACATTTGCTCGTGCGGCTGATAGTCATAGGCGGTGCGCTCGTACTCCCGTGCCGCCTCGGCATAGTTCTTGTTCTCCAGCAGCAGATCGGCGAGCTGGTAGTTGATAGGCGGAGAGTCCGCATCCCGCGGGAACGAGCTCAGATACTCGCGGTACCAAAGCCGCGCCTCGTGAAAGTTCTCGGGCTTCGCTTCGGCCAAGTGCTCGTCCTGATACAGCGAGTGGTAGTGATTGGCGAGCTCCTTCAGGGTCTGCTTCAGGTAACCGAGCACCTCCGGAAAACTCTCGACCTGGAAATGCTGCCAATACTCGGACCGCAAACCGTATTTGCGCGCGAACGCCTTGTTGGCATCGATTACGAGACGGGGGAATCCGCCCTCCTTGTAGATCTCGATCACGCGCATATCGAAGCGCGGCGAGCTGCGGTGGAACGGATAGCGGCGCACGAACGCCTGGTAAGCCTGGGCGGCGTCGCTGTAGCGGCGTTTCTCCAGGTAATGCTCGCCCAGGTTGCTGTAAACGTGCTCCTCGAACGCGCGCTCGCCATAGCGGTGGAAGTAGTCGTCCACCGCTTCCGGGCCGCCCAGGTAGGAGAAGCTGAAACTAATGACGCGAAAAGTGTCGTCTATGCGCTGCCGCTCCAGGTCGCTGTCGATGCGCGCAAAGTCGACGCCGGCGGCCGCATGATGATCGAGCAACCCGATAAAGCTGTGCAGGCCTTCCTCGTACAGCTCCTGCTTGTACAGGCTCCACCCGAGCTTGTAGAGCGCCAGCTCGTAGAAGGCGGAGCCCACGCCCAATTCGGTGACCGCCTGGTAAGCTTCCTCGGCATCCAAGTAGCGCTGGCGGGTGAAGAAATACTCGCCGCGCCTGAACTGCACTTCGTCGATGTACACCGAGCGCGGGAACTGGACGACCATGCGGTCCATGATCTGCATGGCCGTTTCTATCTCGCCCAGCTCCTCATAGACGCGCGCCATCTGATAGAGCACCTGGTCGTTGCGCTCATAGTGCGGGTACTCCGTGAGCAGCCGCTGGTAGAGCGCAATGGCTTCCAGCGCATTGGCCCGTTGCTCCGCTTCGGTATTGCCTACCAGCACGCTGGGCCGTTGCAGCGAATCCGCTGCGGCGGCCCTCGCCTCGAACTCCTCGTCCGATTCGCGCTGCGGGGGAGTCGAGGCCACTCGCTGCACTACCGGCTTGACCGCAGGCGCGGGCTCGGGAGCCGCCGTGGCCACGATGCGCGCCCCGGCCTGACGCTGGGCGGCGCCGCCTATCAAACCGTACTCGCGCTCCACCTTGAGATCGGCCAAGCGGCGAATAGCCTCCGGCGTCATGGCCGACTCGGGCGTGGCGGCAAGAAATTGCCGGTAACTTTCGATCGCTTTCTCCAGGCCGCCCTCGATGTACTCCTCCTTGATCTCGGGCTTCACCTCGCGCAGCGACGACAGGGTCTCGCCGCCCGGCGTGCTGGAGCAGGCGGTAAGCGCGGCGGTCAGACTGGCAAGCACGAGACGGCCATTCATTCGCGCACCGCCTCCGTGCTCTGCTTCAGAGTCGCCCGGTCATAGCTGTCCGCAAGCGCAAAGCGCGCCTTGACTTGGTACTCCTCCAGCCGCCGCCGGCGCGCTTCGAGCTCCTCTATAGCCAGCGTTTCCAACAGCGCGCCTTGTCTTGCCATGAGCGTGGCGATCCGCTCGCTGGCCTCGCGCGCGCGAATCTTCAGACTGCGCAGGGTCTCTCCATAACCCTCGTAGCTCTGGGTGGCGGCTTGACGGGTGCGCACGAACGAGGCGTAAGCCTCCTGCATGCGCTCGATTTCCTGATCCAACGCGCGCAGATTGGCAAAGGCATCGGTCAGACGCTGGTGGTATTCGGTGCGCACGTTCCAGTTCAGCACACCGCGGATCCGCGCGAGGCGCTCCCGATGGGCCTCCGCGGCAGCGTCGTCCGGATCGATACGCGCTTCCAGCGCCGCCAGCTCTTCGCGCAGCTCCCGCTCCGGCCCGGTGATCAGGAACTCGTAGCGCGGCGTGGTCAGCAGAGACTGCAGCTGGCGGGCCACGTGCGCGCGCTGCTCCAGACGCAGCCGCATTTGCGCATCCAGCCGGCGAAACTCGCGGTCGATTTCAGGCAGCAGAGGTTCGTAGTAGGCCCGCCTGATCGCGATCAGCTCTTCGTAGGCGGTCAGATGGTCGGCCCAGGCAGCGGTTTTCTTGCGCAGCTGCTCCAGGTCCAGATAGTTCTTCAGCGACTCCTGGAAATCGTGCGACGCCAGCAGCTCCAGCAGGTAATACGTCTCCGGCGCATCCGGCAGCTGGCGCAGCTTCACTACCCAGTCGCTATCCTGCTTTAGTTCCTCCCGCACCAAGGCCTGGAGGAACTTGCCCTCGCGAATACTGCGAACCGAGGCATCCAGCCGCTCGATCTCACGGCTGAACGCTTCCAGCGCGCGGCCATACAGAATCGCTGCCCGGCCGTATACCTCCAGCTTTCCGTACGCATAAGGCAGCGCCAGCAGCACCTCCTGCACCGCCTGGTCGGTAACGTTCCGCTCGGCCAGAATGCTCCACGGCACCAGCGCCCGGTCGTAGCGCTCGCTCGCAACCGCGGCCCAGCCGGCACTCAGCAGCGCCCGGTTGGAGAACGGCCCGGTGAGGCGCACGCGATCCAGGTACTGACCGGCCTGCTCGAACGCTGCCTGCTCCATCAGCCGAGTACCCAGCACGAGATTCGAGCGGTCGCGTATAGCCTGCGTGGCGGGGTCGGCGCCGCGCACCTGCCCGGCACGCGCAAGCTGTGCCCTGCCTTCCTGTTCCTGCCCAGCGCCCAAGAGGGCGACGGCGAGGTTGTACGCCGCGAAGCCCTCGTATCGCTTCGAATCCTGCAACCCGCGCAGAACGGCGATGGCCTCGTCGAAGCGGCCTAGGGCCATGTAAACCTGCGCGCGCAGGTAGGCCTCGTCGTCGCGGATGTGCTCGGGGACCGGCGCGGAGATCCGCTCCAGCGCCGCCAAAGCTTCCGCCGGCTCGCCCTTCTGGAAAAAGATCCGCGCCAGGCGGTATGCGGCCTCATTGCGCACAGCAGGGGCCACATCGCCCTCCAGCACGGCCTTGATGGCGCGTCCCGCCCGGTTATGCATGCGGTAATACAGCTCGAAATCCCCAACGGAGAACTCGGCATCGCCTATATGGAAATGCAAGGAATCCAGATAAGGCTCATCAAGACCGTAATACTGGCCTATTTCTATATCGAGCCTGGAAATCGCATCGAAATAGTCCCCCATATAGGCGTAATAAAGGGCCTCGCCAAAATACAGATCTTTGAGCTGCATTTCGGCTGTCGCGGAGACAGAGCACCAGGCCAGCAGACAGCCGGACACGAGGAGTCGAAGGCGTGACATGGCTGCTAGCGATCTTTGATGCGAATATCGGGGTGAGGCGACCCGGGTCCGGCCAGGCGAATCTCCACCAGCTTGGGCCCGACACCTTTCTCGATGCTCGCGGTGGCGGTATGCCGATAGTCCGTTCCGTCCGGATTCTTGCCGGCAACCGTCACCCGCAATTCGTGGACACCCGTGGCGATGTTGCCGGTGTAGATGCGTTGCACCCCACCCCTGGCCAAGGCTTCCAGCTCCTTATAGGTATAAAGGTGACTCGCGACATCCTTACCGCCGATGCTGATATCCACCGAATCGAGCCTAAAGCCCTCGCTCTGCTCAGGCTCCAGGGACACGAATAACGCCACCTGGGTGCCCGATGGATAGAGCAGTCGCTCCTCAAGCCGGCCAAGCTCCGCGGCAATACCTAGCACGTCGGTTTTGATATCCTGAACTTGCTCGTCAAGTCCTTTGACTTGTTCCTTCGAGTCCGGACCTGCCAGCGCAGAAGCCGCCAGAAGCCCCCCAAAAAGAACTACGCTGACTTTCCATGCAGCGCCCCACATACCGCATACCTTTTCGTAATGATTTATAAGGTTTTGTTATCAGCTACAAACAAATATAGGCATTAGCTCGAACACAAATCTACTGTCTCAAAACAGAGACAGCTACAAAAATGTGAACAAAGTCACTGTTTTACGAGCACCAGGAGGGGGAGAAACAAAACTGTCGCCAAAAGGCGACAGAAAAATCAGGAATATCTTTAATTACTTATGTTGAAATACAAAAAAATGAGAAATGGTTCACGAAATGTGGTGATGCGCGCCTACGCATGGCGAGCCCGCCGAGCTGACGCCTTTAGGCGACAGTTCCGACTGAGAAGAGAGCGGCTCACAGCCGCGACAACGCGGTCAGGATAGGACTCCCATGCGGCGGCCTGTGCCGTGCAGGCGGTAGGACCGCCCAGACAAGTGCCGCTAAGCGGCGTCTCGGCAATTGGAAGCTCGCAGCGGGCAGACCACAGCTGGGATAACAAACCGAACTCACGCGCACATGCGGCCGGGGCCAACGTCGGGGCGCGAGCGGTGGCGGGACGCCCTGGATGCGTTTGAACGTGTCGCTTATCGATGAGGACTAACGTAGCGCCGCGCCCGTGCGAGATCGCCTTAGGGTGGAAAGGCGTCGAACAGGGCGGACATGCAGGCCCCCCGGAAAGATCGTCACTGAGCGCTCCCGTACACCCAGCGGTCGCACGGTGTCTCATGCGGCGTGTCGCGGAACGCGACGGAGACATCCGCACGCCCCGTCCACGAAGGCGGCCAGATGAGTGAACAGGCTTGCGGTCCAAGCGCTATGACGAGCGGCGCGCCTCACCTGGCCAGGGTAGCAATACGCGCTCTAGTCAGGGCACAACCGCATTCACGATCAGGACCAGAACCGAAATGAAGATGAACGTGAACGTTAGCCCGCCCACGACATAGACCCACGGTTTGCCGTGCTGGAAGTCGCGCTCCCGCACCTTCTGGCTCTGGACCCCCAAAGCCGCCCCCAGGATGCTGATAACATACTGCCAGACGGTAAGACGTTCCTTTCTTTGCATCCGAACCTCGACCTCGACTCCACCCTGCGGCGCAGCGCCATAGCGTACGCGCCTCCGCGCCTGGGGAACAACTACCGATCGCTGTGCTTCTTCTTGCTAACCAATAGACAATACCCCGCCGCCTATAGTTCGCCACTCTCCCCAAGTCGCAGCAAGCGCGGACTCGCGTCGTGGCGGGGCCTGGCCATTCTAGACGCTATGTGAGCGCGACTCATTGTGCGGCGCGACTCGGCAGGCCATAACCAGAATCCGAAAACAACGGTCGGGAACGAACCGTTGCCGCAAATTCCCCTATGAGGCGACCTTCCCGCGCGGCATCTGGAAAATACGCTGCCGCAACACACTCCGGCCAACACCTACGATGCGATAGCAACAACCGGTATCGCCGCTGCCTCTCGCTGTGCAGCGACGATCATTACGGTGCATGAGACCTCCAGGGCGTGCGTTCAGCGCGGCCTACAGGGCCTTGCGCTTACGAGGCTGCTTTTTTCGGACACCAACAATCGCGAACCAGAAATCAACCATTAGAAAACAATAAAAGACAAATCCAGGCAGGAATTTTATCACCCACCATTTGACCCACACCCAAGCCGCTTAACAAACAAAACAAAAACTCATAACATCAAGACACCAACATACTGCAAATATTCTTGGCATACAGGAAGGCGGCATCAGAAAACCACCGGCGTCTAGACAAAATTCCAAACTTTTAACGCCGCATCATCATAAGAAAAAGCCCTCTGAAGGGCTGGAGACGGAAATCCAGTGATGAAAAAAAAGACTCTGCTTGTTCTTCTCGCGCTGATAGCCGTAGCGCTCTCGCCCCTCGCTCATGCGGTCGATTTTAACGACCTCGAGGAATGGAAGCCGGACAAATTCTACCACCGAGGCGACGTCGTCCGGTTGGGATACGAAATGTATATCAGCGTCCTCCCATCGAAAGGGAGATCGCCGCAAACCAACTCCATAAAGTGGCGGCTCATTGACTACAACAAGCGGCGAACCTTTCGGATAAAAACGCTTTACCCAATCGGCTCCGTCGTTTCCCACGGCGGCAAGCACTATATCGCCCGCGCGCTGAATGTTCCGCTGAGCAGCGCGCGGCTCAATGATCAACGGCGCTGGCTGGAATTTACGCACCCTGGCCTGAACTATGACCTCCCAACCGTGCCTGGCGACCCTGATGAGGTCGACTCTCTGATCGGCGCTGATACGAATAACAACGGCATCCGCGACGACTACGAAATCGCAATCGCATTCAGCAACCTCCCAGCTCCAGTCAAGGACGCTGCCCTTTCGGCCGGCAAGGCCTATGGCGACCTGATGGAAGTTGCATCAGAACATTTCGAGGTCACACGGGAGAATGCCGCGTCCATCATGCATAACCTCGTGCTCGCCCGTGCCTGTAAATCACAGCTGCGCGCGCTTTATCACGGCGTCGCTTGGGAAGACACGACGTATTTCGACACGTTGGACCGCATCGAAGCGAAGTACAAGCTTCAGAACATGCTAATGGCTG
>CAYWPG010000044.1:0-30010 GCA_964460035.1 uncultured Alkalilimnicola sp.
GGCGCCCTGCAGGAGCGCATCACCTCCACCAAGACCGGTTCCATCACCTCGATCCAGGCGGTGTACGTACCGGCCGACGACTTGACCGACCCGTCCCCGGCGACCACCTTCGCTCACTTGGACGCAACGGTGGTGCTGTCCCGCGACATCGCCGCGCTGGGTATTTACCCGGCGGTGGATCCGCTGGACTCGACCAGCCGTCAGCTCGATCCGCTGATCATCGGTCAAGAGCACTATGAGGTGGCCCGCAAGGTCCAAGGTACGCTGCAGCGCTACAAGGAGCTGAAGGACATTATCGCGATTCTGGGCATGGACGAGCTGTCTGAAGAGGACAAGCTCATCGTTCAGCGCGCGCGCAAGATTCAGCGTTTCCTGTCGCAGCCGTTCTTCGTGGCCGAGGTCTTCACTGGAGCGCCCGGCAAGTACGTGTCGCTCAAGGACACGATCCGCGGCTTCAAGGGCATTGTCGAAGGCGAGTACGACCACTTGCCGGAGCAGGCCTTCTACATGGTCGGCACTATCGAGGAAGCCATCGAGAAGGCGAAGACCATCTAACGCCGAGGGGCAGGCACAATGGCCAAGACTATGCACGTGGACATCGTCAGCGCCGAGGAGTCGATCTTCTCCGGCGCGGTCGAGTTCCTGGTGGCCCGCGCCACGTATGGCGAGGTAGGTATCCTGCCTCGCCACACCCCGATGCTTATGCAGTTGCAGCCGGGCGAAGTTCGGCTCACGGTCGAAGGTGGTGACGAGCAGTTTTTCTACGTTTCCGGCGGCATGCTGGAAGTACAGCCGAATATAGTCACTATTCTGGCTGATACTGCGGTGCGCGCGAAGGATATAGACGAAGCTGCGGCGCAGGAAGCGAAGCGGCGCGCCGAGGAGGCGTTGCGCAACCGTACCTCTCAAATGGAGTACGGTAGAGCGGCTGCGGAACTGGCGGCAGCCGTGGCGCAATTGCGCGCGCTGGAGAATCTTCGCAAGAGGAGCCGGCGTTAACGCGCTCACATTGGGCTACTTGAAGTTGGTAGGATATAGCGCCAACTTTCCGAGGGCTGCTGTCGCCGAATGCGACAGTGGCCCTCTTTATTTGGGGGCAAGCGCAGCATACTAAGCTGCCTACGGCGCACGCGTCCGTTAATAGAGCGCTTGATTCTTGGGCCGCCTTAGGCGGGGAACGAACTCGTACGAAACGATCTTAGACAGCCTGGCCAGCTTACCGGGGTGAGAGCGACTACGCTTTATTATGCCGGCGCGGTTCGTGCGCACCCTGCTCGCGGCACAGGCAGTATCCGACCAGTTGAGGGGCTGGAGGGAGATCGAGGGCACTTTGCTCGGTGCCCGAACGAGGGATGGTATCAGGGGGAGGAAGGTCAGTCGCTATGGAGCTCGCAGTGATTATCCTCGCAGCTGGCCAGGGCACGCGCATGCGCTCGCAGCTGCCGAAAGTATTGCATCCGCTGGCCGGCCGCCCGCTGCTCGCGCACGTGCTTGCCACTGCCCGTGCCCTGACTCCGGCAAGCATCCATGTGGTCTATGGCCATGGCGGCGATACCGTACGCGCCCGCCTTAGCGATTCCGACATCTCTTGGGTGGAACAGAGCGAGCAGCTGGGTACTGGGCACGCTGTCAATCAGGTTGTCCCCAGTTTGCGTGACGATGAGACCGTTCTCGTGCTCTACGGCGATGTGCCGTTGGTGCGGCCGCAGACCTTGCAGCCATTGGTGGAGGCGGCTGCCGAGGGGCGGCTTGCATTGCTGACGGCAAAGCTGGAAAACCCGTTTGGCTATGGAAGGATAATCCGCGACGCGGCGGGCAGCGTAACCGCCATTGTCGAGGAGAAGGACGCCACGGAAGAGCAGCGCCGCGTGCAAGAGATCAACACTGGGTTGCTCGCGGCGCCGGCCGCGCGGCTGAAGGGATGGCTAGCGCGCTTAAGCAACGATAACGCGCAGGGCGAGTACCTTCTGACCGATATCGTTGCCGCGGCAGTAGCCGATGGCGTGGAGGTCGTAGCCCGGCTCGCGCCCGATGTGAATGAAGTGTCGGGGGTCAACGATAGGGCGCAGCTCGCGGCGCTAGAGCGTGTTTACCAGCAGCGCGTGGCCGAAACGCTGATGCGGGAGGGGCTGGCTTTGGCCGATCCCCAGCGCTTCGACTTGCGCGGCAAGCTGACCATGGGACGGGACTGCTTTATCGATGTCAATGTTGTGCTGGAAGGGAAGGTCCAGCTTGGCGATAACGTTAGCATCGGCCCCAACTGCTATCTGCGCGACGTTCAGCTCGCCGATGGCGTGGTGGTACATGCCAACAGCGTGCTCGAGGAAGCACGAGTGGGGGTGCAAGCGTCCATAGGCCCCTTCGCCCGCATCCGGCCCGGCAGTGATATCCGCGCGCGCGCGCGGGTGGGCAACTTCGTCGAGGTAAAACAGGCGGTACTTGAAGAAGGTGCCAAGGTTAACCATTTAAGCTACATAGGCGATGCTGATATTGGCAGAAACGTAAACGTCGGCGCCGGCACGATTACTTGCAACTATGACGGCGCCAACAAGCATCGCACCGTTGTCGAGGATAATGCCTTCATCGGCTCGGGCACCAATCTTGTCGCGCCGGTGAGGATTGGTGCGGGAGCAACGATTGGTGCGGGTTCCACGGTAACGCGCTCGGCGCCACCGGAACAGCTTACGCTCAGCCGCGCCAAGCAGATCACGGTACCCGGCTGGCAGCGGCCGAAGAAGAAGAGCTGAAGGGTGTTTGTCATCGCCAAACCCCGGCTTGTGTATCGGCCCTAGTGAGAGGGATTTTGTCATGTGTGGAATCGTCGGCGCAGCTGCGGAACGCGATGTAACTCCGATACTGCTCGAAGGCTTGCGGCGGCTGGAGTACCGGGGCTATGACTCTGCCGGACTGGCGGTGGTCAACGACCGCGGTAACCTGGAGCGCGTTCGCGCAGTGGGGAAAGTCAGCCGACTGGAAGAGGCGCTTGCCCTGCAGCCAACGAGCGGACGCGTAGGCATTGCGCACACGCGCTGGGCAACGCATGGCGCGCCTAGCGACAACAATGCGCATCCGCACATGTGCCGGGACGAGCTGGCCATCGTTCATAATGGGATCATCGAGAATTTCGAGCTCCTGCGCGAGGAGCAGCTGGCACATGGCTACGAGTTCCAGTCCGAAACCGATACCGAGGTAGTGGTTCATCAGATCCACCGCCATCTCACTGCCTGCGGCGATCTGCTCGCCGCAGTGCGCGCGACCGTTGCCGAGCTGGAAGGTGCCTATGCGCTGGGAATCGTCTCCCGTACCGATCCCGGCCGTATCATCGCCGCCCGCCGCGGTAGCCCCTTGGTAATCGGCGTTGGCATTGGCGAGCATTTCATCGCCTCCGATGTGTTCGCACTGCTTCCCGTAACGCAGCAGTTCATCTTTCTCGAGGAAGGCGATGTTGCGGATATCCGCCGCGATAGCTTGCACATCTACGATGCGCAGGGAAATCTGGTGCAGCGCCCGCTCCGCCGCTCCGAACTTGCCGCCGATGCTGCCGACCGCGGTATGTACCGCCATTACATGCTCAAGGAGATTCACGAGCAGCCCCAGGCGATAACCGATACGCTGGAAGGTCGGATTCTCGACGAGCGGGTTCTACCGGCCGCCTTCGGACCCAAGGCGGCAGAGCTTTTCGCCGCCGTGCAGCGCGTGCAGATCGTTGCCTGCGGCACCAGTTATCACGCCGGTATGGTAGCCAAGTACTGGTTGGAGGGCGTTGCCGGGTTGCCCTGCGATGTGGAGGTGGCCAGCGAGTTTCGCTACCGCCGTCATGTTGTGGTCCCCGGCACACTGTTCGTGACCATCTCCCAATCGGGCGAAACCGCTGACACCTTGGCCGCCTTGCGCGAGTCGCGCAACCTGGGCTACATCGCCAGCCTGGCGATCTGCAACGTTCCCGAGAGCTCCCTGGTTCGCGAATCGGATCTTACTCTCATGACACGCGCCGGCCCCGAGATCGGTGTGGCCTCGACCAAGGCGTTTACCACTCAGCTGACCGCTTTGCTGCTGCTCACGGCCGCATTGGGCCGTTACCACGGGCTGGAGTCCGCTGCCGAGGCGCGCCTGGTCAATGAGCTGCGTCAGCTGCCGCGCCTGGTGGAGGAGGTGTTGCAGCTGGAAGGCGAGATCGAGAAACTGGCCGAACAGTTCGCCGACAAGAACCACACCCTGTTCCTGGGCCGTGGCAGTCAATATCCGGTGGCCAAGGAAGGTGCGCTCAAGCTTAAGGAGATCTCCTACATCCACGCCGAAGCTTATCCGGCCGGGGAGCTCAAGCACGGTCCGCTGGCACTGGTGGATACGGACATGCCGGTGGTCGCGGTGGCGCCGCGCGACGACTTGGTGGAAAAGCTCAAGTCCAATCTTCAGGAAGTGCGCGCCCGTGGCGGCATGCTCTATGTCTTCGCTGATGCAGGGGTGAACCTACGTTCCGGCGATGGTTATAGGGTGATACGCCTGCCGGAGGTCTCGGAGCTTACCGCGCCGATCTTGTATACCGTGCCGCTACAGCTGCTCGCCTACCACGTTGCGGTACTCAAGGGCACGGACGTGGACCAGCCGCGGAACCTGGCGAAGTCGGTGACCGTAGAATAGGCTGTTTGGGCAAGCCGGGGCAGTCGCGCTGTGCCCCGCTTGCCGCCGGGCGGGTGAGTCAGAGTACTCGCACGCTGGTTGTTCAGGCCCGTTCGCTCACCTGCCGCAGGTCGACGAGGTGGACAAGCCCTTGCTGCTGCGCGGTGTCGATCTCAGCATACAGGTGAGCGATGATCTCGGCCGGCGCTAATCGAGTGTCGAGAACGGGCGGGACACAGGCTACCGCAATGGCGGCACCGACGTTGATAAAGCCGGCGCTAGTTTTATAAGCGCGCAGATTCAAGGCCTGGTGTATGCGTCGAAAAGCGCTCAAATGAACGCGCTCGGCGCGCTCCTGATACATCAGCAGCCCGAACAGCCCATGGTCGATCTTGCCTATCACATCCAGCGGCCGCACCGACTGCTGCAACCGGGTAGCGCACACCTCCACCACCTCTTTGATCACCTGCTCGCCATGCCGGCGCTTTAGCAGGTCCAGATCGTTGAGACGGATCAGCCCGCAACAGGCCACCCCGCCTCTGGCTTCGCTGTGACGCAGCATGTTGTCGAGCTGGCGCTCCAGGTACGCGCGGTTGCCAAGGCCGGTTACCGCATCGAAGCTGTTACGCTCTTCGAGCTGGCGATTGAGTTCGCGTAAGCGGGTGTTGGCCCGCAGCAGCGCATTCTGCAGCTCGGAAATGCGCCCAGCCGCACGGATGCGCGCAAGCAGCTCCTTGTTGTCCGGCGATTTGTTGATGAAATCGTCGACGCCGTGACTGAAGGCATGACTAAGAGAATCCGACCCTTCCTTAGCCGTAAGCAGGATGATATAGGTGTAGTGACCGGCCTCTTCGTCGAATTGCCGCACCGAGGATGTCAGAGCCAAGCCGTCGACTTCCGGCATGAGCCAGTCGGCGATCAGAATGTTCGCCTTGCGCTGCTGCATCATCTCCTGAACCTGCTGGGCACTGTTTGCGATTCGGATGTCGCGAAAGCCGGCACCGACCAGCACGCGGCGGATCATCTCGCATGTGAACCGCGCGTCGTCCACCACGATGATGGAGACATCGGTCGAATCGTTGGCAAAGTCCATAGCATTGTCCATGAGCAGTAAGCGAGCAGGAGTATAGCGCCCCCCAGGATACGCGTCGGCGTATGATATGCGCGATCAACGCTACTGCAGGTTGTTGCGGGCGGCGCAATCCAGGGTCCGGACCGCCCACAAAAGCGAGCGTAGTACATTTTCACGGCGCATGGAACGCAGCCGCGTTGCCCAACTCTGGGCCGAAACCGCAACGAGGTGTCGATGAATCTGCGAGATCTACGTTATTTGGTTGCCGTGGCCGAGCATCGCCACTTCGGACGCGCGGCAGAGGCATGCTACGTGAGCCAGCCAACCCTGAGTACCCAAATCAAGAAGCTGGAGAGCTTTTTGGGGGTACAGCTGATAGAGCGTACGCACAAGCAAATCATGCTCACGCCTGCAGGGCGTTCCGTGGTCGAGCGCGCCCGCAAGATTCTGACCGATGTCGACGACATGGTGGAGCTGTGCAGGGCAGCTCACGATCCGCTTGCCGGGGAAATCCGCTTGGGTCTGATTCCAACGTTCGGGCCTTATCTGCTGCCCCATCTGGTGCCGGATCTGCGCAAGCGCCTGCACCGGTTGCGTCCGCTACTCTACGAAGATCAGACCGCCAGGCTGCTGGAGCGCTTGCGTCAAGGCGAGCTGGATGCGGGATTGATGGCCATGCCGGTGGAGGGCCAGGATCTTCATTGCCAGGAACTCTTCGATGAACCGTTCGTCCTTGCAGTGCCCGCCGGTCACGAATTGGCGGAAAAGGTGATGGTGGACTTGGAGGATCTCAAACGCGAACGGGTACTGTTGCTGGACGAAGGACACTGTCTGCGCGACCAGGCGCTGGACATTTGTAAGCTGGTCGGTGCCGCCCGCGAAGAGGAGTTTCGCGCGACCAGCCTGGAAACCTTGCGGCAGATGGTGGCGGCGGGGGCCGGGATCACTCTGCTGCCGGTGCTGGCAGCGATGGCGAACGCGAGCCTTCCGAACCGCAACTCCATCGTGCTGCGTCCGTTCGTACCGCCGGTGCCGCAGCGCAAGATGGCGATCTACTGGCGCAAGGGATCGGCTCGGGAAGAGGCCATCGCGGCCGTTGCCGAGGTCGTGCGGAGCTTGCCGATAGTCGCGCGCCTGTCGGATCCTGCCGGCCTGCTGGTCGAATCCGGCGCAGCATCGTAAGGAGCAGGCTGTTAGAATCCAACCCCATGGACGTTTCTGATCTGATCACTCCGCTTAACGATGCGCAGCGTGCGGCGGTGACCGCGCCGCTGGGCCGAGCGCTGGTGCTGGCCGGTGCGGGCAGCGGCAAGACCCGCGTGCTCACGCACCGCGTAGCTTGGCTGATTCGCGTGGAGCACGCGTCGCCGTTCAGCATTCTCGCCGTGACCTTTACCAACAAGGCCGCCGCCGAGATGCGTGGCCGCATCGAAGAGCTCATCGGTACCGGCACCAGTGGGATGTGGATCGGCACCTTTCACGGGCTGGCGCATCGCCTGCTACGGCAGCACTGGCAAGAGGCCGGATTGCCGCAAGCTTTCCAGATCCTGGATGCCGATGATCAGTTGCGGGTGATCAAGCGCGTGCTGCGTGCATTGGAGATAGACGAGAACCGCTGGCCGCCGCGTCAAGTACAAGGCTTTATCAACGCTCGCAAGGACGAAGGCGAGCGGCCGGAGCATATCGACGTCGGTCACGAGGTCTATCTGCGCGAGATGGTGCGCATCTACCAAGCCTACGAGCAGACCTGCCGCCGTGCCGGTCAAGTGGACTTCGCCGAGTTGCTCTTGCGAGCGCACGAAATCCTGCGCGACAACCCGGAGCTGTTGTCGCATTACCAGCGCCGTTTCCGCCATATCCTGGTGGACGAATTCCAGGACACCAACACCATTCAGTATGCCTGGCTGCGCCTGCTGGCAGGCCGCGATGCCGATGTATTCGTGGTGGGCGACGACGACCAGTCCATTTACGGCTGGCGTGGCGCACGCGTGGAGAATCTTCGCCGCTTCCGCGAAGACTTCGGCGATGTGCAGATCCACCGTCTCGAGCAGAATTACCGCTCCACCGGGGTAATTCTGAACGCTGCCAACGCCCTGATCGGCCATAACCGCGGTCGTATGGGCAAGACGCTGTGGACGGCCGGCCGCGAGGGCGATCCTATCAGCGTCTACGCCGCCTTCAACGAGCAGGACGAAGCGCGCTTCGTAGTCGAGCAGATACAACAGGGTTTGGAGCAGGGCGCAGCACGCTCCGATTTCGCGATTCTTTACCGCTCCAACGCCCAGTCCCGCAACTTCGAAGAAACCCTGCTCAGCCGAGGCATTCCGTATCGGGTCTACGGCGGCCTTCGCTTCTTCGAACGGGCCGAGATCAAGGACGCGCTGGCGTATCTGCGGCTGGTCAATTCGCGCCTGGACGATCCTTCCTTCGAACGGGTGGTCAACACCCCTGCGCGCGGTATTGGGGAGCGGACAGTCTCCGAGCTGCGTGCCGCGGCGCGCGATCAGGATCTGAGCCTGTGGCAGACCGCGCAGGGGATGGTTGCAGCTAAAGCGCTACCGGCCCGGGCCTTGAACTGCCTGCGTGGTTTTCTCAACCTGATAGACGAAATCGCTGCCGACATCGCCGATTTGCCGTTGCACCTGCAGCTGGAGCACGCGATCGACCGCAGCGGCCTGCGTGATCACTACGCCAAAGAGCGGGGCGAGAAGGGCGAAGCGAGGCTGGAGAACCTGGACGAGCTGATCTCCGCGGCGCGTACTTTCGAGCAGGAGTACGTGGCGGAAGAAGGGATGGATATCCTGACCGCGTTTCTCTCGCATGCCGCGCTGGAGGCCGGCGAGGGGCAGGCCGACGAGTGGCAGGACTCGGTTCAGCTGATGACTTTGCACTCGGCCAAGGGCCTGGAGTTTCCCACCGTATTCCTGGTCGGCATGGAGGAGGGACTGTTTCCCCACCGCATGTCGGCGGAGGAACCCGGGCGTCTGGAGGAGGAGCGCAGGCTCTGTTATGTCGGCATTACGCGTGCCCGCGAGCGCTTGTATCTGACCTACGCCGAGCGCCGGCGCCTCCATGGCGTGGACAACTACTGCGTTCCCTCCCGCTTTCTCGCCGAGCTCCCGCCGGAACTGTTGGAGGAGGTGCGCAGTCGCTTCACCGTGACGCGTCCGGCGCTGGCGCAGAGCGCCGCTATGACGACTTCCGGCGCCGCCTTTCAACTGGGCCAAGCCGTGATGCATGAGAAGTTCGGCGAAGGCGTCGTCATGCAGTACGAAGGAGTCGGTGCCAGCGCGCGCGTGCAGGTGAACTTCGCCGCAGTGGGCAGCAAGTGGCTGGTAGCGGCCTACGCTAATCTCAAGGCCTTGTAATCTTCGGCCGCAAGAATGCCGTCTTTTGGCGAACCGCCGGAGACCTTTCAAGCGCAATAATGCCACGGGATCATGAGGCCGGTTTGGCGGCTATGATCGCATAATCGCCGATTTAATAGGCCAAAGATTAATGGGAAATACCAAAGAGACTTTTCCTTTGACTAAGGGCTCAAGGAGACTGGGATTCCTTAAGCCAAGTGCGATTTACCTGGTCCTTCCTTCAAGAATCGAAGTAGAGTCCTGAACAGGGATCCGGATTGCCAGTGGCGTCGTAGCGTTAGCACGCAGGCCCCGTGCTAGAGTTCGCTCCTCGATGCCGACCTGTGCTATCCCAGAGCGCTTATGCCGAAGGTCTCGATAGTCCTCCCGTTCCGTAACGCTGCCTCGACTCTGCCGGCCTGCCTTGCGTCGATTCGCCGCCAGCACTACACCGACTTCGAACTGCTGGCCATAGACGATGCCTCCAGTGACGCCTCGGCAAGTCTTGTACGCAGCTTCGCCGAGCAGGACTCGCGTATCCGCCTGCTGCAACCGGGACGCGTGGGCTTGGTAGGCGCGCTCAACCTGGGAATTGCCGCGGCACGGGGAACGCTGCTTGCGCGCATGGATGCCGATGACATCATGCACCCCCAGCGCTTGGCCGAGCAGGTGAGCTATCTGGATACAAATCCGGAGGCTGCGCTGGTGGGGTGCCAAGTGGCCCTGTTTCCGCCGCACAGGATACAAGCGGGATACAGAGAGTACATTCGCTGGCAGAACGAATGTCTGACGCCGCAGCAGATCGCTGACAATATCTACGTGGAATCGCCTTTCGCGCATCCTTCGGTGATGCTGCGCCGCGAGGTCGTTGAACACCTGGGCGGTTACCGCGAGGGCTGCTTCCCGGAGGATTACGAACTGTGGCTGCGCATGCATGCCGCCGGGTTTACCATGGCCAAGCTGCCGCGCGTTTTGCTGGCATGGCGAGAGTGGCCAGAGCGTACTTCGCGCGTTGACCCGCGCTGCAGCCGCGAGGCATTCGCAGCGTTGCGGGCGCGCTACCTGGCGCAGGATCCGCGGCTGCGCCAAAGCCGGGGCTTCGTAATCTGGGGCGCGGGGCGCAAAACCAGGCAGCGGGTCCGTCCGCTACTGGAGACAGATCTGCGGCCGCGCGCATGGATAGATCTGGATCCGCGCAAGCTGGGCAATCGGGTATGGGGGCTGT
This sequence comes from uncultured Alkalilimnicola sp., assembly GCA_964460035.1. GTDB lineage: Bacteria > Pseudomonadota > Gammaproteobacteria > Nitrococcales > AK92 > CAYWPG01. The sequence continues at coordinate 10,265 of CAYWPG010000044.1, forward strand.
GGGTACGGCCTCCCGATTGGCTGGTGCAGAATGGCCGGCCTTTCGTGCTGGTTTATGTCGCGCGTCATGGCGCGCGGGAGGATATCGCCGGCCGGCTGGCGTCGTTAGGCTACCAGCTCGGCCGGGATTATCTGGCCGTGGGTTAGGACCGGCCCTAGTGCATGCGCGGCTGTTGCGTCGCTCTGGGACTTTGCTGGGACAGCCTCTGACCGGCGTGAGGGCCTTCGGCGATCTCTTCGATCAGTTTGCGGCAAAAGGCGGGGATATCGCCCGGGTTACGACTGGTGACCAGGCCTTGATCTACCACGACTTCTTCGTCTACCCACTGCGCGCCGGCGTTCTCCATATCGGTGCGAATCGAGGCATAGGACGTCAGCGTACGCCCACGCGCGACGTCGGCCTCGGCCAGTAACCAGGGGCCATGACAGATGGCACCCACCGGCTTGTGGGCGGCGACGAAATCGCGAACTAACTGTACAGCTTTGGGCTGCAGGCGCAACAGGTCGGGATTGATCTGCCCGCCGGGCAGCATCAGGGCGTCGAAATCCTCTACCTTGGCCTCGTCCAGCGACATCTCCACATCGAACTCGTCGCCCCAGTCCTTATGCTGCCAGCCCCTGACCTTGCCCGTCTTGGGCGATACCAGCACCGTCTGCGCACCGGCCTCCTCCAGAGCTTTGCGCGGCTCCGTCATCTCGGACTGTTCGAAACCATCGGCGACCAGAATGGCCACCTTCTTACCACTAATATCGCTAGCCATCGCAACTCTCCTCATACTAAACAGGCGCAACAGCGCTTAGGAGCTGTTGCGTGCATTGCCCTGCGGCTTCGATGCCGGAGCTTGCGCAGAGTGGCCGCTTGGAACGATCGAGTTCTGCTTGCGTGCGCAGCGATCGAAGACTCGAAGACTCTAAGGCGCCCGCCGCCGAGCCGGTTGAAACCGAGCCGCGCCGGCGCATCCGGCATCGCGCTAGCAATGGGGGAAGTGACCGCTAAGGGCAAGCGAGGAAGAGGCGGCAGAGGAATGTTGTGGCCAGGAGCCTCCAATCAGTGCCCGGCAATCCCGCTGCGTATGGTGAGCAGGCCAGGCGTGTCGCGCTGCGGCGCCTGGCCTGAACAGCGCGTGATACTCGCCAAGGCCTGCTGCAGGGGAGTTGCGCTGGCGTGCTGGGGTTCCGTCGTCAGAGGCGCTAAGGGCCTGACTGGCCGTAGAGACTACAGATCCAGCAGAATCTCGCGCTCCTCGCGCGAGGGCTCGAAGCCGCGATGTTCGTAGTGATCGAAAATCGCGTCTACGACCTGCTTGGGTTCGTCGACCACCACGAACAGGTCCAGGTCGGTCGCGTTGATGGTCCCTTCCTCGACCAGCGTATTCTTGAACCAGTCGATCAGACCGCTCCAGAACTTCCTATGCACCAGGATGATTGGAATGCGGCGCGTCTTGCCGGTCTGTACCAGGGTGAGGATTTCCGCCAGCTCGTCCAGCGTGCCGAAGCCTCCGGGCAGCACTACGTAGGCGGAGGCGTACTTGACGAACATGACCTTGCGCGAGAAGAAGTGGCGGAAATTGAGGGAAATATCCTGGTACGGGTTGCCGGCCTGCTCGTGCGGCAGCTGGATGTTCAGGCCGATTGAGGGCGACTTGCCGGCATAGGCTCCCTTGTTGGCTGCCTCCATAATGCCGGGTCCGCCGCCGCTGACCACGGAGAAGCCGGCATCGGAAAGCGCCCGCGCTATGTCCTCGGCCAACTTGTAGTACGGGTGATCCGGCGGTGTGCGAGCCGATCCGAACATGCTCACCGAAGGCTTGATCTGGGCCAGGCGCTCAAAACCCTCGACGAACTCCGCCATGATTTGGAAGATCTTCCATGACTCGCGAGTCATCAGCGAGTCATTGGCCAGGGTGCGGCCAAGGAACTTATCGCCGTCGTCCATACTGCTCCTATCGCGGTTATTGACTGCCATGGGCCGGAGAGCCGCGGCAATTACGGTCTTCTGAAAGACTCGGTGCTTTGTATCACAATCTGCGTTGGCGCGCTGTGCCGCGGTGGGTAAGCCGGTTGCGCAAATTGCACACTGTGCACGGACAGTTGTCGGGATGTGCTGATATAGTGACGTGGGCAAGTCAAACCCAGGGGGTTGGGATGAAAACTTGGAAGTCCGTCGCCATGGGCGCGGTGCTGGCATTGCTGCCATTGTCTTCGCATGCGTTCTTGCTGGACGCCGAGATCGGTGCTGCGGCGTGGAGCCAGGCGCCGAGCGGCAGTGCCGAAACCAGTGCCAACAATAGTGTCGATGTCGAACGCGACCTTGGCCTGGACAGCGAGGTCAGCGGTTTCGTTTGGGCGGTGCTGGAGCCGGCGTTGCTGCCGAACGTGCGGGTGCGCTACACGCCGATGAGCTTCAGCGGCGAGGAGACCAATAGCTTCCAGTGGCGCGGTCAGCCCCTCACCGGCAACATCGTGACGGACGCCGAGCTGAATCAGCTCGATCTCACCATGTACTTCCAGCCGCTGAACAACGTCGTCAAGCTCGCCTTGGGCTTGAACGTGAAGCTGGTCGATGGCGAGTTCCACGTCCGCGAGAAAAGCCAGAGCGTTCCCCGTGCGATCAGCTTCAGCGCGCCATTGCCCATGCTCTATGCCCATGCCGGCGTCAGCGTGCCGCTGACCGGCTTGTCGGCCAAGGTTGAGGGTGCCGCAATCGCCTATGACGATAACCGTGTGGTCGATATCACCGCCGGCCTGCGCTACAAGGTGCTGCCGCTGCTGCACCTGGAAGCCGGCTACCGCCATCAGGAACTGCGGGTCGACCATGACGACATCTTCGTCGATATGAAGGTTGCCGGTCCCTATGCCGGCGCCGTGCTGCGCTTCTGATACCGGCTCGGCGTGCCGCCCGTTCGCGGCGGCACGTCATTGCCTCCGCTCCCCCTCTAAATCGCGGTCTGTGGCAGAATCAGGCGAGATACCCTGAATTCGAGACCCGCATGCCCAAACTCAACGATAAACCTTTGCTGTTGGTGGACGGTTCGTCCTACCTCTATCGCGCATTTCACGCGCTGCCGCCGTTGACGACCTCGCGCGGCGAGCCCACCGGCGCCATTTATGGCGTGGTGAACATGCTGCGCAAGCTGCTCGAGGACTATCAACCAACCCACATTGGCGTTGTTTTCGATGCGCCCGGCAAAACCTTCCGCGACGAGTTGTTCGAATCGTACAAGGCGCATCGTCCGCCGATGCCGGACGAGCTGCGCTCGCAACTGCAGCCGCTCAAGGAGATCGTGCGCGCCATGGGTTTGCCGCTGATCGAGGAGAGCGGCGTAGAAGCGGATGACGTTATCGGCACCTTAGTGCAAGCCGCGCGCGCGGCGGGAGTGCGCACGGTGATTTCCACCGGCGATAAGGATATGGCCCAGCTCGTGGACGATCGCGTCACGCTGCTCAATACCATGAGCAACACCATCCTCGATCGCGAGGGCGTGCGCGCCAAGTTCGGGGTGGGCCCGGAATGCATCATCGACTACCTGGCGCTGGTGGGCGATACCTCCGACAACATTCCCGGCGTTCCCAGGGTGGGGCCGAAGACCGCGGCCAAGTGGTTGAATCAATATGGCAGTTTGGATGCGGTGATTGCCAATGCCGAACAGATCGGCGGCAAGGTAGGCGAGAGTCTGCGGGCTCATCTCTCCCAGCTCGAACTTTCGCGCCAGCTTGCCACTATCAAGTGCGATGTGCCGCTCAGCTTCGGTTATCAGGATTTGGCGCGGATGGCGCCGGACAACGAAGCGCTCGCACGCCTCTATCAGCAATGCGAATTCAAGACCTGGCTGCGGCAGCTCAGAGAGGAAGAGTCGGCTGCCGGCGTGTCCGCAGGCTCGGCGGGGACGGCAGGAACAGCGACCACGGCGAGTTATCAGTGCGTGCAAAGCTGGGAAGAGCTAGAAGCATGGTTGCTGCGGCTGCAGGAGGCGGAGCTGTTCAGCCTCGATCTGGAAACTGACAGCCTCGATTACATGCAGGCGCGCATCGTTGGCCTGTCGTTCGCGATAACGGTGGGAGAAGCCGCTTACGTACCGCTCGCGCACGACTATATCGGCGCGCCCGAGCAGCTCGATCGCGAGCGGGTGTTAGCCGCGCTCAAGCCGCTGCTGGAAGATCCGGACAAGCCCAAGGTCGGACAGAACCTCAAGTACGACATGAGCGTGCTGGCGCGCCATGGTATAGAGCTGCGCGGGGTTCGCCACGACACCATGCTGGAATCCTATGTGCTGGACAGCACCGCGACTCGCCACGACATGGACTCTCTGGCATTGAAGTATCTCGGCCAGAAGACTGTCACCTTCGAAGAGGTGGCGGGCAAAGGCGCCAAGCAGGTGACTTTCAATCAGGTCGCGCTGGAGCTGGCCACGACCTACGCGGCGGAGGATGCCGATATCACGCTGCGGCTGCATCAGACGCTGTACCCGCGGCTGGCCGAGCAGGAAGGGCCGCATCGCGTCTACCGCGACATCGAGATTCCGCTGCTGCCGGTGCTCTCGCGCATGGAGCGGGCGGGTGTGCTGGTCGACCGCGACATGCTGCAGCAGCAGAGTACGGAACTGGCCGAGCGTATCCGGGAGATCGAGGAGCAGGCCTATAGCGAGGCTGGGGGGCCTTTCAATCTCAGCTCGCCCAAGCAGATCCAGGAGATCTTGTTCGACAAGCTGGGCCTGCCGGTGCTGGAAAAGACTCCCAAGGGCGCGCCGTCCACGGCCGAGTCCGCGCTGACCGAGCTTGCAGCCAGCTATCCGTTGCCGCGGCTGATTCTCGAGCATCGTGGCATGTGCAAGCTCAAGTCCACGTACACGGACAAGCTGCCGCAGCTGATCAACCCGGAGACGGGCCGGGTGCATACCTCTTATCATCAAGCGGTTGCGGCAACGGGTCGTCTGTCGTCGTCTGATCCGAACTTGCAGAACATTCCGGTGCGTACTCCGGAAGGGCGGCGTATCCGCAAGGCGTTCGTGGCCGCTCCGGGCAACAAGCTGCTGTCGGCGGATTACTCCCAGGTCGAGCTGCGGATCATGGCCCATCTTTCCGGTGACGAAGGACTGCGGCAGGCGTTTGCGCAGGGGAAGGATATTCACCGCGCCACAGCCGCCGAAGTATTCGGCGTGGCGCTGGATGCAGTGACCGCTGAGCAGCGCCGCGCCGCCAAGGCGATCAATTTCGGCCTGATCTACGGCATGTCGGCTTTCGGCTTGGGCCGCCAACTTGGCATAGGTCGCAACGAAGCCCAGCGTTACGTGGATCGCTACTTCCACCGCTATCCGGGCGTTGCCGACTACATGGAACGCATCCGCCGCGAGGCGCGCGATAGGGGGTATGTGGAAACGGTTTTCGGGCGCCGGCTTTATCTGCCGGAAATCAACTCGCGCAACGCTCAGCGCCGTCAGTATGCCGAGCGCACGGCTATCAACGCCCCCATGCAAGGCACGGCGGCGGACATCATCAAGCGCGCGATGATTCGCCTCGATGAGTGGCTGCGTGCGGAAAGCCCCAGCGCCCGCATGGTCATGCAGGTGCACGACGAACTTGTGTTCGAAGTCCCGGCAGCCGAGGCCGAGGCCTTGGGCGAGCGTATTCGTCAGTTCATGACCGAGGCCGCTGAGCTTGCGGTGCCCTTGGAGGTGGAGATCGGCATAGGCGATGACTGGGACCAGGCGCACTGACCCTGCCCCGCCGCGGCTAGGAAGCTACCCTGCCGGTTGTCGGGCAGCGCCCGTGTTGTCCACGGCTTGCCAAGCCCGCTCGAGTTCCGCATAGGCCGCGTCCATCCGGGAGCGCGCCTGCTCCCAGTCCAGTGGCGGCGCCTCTTCCAGTTGCTGGAACGCAGCGGTGGCGTCGTGCCAAGCCTCCGTGAGCGCCGCCAGAGCGGGCTCCTGAGGTCCGCCGTCCGCTTGCTTTTGAAGCTCGGCGGCGGTGGCGGTGACCCGCTGTTTCCACTCTAGCAAGCGCGCTTCCACTTCCTGCTCGTAGGCATGGCGTTCCGCCGGGGGAGTGATTTGCTGCCCAGGCGCGCCAATGTGGCCCTCGGGATCGTGTTCATACGCTGCCGGCTGCGCCAGGCCTTGGGCGACCACACTTATCGAGACGCTGCCCGCAAGCATCAGTGTCAGCAGGAGCGGAAGCATCTTACGCCCTCTCTGGCGTGGCTGAGCTACCGAACATGGCGTCACACGGGCATATAGGGCAAGGGCGCGCGCAGGCGCCAAGAACGAAAAACAGCAGGTAGAACCTCGGCCAGGCGTGAACTTTTGCCAAGGCGTTTTGTCCTATTGGGTAAGCGCCAGTGCCCGGCGCGGTCCGTCGCTTCCCCCCCCCTCACGCGGCGGACCATCCCGGCTTTACGAGAAGCCGGAGTTGCCCCGGAATTCCGCTCCCCCAGGACTCCGGGGTTTTTTTATGCGTTGTCGTGCAGCCGCCGATAATAGGCAGCTGACGACACGTTCTCTACTTCTTAGCTGGCTGGCGCGAACCCGAACCAGATGTCCAGCTGCCGGTGCGCTTCTTCCACGCCTTGGCGTTTCAACGACGAGAAGAGCTGCGCCGTGACCTGCGGATACTCTGCCGCCAGCTCGCGCCGCACCGCCAGCAATACATTCTGCGCCGGGCCTCTTTTGAGCTTGTCTGCCTTGGTGAGGAGGATGTGCACCGGCAGCGAGATCTGCCGACACCAGTCCAGCATCTGGCGGTCGAATTCTGTGAGCGGGTGGCGCAGATCCATAATCAGCATCAGCCCCTTCAACCCCTGCCGCTGGCTGAGATACTCCGGCAGCGCGTGTTGCCACTGCTCCTTAATTGCATCGGGCACCTTGGCGTAGCCGTACCCGGGCAAGTCGATCAGCGCGCAGCCCTCTCCCACCGGGAACACGTTTATCTGCTGAGTGCGGCCGGGCGTCTTGCTGGTGCGGGCAAGCGCTTTCTGGTTGGTTATGGTGTTAAGGGCGCTGGACTTGCCGGCATTGGAACGGCCGGCAAAAGCCACCTCCTTACCCAGATCCGGAGGCAGGTCGTGCAGGGTAGGGGCGCTCATCAGAAACTGCGCACGGTGATACAACGGATTCATGGCGGTGGACTCGTTAGCGGCCGACAGCGGACATTGTAGGGGGTTTTGGCGCCGGACGAGACGTGTTGACGTAAGTCGCCATTACAGTGGCTCAAATTGACCCTCATGGCGCCGACTGGTATAAAAGCCAAGCAATTTTCCCTGCGCTAATCAATGGGACGCGATGCGCGCAGCGCGCAGCGTCGACGCCGACCGCGTGCCCACCCGGGAGTATTCTCGAATATGAAGAACTGGTTGATCGCGCTCTTCACGGCCGTTGCCATCGGTGCCACCGCCACTGCGTCGGCGCAGGAGGGGGATGTCACTCGCGGACAGCAAAAGGCTGCGGTCTGTGCCGCTTGCCACGGTGTTGACGGCAACAGCACGAACCCTGTGTGGCCCAAGCTCGCTGGGTTGGATCAGCGGTATATCTTTACCCAGCTGATGCACTACCAGAACGGCGAGCGCCAGGATCCGTTGATGACCCCGCAGGCCCAGGCACTGAACGAGCAGGATATGCGCGACGTCGCCGCTTACTTCGCCAGCCAGACCATGCAGCCCGGCGGCGCCGACGAGAGCCTGGTGGAGCTGGGGCAGTCGATTTACCGTGGCGGTATAGCCGACAAGGGCGTCCCGGCGTGCATGGCTTGTCACGGCCCGGCAGGCAGCGGTATCCCCACGGCAGGATTCCCGCGCATCGGCGGTCAGCATGCGCCCTACGTCGCCGCTCAGCTTCAGGCCTACCGCAGCGGTGCACGGGCTACCGATCCGAACCGCATGATGCGCGACATCGCCCAGCGCCTCTCCGACGAAGAGATACGTGCCGTTGCTTCGTACGTGGAAGGTCTGTATCGGCGCCAGTAAGGCATTTGCGACGGGACAGCCAAGGGGCTGTCCCGCCAACTTGCTTTTTAAGTCCCTCCGAGTCGTACCCTCTACGGCTCCTATCTGGCCATTCGGCCACGCGTGATGAACATGGATAGCGTCTCCCAGCAAGCGCCCCGAGTGCGCCAAGGCAAGAGCAACGGCGCCCTGCTGCTTGAGTTTCTCGGTTCGATGAACCTTGCCATCACCTTGCTGGTGGCAGTGGCAATCGCCTCGGTAGTCGGCACGGTACTACAACAGAACCAACCTTATGGCGACTACCTGGTCAAGTTCGGCCCCTTCTGGTTCGAAGTGTTTCGAGCGCTGGGGCTGTACGATGTGTACACCTCGGCCTGGTTCCTGATCATTCTGACCTTCCTGGTCGTATCGACCTCGGTTTGTCTGTACCGCTACACACCGCAGATGTGGCGGGAGATGACGCGCTACCGCACGCATGTGCGCGAGGCATCGCTACGGGCGCTGAGCCACCGCTACGAGTGGCGCCTGCGCGACGACGAGACCGCCGAGCAAGCACTGCAGACAGTGTTGAAAAACCAGGGTTACCGCTTTCGCCGCCAGCAAGATGGCGAGCTGCGGGTCTACGGCGCGATGAAAGGGCGCGCGAATCGCCTGGGCTATATCTTCACCCACCTGGCCATAGTGGTGATCTGCGTAGGCGGGCTGATCGACGGCAACCTGCCCCTGAAGTGGCGGGAGCTCAGCGGCAACCTGCAGATCGAGACACGCAACGTTCCGGTCTCGCAGATCGGCGAGGAGAGCCGCCTGCCGGCATCCAACCCGGCCTTTCGCGGTAGCGTGACCATCCCCGAAGGGCGCGCCGCCGGCGTGGTGTTTCTGCCGTTGCGCGACGGGTACGTAGTGCAGGAGCTGCCGTTCGTGGTCGAGGTGGAGGACTTCCGCGTCGAGCACTACGACACGGGACAGCCCAAGTCCTTCGAGAGCGACCTGGTGATCCACGATCCCCACCTCGACGAGCCTTTACGACAGACCATCGCCGTTAATCACCCCCTGGTACACCGCGGCTATGCCATCTACCAGGCGAGTTTCGGCGACGGCGGCTCGGAACTGCAGTTACAGGCTTGGCCCCTGGACGAGCGGATCGGGCAGTCCTTTTCCCTCACGGGCAACGTGTTCGAGGATCAGCCCATAGAGGTGAGCGGAGAGCAGCGTGTACTCGAGCTGGGGGACTTCCAGGTCTTCAACGTGCGCCCGGACATAGAGCCCGGCCGGCGTTTTCGCAATATAGGCCCCAGCTTCATCTACCGCCTGCGCCGGCCCACCGGAGAGGCGCTGGAATACGAGAACTTCATGCTGCCGGTGCAGCTGGAAGGGGCTTGGTATTTCCTCAGCGGCGTGCGGCGGACCGTGGCCGAAGAATTCCGCTACCTGCATATTCCTGCCGATCCGCGCATGGAGCTCACTCGCTTCATGAATTATCTGGCCGCGCTGCGAGACCCGGCGGCGGTCTCAGCGGCGGCGCTGGACGCTGCGGAGCAAGTGCTGGCCGAGCTCGGCGCTACCGATACTGGGCTGGCACCGGCGGTGGCGCTCACGGCAGAGGATATGGTCAGGCGCCTGCTCAGCGGCGGCTTCGACGCGGTCGAGCGGCACCTCAATGAACGTTTGCGAGAAACCGAGGTCGAACCGGGCAAGCGCGACTTGATGATCAACTTCTCGCGGCTGGTGCTGGAGCGCACGCTCGATCGTCTCTACCGAGAGGTTCTGGCGGCCGAGGGAGTTACCGCCGAGAGGCTGAGCGAAGTCGATCAGCGCTTTTACTTCGATGCCCTGAACGCGATCTCCGCATTGCCGGATTACGGCACGCCGCTGTACCTGCAGCTGACGGGGTTCCAGCACGTCCAGGCTACCGGGTTGCAAATCACAAAAGCCCCCGGACAGAATGTGGTTTATTTCGGCAGCGCGTTGCTGATTGCGGGAGTTTTCCTGCTGTTCTACGTGCCGCACCGGCGCTTGTGGGCGCTGGTCAAGAAGGACGCGGACGGGAGCGCGCGCTTGTTGCTAGCCGGTACCAGCAAGCGCGATCCGCTCGGCTTCGATCAGGAGTTCGAGCGCCTGGGCCAGGAGCTTGGCCAGCGCCTGGACGGCAACGGTTCACTCATCCAAACAACGGGTAAGCGCCATGGCGACACCGGGTGATGCGGTAAAGACAAGTCTGGAAGCGCAGGGACTATTGCGGAGCTTGAAGCTCTTCGATTGGATCTTCGCGGCGCTGTGCGTGGCCGGCTATGCCTTCGTGGTGGTGCGCTACGGCGGCCTGATGGATGGCTACGAGCACGGCACGCTGCTTGCTACGACCGCCGGCATCGTCTGGCTGGGATGGTACTGGAAGCCGGCCCGCGTGTTCGCTATAGCGGTCGCTGCCGCGACGCTGTTCGCGCTCAGCCGCTATCCCGAGCTGGCGGCGGCCGAGCAAGACTTCTTCCTGCGCTACCTGCTATCCAGCCAATCCGCGATCATGTGGATGAGCGCGTTGTTTCTGGCGGCTACGGTGGTGTACTTTGCCGCTTTGTTTACTCGCAGCGAGTTCGCTGGCTCTACCGCGGCAGGTCTGACCTGGACCGCCGCGGGCGCCGGCTTGACCGGGTTGCTGGTGCGCTGGCGAGAGACTTACCTGCTGCATCCGGACTACGGCTACATCCCGGTGAGCAACCTCTACGAGGTGTTCATTCTCTTCGCCATCACCACGGCCTTGTTGTATCTGTACTACGAGCATCGCTATCGCACCCGGGCGCTGGGGGCCTTCGCGCTGCTCGTGATCTCCTCCGCCATCGGCTTTTTGCTGTGGTACCACTTTCAGCGAGGCGCGCACGAAATCGAACCGCTGATTCCCGCCCTGCAGAGTTGGTGGATGAAAATCCACGTGCCGACCAACTTCGTCGGGTACGGCGGCTTTGCGCTCGCTGCGATGGTTGCTGTGGCTTATCTGATAAAGGTCCGTAATCCGGAAGGGTTCATCGGACGTCAGCTGCCGCGGCTGGAGCAGCTGGACGATGTGATGTACAAGGCCATCGCACTGGGCTTTGCCTTCTTCACCGTCGCGACCATTCTCGGTGCGCTGTGGGCGGCGGAAGCCTGGGGCGGCTACTGGTCCTGGGACCCCAAGGAGACCTGGGCATTGATCGTATGGTTGAACTATGCCGCCTGGCTGCACTTGCGCTACTCCAAGGGCTGGCGCGGGGTGCCTATGGCCTGGTGGGCTGTAGTGGGCCTGCTGATCACCACGTTCTGTTTCCTTGGGGTGAATATTTTCCTCTCCGGCCTGCATTCCTACGGAACGCTATAGCACTGCGAGCGCCAGCCGGCGGTACTCCATGCCGGGCAAGAAGAGGTTAGGGGAAGAGCAAACGAGAGCCCAGTCGGGCAAGGAGAGACGATGAGAACGAAGCTGAGAATCCTGGTAGGGTTCGCGCTTGCCCTGGTCAGCGGGCTGGCGGCGGCGCAGTTTGAGGCGGGTACGCACTATGTCGTACTCGAGCAGCCGCAGCGCACGGTTGCAAGGGACGGCGTTGAGGTGCGCGAGTTCTTCTCCTATATGTGTCCGTATTGCTACACCTTTGCTGGTCCCATGCACCAGTGGCTGCGCAACGAAGCGCCGGCGGAAGTGCGTTATGTGCGCACCCCGGTCGTTTTCCAGCAGTCCTGGGAACTCCTTGCCCGGACTTACTATACGGCCGAGGTGCTGGACATTGCCGACCAGGTTCACCTGCCGCTGTTCACGGCTATTCACGACGAGAAGCGCCGCTTCCGCAGCCTCGAGGACGTTGCCGCTTTTCTGGCGACCCTGGGTGTGGATCGCGAGCGCTTCATGCAAGTCGCCGACAGCTTCGCCGTCGCGACGCGGCTGAACCAGGGCCAGCAGGCGATGCGCAATTTCCGAATCTCCAGTACGCCCAGCGTGGTGGTCGCCGGCAAATACCTGGTCACGCCCCGCACTGCAGGTAGTCAGGAGCGCATGGTGCAGGTCATCGACTACCTGGTGCGCCAGGAGGCGGCTGAGGCGAAACAGTAGGCTCCCTGCCTTGCTTTCTTGTCGCGGCTGTCTTGAATTCGCGAATCCCGCCATTACCGCTGCATGAGCATGCCGGGCCTTGCGGCCCGGCTGCATCGACTGATCATCGCCTGATAGCCACGCATATGGATTAGGGTGCTGGCACACCGCGATAGTGGGAATAAGTCGACGTTTTTTTTCACGATCCTGCTAGATTCAGAACCACACGGTTGCAAAGATCGATATCAGACCGATAGATGAGCACGTACCCCACAGCTGGAGCCATCATTGATACCAAGACGGCTCGCAAGCACGCGGGAGCTGGACCCGAGGCGCCAGCGGTGAGCTCGCTACGGGTTATGAGCTACAACATCCAGGCCGGGATAGAGACCAGCCTGTATCGTCACTACCTGACTCGTGGCTGGCGGCACGTGTTGCCACATGCCGAGCGTCAGGGAAACCTCGACCGCATCGCCAGGCTTGCGGCCAATTTTGATCTGGTCGGCCTACAGGAAGTGGATGCCGGCAGTTTCCGCAGTGGCTACATCAACCAGGTGGAGTACCTGGCTCGTCAGGCGCATTTCCCTTGCTGGTATTCCCAGACCAACCGCAACCTGGGAAAGCTCGCTCAGCACAGTAACGGCATACTGAGCCGATTTCGCCCCTTCGCGGTGGAAGAACACAAATTGCCGGGCATGATCCCCGGTCGCGGTGCGCTGGTGATGCGTTTCGGCAGCGAGGAAGCCAGCCTGGATGTGGTGATCGTCCATCTGGCCCTTGGCCAGCGCACTCGACTGCGACAACTCGATTACATCGCCGAACTGATGGGAGACTTCCAGCACGCCATCGTGATGGGCGATTTCAACTGCCGCTCCCATAGCCCCGAGATCGAGCGGCTGTGTCGGCGTGGCGATCTTTGTGAACCTATTCCCGACCTGCACACATTTCCCAGCTGGCGCCCGCAGCACAATATCGACCATATTCTTGTCTCGCCGACGCTGACGGTAAAGATGGCCGAAGTACTCAATCACCCCTTGTCGGACCATCTTCCCATCGTCATGGAGGTCGGCCTGCCCGACGAGCTTAAACTGCGTCCTTGGCCGCATGCGGCCGCTACAGTGGAGTCGCAGCGCAGCGCGTAGCTACGCCTGCGCCGTAGCCGCCAGCACGCTCAGGTACTCCCCGGCAATGCCGGCTCCTGCAGCCCGGTTGCCCACAGGCGGCGAAACTCCGCACTGGGCAACGGCGGACTGAAGATAAAGCCTTGGATGATGTCGCAGTGATTCTCGCGCAGGAACGCGAGCTGCTCTGCGGTTTCTACGCCCTCGGCGACAACCTTCAGTTGCAGCTGCTTGGCGAGCGCGAGTATGGCGATGACGATGGCCCGGTCGTTGCTGTCCAGGAATATGTCCTGAATGAACGAGCGGTCTATCTTCAGCACGTTCACCGGCATGTGCTTGATTTTCGCAAGCGACGAGTACCCGGTGCCGAAGTCGTCGACGGCGATGCCTACACCCAGTTCGTGCAGGTGCTGCAGCAAAGGCAGGCCGGCGGCTTCCCGCTCCATAAGCGCTGTTTCCGTAATTTCCAGCTCGATCTGCTGGGGCGCGATGTGGCCGCCGTGGATCAGATCGTCGAGCGCCTGCGCCAACCTGTTATCCAGTAGTTGCCGCCCGGAGACGTTGACGGAAATGCGAGGCTGCCCTGCGCCGCCCAGCCAGTGCTGCATTTCCTCGCATGCCTTGCGCAGCACCCACTCGCCGAGCAACCCGATCAGCCCGCCTTCTTCGGCGACAGGAATGAACTGATCCGGCTTGATCTCGCCAAGCTCTTCGTCGTACCAGCGCAGCAGCGCCTCCGCGCCGACGATACGGCAGCTTTCCGCCTCTACCAGGGGCTGATAGTGCAGGCTGAAGTCACCATGCTCTACGGCCCGCCGCAAGCGGACCAGCAGCTGGTTGCGGCGGGCCGCGGTATCTTTGAGCTTGCGGCTGTAGCGGCGCAGCGTTCCTCTGCCGTGCTGCTTGGCCTGATGCAATGCCATTTCCGTGAAGCGGATCAGGCTGTCGACGTCGCGGGCATCGTCCGGAAAGCGCGCCACGCCCGCGCAACAGGATAACCGCAGCTCATGGCCGTCTATGGTTAACGGCCGCGACAACTCCTCTTGCAGTGCGCGTGCCAGGCGAACGAGCTCCTCCGTGCTGGCGGGCACGGGGATGATAAGCATGAAGGCGTCGCCGCCCCAGCGGCCCACCGTCGTGGTCGGTCCCAGGAAGCGCGTGAGCCGACGGGCTACCTCGCGCAGCAGCTGATCGCCGATGTCGTGACCGAGCAGGTCGTTGATGGTGCTGGAGTCGTCCAGGTCCAGCATGGCCACCACGAAGGGCTGGCCGCGCGCCTCTACGCTGTCTCGCAGGTGACGGCGCAACTGGGCGCGGTTGGGCAGGTTAGTGAGCTCATCGTAGTAGGCGAGGCGAAGGATCTTGTCTTCGAACTGCTGGCGCTGCAGCGCACTGGCGAATATCTCCCCGGCCGCTTTCAAGCAGCGGATCTCTTCGTCCGTCCAGTCGCGTGTCGCGGTCCCCGAGTCGAACCCGATAAAGCCGTCCAAGCGTCCGGAAAACACGATAGGTACCAGCACGATAGCGCCGGCGCCGCGGCTGCTGAACGTTTCCCGCTCGGCCTTGGCTTCGGGAGGCAGCTCGCTCAGCGAACGGACTCGAATCACCTCCCCGGCACCGAGTTGCTGCATCAGCCAGGGGAAACGGGCGCAAGCGATCGGCTTCTGGTAGCCAAGCCCCGATGCGAGCGAAGGGGCGCGCCAGCTGTGGGTGTTGGTCATGTAGCCGTCGGCGAGACGGTAGATATACGCCCGTGCCACCTGAAAGTGCTGGCCCATATCCGCCAGTGCCGAATCGATGGCCGCATCGATCGCATGCGCGGGGATATTGATGAACTGGGTCGAGAAGCGCCCCAGCAGGCGCTCGATCGCGTAGCGTTGTGCTAGTGCCAGTTCGGCCGTGTGTTGCGCGGTTACGTCGCGTGCGAGCCACAGTACTCGCCGCTCGCCCGGCAGAGGCTGGATCACTGCCGTGTAGTGCCGCACCCCTTCGGGCGTGGGTATGCTGTAGTCGATCGAGACTGAGCGCTCTTCGGTCAACGCTCGCCGAATAACGTCCAGGCTCCTGGCGGCGCTAGCGGCGGGCAGCGTTTCGGTGACGCGGCGGCCAATGAGTTCGCTATTGGGGCGATACAAGGCGCCGTAGCTGTTCTCGGCGACCTTGAGGTAACGTCCGTCTTCGTCGAGCAACAAGATCACATCGCTGCTTGCTTGCAGCAGCGCTTGCAACTCCTGTTCGGTAAACACCGATACTGGCTGCTTTGTCCCGGGGGACGGCGGCGTGTCCCCGGGGAGCCGCGTGTCGATCATGCGTGGCGAATCTCCATTACCCGGTTCTTGTCGTTATCGTTGTGGAGTAAGCACCGGTAATCGGGAAAGTTGCGGCGCACCTAGCCGAGGAGATGGCGCGCCCGACAGGATCCGAAGCGAGGTTTTTCAGCTTCGAAAACCGATATATTTATTCTTTTCAATGGCTTAACCGCGGCCCTTTATAGAGGTAGCAGCTTAATCATAATCGTAACACTCGTTACCTCGTAGTTTTCATACCAATTAGCAGCATAAGTGGGGCGAGACCTCAGCACAAGGGCCCGAGATTCCTGGCACGCATAGGTTAATTGAAGCGACGTGGAGAGCGTGGCGCTCCCGACAGCGATCGTTAGGACCGGAAGTAGGCGGCAGCTCGGGGAGTGAACAACAAGATGAGTAGCAGGGCGAAAGACAATATGCCCGGCGTTATATAACCCAGCGAGCCAGTAGTTAGAAACGTGAACAGCAAGCTCCAGCCGGCCCAGACGAGCAGAAGATTACGGCTCCAGGCATGTGCTCGTAACAAGCCGATACCGCAGCAGAGGAACACGATGGCGCCAAGCACGCTCGTCAGATAATGAACGAATAGAGGGACTTGCACGATCGCGCTTGGAATGCGCGATGCGCCAAGGCTATCGACGGCCTCTCGCACCTCCGGCAGCACCGCTACTGCCGCAAGCACGAGCAGCCTGATTACCGCCGCCACGAGTATCAGGACGGCGACAAGGAAGATCTCCAGTGGTCGGTTGCTCCTAGCCATCCGTTTGGTTCCATCTGACTAAAACGCTTTGAAGGTATCGCCTGAACCGCTTGAAGAACGCCGAGACTGGCCGCCGATAACGTTGGCCGATGGAGGGCTCTGCCGTAACGGCAAGTTCTGCCGAAAGAGGGTAGATACGATTTGGGACGCCAGCCGCTGGAACCAGGGGGGGAGGGCAGGGCGACGTCTAACCGCATACTGAACGGAGGCGGCAGGGGGCACGGTCAGGCTATGCCGTCGGCAAAACCATTGCCGTGACATCGGCCTGACCATGTCCCATTGCGGCTATTCCTTGGCTGCCCCCGGCTCCGCAGTGGACACCGTCACAGGGATCGCATAATTGTTCTCGTTCAGAACCATCATGGTCACGGTCGATCCTTTGGGCCTGAGCTCCAGTGCCCGCTGGACGATGTCGCCGGTTACGCCAGGTTGTGCGGTCGCGTTAGCTTGCCGGTTGGTCAAGTTACCTGCCTCGGGGCTAGTCACCGCGATGTCCAGCCCAAAGCCGTTGCTTGCGGCAAAGGCTGTCGAGTCCTGTTGCAACATGGCTTGAACGTTGGCGCGTATGCGGACGATCGAGCCCGCGGGTGCCAGCGGTCTTACCTCGATGAATCCCAAGCTCACCGTGCCAATCGGACTGGTGTGGGAAGCTCCGTTCACCGCGATGATCGAGACCTTGCCGTTGTCGTGCCGGTAACTAAAGCCCTCTTGCAGCTCCGGGCTATCGCCGGGATGCACGGCGACGATCTCTAGCTCGGCCGGGTTAAAGAGCAGGTCGAACTGCGCGGCGCCGAAGGTAGCGGCGCCGGCGAATGCCGCTACCTCGACACGCTTTTGCTCGCCCGCAGGTATGGCTACCGACGGCTCGATGAAAAACACATCGCCGGCGAATTGCGCGCTTGCAGACTGCCAACCCAGCATTGCGAGCGCAACGAACAGCCCTGAGATTGCTTTCCTTGTCTTCATGACCGGCTCCTAGGGTAACACTTCGATAATGAAATACTTGACGGCACCGGGCACTAAGTCGGTCCCGGATGTCTGATCCCCCCCGATCACCCGGGCGCCACTGAAGCTAATGAAATAGGTGCCGACACCATCGGGCGCAGCCCGGCCGAGCATATGCACGTGGGCTGTGGTTCCGGCCGGGAGCTGGATCGTTGTCGATGTGCTGCGTACCGGGGTGCTGCTGGTGAGCACCGTGACCCCGTTTACCCGCACCTCGAAGATGTCGTCGTTCAGGCTGCCGTTGTCACCCATGGTGATGGTGACGTTACGGGTCATGCAGCTGACGGTGACCGTTTTGCTCTGGGTCGTACCGCAGATGTCTTTGGTCGCGGTGAACAGGACGCTCTGGGCGCCTCCGCCGTTACCGTCTGTCGGACAGAAGTACTCCGCGCGTCCATCCGAACGGAATGTCAGAATGCCTTGGTTCGGCTCGGGACCGGTGAGAACGCGGCTTGCGTTCATTACCAGTTCGGCGCCGTAGATATCCTCGCAATAGGGCTGCGCGAAGGCGAGAATGGCCTCGTCCATGCCGGTACTGGTAATGGTCTTACGTGCTGCCGTTTCTAGCAGCCCCAGGAAATTCTGCAGGAAGTCTTCTCCGAGCTGGGTGAAGATTTCGGTCATTGCGCGCACGGTGATCTTGCGCCGGATCAGCCGGTTGACCATCCGTTCGGCGAGTTTATCCACAAGCTTATCGGTCGCGCTCGAACCGGCGATCTGACATACGTCGTCGATTCCGAACACATCCAATGCGGCCGTCAGCACTGCCGGTTCGGAAGCAGTGGGCGCCGTAGTGGACGCGCTTAGGCGCAGGTCTGCGTCGATGTCGGACACCAGATCGGTTATGACCGCGGCCGCGTCGAGCGCGAACTCCAATGGGGCACAGATTGCAGCCCAAGCGCTCAGCAAGGCGGTATCGGCTACCGGCCCATCGTGGGGAATCACCACCGCCCCCAAGGCAGCTGCTAGCAGCAGGTCGCAACTGGTGCCGACGATGTCCGATGTATTGCTGAGCAAGTCAGCCGAGGTCCGCAGCGCACAGAGGGCGGGTAGCAGCTGATCGCAAACTTCATCGGGGCTGAGGGCCGCCAGCCTCATGAGCTGATCCTGACTGTCAAGACTACCCAGTTCGCCGTTGTTCCATGCGGTCAGGAAGGCTTGCAGTTCGTTGCGGTACTCCATCAGCCCGTTGGCGTTGGCCGCGGCCATAAATGCCCGCCCGATGGCCTCGCCCTGCGAGTCCTCGAGTCGCTGACGCAATTCGGTAATGATCGCTTCAGCCTCGTTGTGGCCAGCCTCGGCTGCTGCCAGGAGGGTGGAGCGTGTTTCCAGGCTTACCGGGAGTCTGTCGAGCTGCGCAGCCAGTAACTGCTCGTTGATTTCGAGCAATTGCAGAATCTCTTCGAAGAGCTCGACGGTCTCCTTAGCGGGCTCGGTCGGCGCCGGCGCTGGCGGTTCCACCGTAAAGCGGTAGGTCGCTGCGGCTGTGCCGTTGATCAGCAGCGTGATGTCCTTAGCGCCTGGTGAGGCGGCCTCGCCCGTAGTGGGGATGACGAAAGAGACATAGCCGAGTATGGGCCTGATCGGTGTTTGCAGCGTGTCAGCATCGCCAACCCGGATCTGAATCAGATCTTCCGGATTCAGTAGCGCAGGCGACACCAGTGTGACCACCGTTCCGGGCTGGCCATGCTCGATGAGCAGCCGGTCGGGCAGATTCTTTCCGGCAAGTACTGCCTGCCCGAGCAGCTCGACGTCCGCGAACGTGACGCGGCCCGAAAAATCCAGATCCGCAGCGCGCTGGGCGACCGCCGGCATGTGTTCGAGGCGCCCGGCGAACTTGGCTGCACGATGCACATCCGACAAGGTAATACGGCCGTCGTTGTCCAGGTCGCTGAGCCTCTCGGGCATGCCTGGCACATCGAGCGCGAGATGGTTCGGATCGTAGACGATAACCCCCACACGTGCCTCAGCGCTTGCGCCGGTGCTGGCCGTGGCGGTTACGGTAATCGGATAGAACCCTGGCTGCTCGAACGCAACCGCAATATCGGAAGACTGAAAGGCGCGCCCATCGCCCAGGGTCCATTCATAAGCCACTATGTCGATGTCGGAGTTGAGCGCAACGGCGCTCAGCTCGAACACGGTGCCCACCGCACCGTAGCTACGATCCGCGCGTACATCGATAACGAACTCCTCGGCAGAGCAGGGGCCGAGGGTATCGCCGTGGCGCAAATGGGCTTGCACGGCCGGCGCAGCTACCGTGATGGTGTGTGCTTTGGCGGGATCTCCTGCGGGTATGTGGCAGATCTCCACCCGCGCCTGTGCCGCCGCTGCCTGGCCGGACAGCGCAAGGGCGAGCACCGAGCCTAGGCACAAACCGAGGAATCTTCGGATCATCTCACAGCTCCTTGTGTAGTTCTTATTCGAACTCGCGCGCAACCAGGAAACCGTTGCAGCGCGCTCTCTTCCGAGCATTTTTGCAATATGCTGTATTGCTAATAAATCATAATTCTTATTTTATAAACTGATTTTGGTTGATAAATTAAGGGTTGGGTGGGTTTGTCGATAGTGAAG
>CAYWPG010000045.1:0-29892 GCA_964460035.1 uncultured Alkalilimnicola sp.
AGAGGCTACCGTTACGGCATCGATGTTGCGCCGGATCGAGCGGTCGCGGCCTAACCACCTGGGCACCCCGAGCCCGAACCTCGCCCGCTTGCGCAAGCGCCGTCAGCGCGTTGCCGACGAGCCGCACGGCAGCCTGCCCAGGCGGCGCGGCGGAACACGCTTGCGCTGCCGCGCTCAATGCCTTATCCGGTTTGTAGGCAAAAACCTACATAAAGAGTCGCCGATCACCTATAGAAAGTCGCGCTTTTGGTGTGTTGTGATGCCCGTTTTATAGCTAGGACGCCAACCTGGGAAGGGCGCAGATGGATCTGGAACCGGCTCGGAGCACTGTCCAAGAACGATGGGCACGCACGCGTGCCGATTCGCTGCTGGCATTCAGCAACCGTCTTCTGTACCTGATGCTCGACGAACCGGCCAAGGCGCCGGCGAAGCGTCACAACAGCAGCGCTGGCTCGACCGCGGCGCGGCACCTCCGCGACGGCACGCGCCAGGCTAGCTGACGGCCCTAATATGGCTCGGTTGCCACGAAGTAGCCGAGCCGAAGATAGGCCTGCTCCACCTTGCTCACCATCTCCGGACGGCCGCAGGCGTAGATCGCGGTGTCTTCCGGTCCACAGTCAAACCGCCGCAAGATCGGATCGATCAGTGTCTCGACTCGCCCAGTAGCACCGTCCCAGCCGCTATTGCGGGGCTCCTGCGGGCGACTGACCGTGGGGATGTAATAAAACGCCGAAGGGTTGGCCGCCGCCTGTTCGCTTAGAAACTCCGCATACCCCAGTTCATCGCGGTAGCTTGCGCCATGCAATACGATCGCCCTTTGCCCGGTCGCGATTCCGTGCTCCCGCAGCAAGCTCACATAAGGGCTGATACCGGTAACGGTGGCCACCATCACATGGTTGCGAACGCGCGGCTGCAGGCGCAGCCCTGGTTTTATCCGGCTAACGGACACCGGAGGCAGCGGCGTGCTTCGCAACGCTCCGGCCATCTGTCCACCCGGATGCAGCTCTATAAAGAATTCCAACTCGTCATCCCGCGGCGCCGAGGCGAACGAGTACCGGCGCGCCACCGCACCCACCCTCACGCGCGCCGAATCTCCCGCCCTATAGGACAGCCCCGGCGGCCGAGGCAGACGCAGAATCACCAGATTCTCGCTCAGCCAGAACAGTTTCGCATCGTCGGCGGCCCCTTCATACGGAGAGACCGCGGCGGGCGCCTCGCTGGCCGGCTCGAAGGCAGCCACCTCCAGCCGGGCTGCGGCACGGCGTGCGAAGTAGCGCAGCAATGCCGCCAACTCCGGATCGTCGATCTGTTCCAGACGCCGACGATAGCGCTCCACCGCTGCCGCTTCGCGCGCCGCCAGCCGCCGCCATCCGCTGCTCACGTGCTCAAGCCGTCTCCGTCAGCGTGCATACCGCCTTGGGCTCGTTGATCATGAGCACCAGGCTTTCGCTCACGAACAACTGGTGGTGGATACCGTCGTTACTGGAATAACCCGTCATCAGATCCTGCCCAATGACGATACGGCCAACGTGCGGATCCAACAGCACGGCCCCGTCGATCTGCGCCTTGTACACCCCCAGCTCGCACAAGCGTTTCAGGTGCTCGAGCTGCAGCATGTCCGTGCCTTCATAGCGGCGAAACAGATTGTTGTAGAGCTTGGGGGACAAAGCCAGGCCATACGGTCCCCGAAAGCCGCTGTCGTCCAGCCTGCTCACCGCCGCCAGCACATCGGTGAGCGCCTGCTCGACCTTGCTCCAATCACCGCAGCTCAGCTCGTGGCGCCCACGCACGGTCAGCAAGCCTTCCAGCCCGAAATCGGGCTGACCGTAGTACACGAACTCCTCTTCGCGTCGAGCAACGGCCTCGGCGGCATCCTCGGCCGGCGTCAGATCCAACGGTTGTCCCATTTCCAGATAACCGTGCAGCCGGCGCAAGCTCAGCCCGAAGCTCTTGCGCAGCATCGGCACGGCAATAGCGCGGCTGATCACGGCGCCAGCCTCGTCCGGCGCGGGCTGGCGGCAAAAGTCGTCGGCACCGATTTCTATGGACGTCAGACCCACGCCGTAAGGCCCTTCCACATCCAAGAAACGCCGTCCGGTGAGCAACTCGCGCGCGGCGCGCACCGCAGCGCTGTCGATCTCGTCCCAGATCTCGGCGGGAAACGGCGCACTGTGTCGGTTGAGATAGCTCATGATCACTTCCGTTTCAGATCGCCGATGGTGAAACGACGCGTAACGTCATCGCGGGTGTGGCGGCTGCCGTTGGCGTTGCCCTTGGTGTCTTCCTCTTCGATATCGACGATGCGCTCCTTGGTGAACAGATAGGTCTCCATGTGTTCGGCGAAGTCTTTGTTCCTGCGCCGCAGCCACTCCAGCACCATGCAGGCGTGCTCCATTTCCTCGCGCATGTTGTGCAGCAGGATTTCCTTCAACTCCTGGTCGGCGCAGGCATCCGCGCGCTGGCGATACCAGTCCACCGCCTCCAACTCTTCCTGCAAGGAAACAAGAGCCTGATGCATATGCCGGGTCTCGGTCGTCAAATCAGCAAGGGGTTCGTGATAGCTTTCGCTGCTACCGGCCATTGCGGACTCCTGAGTTCATCGAATGGGAACAGGCGGCCGGCGCAGGAGACAGACGCGCGTATGCTCAACCGCCTAGGCGCCCCTGACCGGACCGCTGCAGGGCCGCGTGCGCCGGAGCCGCAACCGATCTGACAGAACGGACTACGGTTCGCGGGCACCGTTACGCACGCATGCAGAAGTACTGTCGGAGCACTAAAGGGGTTGTGGCGGTTCGCGCACGCTTCAAGGCAAACCGCCCGGCAAGCCGGAATACAGCCGTACCGGAAGGGCGAGGATGAGCAAGACAAACGCTATTAAAACCATTAGCGCCATCACGTTGGCTATCACGGACATGGAGCGGTCGCTGCGCTTTTACCGCGAGCTGGGGTTAGAACCGGCTTACGGCGATGAAGCCAGTTCCTTCGCCAGCTTTCGAATCGGCGATGCCCATTTGAATCTGCTAGTGACCGCAGGCGCGCCCAGCGGATTCTGGGGGCGGATCATCTTTCATGTTGACGATGTGGATCGCCTGTACGCCCAAGCGGTAGGCGCCGGATTGCGGCCCGATACCGCGCCGGTAGACGCTCCCTGGAACGAGCGTTTTTTCCACATTCGCGACCCGGACGGTCACGAACTCAGTTTCGCCAAGCCGCTTTGAGCCCGCGGCATGGGTTTTCGCCGGCGTGCCCGCTGCGGAAGCGGCCTGCCGAGCTATCGAGAAGCGTGCAGGACAACGGCGCGACGGCACTTCGTATCAATGCCTGCCCACCTGCAGGCACTGCTTCTCGCCCTTCAGATCCACCGTGTACAACTGCACCGGCCGCCGCCAGACCTTGTGCACATAATGCAGCACGTGGCGCGCATGATTGGGCTCCAAGCCGCGGCCGTCGGTCACATGATCATGGCGCAGAACCAACGTGCCATCGTTTTGCAGCTCGTCGACGTTGACGCGCGGGGCGCCGAAGTTGTACTTGGGCGCGAGGATAGCCTCGTGAATCTCCTCCAGGCTGGATTCCTTCACGCGCACTTCGCCATCGCGGCTGGCCTGGTACACGAACAGATCCAAGTCGCGCGCCACCTCCCGCGTCAGATAGTTGCGGATGAAACCGAAGTCGTCCTCTTCCTTCATGATCTGCCGCGCGGCCTCCAGGCCCTGCTCGTCGACGATCCGCCCCCATAAGCTGAAGCCAAGGTGGTACGGATTGATAGCCAGCGCCACCTGTTTCTGACCCGCATAGGGGCGCACCACATCGGAATGCGTCTTCATCGCGTCCAGGTAGAGTTCGTCGGGAAGGAAATCGGCCTCGCGCAAGATGCGGGCGTGCCAGTAGCTGGCCCAGCCCTCGTTCATGATCTGGCAGTTGAATACCGGCTGAAAATAGTAGGACTCCTCGCGTACCGCCAGAAAAATGTCGCGCTCCCAGTCCTCCAGCTCCGGCCCGTAATGGGCGATGAACCACAGCAGGTCAGCCTCTGGACGCGGCGGGATCTTCAGCGGCACGGGGCTTCGCTGCGCGGGCTGCGGCGGCTCCTCTCCAGGCAGCGTGGAGAAGCGCTCGCGGAACGGATCTTCGGGCCCCTTCTTCGCCGCTGGCTGCTTGGTGCGCGGATAGGCGGGCCGGTTGAGCGGCTGCATGATGTCTATGTGCTGCTCTAGCGCAAGCGCTGCATCGAGCACCGCCTCAACCCGCTCGGGCCCGAAGTCTTCGATCGCCTGCTGAATTCGGTGCGCATGCGCCGCCGCCTGCTCGACGATGTGATAGCCGGCCTCGCGCTGACTGTTCACGAACAACAGATTGTTGTGGGAAAAGTCGGCGTGCCCCAAGACATGCGCGACCACCAGCGAGTTTTCTTGCAGGCTGTTGTTGTTCACCAGATAAGCGCGGTTCGGGTTCCCGGGGAAAACCACTTCGAAGATGCGCGAATGGCCCATCCGGTGCTGCACCATCTGGTAGATCCAACGCACCCCGAACGACCAGTGCGGCATGCGCACGGGCAGCCCGTAGACGGCGACCTCCATCATGAAGCTAGGCGGCACCAGCTCGAACTCCACTGGGTAGTACTCCAGCCCCAGCTTGCGTCCCAGCTCCTCGATGCGCGGCACGTAATCGGCAAGATTCTGCTTCATCAAGAGGCCTCCGCCTGATCCGTGAAGAACGCTTTAATCGCCGGCCAGATATCTTCCTCGCGCGCGATTGGATAACTGCCGGCCGGGGCTCCGCGACTGATCAAGGCATGGAACAGCGCCGCCATCTCGGTGTTGAGTTGGCGCGCGCGCACGCTGGCTACTTCGGCGTAGCCGAGAAAGTTCATCTGCTCGGCCAGCCCGGCCAGCGCCAGACGGGCCGGCTCGCGGTCGTCGAAAAAGTTCTCGCCATCGCCGGCATAGAACAGATAGCTGTTATAGCGGGCCGGGTCGAAGCGGTCTTTGACGATCTCTTGCGCCTTGCGCAAGGCTGAAGAAGCCTTGGTGCCGCCCTCGCCTTTGACTTGGAAGAACTCGGATTCGTCGAACTCCCACGCTTCCACCGTGTGTGCGATGAACACGGTTTCGATCTGAGAGAACTGTCGCCGGATGCCCTGCAGCGCCCAGAAGAAGAAGCTTTTGGCGAGCTTGCGGCAAGAGTCATCCATGCTCGAGGACACATCGAGCAGAAAGAAGACCACGGCGCGCGTGGTGGGCTGCGGCCGCCGCACCAGCTGGCGGTAGCGCAGGTCTTCGTTGGTGAACGGCGTGGACTCCTGCCCAGGCACCGCCCGGCGCTTGACGGCCTCCTTCACCGTGCGGCGCCTATCCAGGCGCGAGCGGGCACCGCGCTTATCCCAGCCCTCGCGCTTGTAATCGTCTACGTCGACCTCGCTGCCTTCGCGCGGCTTGAGGTTGGGAAGCCGCAGCTCTTCCCATAGCCAGTCGAGAATATCGTCGACCTTGAACTCGAGCAGAAACTGCGGTCCGCCTTCATCGTTACCGCCCTCGCCCTGGCCGCGGGCGCCGCGGTGTTGCCCCTGCCCAGGCATGAGCACGTCTCCGGGCGACACCTCGCCCTGCCCCGCCCCTTGCTCCTTGGCGGGCCTGAGCAGGCGGAAGCGGTAATGTTCCATCATCTTGAACGGAACCTGCACCGTGCGGTTGTCCGGCCGGCTGAGAATATCGGACTTGCCGACTAGATCCGGCAGTGCATCTCGCACTGCCTGACGGACCTTCTCGTTATGCCGCAGCCAATCGCGTGTGCCGCGTGAGAAGAGGTCGTACCAGCGGTTTCCGTGTTCGCCGGCGAGCGTGTCAGAAAGCGACATAGCCAGCTACCCCGTGCGTTACTCCTGTGACAGCAGCGTCGTCACGTAATTGAGCGCCTCGCGGGCGCTGTGACGATCGTAGCCGTATTCCGATATGAGGCGTTCCTCGACGGCTGCAATCTTCTCGCGCGCCTCCTCGTCGGGCCGGGCCACCGAAGTGACCAGCCGCAGTACATCCCGGCGCTCTTCGAAAAGATATTTCTCCACCGCCTCCTTGAGACGGCTGTGGCTATCGAGCGTGAACTTCTCGCCGCGCTTGAACGCGACCATGGCCTTACGCACCACCTCCTGCCGGAAGCTCGTCTTGCCGGCGTCGGAAACCTTGATCTTCTCCTCGACCGAACGCAGGAAGCGCTCGTCGGGCTGCCGGGTCTCGCCGGTGATCGGATCCGTCACCTCGCGCTTGTCCAGCGACGCCTCGACCTCGTCGAGGTACTTATCGAGCAGCGACTGCGCCTCGCTCTCGAAGGAAGCGAACAGTGCCTTGTGAACGTCTTCCTTCACCCAATGGTTGTAAAAGTCCTTGCGCACCGTCACCAGAAAATCAACCCAGGCGCGCTTTTGCTTGGCATCGATGCGGGCATCGTTCTCTATCGCATCCTTTAGGGTGAGCAACACCTCCATGCTGGTCAGACTCTTGGCTTCGTTGCTGGCGATAGCGTTGGAGAGCGCGTTGACGACGAAACGCGGACTGATACCGGACAGCCCTTCGTCCGGCGTCTCATGACGCAGGCGCTCGACGTCGGCACTGGTGAACCCCTCCACATCCTGGCCGGCGTACAGGCGCACCTTCTTCGCGAGATCCAAGTCTTCGCGCTCCGCAGGCTTGAGCCGCGAGAGCACAGCGAACACCGCAGCCACATCCAGTGCATGCGGATCCAGATGCACTTCGCGGAACGTCGGAGCCGCAGCGATCAACTTGCGGTAGATCCGCGCCTCGTCCTTGAACGACAGCGTGTAGGGCACTTGCACGATCACCATGCGGTCGAGCAGCGCCTCGTTCTCGGTCTCCTGCAGGAACTTGCGGAACTCGGCCAGGTTGGTGTGAGCGACGATGGTTTCGTCCAGATGAATCAGTGGAAAGCGAGATACCTTGACGTTCTTCTCCTGCGTCAGCGTGAGCAGCAGGTAGAGAAACTCGCGCTTGACCTTGAGGATCTCGATCATCTCCAGCAGGCCGCGGCTGGCCGCGTATACCGCGCCGGACCAGGACCAGGCGCGCGGATCGCCCTCATCGCCGTACTCCGCCACCTTGGACAGGTCCACCGAGCCGATCAGGTCGGCCATGTCGGCGGTGGTCGGGTCATGGGGCGCGTAGGTGCCCACGCCTACGCGATGGGCCTCGGAGAGGAAAATGCGCTCCACAGGAAACTTCATGAAATCGCCGTCGAAGTCCTCTTCCAGGCGCGTCTGGCAGTAGGGGCACAACTCTCCGGCGGGTTCTACGCCGTATGTATCCCGGAACTGCGCCCGCAGCGAGTGGGGGATCAGGTGCAGCGGCGATTCGTGCAGCGGGCAGCCCTTGATGCCGTAAAGCGCGCCCTCATCGGTGTGGCTGTATTCCGCCAACCCGTGCTTGAGCAGAATCACCAAAGTGGACTTACCGCCGGAGGGAGGGCCTAGCAGCAGCAGCAAACGGCGACCGACTTCGGAGCCCGCGCTAGCCGCTTTGAAGTAATCCATGATGCGCTGCAGGGGCTCGTCCATGCCGAACAGATCGTGCGAAAAGAGCTTGAACTCCCCGTCAGGTTCGCCATCGCTCTCCCGCCGCCGCGTCCAGCGCAGCATATCCCACAGATACTGATGGCTGGTACGGGCTACCAACGTCGCTTTCTCGGGGACGATCTCCTCCAGGAAGGTAGCAAAGTCCCCCTCCCAGTGGCGCGCCTTATGCTCTTGCGTGAAGGTGGACAGCGATGCCATGAACTTCGCGTGCGCACCGGCTTTGCTCTTTCCTTGACCAATCATCTGGCACCCCCTAGCTGCAGGTTCGCCGCCCGGTGACATTGACCCAAGCGCTGATTGGATGAAATAGATTCAATGCCTAGACCCTTAGAGCCCATGGGCCCTGTATGGTTCGGAGCCGTGCTCCAGCAGCCCCTTCTCTCTCAGGGTGGGGCTTGATGGGGCTGCAACCAACGAGTGGCCCAGCCGGAAAACCAGACTTCGAGCCGGAAATCCAGGAAAAAAGAGAGGCCTTGGATAGCCAGCAGCGAGACGGCCAGCGGTGGCATGCGACACGCCTATGGCAGCCGGAAGGCGCCGCCGTCCTCCCGCCGCGCCGCTGCGCTGGCAGCGCGAGCCCCACCTCCGCTCCGGCCGGCCTACCGAGCCGGGATCGCTACGAGCCAACGCGGCCAGCCGCTGTCATAGGCCGCCTCGCATCGCTGAGCACAAGGGAGATCGCGCTGAGTGCCATTGATCTGAAAGTATGCCCGCTCCAAGAGGTGTACAAGGCAAGAAGATGGAATCGGCCCACAAAACCGTTGCGATAACGCCGTCTGGGCTCGCGGACCGGGCGCTTAGACCGATAGCCCGGCCGCTGCGGCCGGGCCACGCGTCAATTCGGGAATATCACCAAGTGCCGCTCGGGCTCGCTGCCCCGGCTCTCGGCGTTGAGGCGGTAGCGCGCCACTACCCGATGCTGCAGACTGCGCAAGGCCGGCGGACGCGGCGCCAACTCTTCCGCCTCGCCATGATCCAGGACCCGCCGCACTGCGGCTTCGGCTTCGCGCACCGCATCCTCCACCTCTGCCTCTTCGACTCCGGCGAGCACGTTGAACACGCCTTCCAGTAACCGCCGGATCTGCGCGGTGCTATTTTTCTTGACCATGTGCAGCGGCGCCCCTGTGGTGTCGAGGATGCGCTTGAGCCGTGCATCGTCCGCTCGCGAACGCAATGCCAACACCATATCGGCTCGCTCGGGTCTTGCTACGGTGCGAGCGTTCAACCGCAAATCGCGCAACACGCGCTCTACGGAGTCGCGGCTGATGGCGTAGGGGTAAATTGCCGTCGGGCGACGCCGGTCGGGCGCCGGCCGAAACGGTGGTCGCTCCGGCGCCGTGCCCGGCTCTTCCGGCCCGCCGGGGACGGCGTCCAATGCCCGTCGCCGCAGGCCACTGCTAATACCGCTGCGCAGCAGCTTATCCACAGCAGCCGCGGTATCCGGATGCACCACGACTTCGTCGCGGCTGACGATTTCCACCACCGCATCGAAGGTCGGCGGCGCCTTGCGCTCGCTGACCGTCTTCTGAGTACCGCGCAGACGCGCCTCCTCATCACTCAGCGTGACGGTCTGCACGCCCCCCACCAGATCCGACAAGGTGGGATTGAGGACGATGTTCTCCAGCACGTTGCCGTGGGCCGTGCCTATCAGCTGCACTCCGCGCTCGGCAATGGTTCGCGCGGCAAGAGCCTCGGCGGCCGTCCCTATCTCATCCACCACGATGGCCTCAGGCATGTGGTTTTCCACCGCCTCGATGAGTACCGCATGCTGCTCGCCGGGATGCGGCACCTGCATGCGGCGGGCACTGCCTATGGCCGGGTGCGGCACATCGCCGTCACCGGCGATTTCGTTGGAGGTGTCGATGACGATAACCCGCTTGCCCAGCTCGTCAGCCAGCACACGGGCAATTTCGCGCAGCCGCGTGGTCTTGCCGACCCCGGGCCGGCCGAGCAGGAGCAGGCTCTTGTTTGACTCCACCAGATCGCGGATCTGATCGATGGTGCCGAAAACCGCGCGTCCCACCCGCAAGGTCAGTCCGACTATACGCCCCTTGCGATTGCGTATTGCCGAGATACGATGCAAAGTTCCCTCTATTCCGGCGCGGTTATCCGCCCCGAATTCGCCCACCCGGCTGACTACGCCGGCGATATCCTCGACCGTGACAGGCTCGTCGGCGATATTGATCGCGCGGCGCTGAAACCGGGCTTGCGGAGGACGCCCCAGATCAAGCACGATCTCCAGCAAACCGTCGGGATCTTCGCGTAACTGCGGACTCTGCAGGTGCGGCGGCAGCGCTGCCAGCAGCAGTTCCAGATCGTCAGTACGTTCTCGTACGCTCACCCCTGCCGCTCACCGAGTTGCCGCTTTTCCGGGACCATTCAAATGCGGTACAGCCAGCATCAAATCAATCGCATGCATCGCTCGGACTATCCTCGCAGCGCTCTCGTCCAGGGCACCCTTCATACTACGGCCGCCGCCTCCTGCCAAGAGCCCGCACCCGCACTTCGCACCTGCGTTGGCGCCGCTGGCCCTGCGCTACCCGCCCCGAGGCTGCACACCGCGACCTAAACGATAGCTTTACCCACACCGAGGCTTTACCATCGCCGCCGATTCGATCAGCCGGAGACCTAACCATGGACGCGCTTCACATCGAACGTGTATCTGGCGAGGGGATACTGCCCCACCTGAACGCGCTCGCCGAGCTGCGTATCGCCGTCTTTCGCGACTTCCCGTACCTGTACGACGGCAGCCTGGAGTACGAGGAGCGCTATCTGCGCACCTATGCCAACTCGCCCGATAGTGTCATCGTGCTGGTGCGCGATGGCCAGCGAGTGGTCGGCGCATCCAGCGGAATTCCGCTCGCCGACGAAACCGAGGAGCTCAAGCGGCCGTTCCTCGAGCAGGGCCTGGATGTCGATCGCATCTTCTACTGTGGCGAGTCGGTGCTGCTGGCCGAGTATCGCGGACGCGGCCTGGGCGTTCGTTTCTTCCAAGAGCGCGAAGCCCATGCCCGCTCGCTGGCGCGTTTCGATACCATCTGTTTTTGCGCCGTTCAGCGCCCCGCAGATCACCCGCGCCGCCCGGCCAACTACGTGCCGCTAGACGATTTCTGGCAGCACCGCGGCTACCGGCAGCGCCCCGAGCTGCACACCGAATTCAGTTGGCGCGATCTGGACGAAGCCACCGAGTCTCCCAAGCCAATGGTTTTCTGGACCAAGGCGCTGTAGGCGGGACCGACGACCTATCAACGAGCGGAATCGAAGCAAAATGAGTCTAGAGCAGATCGTTATCGCGAGCTGCCAGTATCCGGTCGAGTTCCTGACCGATTGGGCGCACTTCGAACGCAAGCTCGAGAGCCTGTTCCAGCAGGCGAGCGAGCAAGGGGCACAGCTGCTGGTCTTCCCCGAGTATGCGGCCATGGAGCTCGCGTCGCTATTTCCCGCCGAGATCTACCGCTCGCTCAGCGGCCAGCTCGAAGCGATCCAGGATCTGCTGGACAATTACCTGGCCGTGTACAGGCGCCTAGCCGAGCGGCACGGCGTCTACTGCCTGACTGGCAGCTTCCCGGTGCGGGTAGCGGACGGCTACCGTAACCGTGCCTATTTGATCGCGCCTGACGGCAGCATCGATTTTCAAGAAAAGATGATCATGACCCGGTTCGAGAACGAACAATGGGGGATCAGTCCCGGCGTGGAGCTCAAAGTGTTCGCTACCGCGCTCGGCACGCTGGCGGTGAACATCTGTTACGACAGCGAGTTCCCCCTGCTGGCCCGGGCGCAAGTTGAAGCGGGGGCGGAGCTAATCCTGGCCCCCAGCTGCACGGATACCTTCGCAGGCTACCATCGAGTGAAGATCGGCTGCCAAGCGCGTGCCCTGGAGAATCAGTGCCACGTCGTGCAGGCCAGTCTGGTCGGGGAGGCGGAATGGTCGGAAGCCGTGGACGTCAACACGGGCGCCAGCGCGATCTACACGCCGGTAGACCACGGCTTTCCCAGCAACGGCATCCTGGCCATAGGCGAGCTGGACCAGCCCGGCTGGGTAGTGGCCACCGTGCAGCTTGCGCAGGCGCGTGCGATACGCGAGCACGGGCAGGTGTTCAACCACAGGGACTGGCCGCGGCAGTACGCCGCCGCCCGCAGCGTTTCCAAATGCACCCTCTGATAGCCCGAGCGCACTATCAGCCCTGGCTATCATAATGATCGATAGGATTCATTGGCCGAGACCCTCGCGCTTCCGGTAGCCTAATAAGCTATAAAGCGAACATCCAATTGAAGGAGACGTCCATGGAAATCAACAACGGCATTCCGGCGGAGCAGCGAAAAGAAATCGCCAAGGGGCTTTCCAGACTCCTCGCCGATAGCTACACGTTGTACCTGAAGACGCACAACTTCCATTGGAACGTAACCGGACCAATGTTCAATACGCTGCATCTGATGTTCGAGCAGCAGTACACCGAGCTGGCCGCGGCCGTGGATGAAATTGCCGAGCGCATTCGTGCGCTGGGACTGCCGGCGCCCGGATCCTATCGCCAGTTCTCCGAGCTGACCAGCATAGAGGAAGCCGTCGATGTGCCTTCGGCCGACGGCATGATCCGCCAGCTTGTGCGCGATAACGAAACGGTGGTGCGTACGGCTCGGCAGGTCCTGCCTCTGGCCGGCGAAGTTCATGACGAACCCACCGTCGATCTGCTCACCGGGCGCATGCAGGTGCATGAGAAGAACGCCTGGATGCTGCGCAGCATGCTGGCCGACTGACGCTACGGCGAATCCTGCGCCGGTCCATTGGCTGGCCAATGGACCGGTGGACGCCCGGCAAGGCCGCAAGCTAAGACGGCGGCCTGCCTTTTGCCGCCGCCCGCTCTCCCAGCGCCACCGCCAGCAGTCCGCCACCTATCAACGCGAGCCCGCCCAGGTTGGTCAGCGTTATCGGCTCGCGCAACCACACTGCGGCACTTAGCACACCGACCACCGGTACCCCTAACGAGCCGATCGATGTAGTCGCTGCCGGCAGCGCCCGCGTCACCGAGATCATGGCCCAGAAGCAGAAAGCCGTGGCTATGGGGCCGTTATAGAACAACACCAGCCAGAGTTCCGGCTCCCAGTGCAGGACCGGCGCCCCCTCCACGGCCCAAGCGATAGGCACCAGAGCAGCGGCGGCCACCAGAAACTGCCAAGGACCCAGCGCCAGAGGCGAGGCCTGCATCGGATAGCCGCGCACCAGTACGATCAGCAGCGCCCACAGGAACGCTGCCAGCAACAGCAGCCCGTTCCCCAGCAACACGTCCGGACTGCTCCAATCGAAGCCCATGGGATTGAACAGCACGGCCACCCCGCCGATACCCAGCAGCAGGCCGGCCAAGCGATAACGATCGATGGCCTCTCCCAGGACAACGGCCGCCAGGGGCACGACCCAAAGTGATGTCGTGTAGGCCAGAATGGACGAACGCCCCGCCGGGACATACTGCAAGGCCACCGTTACCAGCCCCAGAAAGGCGGCCATCTGAATAAGCCCTACCGACCAAACCAGCAGCCAATCGCGCCGGCTCGGCCAACGCAGCTCGCCCATGAATCCCGCGATGGGCAGTAGCGTTAGTGCGCCGAGCAGCATGCGCAGCGCCGCGAAAGTCAGAGGTGCAACCCAGGCCAGCCCGTACTTCATTACCGGCCAGTTCACCCCCCAGAGCACGATCACCAGCAGCAGCAACCACCAAGCGCGCCGTCGTGTCATGCTCCGCCTCCAAACGCCGATTGGCTCATCACTCCCCCAACCTCACCTCTTGATACTGCGGCGGAACGCGTAGCATCGGCCGCACCACGCGGGCAATGCAGGTCGGCGACATACGACGTTCTCTACCATGTTCGGATCCCGTATTGCGGAGACAGTTTATGCCCATACCCACCGCCACGTCCGGCCGTAACGGCCGCGCCAGCAATCTCACGTCTCGGGAACGGTGGCTCGCGGCGGCCGCGGGTGGCGTGATCGCTCTCGCCGCGCAGCGGCCCGCGCGCCACAGCGGCTTGGTCGGCATGGCGGCAGGCGCTTTGCTGTACCGCGCCATCAGCGGCTACTGCCCGATCTACGCACGTGCCGTAGGCGACCGCCGCCGCGTGCAGGCGCACGTAATCATCGAGCGCCCGCCCGAACAAGTCTTCGATTATTGGCGCGATCCGCGGCACTTGCCGCGCCCAGCGCGTGCGCTGGCCCTGGGAGAAGGGTCCCGCAACGAAGCCCACTGGATCACGCCGGCCGGCCCCGGGTGGCTACGCTGGGGCGTGCGCCTGCACACGGCCGAGCCCTATCGCCGCCTGGCGTGGCAGGCAATTCCAGGCTCGGACCTGGAACTCACCGGGGAAATCCAGCTCGCTCCTGTACCCGAAGGGACAGCATGCGACATTTCGCTGCGCTACGGCCCCGCCAGAGGGGGGCTGCGCGCGCTCGCGTTACTATCCGCACGAGCCGAACGGAGGGTATGGGACGATATTGCCCAGGCGCAGCGGGCGCTGATGGCCGAAGCGCACACGCCGCGGCCCGGTATCGATGACCAGGGTCTAGGACGGGAAACGCTGACGCCTGCCCACGGTTGACCATTGTCGTGCCGATGCTCTGCAAACCATGAACCGGGTCGGACTCAGCGCGGCGTGCGCGGATGCCGCCGCCTTTCTCCCGCCGAGGTCGGCTCATGCGCCTTGCCCGCCCACTCTACCTGCTCGCGGCGGTAACGATCCATCGCCGAGGGCTGGCTCTCCTGGCTAGCGATGGAGTCGTTGTAGCCCAGATCGTCATCGTCGACGTTATCCATTGGGCCTAGCCACTCTTCGGGGGCCTCGGCGACCTCGAGATTGAGCGAGAACCACAGATCGAAGGTGATCTCGTCCAAGTCGCCGTCGAAGTCTTGAATGTCTATGCGGTTCTCCGACTCATCGACGGCGATGACTTCGAAACGCCGGTCTTTGTCGCGATCGTAGTACCAGTTCCCTTCAATGGGTTCGATTTCCGTTGCCATGGCGTTGC
Organism: uncultured Alkalilimnicola sp.; assembly: GCA_964460035.1. Lineage (GTDB taxonomy): Bacteria > Pseudomonadota > Gammaproteobacteria > Nitrococcales > AK92 > CAYWPG01. The sequence goes on from CAYWPG010000045.1 coordinate 14,595, forward strand.
CGCCCTCATCTCAACTCTAGAACGGTACCTTCAATGGTTGTGGCGGCATGCCATGGCAACAAGCGCCCGACCCGTACTCGCTCACCGCTCCGTGCGATCGCTGCGGCAGCGGCCAGTCACAAGGCGACCGCTCATTCGCGCACGTATACGACCTGACCGTCCGCGTTGCGTTGCGCGGTGATACGAAACAGGCGTTGGAGTTGGTTACGGCGACCAAGAGGAGAGCAGATATGGCAGAGAGTGCAGAGCGAGTCGTCGCCCCGAGGCTGGAGCTTCACGTAACGTCCGCAGCGGTCGCAGACGCTAGCATCGGGTGCTGATGTCATTGCGTATCTCCTTACTTCCAAATGGTCTTACAATCGACCGAGCAAGATAGATGCCAACTACGCAATCCAGCGATCGGCAAGGCTTATAAGCCTTGCTGGCGAGTCATTTGCGTCGCCGCCGGCAGACAACAAGGCTCTTGCGCGCCTGCTTATCCCTGCTCGCCCGTCCGTTGACGGCTCCGGCCGGAGCCAGCTCCGCCCCCAGTCGCGCCGTCGTGAACCGGGCAAGACCCGCGAACACAGCCTTAGGCCATTGAACCTACAACATTAATCTCGCAGTGCGCACCGCAGCGCACTGGGCAGCGGGCCCGTTCCGCATCCTTAAGGCGCCGCTTTATGAGTTGTCGGCAGCTTGCGACAGATCTACAGAGACCTTGCCATGCGGGGCTGGCCTGCTGTAGCGATAAACGCGTATTGAAACAGACCATACCGTGCCGCACCTGTGCCCGAGGGAACCTGTGCGAGCCGCTGCCATGCCGACGACAGTAGGACTGGAAAGGGATGTAAGACTGTTGCTGGAGCGCCTGGCGGCGCTGGATCTGGCGGCCATAGAAGCTTACCGTGCGGCCATCGCCGCCCTCGCCGATCCGGCACTGGCGCGTGGGCTGGAGCGCTTCTGCGAGGATCACGCGCGGCATGCCCGCGACCTCGCCCCGCTGATACGGGATCTGGATGGGCGACCGCCCACGGACAGCGGCGGGCTGGACCTGATGACGCGCGGCCAAGTGATCATGGCACAGCCGTTCGGCGACTACGGCATACTTGGCGCCATGCTCGTTAACGAAGGCGACACTGGTATCGCGTACGCGCTCGCGGCAGCGCACGACAATCTGCCCGAGCAGGTGCGGCCGGTCATAGAGCGTGCCTTGAGCGACGAGCAGCGCCACCGAGCCTGGATCCAGACGCAACTGCAAAACCTCTGGCAAGCGGCGGCCTGGTGGTGGCACACAACCGCCGCCGCTACGGACAAGGCGCGCTGCGCCAGCGCAGACAGCCAATGATGCTGAATTTGCCCTAGGAGCCCCCCGTGCGGTACCAGGGCTGCAAGCCACCGCGGCTGAGTGTCCGCCACAACCACTCCAACGGTCCGTAGCGATGCCGGCGCAACCAGTACAGCGACCAGGCGATCTGGATGAGCCATATCGTCGCGACGACGATCGCCAGCTCCGCCCGCTGCAGGCGCGCGAACAGGCCCAGGCCATGCCCATAGAACAGCGTCGTGGCCAGTAAGGTCTGCAGCAGGTAGTTGCTCAGCGCCAACCGCCCCACCGCCGCGAGCGCCAGGCGCAGCTTCGCCAGCCATTGCCGTTGGCAGATCAGCATGGCCAGCGAGGCGTACGCAGCCGCCAGCGCTAGACTACCCCAGTAGTTGTACTGGCTGCCCCAGTAAATCGTGTACCGGGGAGCCCAGTCGTGGGCCACGTTCTGCATCACGCCCAGGCCGATCAGCGGCAGGCCGATCAGGGCGCCCACCAGGGCTGTGCGCTTATAAGCGCTAAGCGACCAGGCGCCGGTGAGAAAACCATTGCGGATACAAGCCATGCCTACCAGCATGAGGCCGCCGATACGCCAGCCCGCTTCGAGCGGCAGCGAAAGGACCATTAGAGTCATCATTGGCCCGCGCTGGGCCATCTGCTCGGCAAACCCGCCGCGATAGGCTTGAACCTCGGCGGCGATCGCAGCCGCTGGCGGATTCCAGAAGCGATCGAGCAACGCATGCTCCGTGCTGCCTGGCAAGGGCGCGGTCAAGCCTTGCCAGACCAACAGCGCGCTGGGCAGCGCTATGCATGCAAGGCCGAGCGCGAGCTGCGCGGATGGCCGCAGGCGCCAAGCGGCATACGCCAGCATTCCGCACACGCCGTAGGCGAACAGGATGTCGCCGTACCAGAGCAGGTAACCGTGCAGCAAGCCGAAGATCATCAGCCAGAGCATCCGCCGAATGTGCAACGGCAGCGGATCTACACCGGCCTGAGCCTGGCGGTCGGCGATCAACACGATGCCGGCTCCGAACAGGAAAGAGAACAAAGTGAGGAATTTCTGCTCGGCAAAGAGATGGCCGCACAACCAGGCCAGCCAATTCAGCCCTTCCATCCCCCCTTGCACCGTCGGATTGGGGAAGGCTGCCGCGACCAGCGCAAACCCCTGGATGTTGATCGGCAGAATACCGAGCAGCGCCAAGCCCCGCAGAACGTCCAGCCCTTCCAGACGCGTCGGCGTGCCTCCCTCCACCTGCTGCCTCCGCAGCGGCTCAGAACCGGTAGGAGCCAACAATGGCGCCCGCTCTGGAAGCGACGCGGCCGCCGGAGTTCCCCATCCTACCGATCAGGTCCGCGTAATCGTCCGCGCCGCGCACGGTCACCCACAGATCCAGCGCGACTCGCGACCAGCCCCAGCCCCCCCCGAGTACCGCTTGCGGACCGGCGAAGTCCTCCCGCCAGCCTTCTCCTCGCCACGCTTCGGTGAAATAGCCCACTCCCAGATAAGCGCGCGGACCGTCGCCGCGCAGATTCAGCCCCAACAGTACGGCCGTATCGAGTCCGCTGGCCTCCCAGTCTTGGAACTTGTCGTGATCGGTATGGAAATAGCCGCCGCGAACCGCGAAGTTGTCGCTGAACGTATAGGTGCCCGTCACGACAAGTCCGGTGAAATCGGTTGCGCGGTCGAACCGGGAATAACTCATCTGACTCGCATAGAGGCCCCCACCCAGGGCCAGCGCTCCTTGCGCACTCGCCGGCACCGGCATCAACGTCAGGATCAGCACATATCCCAACCAGCATCGCATTGCGGCTATCCTTTATTCCGTTTAGCCGCATGGTACAGTCCGAACCGGCTACAAGGCCACCGCATACCGCCCTCGGCAAAACGCTCCCGTTATGCGCCGCCTGCCTTAGCAGGGGTGACTGATGAGCGCCGGCAGCGTAACCAGCAGCACCGCCAGCAGGGACAATCCGTGTATCATCGTGGCCACCCAGGCCATGGCCCGGCGCGTTGCCGCGAAGCGATCCGCCTCCCGCGGCACCGCGCGCCAATAGCGCCAGCTGGACCACCCCAGGTAAACGATGGCAAGCAGCAGCGGCACCGTAATCAACACAATCGCCAGATTGATCAGATAGACGCCGGCCACGCGCGTGGTCGCAAAGCTCAATGCGCAACCCAGCGACAGCAGCAGATACACGGCGGCGAAATGCACTGCCCACAACACCAGACCGCTGACCATCCACAGCAAGGAGACCGCTTGCAGCCGCCCCGCCCGGTTGGCGCTCATAGCAGCAGCGCCGAGAGATGAACGGTGATATAAGCCAGCAGCCAGGCCAGGACCGTGTAATGCCAGAACAGGCTTAGCACCCGTGCGCCCAGCTGCCGGTCCGAGCGCACGTAGCCATAGCGCTGCCGCGCCGCGACGAACACGGCCATCAGCACCGCCAGCAGCATGTGCACCAGCACATAGCCAACGATCACATGCAGCAAGGCGCTGTAAGCATGCTCGGTGGCGGGCACCCGGTAATCCCTCATGGCAAGGTACTGTAGAATCATCCCGCCCAGTGCGAGTGCGACCGCCCCCGCCAGGGCGATGGGCAGACGCGCGCCCGTCCCTTGCGCTAATCCGCGCACGCCTGCCCGCAGCACCAGACTGCTGGCCGCCACCAATACCATTGCAAGCGTCGGCCACTTCAGCCCGGTTATGGCGTAACCCTCTGCCGGCCAGTCCGGAACCGCCGTCCACAGGAAGTAGTAAGCGAAGAGCAGCGAGACGTAGCAGGCACTATCGGCCACCAGCGCCAGCAAAGTGCCCCACCAGCCTGGGCCATAGGGGTTGTGGTGATGCATTGGCAGGCGCAGCCCATGGCCTGCATCCACCGCTATAGGCTCGCCTCTGTCGCCCGTTCTCCAGGCCCACAGGAAGAAAGTCCCCACCGCCAGCAGCCCTCCGGCGGCGGCCGCGCTGTAGAGCTGGAATAGCAGGCCGGCGAAGAACAGCAGCGTGCAGCCTGCCGCTGCCAGCGGCAGGAAGGTGTTGGACGGCAGGTGGATGACCTCCTCGGGCTCGCCGTACAGCACACTGCTGCCCAAGGTCTCCCGGCGGCCGCTGCCGGCGCTGGCAAGATAGCCCTGGCCGCGCTCCAACTGCCTTGCCAGAGCCGGCTGGTCCCACAACGGGTTGCCGGACTCTACGCGTGGGATGCTGATGAAATTGTAGGAGGGTGGCGGCAGCCTCATCAGCCATTCCAGGCTACCGGCGTTCCAGGGATTCGGCCGCGCTTTGCGCCCATAGAAAGCATGCAGCAGGAGGTCGACCACCAGCAGACCGACGGCGGCGGACATCACGAAGCCGCCAATGCTGGAGAGCAGATTCAGCGGCCCCCAGCCCAGCCCGTCGGCATAGGTGTACACCCGCCGCGGCATCCCCTGCAAGCCGGTGACGTGCATGATCAGGAAGGTGAGATTGAAGCCGACCAGGAACAACCAGAACACCAAGCGGCCTGTCGTCTCGGTGTACATCCGCCCGGTGAAATGCGGCAACCAGTAGTACAGAGCCGCCAGGAGCGGAAACACCATGCCGCCGATCAGCACATAATGCAGATGCGCCACCACGAAATGCGTGTCATGGACCTGCCAGTTGAACGGCACCAAAGCGACCATGATGCCGGTGAGCCCGCCGATGATGAAATTGCAGAAAAAACCCAGCACGAACAGCGTCGGCACATTCAGCTGCGGCCGCCCGAGCCACAGCGTGGCAATCCAGGCAAAGATCTGAATCGCGGTAGGAATGACCACCGCCATGCTCGCCGCTGAGAAGAAGCTCAGCGCCAGATGCGGAATGCCTGTGGCGAACATATGGTGGACCCACAGACCGAAGCTGATAAACCCGGTGGCAATCAGCGCCATCACAATCCATCTGTAACCCACAATGGGACGGCCTGCCAGCGCCGGAATCAGCATGGACAGCAGGCCGGTGGCCGGCAGAAAGATGATGTAGACCTCCGGATGGCCGAACAGCCAGAACAGATGCTGCCAGAGCAGCGGGTCGCCGCCGCGGGCGGGCAGATAGAAAGGCCAGTCGAAGGCGCGCTCGATCTCCAGCAGCACACTACCCAGAATCAACGGCGGAAAGCCGAACAGAATCATGAAAGAGACGACCAGCATTGCCCAGGCGAACAAGGGCATGCGCATTAGGGTCATGCCCGGCGCCCGCGTACGCAGAATGCTGACCACCAGCTCCGCCGCGGCCGTCACCGCGGAGATTTCCACGAAAGTGATACCCAGCAGCCAGAAGTCGGGACCCAGGCCCGGAGAGAACTCCTTACTGGACAGCGGCGTATACATGAACCAGCCGCTGTCCGGCACCTGGCCGAAGAGAAAGCTCGAGTAGAGCAGGATCCCACCGAACAGATAGCACCAGTAACCAAAGGCCGACAGGCGCGGATACACCAGATCGCGCGCGCCGATGAGCTTTGGAATCAAGTACAGCGCAAAGCCCTCGGCCACCGGCACGGCGAACAGGAACATCATGGTCGTGCCGTGCATGGTGAACAGCTGGCTATAGGTTTTGTGATCGATGAAGTCGTGCCCGGGAAACGCCAGCTGCGTGCGCATCAGCATCGCGAGCAGGCCGCCGATCAGGAAGAAGACGAACCCGGTAACGATGAAGCGATTGCCCACGCTGGTGTGATTGACCGCGCTCAGCTGCCCGAACCCTGCCGGCGCGTCCCACACGATTCGCAGCCGCGCATCCAGGCGATCGCGGACACGACGCGATTCGGTCATTGCAGGCTCTCCAGGTACGCGGCCAGCGCCCGCAATGTCTCCTGGTCCAGCGTATCGAATGGCGGCATTCGATTGCCCGGCTTGATGTGCTGGTTCTCCGCAATCCAGCGCGCCAGGTTATCGGCGCTGTTTTCCAGCGTGCCGGCGCCTAGGGTGAGCCGCCCGCCGACACGGGTCAGATCGGGCCCTTCTCTACCCTTGGCCGTGGTCCCGCGAATGGTATGGCATTCGACGCAGGCCCGGCTGAGGAACTCCTCCCGACCGCGCATCTGAAGCTCGGTCTCGGGCGTGCGCGCGGGCCCGCGCTGAGCCTGTAGCCAGTGGTCGAACTGGGCGGGCTCGTGCGCGCGCACGTAAAATGCCATGCGCGCATGCTGCGCGCCGCAAAACTCGGCGCATTGTCCCCGGAACAGACCCGGTCGCGCGGCCAGCAGACGTACCCGATTGGCACGTCCGGGAATCGCATCGAGTTTTCCCCCCAGATTGGGTATCCAGAAGCTGTGGATCACATCGCGGCTGCGCAGCGTGAAGTCCACCGGCACCCCTGCGGGGATGTGAATCTCGTTGGCACTGACAATGACCCGGCCTGGAAGCAGCGGGTCGGCGTAGCGAATCTCCCACCAGAAGCGGTGGGCGACGACCTCTATGCTGACCGCCGCCGGCGTTTGAGCGCTGCTGTGCAGCGTACCCAGCCTAACGCCATAGAAAGTGAGCGGTGGCAAGGTCAGCAACGGCAGCACTATGCCGCCCGCTATCATCAGTCCCGCGCCGGTACCGATCGCGGGCTTGGCGCCACGGCCCAAGACCGCGTACAGCGCCAGCATCATGGCGCCACCCCCGAGGATAAGCGCGCCCAGGAACATCACCCACCAAATAAGAGCAACTTCCGCCGCGGCGGGTCCTTGCGGCGCCAGCGCCGACATCGGACCTTCGCAGCCGACCACCAGCGCCGGCAGCGACAGTCCGCTGAGCCGCGAGCGCCAGCGAGCGCGATTGGTATACGAGCAGCGCATAGCCTTGGTCGCACATCTCGTCGGTAGAGGAAGATTTTGTGGGGCGCGAGCGGCCGGCGTGCGCTTCTTGAGCTTGTTGCAGAATGGCCTGCATCGACGGCGCCTGTTGGAAAAGAGGTAAGGCGGCAAGCGGGGGATCACAAGGCGAGCCGCGGCTGCCGCTTGATAACCGTCCAGTCCGCGGTCAGCTCAGTAAACGGAAAAGCGGCGGTAGGAACGGGAGCGGTTCGCGATGCCCTGGATGGTGTTCCTGCACACGATGTTCATGTCGGTCTGGTTCGGCTGTCTGGTCGCCTTGCCACGTCTGTATGCCGAGCATGCGCGCGCGCAGGAGCCGCAAACCCGCGCCTGGTACCTGACGATGGAGCGCAAGATGTTCAAGCTTGCCATGTCGCCGGCGGCTGTTCTGACCGTGCTGACCGGCTTCGGGCTGTTGTTCACGCACGGATTCGAAGGCGGTTGGCTGCCCGTGAAGCTGCTGCTCGTCACGATCCTGGTATTCGCCCATCTCTATCAGGGCAAGCTGCTGACCGATCTGCATGCAGGCTCGGTCCGGCGCAGCAGCCGCTTTTTCCACGGCTTGAGCCTGCTGCCGGCGTTGTTTGCAACGGCCATTATTGCGCTCGTGGTCGGCAAGCCTTTCTGATTGCCGGAGCAGACCGGGAGCGCGTCCTCACCCCCGGCGCTCGCCGGGCCCCAGGTTATGCTCGAACACCAGCTTGCCGCCCAGCCAGCCCGCCACTCCCAGCACCAGCACCATAAGCAGTGACAGATAAAGCCCCCACGGCAGGATGCTGGCTACCGGTGCCGCCCAGCGGTGTACCAGGTTGGCTCCCGCCACTGCCAGCAGCAAAATGGCCGCCAACATATGGCTCCAGCTGGCGAAATGGCGCCGAATCTCGGGCACCAGCATGAAATCCATGAAGCCGGCCAAGGCTGCCGCAGCCCCGCCGGACAACCCGCCTATCAGCAGCCAAAAAGAGAACTCGCCCCACATGGGGTTCTGCGTCCACCAGTACAGCAGGTCGGTCGCTAAAGTGGCGGAGAAAAAGGCGATAGGGAAGGTGACCAGCATGGGGTGCAGCGGATGTCCGGCTACTTGGAACTTGCTGCGCGCGCCCGGTGGCTGGCGTCGTTCCGGCTCGCGAGCCGCGTCCCTATCTGACATTGCCAAGTCCTTATGCAATAAGTCCTGGGCCTATGCGGCGCCGTTGCCCTAACGGCGGAGCCGGGACGCCGACGGCATGCGCCGAATACGGGCAGCGGCAGTCCTCGGGGTACCGCACGATCCGCTCGCCTGAGGCTGCGTTAGCAGCCGTATCGAGCCGGAAGACGTAGTCGCCTTGGGCAGGCCTGCGCCACGAACCAGGAAGGTCTAAGGGCGAAGAACTACGCCCCAAGTCAGCGGCCGATTATCACGCCGACGCCGAACGACACCCGAGGCCCCTCGCGCTGCGCACGCGGATCCCACAGATACAATCGCTCGGCGGTTACCAGCGGATAGCGGTAACCGGCTTCGCCTATACGGCCTTCGCGCGTCTCGGTCAGCACGCCGCTGACGGTAATCTCACGCCCGGCCGCATAATCGGCGCTTTCCAGATACCCCGGGTACTCGATCAGAAAACGCCCTTGCGGCGAACGCGCCGTGCGCGGCCGCTGCGCGCTGTCCAGCGGATATGCCAATACCTCGATACGCGTGCTATCCGCCAGATTAAGGGTGTTGATGATCGTTCCGCCCCACACGACTCTGGCGCCACGGCGCTGCTCGATTTCCGCCACCGCTTGCGCCGGCCCGACCTGAGGGTCCACCCCGCTCATGTCGAAACGAGGTCCGGTGGCACAGGCAGCGACCACTAGCGGTAACGGCAGCAATAGAGCACGAACCAGGCGCATTTCTCGAACCTCTTGGCTACCAGCGGGGGTAGCGTGGCGGGTAATAGTAGGGATATGGCCGGTACGGCCACGGGCCGTACCAATAAGGATCCCAAAACGGGTCCCAGTCGCCCGCGCGCGGCTCGGGCAACGGCGCCCACAGCTGATAGGCGCTAATCCGAACGCGCGGATAACGGTAAGGATATTCGCCAACCGGCCGCGTCTCGGTGCCTTCCAGCGTCCCGGCCACCGTGAGCAGCCGCCCCTCGGCGTATACCGCGGGATCCAGGAAGCTCTTCACGCAGGCGAGGAAACGGCCCTCGCTACGGTCGTCCTCAACCGGCCGCCCATTGCTCTGCAGCTCGCGCCCCACCACTTCGATGCAGGTCTCGTCGCTGCGATTCACCACCGATGCGATAGTGCCGCCCCAACGCACTTCGCGGCCTCGGTAGCGATCGGGATCGGCATGCGCTTGCGCCAGCGAAGGGCTGTCGGCAGGCGGCCGGCGCACGCTCTCGGGCACTGTCGTCGCACATCCGGCAACGGCCAGTAGCAGCAAGGCCAACATCGCTCCTTTCATAACACCTCGCCAGGCAACGCATCATGTCTTGCAGCCGCAAGCGGCGCGCTGCAGCAACCGAGCACCTTCTGCATTATGGGAGCTAGGCGCATGCACGCAAAGAGCGCTCCGCGTCACTCTCACCTGGGCCTTAATGCGACCGGCAGCGATTCCCGCCGGCAGCTCAGGTACGCGGCGCACCTGCCGTCACATCCAACGGCGGGCGCATATGGTAGATTTTGTTCAGATCCTGCGGTCCTGTGAGGCAAACGTTCAGATCGTGCACCAGGCCATCCTTGAGCCCGTAGACCCAGCCATGTACCGAGAGCGAAGCCCCCCGTGCCCAGGCGTTTTGCACGATGGTGGTATGGCAGACATTGCGGACCTGCTCGATCACATTCAGCTCGCATAGCCTATCGGCGCGTGCATCCACGTCGGCGATAGCGGCCAATTCGGCTTCGTACTTGGTGTACACGTCCTTGATGTGGCGCAACCAGTTGTCGATCAGGCCCATCTGATGGTCCCCCAGCGCCACCCGCACCCCGCCGCAACCGTAGTGCCCGGTGACGATGATGTGCTTTACCCGCAATACCTCTACCGCGTACTGCAGCACCGACATGCAGTTCATGTCGGTATGCACTACCACGTTGGCCACATTACGGTGCACGAACAGCTCGCCGGGCAGCAGGCCGACAATCTCGTTGGCCGGCACGCGGCTGTCCGAGCAGCCTATCCACAAATACTCCGGCGCCTGCTGCTTGGCCAGGGTCTCGAAAAAGGTCGGGTCGCGCTCGGCAATGTCCTTCGACCAGGCGCGATTGTTGTCGATAAGGTTTTGAAGGAGCGACATTCAGATGCTTTTCAGATTTCCTTGCCAGGGGCGGCTACTATACACGCTCCTTCGGGAGTCTCTAAGCCCTGATCGCGCCGGGGCATGGAATCAGGATTCCGGCACAGCCGGCAACAACGGCATGGAAACCGCGCTGGCAACACTGCCGGTCGCATGCTCCAGCGCAGCCAGCAGATGGGCGTCCCCGGCGTAGATATCGTTGCGGAACTGCAACTCGCCGTCTCTATCCACCCACGCGGTCCAGTACAACAAATGCACCGGCACCGGCTGCGAAAGATAGATCGAGCGTTCCTGCCCGGCCTTCAGCGCGCGCCTTAGCTCATCGTCATCCCAGCCGAGCAGATAGCTGGCCAACGCCACGGCTTGCTCCACCCGCACGCAACCGGAGCTCAATGCGCGATCCTGGCGGGCGAACAGGCCGCGATTGGGCGTATCGTGCAAGTAGATGCTCTGCTGGTTGGGGAACATGAACTTGATCTGCCCAAGCGCATTGTGCGGCCCGGGCGCCTGACGGAAACGATACGGAAAGGGATCGGTGGGGACCTGCGTCCAATCGACCGCCTGCGGGTCTATACGCCGCTCCTGCGCCCAACCCTGCAGCACTTCGATGCCGTTGCGCTCGAAGAAGTTCGGGTTAGCGCGCACCCGCGGCAGCATGTCTTCCACCATGATGCTGTTCGGAACTTCCCAGCTCGGGTTCAGCACCAGGTAACTGATGCGCCCGCTCATCACCGGCGTGCGCCGCCGCTGGGAACCGACGATCACGCGCTGTTTGAAGACCGCTTCGCCGTGCTCTATTACCTCCAGGCTGTAATCGGCGATGTTGACCATGACATGGCGCTCGCCGAAGTCGCGCGGCAGCCGCCGCCAACGCTCGAGATTCAACTCAATCTGACGCAAACGCTCCTCTACGCTCACGTTCAGGGCGGCGACTGTCGCCGGCCCCGCGCGGCCATCGGGCTCCAATCCATGCCGCCGCTGGAAGCGGCGCAGCGCCGCGGCCAGCGCATCGTCGAACTCCAACGGATTGCCGCCGGCGGTCGCGGAATAATCCCCGCTCAACTGCAGGCGCGCGCGCAGCAAAGGCACCCTATCGTCGCGTACCCCCAGCTGCAGCAGCGGACCGTCCGGCAGCGTCGGCCAGCCGCCCACTGCAGCAAGGCGGCGGTAGAGGTCGCGCATCTCGCGCAACTGGCGATAGCCGGGATCGGTGGGCAACAACTCCCGCAAGGCCGCAGCCGGGTCCCTGCGCAACAGCGCCCGCTCCAGTGCCGCTATCAGGTCGCGCTGCGGGGCCTGCACCAGCCAGCCAGGCTCCTGCATGCTGGGCCGGCCATAGGCGCTATCCAGAGCGAGCGCGAAGAACGCATCGGTGAGCAGCAGCTCCAGCTCCATACGCGACCAGGCGTCCAGCTCGCGTATGGGCGCCAGCAGCCACAATAAGGTCTCCAGGTGGTAGTCGGCCGGACGCAGCCCCTCTGCTTCGGCATCGTACAAGGCGGACAACAGCGCCTGGGCCGTATGCTCGTCATGCCATGCCGGCCGATAATCCCGCCTTGCGTAGAATTGGCGCACCTCAACGGGAGCAAGCAGCGGCCGCCCTGCCACGATTGGGACATCGTCGCCAGCCAGCCATTGACGCAAGTCCGGAGCGTTGCCGGCGACCGTGGGCAGCGACGCGGCCAACATGCATAGCAGTGCCAAACAACAAACCAGCGGCTTGTAAATGAACGTGAGGATGCGCACTCAATCCCCCTGTAGAACCAGCCTGCGGCTGCCTGTCCGCCCGCACCAGCACCGGCTACGCAAGGCGCGCCGGCCCCTCCTATTGGCGGCAACGAACCACGCTGCTTTAGGCATACTGCCCAGCGTACCGGCAGGACGCCCATGCCACTGAAGGTCGAACTCCTCGAACCTGGCGGTGTAGACCGCTCCCGCCACTCGGTATCTTGCGCGGCTTCGATCCCGCTGACGAACCGTTCGCCGGGAAGCGCCCGCGCCCGGTAGGGCACGCGAGGCGCCAGGCGGCCCTCAGGCAAGTCGTACGGGGTGCGGGGGAAAGTGCCGCGCCGCGGGAGTGCGGGTAAGCCGCAAACGGTGCCGCGACGCGGCATGCAGACTGGTGAAACTACAGAGCGCTACGGCCTGGAGCGTAGCCTTCCTGCCACGTTGGCATGATGGGGCACGGGCACCGGACCGCTGCGCGCCGACGATCGCTATACCGCGCTGTTACACGCTAGACTGTTGCGCCTGAAGCGCTTCGAGCTCTTCCTGCTTTTCCAGCCACTCCGCTTCCAGTGCCTCCTGGCGCGGCTTGAGTTTTGCCTGCTGCGCAAGCAGCTCGGCGAGCCGGGCCTTGTTGGCAGGCTCGTACACCGCAGGATCGGCCAGCGCCTGCTCCAGCTCGGCCAGCGCCGCGGCCACCTCTTCCAGCTGCTGGTCAAGCCGTTCGATGTGCCGGCGCAGTGGCGCCAGCTGCTGGCGCCACTGCGCCTCCAGCCGCTTCTGCTCCTTGCGGGCCAACGCCGGTCTAGGGGCTGCCGCCGTGTCCGTAGCAGCGTTTGCTGTCCCCTGCCTGCGCTCGGCCAGCCAGCGCTGGTAATCCTCCAGATCGCCATCGAACGGCCGCACCCGACCGTCGGCCACCAGCCAGAACTGGTCCGTGGTGGTGGAGAGCAGATAGCGGTCGTGCGACACCACCACCAGCGCTCCCTCGAAGCCCTGCAGCGCCACGGTCAGCGCATGGCGCATCTCCAGGTCCAGATGGTTGGTGGGCTCATCGAGCAGCAGCAGATTGGGCCGCTGCCACACCAGCAGCGCCAATACCAGACGCGCCTTCTCGCCCCCCGAAAAGGGGCCTACCGGCGCATCGGCCTGCTCGCCTGAAAAGCCGAAGCTACCGAGAAAGTCGCGCAGCGTCTGTTCCTGCGCAGTCGCATCCAGCCGCTTGAGGTGCAGCAACGGGCTCGCCTGCTCGTCCAGCTGTTCCAGCTGGTGCTGAGCGAAGTAGCCTATGGCCGCCCCCTGACTGAGCAGCAGCTGGCCGGCCTGCGGCTGCAACTCCCCGGCGATCAGCTTGATGAGAGTGGATTTGCCGGCACCGTTGGGGCCCAGCAAGGCAATCCGATCACCCGGCCTCAGGCTAAGATCGACCTGCGTCAGCACGGGTCTGTCGCCGTAGCCCAGGCTGATGTTCTCCAGCTTGAGAATAGGATTGCCGGCCCGCGGAGGCTCGCGGAACTCGAAACGGAAGGGCGAGTCCACGTGCGCGGGGGCCACCATTTCCATGCGCTCCAGCGCCTTGATACGACTTTGCGCCTGACGCGCCTTGGTCGCCTTGGCGCGGAAGCGGTCGATGAACTTTTGCAGATGGGCTACTTCGCGCTGCTGTTTCTCGTACAGCGCCTGCTGCTGCGCGAGCTTGGCCGCCCGCTGCCGCTCGAAGTCGCTGTAATTGCCCCTGTAGAACTCGAGCTTGCGCCGGTCCAGATGCACGATCCCGCTGACCACCCCATCCAGAAAATCGCGATCGTGAGAGATCAGCAGCAATGTGCCCGGATACCGGCGCAGCCACTGCTCGAGCCAGATCACAGCCTCCAGATCCAAGTGGTTGGTAGGCTCGTCCAGCAGTAGCAAATCCGAGCGGCACATCAGCGCCTGCGCAAGATTCAACCGCATACGCCAGCCCCCGGAGAAAGTCTTCACCGGGCGCTCCTGTTCCTGGGTAGTAAACCCTAGCCCGTGCAGCAGCTCGGCAGCGCGCGCATGTGCGCTGTAGCCACCGATGGCGTCCAGCTCCGCATGCAAGGCAGCGATCCGATGACCGTCCGCCGCTTGCTCGGCGGCTTGCAGCTCGCGCTGGAGCCGGCGCAGCTCCTGGTCTCCGTCCATGGTGTAATCCAGAGCGCTGCGGTCCAACGCCGGCGTCTCTTGCGCGACGTGAGCGATGGTCCATCCGCCGGGGCGCTCCACGTCCCCGCGGTCTGGCTGCAACTCACCGCGCAGCAATGCGAACAGGCTGGACTTGCCGCTGCCATTGGGGCCTACGACCCCAATCTTCTGGCCGGAATGCACGGTCAGTTCCGCCCCTTCGAGCAGGGGCAAGGAACCACGGTAAAGGCTTAGGTCGCGCAGACTGATCATGGCGCGCAAGTCTACCGGGCTGGGGGCCGCGACAAAAGCGTGGCGTCAATCCGCGTCCCGTAAACTTGACGTACGCCCATGCATGTAGCGCTCCAGCAGCACCACAACCCGCAAGATCAGGACGGTAAGCACGCTAACGGCAAACGCCAGGATATAGGCTCCCAGAGCCGCGGCGATTCCCACCGCGGCCGATAGCAGAAACGAAGCGGCTGTGGTCAATCCCTCCACCGGCTGCTCTCGGCCGCGGCGGATGATCGTTCCTGCGCCGATGAAGCTCAGCCCCGTGATGATGGCCTCGACGACGCGGATCGGGTCCGCCCGAATCGTCGACTCCCCGGCAACAAAGTGCTCCACCAACAAGTCGGTCAGCCCGACCAGCAGCGCCGCCGCTCCCGCAACCAGCATGTGCGTGCGAAAGCCTGCGGGCTTGTTCGCCCACTCGCGCTCCGCGCCGATGACCCCGCCCAGCAGCATAGCGAGCACGACCGGCACGATCAGGGATAATTGCTGGAGGGCGTCTTCGAACATGGAGAAGGAAATGGTCATGCCCAAGCGGGGTTCAAACACCGCCAGCATTCCCGCTCCCGCGCGCGTGCCGATAATGATCGAACGCGAATAAGGCTGAAGCGACGATTAACGGTCCCTGGAGCGGTCACGTCCCAGGGCGCGTGACATCACTGAGCCGGCTGTTCCTGTGGTTCCGTCTCCTCCCTCGCCTTATCCTCCGGCCAGCGATTGTGCCGCCCGCAGGCGCACACCGCCGCATCGG
>CAYWPG010000046.1:0-29229 GCA_964460035.1 uncultured Alkalilimnicola sp.
ACATCGGGAAGACGAAGTCGCGCACGAACTCCTCGCGCAGATCCTCGATATAGATTTCTTTCACGCCCAGCGCTTCGGCCTTCTTGCGTGCCGGCTCGAGCTCTTCCCCTTGGCCTAGATCGGCCGTGAAGGTAACGACCTCGCAGTCGTAGGTTTCTTTCAGCCACTGCAGGATGACGGAGGTATCCAGGCCTCCGGAGTACGCCAGTACTACCTTCTTGATGCCGCTCATGTGCTTTAACTAATGCTCCAGGAAAGTGCTCAAGGTGCGAAAATCCGCTCGCCGCGAAACCGGGCCGAAACGCTGCCATCATCACCGCTAGCCGGCCATAAATCAAGGTAACCCGCGGCATCCGCGGCCGCGCTTTTTTGGCGTGTACGCCACGGGCGGCGGCGCTTTGCGGTAGTTTATACTAAGTCCCCTAGGCGCCGCGTGGCTTGCGCGCCAAACCACCCCAGACACCCGCCCGCGGCGGAATCGAGCTTAAGGACAACGCGCGTGGACCGATTGACTCTGACTCTCCCCGACGACTGGCATTTGCATATCCGCGACGGTGCGGCGATGCGGGACGTACTGCCCTTCAGCGCCCGCCAGTTCGGACGCGCCATCATCATGCCGAACCTCACCCCGCCGGTGACCACCACCGAACAGGCGCTGGCCTACCGCGAACGAATCCTCGCGGCCCTGCCCGAAGGAAGCCGGTTCGAGCCGCTCATGGTGCTTTATCTCACCGACAACACCGCACCGGAGGAGATTCGCCGCGCCAAGGCCAGCGGGCGCGTGTTCGCGGTCAAGCTATATCCGGCTGGGGCCACCACCAACTCCGCAGCAGGGGTTACCGACCTGGCCCGCTGCCATGAGGCACTGGAAGCCATGCAGGAGGTAGGCCTGCCGCTGTTGGTCCATGGAGAAGTCACCGATAGCGACGTCGATATTTTCGACCGTGAGGCACGGTTCATCGAACGGCGCCTCATTCCCCTGCTCGAGCGCTATCCTCGCTTGAAGGTAGTGTTCGAGCACATCACCACCCGCCAGGCAGTGGAATTCGTGCGCAGCGCACCGGCCACGGTCGGCGCCACCATCACTGCGCATCACCTGTTGCTCAACCGCAATCACATGCTGGTGGGCAATATTCGCCCGCACCTCTACTGCCTGCCGGTACTCAAACGCGAAGAGGACCGGGAAGCGCTGCTCGATGCAGCCACGTCCGGGGAGCCGAAGTTCTTCCTCGGTACGGACAGCGCCCCGCATGCTCGCACCGCTAAGGAAACCGCTTGCGGTTGCGCGGGCTCGTTCACCGCACCGGCCGCGCTGGAGCTATATGCCGAGGCGTTCCACTCCGTTGGCCGGCTCGACCGGCTGGAAGGATTCGCCAGTCATCACGGCGCCGACTTCTACGGGCTGCCGCGCAACAGGCGCAAGATAACGCTCGTCCGCAAAGAGTGGCAGGTGCCCGAGCAGTATCCCTTCGGCGATGGCAGCATAGTTCCCCTGCGGGCAGGCGAGCGCCTGGCCTGGCAACTGGTAGACTAGGGGCCGCAACAGTGCCTGTCGGCGGACTGCGCAGCGGACCGCGGGCAGGCCTGCAGCGACTCGGGACGAGAGCGCATCCCGCGGCGTATGGGCAAGCGCCGGTTGCACCCCATGTAAGCGCTACTTAACATGATCCGCTAATGTGGCACGCGGCACTTGCCGCAGTTTCTCGCCTATCTTGGCACTAGCAGCACAAAGGATTCCTGTGGAACTCGAGAATAGGAACAACCGTGGCGGTAACCCGCGGATCGCTCAACGCTTCCGAGGCTATCTGCCGGTCGTCGTGGACGTCGAGACCGGCGGCTTGAACGCACAGACGGACGCGCTGCTGCAGATCGCGGTGGTGATTATCCGCATGGACGAGCAAGGGCGGCTGTTCTGCGCCGCCACATACTCGACTCACATAGAACCTTTCGAGGGGGCCAATCTCGATCCGAAGTCGCTGGAGCTGAACGGCATTCGCGTCGACCATCCCTTGCGGATGGCAGTTCCCGAGCACGAGGGGCTACAGAAGATGTTCCGCCCGATACGCCAGGAGATCAAAGAAACCGGGTGTACGCGCGCGGTACTGGTCGGTCATAATTCGTTCTTCGACCTCGGGTTTCTGAACGCCGCGGTGCAGCGCACCGGCATCAAGCGCAATCCGTTCCATCCCTTCAGCAGTTTCGACACCGCCACGCTGGGCGGCTTGGCCTACGGGCAGACCGTACTGGCACGCGCGGTGGAAGCTTCGGGCTCGAGCTGGGACGGCAAGTCGGCTCACTCCGCCATTTACGATGCGGAGAAGACGGCCGAGCTGTTCTGCAACATCGTCAACCGATGGGATGAGCTGAACGGCTTTCCGTACTCGGACTGATACGCCGGCCAACCGCTGCGGACGCCTCGGCCGCCGTACGCGACGAGGCGCCCGCCCCTCTCAGCACCGTCACCCGGGCTGGCTCCCGACAGCCGCGGCGCACGGACCGCTCATCCACTGCCGGCAAACCTTATGCGTGCTTGGGGGCTGCTACGCCCGCACGCAATCGCCCGCTCATCAGATTGATCCTGCCTGTCAGCCCCCATAACTAGCTTCTGTAGCAGTTCACTATAATGCCGCCGCCTAACCCGTGCGCAGTCAAGGACGGCAGGCGGCCCGCAGTCCGTCATATCCAAGGGAAAGCGAGCATGGAACGCGCGCTATTCGCTGCCATCGCAGGCGTATGCCTGTTGCTGGGCGGCTGCCTGGCCGATCCCGATACGCCCCAGGCCTGCCGCCACGAGGTCGGTCTTGCACTCAGCGCGGCGCAGTGGGATCGCGCCCTCCGGCTGCTGGACAGCCGCGACTGCGAGGTGGGATTCACACTGGAAGAGCGGCAGATGAACTACGCCGCAGCCTATGCCGGCAGAGCCGGGTTCGACCTGCCCGAGCTTGCGGAGCGTATCATCCCCCATGCCAGGCTCACCGACGGCCGCCCAGACCCCGAACGCTTGCTGCGGCTGTTCTTGGACTTTCGGCCCGCCTGGAACAGCCTCACCGACCTAGTGCGGGCCCAGCAACACTACACGCAGCTGCTCAGCGTCCAGGGTTACGAGCCGCTCGCTGCGTGCCGCCGCCATAACCGGCAGAACCTCACCCGGCTACAGCGCGATGCCTGCTTCCACTACGGCTTGGTGGGCCTGGTTCAGGGCCTGGCCGCGTTCTCGCTGCTGATCCCCGATCAGTTCGAAGAGTGGCTGGCCGGCAGGGGCGACTGTAGCGTAGACCACAATCGCAGCGGAATGCCGGATCAGGCGGAAGCGTCCGCCTGCGCTTTGCAAGCGGCCGACGAGGTGCCCATAGAGCAGGCGGGAAATTGCGCCTCACTGCCGGGGGCCGGGACGGTGGTCTGGCAACGGTTGCTCTCCCAACCCACCCTGAGCTTCTTCGATCGGGGCCTCCCCGTCGCCCAGCTCACGCCGTTGCAGATCCGGCTCCAAGCGGGCACAAGCTGTAGCGGCGAGCGGCAATACCTGCGCTTGCTCACGCCCGCCCCACATCCCTCGTTGGGCCTGACCTCCGGTTATTGCAGCAGCAGCGACATCAACCGCCGCTGCGAACAGCTGGACCCGGACGCCGACTGCTGGCCCTGCCCGGTGTTGCTGCCCGAGCGAGGCGTATCCACGGTCCACCGCGGGATCCTGCAAGCGTTGAATGGGGAAGCGGAGTTGATCTTCGAATCCCTTGGCGAGGAACAGGTCGCCGCGGCCCGCGCCGAGTTCGACGAGCTGAAGCGGCGTATTTGCGCTTACGTGGCCGACACGCTCGATGCCTGTGAACTCGACGCCGAGGGAGGGCTAAAGATCAATCAAGCGGCGCTGCGCGAGTACCTGCGTGGCCGGCGCTAGCGCCCCGGAGTGAACGAGAACGGCGCGTGGCGCCTCGCAGGCGCCACATTGGCCGGGTTTGAATCATGCGCGGCTGCGGCGTCCTTCGTAAGCCACGCTGGCGGTGGGATAGCCATGGCTGAGATCCTGCAACGCATCCAGATCCAACAGCATGACTTCCCTGCCCTTGGTGGCCACCAGCCCTTGTTCCTGGAAACGCTTGAACAGCCGGCTCATTGTCTCGGGGGCCAATCCCAGGTAATTGCTCATGTCACTGCGCGACATGGGCAGCTGGAAACGCGTGGCCGACAACCCCCGCTGCTCGAAACGCGCCGCCACGTTCAGCAAAAAGATGGCGAGCCGCTCCTCGGCGGTTCGCTTGGAAACCGCCTGCAGCATCACCTGCTCTTCGAAGATCCCCTTGCTCATGATGCGTAGCAGCTGCCGCTGCAGGCCTGGAATCTTGGTAGCCAGACGCTCGAGTTGGCTGAACGGAATTTCGCACACGCTGGTCGTCTCCAGCGCGACCGCATCGCAGGGATGGCGGCCGAGGTTGATCGCATCCAGACCGACGATGTCTCCGGGCAGGTAGAAACCGGTCACCTGCTCCTCGCCGCACTCCGTCACGGTCATGGTTTTGAGCGCGCCGGAGCGTACCGTGAAGATGGACTCGAACGGGTCCTCGGCGCGGTACAGCCGCTCGCCCCGCGCCAGGGGGCGGCGCCGCTGAACGATATCGTCCAGCCGCTCCACATCGTCGCTTTCAAGGGAAACGGGCAAGCACAGTTCTAACAGGTTGCAGTCCATGCAGGCTTGGCGGATGCCCTTCAAGCGTATGACTCTATTGTCGGCCATAAGCCCTCCAAGAAACCGGCATGCCCACTGCGGCCTGAGGCCAGGGCGTCACATGCCACCTGATGGGAATGCTGAACACCGCCGTCCTGGTATGGTTCAACTCCTCGCCGGCCGGCGCTTGCGCCTCCGGCACTTCGCGGTCAAGATTCAGCGCCCTTGACACGGCAGCACATCCTCGCGCCGCGCGCAGGGCAAAGCGTCCTGCGCCTGACACAGCATAACTTACTATAAGCGCAGACTCTACAGTAAATACTGAAAAGTGTGGAGGATTACCAAGGAGAACAGACCGGCGAGCACATCATCGACCATGATTCCAAAGCCGCCCGCCACATAGCGATCCAGCAGAGAGATGGGCCAAGGCTTTACTATGTCGAACAGCCGGAACAGCAAGAAGCCCGCAATCACCCACGGCCAGCTGGCGGGAATCAGCGTCATTGCGATCAGATAACCGACGATCTCATCCCACACGATCGCCGGGTGATCGTGCACTCCTGCATCGCGAGCGGCTCGACCGCATATATACACGCCCGCCAGCAACAACGCTGCGACACCCAACACATAAGCCCACGGGGGCAGCTGCGCCATCAGCAGGAAAACGGGAATCGCGGTCAGCGTACCGAAGGTTCCTGGCGCTTTGCGGCTCAGCCCGGCACCAAACCCCAGGGCCAGAAAGTGCACTGGGTTGGTCAGCTTGAAACCATGGCTGTTCATGAACGCGGTAAAGTCCTAGACATAAAGTGCTGCCAGCCGCTTTTCGGGAGCATGGCCTCCCGGCCGTCGCGGTGGCACAGGCGCAGCCCGGGCTCGGCCTCTATGACGCCTATCCTCGTCAGGCCTATACCGCACCGCTGAGCGATCTCGCTCAGCGAGGCTTCGGCGGATGGCGCCACTGTAAAGCACAGTTCGTAGTCGTCCCCGCCGGACAGTGCGAACTGCAGCTGCTCCGCTGGCTCGACAGCCGTTCTGAGAGCGGCCGAAAGGGGCAGCGCATCCACATCGATGCGAGCGCCCACACCGCTACGGCGCAGAATATGCCCCAGATCGGCCGCCAGGCCGTCGGAGATATCTACCGCGCACGCCGCCACGCCCGCCAGGGCCACTCCCAACTCGACCCGCGGTTGCGGACGCTGCAGCCGCTCGATCAAGAACCGCTGCTCCGGTCCGGACCGCAGCGACTCGTCGCCCTGCCAGATGCGCAAGCCCGCCGCCGCATCGCCCAGCGTGCCGCTAACGTAAATCGCGTCGCCCGCTTGGGCGCGATCGCGCCGCAGCGCCAGAGCGGGATCCACCCAACCCGCCAGATGCACGCTCACTGCCAGCGGCCCTTGCGTGGTATCTCCGCCTACCAACGCGACATCGAAGCGACGCGCCAGCTCGCCAAATCCGGCAGCGAAGCCCGCCACCCATTGCTCATCCGCCTCCGGGAGCGTCAGCGACAACAGCGCCCAGGCGGGTTCGGCCGCCATGGCGGCAAGATCGCTAAGATTCACCGCCAGCGCCTTGAAGCCCACGTCCTCGGCGGGAGCATCGAGCGGAAAGTGCACTCCCGCCACCAGGGTGTCCGTGCACAGCGTCAGGCTCTTTCGTGCGGAAGGAGCGAGCAGCGCCGCATCGTCGCCTACGCCCAGCAACACATCGTCGCGGTCGGCTCCCAAGTCAGCGAAGAAGCGCTCGATAAGCTCGAATTCACCGGCGGCCACGGCAGCGCTGCCTCAACCCCCCTGTTCCAGCTGCGCGCGCCTCTCCTGCACGGCCTCGCCGTCGCTGCGCCAGCCGTAACAGGTATCGATCATTCGCTCCAGCTTGCGCGCCTGGGCCTGGGGATCGCGCTGGAACGGGCCTATGGTCTGAAACACCATCGTCGCCATAGGCGCCAGCATTTGTACCAGATGCGTACACCCCGCAGTGCCGCCCACGCGCTCGCGAGCGGTTTTCAGCCAGCCGGGGCGAATGCGCAGGCCGACCAGGCTCTGAAAACTCGCCGTAGCGTTCGGGCAGGACGGGAACGGCGTCGCGTCCATCGCCGCTTCCACTGCCTGGATAGTGAACGTATCGTCCACCGTCAGGCGCAACCACATCTCGTGCAGCACTTCGCCCGGCTGAAGCGAAGTCCACTTGTTCTTGTATTCGTAGCTGCGCCGGTCGACCAGATGCCCCTCTATGTCCCAAAGCCCGTCAGAGCGTCTATAGCCGCGCATCTGAAAATCGCGGCTGTTGACGAGCTCACGCTCGGCCGGTGCCGACAGCGGCATACATACCTCCGGAAAAACTAAGCATTCATCTCGCTGGCGCGGAAGCGATTACCGCGTGCGACTTTGTCAAGCACTCCGTTGACGTACTTGTGGCTCTGCTCCGCACCGAACTGCTTGGCCAGTTCGACCGCTTCATTGATGACCACACGGACAGGCACATCCAGCCGCTGGTTGAGCTCCAGAACACCCATGCGCAGGATCGCCCTTTCGATGGGATCCAGCTTCTCGATAGCGCGGTCCAGATGCGGAGCGAGTTGTGCGTCCAAGACGTCGAGCTGTTTGGGAACACCGTGCAGCAGCTCCCGGAAGAGCTCGATATCCACCTGTTCCATATCCATCTCGTCGCGGAACTGGGCCTCGATATCGCTCAGGTCCTGGCCGGCCATCTGCCATTGATACAGAGCCTGCAAGGCACGCCGGCGGGCGCGCGTGCGCTTGCGGTGCAACTCGCCCCGTTTGCTCTTGGGTGCTGCCATCAACCAAGTTTCCGCAACAGACTTACCATTTCCAGCGCCGACAGCGCCGCCTCGGCGCCCTTGTTGCCGGCCTTGGTTCCCGCGCGCTCGATGGCCTGCTCTATGGTATCGACGGTGAGCACGCCGAAGGCTACCGGCACATCGTGGCTGAGCATCGCCTGCCCGATGCCCTTGGTGCACTCGCCGGCGACGTACTCGAAATGGGGCGTGCCGCCGCGAATCACCGCACCCAGCGCAATGATCGCGTCATAACGCTTGGAGGCCGCGAGCCGATTCACCACCAGCGGCATTTCGAACGCACCCGGCACCCGCACCACGTCGATCTGATTCTCGTCGACGCCGTGACGACGCAGCGCGTCCAGCGCTCCGGCGAGCAAGCTCTCGACGACGAAGCTGTTGAATCGGGCGACTACAACCCCGTAACGCCCCTGGCCGCTGAGCAAATCACCTTCAATAACATTCATCGTTCGTTCACTCGAGTTGGCGGCGCCGCAACGCCTTTATCCACTACTTCGCATCGAGGCAAGCTAGAACGCCTGTTCGACGTACTCGACCACCTCCATGCCGAAACCGGAAAGCGCATGCATCCGCTTGGGCGAGGAGCTGAGCACCCGCATCTTGCGCACACCCAGATCGGAGAGAATCTGCGCCCCCAGGCCATAGGTTCGCAAATCCGAACTCTGCTTCCCCTGCGGGGGCATCTCGCTGTGCCCGGCCTGGTACTGATAGGCGCGCATGCGCGCCAGCGTATCGTTAACGTCGTCCGGCTTGCGCAGCACCACCACCACGCCTTCCCCGGCCTCGGCGACCTGGCGCATCGCCGAGCGCAAGGGCCAGCCGCACAAGGGCCCCGTGCTGGCGAACACATCGGAGAGCGTATTCTGGATATGCACGCGCACCAGCGCAGGCTCATCCGGGTGCAGCTTGCCGCGGACCAGCGCGAAGTGCATCGCGTTATCCACGTTGTCCTGATAAGCGTACATGTGGAAACTGCCGTACTCGGTGGGCAGCTCGCATTCGGCAACCCGCTCCACCGTACGCTCGTTGCGTATGCGATATGCGATCAGATCGGCCACCGTGCCGATCTTCAAGCCGTGCCGGCGGCCGAACTCGATCAGATCGTCCCGGCGCGCCATGGTGCCGTCCTCGTTGAGGATCTCGACGATCACCGCCGAAGGCTCGAAACCGGCCAAACGCGCCAGGTCGCAGCCCGCCTCGGTATGCCCGGCGCGAGTCAGCACGCCGCCGGGCTGGGCCACCAGCGGAAAGATATGCCCCGGCTGGGTAAGATCCTCCGGCCGCGCGTTGGGCGCCACGGCCGCATGTATGGTGCGGGCACGATCGGCAGCGGAAATGCCGGTGGTCACCCCCTCCGCGGCTTCGATCGATACCGTGAAATTAGTAGCCTTCTTGCGGTCGGTGTCGTTGACCATCAGCGGCAGACGCAGACGCTCGCTGCGCTCCTTGGTGAGCGTCAGGCAAATCAGGCCGCGCCCGTACCGCGCCATGAAGTTGATGTCTTCCGGCCGCACCATGCTGGAGACCATGACCAGATCACCTTCGTTCTCGCGGTCTTCATCGTCCATGATGATGACCATCTTGCCCTGGCGCAGATCCTCGATGATTTCTTCAATGCTGTTGAGCATGCTGTTGGACTCCGATGCCCGGTGATTCGAACAGGCGTCGGCAGCCGAGTTATCGGCCTGCAAACGCGTTAAGCGAGTGTATCGCGTTCCGTGCTAGGACCGTGTGCCAGCCGTTCAGTTGCTGCCGCCGAACCCGTGCCGCTGCAGAAACTCGCGGGTAATCCCGCCCCCGGTGGCTGCGGCCTGGCCGCCTTGCATCAGCCGCTCTAGATAACGGGCAATAATATCCACTTCCAGGTTCACCCGCCGCCCGGGCTTGAACTCGCCGATGGTGGTCGCCGCAAGCGTGTGCGGCACGATGTTGACGTCGAACTCGGCACCGTTTACCGAATTGACCGTAAGGCTTACCCCATCGACGCAGATGGACCCCTTCTCCGCGATATAACGCGCCAGGTTCTCCGGGGCTCTGATCCGGAACCGCTCCGAGCGGCCGTCCGGACGGCGCTCTATTACCTCTCCCAGGCCGTCCACATGACCGCTGACCAGGTGGCCACCAAGCGGCGTGGCCAGCGTCAGCGCCATTTCCAGGTTCACGCGGTCGCCCACGGCTAGCAGTCCCAAGCTGCTCCGCGCCAGCGTCTCCGCCGAGACATCGGCCGCGAAGGAGTCCTCACGCAGCTCGACCGCCGTCAGGCAGACACCGTTCACGGCAATGCTGTCGCCTATGGCTGCGCGACTGAGATCCAGCCCGCCGCAACCGATCTCGATGCGCATGTCGCCGCCACGCGCCTCGCGGCGGCGCAACTCGCCAACCGCCTGAATGATCCCGGTAAACATTGTTCAGCGCTCCTCGTCAATGTGCGGCGAATCGCCGGCGCCGCCTGAGGCTCAGGGCGCGAGCGGCCGCGCCCGTACCCGCAAATCGGACCCGAACTGGCGCAGATCGAGCCATTCCAACATCTGCCGCTCGGCCATGGTGGCCAGACCGGGCAAGCGCAGCAGCGGACGGGCCGCATCCCCCATCAGGTGCGGCGCGAGATAGACCACCAGCTCGTCGACTACCCCGGCCTGCAGCAGCGCGCCGCTGAGGGTCGCGCCCGCCTCGACCAGCACATCGTTGATCTCGCGCTGCCCCAGCAAGGCTAAGGCGGCATGCAGATCGACCTGTCCATCCCGCCCGGGACACGCCGCGACTTCGGCACCCGCCGCCTCCAGGGCGCGGCGCCGCTGCGCCGGCGGATCGGCGCATATCACCAACGTCCGCCCAGGCTGACTCAGCATGGCCGCCCGCTCGCTCATCCGGCAACGGGGATCGAGCACCACCCGCAGCGGCTGTTCCCGCAGCGGGGGCAGAGGGACATCGCGCACCGTCAGCGCCGGATCGTCGGCCGCCACGGTGCCCACGCCGGTAAGTACGGCACCGGCTTCGGCACGCAGGCGATGCACATCGGCGCGCGCGGCGGCGCCGGTAATCCATTTGCTCTCGCCCGACGCCATGGCGGTGCGTCCATCCAGGCTGGCCGCCAGCTTGACGATCACCCGCGGGCGGCCACTGCGCATGCGCTGAAAGAAACCCGCATTCAGTTCTGCCGCCTGCTCCGCCAGCAGTCCGACAGCCGTCGCCACACCGCCCGCCCGCAGGGCGGCCAGCCCCGCGCCGGCCACCTTCGGATTGGGATCCTCCGTCGCTGCGACCACGCGGGCGAGCCCCGCTTCCAGCAAGGCCTGGCTGCACGGCGGCGTACGGCCATGATGGACGCAGGGCTCAAGCGTGACATAAGCGGTAGCGCCTCGCGCCGCCGCGCCGGCCTGCCTGAGCGCGACCACCTCGGCATGCGGCCCGCCGGCAACCTCATGCCAGCCGCTGCCGACAACCTGCCCGTCGCGCACGATCACGCAGCCCACCCGCGGGTTGGGCTGCGTGGTCATTTTCCCCCGCTCGGCCAGCGCCAGCGCCTGAGCCATGAAGGAGTGGTCGGCGGCGGTAAACGATGAGTCGGTCATATCCTGTCACACAGGAGCACGCCAGCGGTCATGCGCCACCCGAAACATCGTCGCCGCCGCGCTTCTCCAGCCCTTCGATGACCTCGCGGAACGCACTCACGTCCTCGAAGCTGCGATAGACCGACGCGAAACGCACGTAGGCCACCTGATCCAGATCGCGCAGCTCGGCCATCACCCATTCGCCTAACTGGCGTGTCGCCAGTTCGCGCTCGCCGCTGGCCTGCATCCGTTTCTTGATACGGCTGATCGCCGCCTCCACCGCCTCGGTGGCCACCGGGCGCTTCTCCAGCGCCCGCTGCATTCCGGTACGCAGCTTGCGCTCGTCGAAAGGCTCGCGGGTCCCGTCGCTCTTCACCATGCGAGGCAACATCAGCTCCGCCGACTCATACGTCGTAAAGCGTTCGTTGCAGCGCGTGCATTCGCGACGCCGCCGCACCTGATCGCCTTCGCTGGCGAGGCGGGAGTCGATGACGCGTGTATCCTGCGCGTGGCAAAACGGGCAGCGCATAGGCAGGTCAGCCTCGATTCCACTCGTACACTGGGAAGCGCCGGCAGATGTCCAGCACCTGTCCCTTGACCCGCTCTCTGACCTCGACCGAATCGATATTGTCGAGAATATCGCAGATCCAGCCGGCCAGTTCCTTGACCTCGGCCTCCTTGAAACCGCGGGTCGTTACCGCCGGCGTTCCCAGGCGCAGGCCGCTGGTCACGAAAGGCGACTGCGGGTCGTTGGGCACCGTGTTCTTGTTCACGGTAATGTTGGCTTCGCCCAGCGCGGCATCCGCCTGCTTGCCGGTGAGTCCCTTGTCGATCAGATCGATCAGGAACAGGTGATTGTCGGTGCCGCCGGACACTACCTTGTAGCCGCGCTCCATGACCACCGCCGCCATGGCGCGGGCATTGGCCACTACCTGCTGCTGGTACTGCTTGAACTCCGGCTGCAGCGCTTCCTTGAAAGCCACGGCCTTGGCGGCAATCACGTGCATGAGCGGGCCGCCCTGGGTACCCGGGAACACCAGCGAATTGAGCTTCTTCTCGATCTCGGGGTTGGACTTGGCGAGAATAATGCCGCCCCGCGGACCGCGCAGTGTCTTGTGAGTGGTCGACGTGGTGACATCAGCAATCTGCGTGGGGTTAGGATAGAGGCCGGCGGCTACCAGACCCGCCACATGCGCCATATCGACCATGAAGTAAGCGCCGACGCTATCGGCGATATCCCGGAACCGCTGCCAGTCGATCACGCGGGAGTACGCGGAGAAGCCGGCGACTATCATTTTCGGCTTGTGCTCGTGCGCCAGCCGCTCGACCTGCTCGTAGTCGATCTCGCCGGTATCGGCCCTGACGCCGTACTGCACGGCGTTGAAGAGCTTGCCGGAAAAGTTGACCTTGGCGCCGTGGGTCAGATGCCCGCCGTGGTCCAGGCTCATCCCCAGGATGGTATCTCCGGCATTGAGCAGTGCGAAATACACGGCGGCATTGGCCTGCGAGCCCGAGTGCGGCTGCACGTTGGCGTAGTCCGCGCCGAACAGCTGCTTGGCGCGCTCTATGGCCAGCTGCTCGGCGATATCTACGAACTCGCACCCCCCGTAATAGCGCTTGCCCGGGTAGCCTTCGGCGTACTTGTTGGTCAGCACGCTGCCCTGGGCTTCCAGCACGCGAGGGCTCGCATAGTTCTCGGAGGCAATCAGCTCGATGTGTTCTTCCTGGCGGCGGGTTTCATCGCGTATGGCCTGCGCCAGCTCAGGATCGAACGATGCAATATTCATATCGGTGGAGAACATGCGGCTTCCTCTTCGAATAGGGGAGCAAAGGTTTCAGGATGTGTTCGCAAGCGGCCGCTACCGCCCGCTTGCGAACACACCCTTGCATTGACTAATGCCGGCCCGCTCAATAGCCCGCGCCTGCGGAGCCCGAGCCAATCGCCCTTGCACACCGGCCCCAGCGCGAAGCACGGCTGCCACGCCCCGCCCGGTCCGCTGCAAAAGGCTCTTCAGAAGCCGGAAGGCGCGAAATTATAAACGCTTTCGGCCAGGACTGCGATTCCCGCCACGGCGTTGGCAGCGTCATCCGCGCGCCTGCTGCCAAGCCTGCAGGCGCGCGCGCATGCGCCGCACATGATTGCCCTCCCAGTACCACTTACGGCAGTGCGGGCAATAGCGCTGCTCCTGCGCCGAGGGCTCGGCGATCAGCGCTTGCAACGGGGTATTGCAAAGCAGGCAGCGGCTGAACGGCGCATACAGCCAGTCGATCCGCAGGCAGCGCCGTAAAATAGCCGCTTGCTGATCCAGAACTTGGGTAGTGAACAGGAACACGTGCTGACGCGCATTGCGCCGCTCGAGAAACCCGCGGTCGCGCGTCAGCAGCCAGCGACGCTCGGCATGAGCACGGGCAAGGATATCGCGATCGCTCATGGCGCCGCTGGCCAGCTCGGTGTCGTAACCGGCCGCGCGCAACCAGCGCGCCAGGCGCAGCAGCATTTCGTCGCAATACAGCCGCGGGGGCTCGGTCTGCCCGCAAGCGCTAAGGATTTCGCTTGTCATGGTTCATGTTTAATACTACAAGGACGGCTTGTACACGGCATTCACCGGGGGCGATGTGCAGCGGACCAAGGAACCGCGCTTATGGGTAGGCTGGCGCGAATGGTTAGCGTTGCCGGAACTCGGCATAACGGCCATCAAAGCCAAGATCGACACCGGCGCCAGCACGTCGGCTCTGCACGCCATCCACATCAGGCGGTTCACAGAAGATGGGCGCGAGCGAGTACGCTTTGAAGTCCATCCACTGCAACGCCGAACCGACATCACGGTCAGCTGTGTCGCCGATGTTGTCGACGAGCGATTCGTAACCAGCTCCAACGGCCATCGCGAAAAGCGGCTGGTCATCCGCACTGCGATCGCCATCGCCGACAGGCGCTGGCCAATCGAGCTGACTTTGACCAACCGCGACAGCATGGGCTTTCGCATGCTGCTGGGCCGCAGTGCAATGAACAGTCGAATCCTGGTCGATCCGGGCGCTTCTTTTATGACCGCTCCCGACCCGGAAAGTGCAACCGCAAAGATAAGGACAGGCAGGCGCCAACCATGACCACCTCCCCACTCAACATTCTGGTCTTATCCCGGAATCCCAAGCTCTACTCGACCCGGCGCCTGGTCGAAGCCGGGCAGCAGCGTGGCCACAGCATGCGGGTCATAGATCCGCTACGCTGCTACATGAACATCAGCTCGCATAGACCCAGCGTACATTACATGGGCAAGCCGCTGGAGCGCGTGGACGCGATCATTCCCCGCATCGGCGCATCGATCACGTTCTACGGCACCGCCGTGGTACGGCAATTCGAGATGATGGGCACGTTCTCGCTCAACGAGTCGGTCGCGATCAGCCGCTCGCGCGACAAGCTGCGCTCGCTGCAGCTGCTTTCGCGCAAGGGAATCGGGCTGCCGGTAAGCGGCTTCGGCTACTCGCCGGACGACACCAAGGATCTGATCAATCTGGTCGGCGGCGCACCGCTGGTAATCAAGCTGCTGGAAGGTACCCAGGGGCGCGGCGTGGTGCTCGCCGAAACCGATAAGGCAGCCGAGAGCGTGATCGATGCCTTCCGCGGCCTGCGCGCTTACTTCCTCACCCAGGAGTTCATCGCCGAAGCGGGAGGCGCCGACATCCGCTGCTTCGTCATTGGCGACAAGGTCGTCGCGTCCATGATCCGGCAGGCAAAAGACGGGGAGTTCCGCTCCAATCTGCACCGCGGCGGTCAGGCCAAACCCATCCGCATTACGCCGGAAGAGCGTTCCACGGCAGTGCGGGCGGCCAGGATCATGGGGCTGAATGTCGCCGGCGTAGACCTGATGCGCTCCAACCATGGTCCGGTAGTTCTCGAAGTTAACTCCTCCCCAGGACTGCAGGGCATCGAGTCGGCTACCGGCAAAGACATTGCTAGCATGATAATCGAGTTCATAGAGAAAAACGGTAAGCACGGCAAAACGCGAACGCGCGGTACCGGCTGATCGCTCTTCGCCCCCGGCTTAGGCGCAACGATCCGCTGCGGCCCAGGAACACATTACAAGAGAGCGGCGCGTAGGCGCGTTCGCGGTGCGCTCCGCACTGTTATCGGGCTGCGCAGATGCGCCCTTGGCAAGAACTCAAGGGTTGCTGGCCATCGCTTGGCTTTCCGGCAGCCACTCGCCGATAATGCGCGGCTGCACCGGCTTCGTGGGATGCGAGGTATCCATGGCACAGTACATTTTCACCATGAATCGGGTCGGCAAGGTAGTGCCGCCCAAGCGCGAGATTCTACGCGATATTTCCTTATCGTTTTTCCCCGGCGCCAAGATCGGCGTGCTCGGCCTCAACGGCGCCGGCAAATCCACCCTACTGCGGATCATGGCCGGTGTAGATAAAGATTACGAAGGCGAGGCCCGGCCGCAGCCAGGTATAAAGATCGGCTACCTGCCTCAGGAGCCGGAGCTGGACGAGAGCAAGGACGTGCGCGGCAACGTCGAAGAAGGCGTTGCGGAGATCAAGGCGCTGATCGACCGCTTCAACGAAGTATCGGCGAAATTCGCCGAGCCGGACGCCGACTTCGACGCTCTGATGGCCGAGCAGGCCCAGCTGCAGGACAAGATAGACGCCGCCGACGCCTGGAACCTGGATCGCAAGCTCGAGGTCGCAGCCGAGGCGCTGCGCCTGCCGCCCTGGGACGCGGACGTGAGCAAGCTCTCCGGTGGCGAAAAGCGCCGTGTCGCGCTGTGCCGCCTGCTGCTGTCGAACCCGGACATGCTGTTGCTCGACGAGCCCACTAACCACTTGGACGCCGAGTCGGTAGCCTGGCTTGAGCGCTTCCTCAAGGAATACCCCGGCACCGTCGTTGCCGTAACCCACGACCGCTACTTCCTGGATAACGTCGCGGGCTGGATTCTGGAGCTGGACCGCGGTCACGGCATCCCCTGGCAGGGCAACTACTCTTCCTGGCTGGAGCAAAAGGAGAAGCGGCTGGCGCTGGAAGAGAAGCAGCAATCCTCGCTCAAGAAAACCATCCAGGCCGAGCTGGAGTGGGTACGCCAGAACCCCAAGGGGCGACAAGCCAAGAGCAAGGCCCGTCTGGCCCGTTTCGAGGAGCTGCAAAGCCAGGAGTTCCAGAAGCGCAACGAGACGCAGGAGTTGTATATCCCGCCGGGGCCTCGCCTGGGCGACAAAGTGGTGGAGGCGATCAACGTCCGCAAGGCGTTCGGCGACAAGCTGCTGGTGGACAATCTCAGCTTCAGCCTCCCCCCGGGCGGCATCGTCGGCATCATCGGCCCCAATGGCGCCGGCAAGACCACGCTGTTCCGCATGATTACCGGCGAGGAAAAGCCGGACTCCGGGGAGATCCGCATCGGCGAGACGGTAAAGCTCTCCTATGTGGACCAGAGCCGGCAGGCGCTGGACGACAACAAGACCGTGTTCGAGGAGATCACGGACGGGCTGGATGTGGTAACCGTGGGCAAGTGGGAGATGCCCTCCCGCGCCTATGTCGGCCGCTTCAACTTCAAGGGCTCCGATCAGCAGAAGCGCATCGGCGATCTGTCCGGTGGCGAGCGCAACCGCGTGCACCTGGCCAAGCTGCTCAAGAGCGGCGGTAACGTGCTGCTCCTCGACGAGCCCACCAACGATCTCGATGTGGAAACGCTGCGGGCCCTGGAAGAAGCTCTGCTCGCCTTCCCCGGCTGCGCCGTCGTCATCTCGCACGACCGCTGGTTCCTGGACCGTATCGCCACGCACATCCTCGCCTTCGAGGGCAACAGTCAGGTGGTGTGGTTCGAGGGCAACTACGCGGAGTACGAGGCGGATCGTCGGCGCCGCCTGGGCGAGGACGCCGCCACGCCCCACCGCATCAAGTACAAGCGGCTGGCAGACTAGGCCACGAGCGGGATACCGGCCGCGGGAGCATCCCCGCGGCTCCCGCGTCCCGGGCCCTCCCCCCTTCGGCCGGCGCCGCTTAGCGTATCGGCACCGACCAATCGGGGTGCTTGTGACTGTACATTTCGAAGTCCGCTTTGCGCAGCAGCGACAATTCGTCGCAACCGTCGTCGGGATACACCGAAATCCCAACGCTGGCCGAGACCAGAAACGCAAACTCGCCGATCTCTATCTTCTCTTCCAGACAGCTGCGGATCTGGTGCATGACGCGCTCGGCATCGCGTCTACCGCTCACATCCTCCAGCACGATCACGAACTCATCCCCACTCAGGCGGGCCACCGTATCCTGACTGCGGACACAGCTGCGCAGCCGGTTCGCCACTTCGATCAACAGCTTGTCGCCGGTATCGTGTCCGGCGTTATCGTTCACGGCCTTGAACCCGTCGAGGTCGAGGAACAGCACGGCTACCGCCGCGCCCCGGCGTCGCGCCCGTGCCAGGGCATGCTCCAGGCGATCGCGCAACAGGTTGCGGTTCGGCAAGCCGGTCAACGTGTCGTAATTGGCCAGTACATAGAGCCGCTGCGCCCTGGCGCGCTCGTTGTCGACGCGGCGAATGCGCGCTCGGCCATAGCCCAGCAGCAGTACCAGACTCCCCAGCGCAATCAGCGCCACCGCCGCTGTCCGGTAAAGGTCGAACATGCTCCAGTCGACCTGGCGCTCGACGATCAACAGCAGCTGCTGCCCGCCCTGATCCAGCGACACGCTCGAGCGCAGCACCGGCAAGATACGAGCTCCTATAGCGCTGGGGGCGCGCTGGTCGTAGTGCAGTAGCCGGAGAGCGGGCAGCGGTGCGGACGGCTCCTCATAGCGCAACTCCAAGCGCAGTCCCGGTATCACCCTGTCGGCGGGCAACAGATCGCGGCCACGCACCAGCAGCGCGGCCAATACCTCCCCGTAGCGAGCATCCGCCGGATCGAAGATAGGATGGAAAAGGGCGTACGCCATCTCGCCGTCGGTTAGCCCGAACGGCCTGGTCATGGCCGGAGCCGCGCTGCTCAACGCCTGCACCAGCCCCTCCCGCAGATGAGTGCCCGCTTGTGCGTCGAGCCGCTGCGCCGCCTGATTCTGTGGCCGTGCGGGCCCGATCATGACAGCCGGATAATAAGACGGCTCGTCCGCGGAAAAGCCGCCCCAGTTCTCGGGCCCATGGCTCGCCGGCAATGGCGGGTGCTGGCCGTCCGCACGCCGGGACAGCACGAACTGGAACAGGCCGGGGAAACGCGCCAGCAGCTCTCCGCCGTAGCGCTGCAGAACGTCGGCCTCCTCAGCGCCGGCCCGCACGAACGCGGCCATGCTCTCCAGTACCGCCGCATTACGCTTGAGCTGCGCGCCAACCTCGCGTTGCAAGGCCGCCGCCGCCCTCTGGAAGTCGTCTTCCACCGCGCGCAACTGCCCTTTGAGCGCAAGCGCCGCAAGCGGTAGCACGGCACTGGCCCAGAGCAGCAGGTAGCCCAGCAGCATGAATGCCGCGCGCGCACGCGCGCCGGTCGACGCTTCGAGATCGGCGTTCATGAATCCCTTCCTGCCAATCGTTGGCGACACTCAGCGACCGTTCCATCCTTAACGGTCGTCGATAAGCGGTTTTCACGAGAACCGAGCGGTTCGCGAAAACCGGCAAGGCGAAGAATCAAGGAGAAGACGCAAGAGACTTTAGCGCGCCCTCCCGGATCAGGGAAGCCCTGGGCGCGGCCAGGGCGGAAAATTTGTCGCAGCGCGGAAACTTGTTACTCTTGCCCCACATAGCCGCGCGGCGGCTGCTAGACTCGGACGACGGCCGGCGCGCCGGCGCTACCGTCCCAACCTCACTCTGGTGTACCTCACGAAGCGTCAAACAATCATGAACATCGACTTCGCCACTGCGCGCTCTGCGATACTGCTGATCCACTGCCGCGACCGTCAGGGTCTGGTCGCTGCGATCACCGATTTCATCGC
Source organism: uncultured Alkalilimnicola sp. (assembly GCA_964460035.1). Classification (GTDB taxonomy): domain Bacteria; phylum Pseudomonadota; class Gammaproteobacteria; order Nitrococcales; family AK92; genus CAYWPG01. The sequence continues at coordinate 18,936 of CAYWPG010000046.1, forward strand.
GCGCAACAACGGCAACATCATTTACCTAGACCAGCACGTCGACGCCCAGCAGCAGGTCTTCTTCATGCGCGTGGAATGGGAATTGGACCAGTTTCGCATTCCCAGCGGCGAGATCGGCGCGCAATTCCAATCGGAGCTTGCCGAGCGATTCGACATGCACTGGCGGCTGCACTTCAACAACGAACGGCCGCGCATGGCCGTCTTCGTCTCCAAGCTGCCGCATTGCCTGTTCGATATCCTCGGGCGCTGCCAATCCGGGGAGTGGCAGATCGACGTCCCGCTGATCGTCAGCAACCACGAAGATCTCAGGCCCATCGCCGAGCGCTTCGGCATCGATTATCACGTGTTGCCCATCACGCCCGAGAACAAACTCGCGCAGGAGGCTCGCCAGCTGGAGCTGCTCAGGGAGTACGAAATCGACTTCGTGGTCCTCGCGCGCTATATGCAGATTCTCTCGCCCGAGTTCATCACGCACTACCCGGAGCGCATCATCAACATTCACCACTCTTTCCTGCCGGCTTTCCCCGGTGCGAAGCCTTATCACTCGGCTCATGCGCGCGGCGTGAAGATCATCGGCGCCACCAGCCACTACGTCACCAGCGAACTGGACGCCGGGCCGATCATCGCGCAGGACGTGGTGCATGTCAGCCACCGCGACAGTGTCGAGGATCTAGTGCGCAAAGGTCGCGATCTGGAGAAGCTAGTGCTGGCCCGCGCTATTTGGAATCACACCCAGCACAAGATCCTTACCTACGACAATCGCACGGTCATCTTCGACTAAGCTCCGAGCCGGGCCGCTGCCAGAGCGTGCGGAAACGCCCCCGTAAGGCAGCCGGGCGTGCCCCGCTTGATTTGCGCCGCAGTCAAACACATTTTTCTAATGTATTTGGTTGCGGCGCAACCGCCCATGCGGCGGCAGCGCCAATAGGAGCGATGGGTGACGACGAAGACCGGCCGCGAAGCCGAACCGCTGGCGTTGCTGACGCACCTGATCGAGCTCGACTTCGACACTATCGATGTCTACGAAGCGGCTATCCGCCGCCTGGAAGACCCTGAAGTACGCTCGACCTTGCAGGAGTTCAAGGAGGATCACCTGCGCCACGTCGAGAACCTGATCGCGGTGGTGTACGAGCTCGGCGGCATCGCTCCTCAGCACAGCGACCTCAGGGGCGTCTTCGAGACCGGAAAGGTGATGCTCGCCAACCTAGTGGGCGAGCGCGCGATCCTAAAAGCTCTGAAAAACAACGAAGCCGATTCGATCACCGCGTACGGCCGCGCTGCCGGCCGCCCGGAACTCTCCCCGCATATTCACGAGTTGGTTGCCACCGGTCTCGAAGACGAGCACCGCCACCATGCCTGGCTCGATAGCAAAATCCGCACACTCTAGGCACACGCCTGACGCGAACGCCCGCCACGCGAGGTCAAGAAGGCCATGACGCTCGCCCAACTCGATCGCATCCTGGCCGCGCGCTCCACGGTCACCTTCATCGTCGCCGCGGCCCTGCTGTTAGCCCTGTTGGGGCTGCTCGATATGCTCACCGGTCCGGAGCTCTCCTTCTCCGTCTTCTACTTGGCTCCCATAGTCATAGTCACCTGGTACGCAGGCTTCGGGCTGGGCGCCTTGACCGCGGTGGCGGCCGCCCTGGTATGGCTGGCCGTGGACCGCTTCGAGGGCGGGCAGCATTCGCAGGCCTTCATTCCCTACTGGAACATGGGTGTCCGCCTGCTGTTCTTCCTGATCGTCGCTTATCTGCTGGCGCGTCTGGAGCATGAGCTGCGTCAGGAGGAATCGTTAGCGCGCACGGATATGCTCACCGGCCTGCCCAATAGCCGCCACTTTCATCAGGAAATCGAGTACGAGATCCAGCGCGCGGCACGCTACGATCATCCCTTCTCAGTGGCATATGTCGATCTGGACGATTTCAAGGCCATCAACGATAACTTCGGCCACCTGGTCGGCGACGAGGTGCTGCGCGAAGTCGCCAACTGCCTGCGAGAGAGCCTGCGCAGACCGGATATTGCCGCCCGCCTCGGCGGCGACGAGTTCGCAATACTGTTGCCGGAAACCGATGTCGAAGGCGCCCGCGCCATCCTCAACCGTCTGCAGGGGGCGCTGCGCGTAGCCATGCGGCGCCATGCCTGGCCGGTCACGTTCAGCATTGGCGCCATGACGTTCCTGCAGCCGCCGGAGTCGGTGGAGGACGTGCTCCAGCGCACCGACCGCCTAATGTATACAGTCAAGTCGGCGGGCAAGAACGACATCAACCTGGGTGTGTACCGCGGCGCCACTGGAACCACAGCCGGTCCGGCAGCGCGCAATCGCTGACAGCTCGTCCGATACGCTGCGCCGCCCCAGTGCGACCGCCCAAAGCCAGAAGAGTTGCCTATGAAGAAGCCCCCCGAATCGCAGCAGCTCGCCGTATCCCGCCCGGGACCGGTACGAGCCCATGAGTGCATCGCCGCAGTGGTCTAGGGTACGCCGTGCGCTGCGCTTCGCGCGCGCGCAGCGCTGGCTGGTCGCCGTCATACTCTTCCTCACCTTGCTGGTAGCGGCCGCCAACGCGCTGGAACCGCTGGTGATGAAGTACATTTTCGACGGCCTGGGCGACGCCGGCGCCCTGCGCACAGTGCTAACCGGCGTTGGGCTATTGATCGCCCTGGTAATCTTTCGCGAGCTGGCGGCCGGGTTCTCTAACTGGCTCAGTTGGCGCACTCGCCTGGACCTGCATCACGGCCTGCTGGACGCGACCGTGGAGCGCTTGCACCGGCTCCCCATGTACGCTCAGCGCCGCGATGGCGTAGGCGCCATCATGACGCGGCTGGATCGTGGCATCCAAGGCTTTATCGGCGCCTTCAGCGAGATCGCCTTCAACATCCTCCCAGCCTTGGTTTACCTGGTCATCGCGCTGGTCGTCATGGTCCAGCTCGACTGGCGTATGACGCTGCTGGTAGGCGCTTTCACGCCGCTGCCAGCCCTGATCGCCGCGCTTGCAGCGCCGCGCCAGACCGACCGCGAACGTAATCTGCTAGAGCGCTGGGCGCGCATTTACGCGCGCTTCAACGAGGTGCTTTCCGGCATCGTCACCGTACGCAGCTTCGCCATGGAAGAGGCGGAGAAAACGCGTTTCCTGCGTGACGTCGGCGCGGCGAACAAAGTGGTGATCAGCGGTGTCCGTTTCGACACCTCCATAGGCGCGTTGCAGAACCTCACTGTCGCCGCCGCGCGTATCGCGGCGATCGCCTACGGCGGCTACCTGGTACTGGCGGGACAGATCACGCTGGGTACGGTGATCGCGTTCCTGGGCTACGTCGGCGGCTTGTTCGGACCGGTGCAGGGGCTCACCAGTATCTACAAGACCGTCCACAACGCTTCGGTAGCGCTGGAGCAGGTATTCTCCATCATAGATGCCGAAGAGAGCATCAAGGATGCGCCGGACGCGATCGAGCCGCCCCACTTCAAAGGCCGGGTCGAGTTCCGTCAAGTGCGCTTCTCCTACGGTCCCGACGAGCCAGAGCTGCTCCATGGCATAGATCTGCATGTGCGTCCTGGAGAGACCATCGCCATCGTCGGGCCCAGCGGGTCCGGAAAGAGCACCTTGATGGCCTTGCTGCAGCGCTTCTACGACCCGGACAGCGGCGCCATTCTGATCGACGGGATGGATCTGCGCAGGCTCAAGCAAAAGGGCTTGCGTCAGCAAATCGGCGTCGTGCTTCAGGATGCGCTGCTGTTCAACGAGACGGTGCGCGACAACATCGCCTACGGCCGGCCGGATGCGCCCATGGACCAGATCGTCGCCGCAGCCCAGGCCGCTAACGCCCATGAATTCATCATGCGCCAGGAAGCCGGCTACGACACCCTGGTCGGCGAGCGCGGCACCCGCCTCTCCGGCGGCGAACGCCAGCGTATAGCGATCGCCCGCGCCTTGCTTAAAGACCCGCCTATTCTGGTTCTGGACGAAGCCACCTCTGCGCTGGACCCGGAGCTGGAGGCCAGAGTACAAGAAGCGCTGGACCGCCTGATCCAGGGCCGTACGACCTTCATCATCGCTCATCGCCTTTCCACCGTGGTGAATGCCGACCGCATCGTCGTGCTCAAGGGGGGCAGCATTATCGAATCCGGCCGCCATGAGGACCTGATGCGGCAAGGGGGCTACTACGCCTCCATCGTCGAGCGCCAGACGCGGGGCCTCATTCTGCCGCCGGCGACGATATCCGCTGTACGGCGGCGCCATGCTTGATGCCGAGCCGCCACCGGCACGACCCCGGTCGTGCCGGCCTGCAATCATGCACGCTTGGCGTGGGCGCGCGCGGCAGGCATATCATTAATGCGACCGCCCGTTACCCTGCGCATGAGGTCACCAATGAGCAAGCAGCTTCATGTCGTCTGCCCCAACTGCCAGGCTACCAACCGTGTGCCGCGCGAGCGGCTGGCCGACGGGGCCATTTGCGGCAAATGCAAAAAGCGGCTATTCCCTGGCCATCCCATCAGTTTGAACACGGCGAGTTTTCAGCACTTCGTGGAACGCTCGGATCTGCCCGTCGTCGTTGATTTCTGGGCTCCCTGGTGCGGCCCCTGCAAGGCGTTCGCCCCGGTGTTCGAACGCGCCGCTCCTCAACTCGAACCGGCCATGCGGCTGGCGAAAGTCGATACGGAGGCGGAACCGGAGCTGGCCGCTCGCTATGGCATCCGCAGCATTCCCACGCTGGCGGTGTTCAAGCAGGGCGCAGAGGTAGCACGCCAGGCAGGCGCCATGGATCTGCAAAGTTTCCTTCGCTGGGCACGCCAGTTCGCCTGATACGGGCATTGCCGGACCCACGCTCCGGACAGCCCGACAGAGGCCACTCCCGCATGCGTAAAGGCTCATGGCCAATATAACGTATCGCTCGCCGAGCATTGCTGCGACGCAACATTAGTATATAGAGCCAGACTTGAATCGATAATGCACGGCCCCAGCTATAGGCGGGAGGTTAGGGCAAGTATAACGACGCACGTCAAAGGCTTGCGTCCGCAAAGGTTTCAGTCAGGTCTAGACTCGCAAAACTCAGGGAAAGGAGGTAGTGCATGCGTAAGCTACTGGCTATTCTCGCGATCGCGTTTCCGCTCGCGTTCGCAGCGGCCTGCGACCAGCAAGGCGGCGGTCAACAGGCAGGTGCCCCAACCGGCGCTCCGGCCGATGAGGGCGGCGGCATGAGTGGCGGCACCAGCGATCAGGCCAGCGGCGGCACCTGGGACGACCAGGCACGCAGCGGCCAAAGCGAAGACACTGCGGGCGGTGGTATGGGCGGTACCAGCGGCGGCATGGGTGGAACCACTGGCGGCGGCACCGCTGGCGGCTAAGCCATCCGACCGGGAACGTCCGGCTAAGCGAAGCGGGAGCGCAATGCGATCGGCTCCCGCTTCTTTCGTGTGCAGAAAATTCTGTGTCTCGGCTCCAGGGACCCGAGACACATGACTCAGTGCGATGTCTGCCCCGGACGAAGACCATCCGTGGGATTGCTCCCCGTGTGGGAAATTTTGCGTCCCGTGGCAAGGGGAGTGGGGGAACATAGCCAAAGCCTTTCGCGCCCGCCCCCCAGTGGTTAGCTCACAGAGTTGTAAGAATAGTCCCCGTGGGAACGGACCCTAGCCGCGAATCTTGGCCTCCCCGCGGCCCTCGGCGCCCAGGTAGTGCTCTCACGGAAATTGGCTTCGCGAGCGAACTTTTCCGCCTCGGTACGGTCAATAGTGAACGAAAGCTACGGCACCAGGGCGTCAGCCGCTGGCTCCCCGCTCTGCAGGCGGCAAAGCGGGCTGTGAGCGACGGTACGCAGGGTTGAATCGCTGTTTGTACGCCTCCACGTCATTTGGCGAGTCGCCTCATGGCGGCGGCCTCGGCGGAAAGCAATTCAGTTCTTGCGGATATACGGAACTTCTCGCTCACAACCCCGTCTAATAAAGTAGCAAAGCAGGCCAAGGGATACGCCATACGGCGTCCGACGGATGCGACTGTGGGATGAGTCGCATATCTTGGCGAAGGTTTTTGACCGGTCCGACCCCATCCCCCCCCCCCAATTGTCGGATCGGTTTTTTTATTCCGCATACGGAGCGCAACGCGCTCCGTTTTCTTTAAGTACGATGCGCAACCTACCCCTTTCGAGCTACGCCTAGGCACTCTCGGTTGTTATAGTTGCTCGCACCTGCAAGCTCCGTTCCATGGCCGCCCATTGCCTGAACGGACTTGAGGGTCAACACTAGGGCTTGTTTGCCTTCGTTTCGCGCTTGGCTTGCGGTGCATGCCGCAGTCGGTCGGGCGCAGGCGCGAAACAGAGGCAAACAGAGCCGGACTGACGGCCGCTCAACGGAGAGTAAGATTATGAAGCTAGAGACGATAGCGGTTCATGGGGGGTACTCGCCGGACCCCACTACCAAGGCGGTAGCGGTGCCCATCTACCAGACGACCTCCTACGCTTTCGATAACACGCAGCACGGGGCCGATCTGTTCGATCTCAAGGTTCCCGGCAATATCTACAGCCGCATCATGAACCCCACCAACGACGTGCTGGAGCAGCGCGTGGCGGCGCTGGAAGGGGGGATAGGCGCGCTGGCAGTGGCATCCGGCATGGCTGCTATCACCTACGCGATTCAGACCATCGCCGTAGCCGGCGACAACATCGTCACCACCAGCCAGCTGTACGGCGGCACCTACAACCTGTTCGCGCATACGCTGCCGAACCTGGGCATAGAAGCGCGGTTCGCTGCGTTGGACGACTACGAGAAGATCGACAGCCTGATCGATGACCGGACCAAGGCGCTGTTCTGCGAATCCATAGGCAACCCCTCCGGCAATATTGCCGACATCGCCCGCTTGGCGGAGATCGCTCACGCCAAGGGCGTGCCGCTGATCGTGGACAATACGGTGCCCACGCCTTACCTGTGGCGGCCGTTCGAGCATGGCGCGGATATCGTCGTGCACTCGCTCACCAAGTACATGGGCGGCCACGGCACCACCATCGGCGGAATCGTGGTCGACTCCGGCAAGTTCCCCTGGGCGGAGCACGGCAAGCGCTTCCCGATGATGGTCGAGCCCGACCGCTCCTACCACGGCGTGGTGTACGCCGAGGCTCTGGGGCCGGCCGCCTTTATCGGCCGCTGCCGCGTGGTACCGCTGCGCAACATGGGCGCCGCGCTATCGCCGTTTAACGCTTTTCAGATCATGCAAGGCATCGAAACGCTCGCTCTGCGGATGGACAGGCACTGCGAGAACGCGCAGCGGGTCGCCGAATACCTGCAAGCCCACCCGCAGGTGAGCTGGGTGAAATACGCCGGGCTCAAGGACAGCCCCGATAATGCTCTTGCCAACAAATACATGGGCGGCCGCGCCTCGGGCATTCTCAGCTTCGGCATCAAGGGCGGAGTGTCGGCTGGTGCGAAGTTCATCGACGCACTCAAGCTCATCGTGCGCCTGGTGAACATCGGCGATGCCAAATCGCTGGCAACGCACCCTGCTTCCACCACCCATCGCCAGCTCAACGACGAGGAACTGGAAGCCGCGGGCGTCAGCAAGGATCTGGTGCGCCTCTCCATCGGCATCGAGCACATCGACGACATTATCGCCGATATCGAGCAGGCCCTGGCTGCCGCCGCTAGCTGATCTAGCTCTCTGCATCGGTCAGGATCATTGCGGCAATGATCCTGACCGTTTCCCTGGCGCGATACCGGATCGCCTTCTTGGAACCCTATCTCCGCGCAACTCGGCCATGGCCGCTAGCCCCTCGCTGACCCAATAGGGATGAAGTCGGAGCGATCCGCACGCACATTACTGAACTGGGCGCGCTGGCAAGCACGACAGGTGGCCCACGGAACACGCCTGCACGGACCGGGCCGTTGCCAAGACCGCCAGCGCGCCGGTCGGCCGCGGGCGCGAATGTAGCCAGCGGGGCTGGACAGGCCTGAGGAGAGCGATCATGGCGAACGAAAGGGTTAAGCGCATGCAGCGTCTGGAAGTCGGAGGAATGAAGTGCGAGCGCTGCGTGACGCAGGTCGAGCAGGCTCTGCGCGCGCTGGCCGGCGTCGAGGAGGTGAAAGTGAGCTTGAATGAGGGCACGGCCAGCATAGTTGGCGATGTAGAAGCGGAAGATCTGCTACGTGCCCTGTCCAAGACCAACTATCAGGCGCGCCCGCTGAAAGACGAGTAGCTGCCGCCGTCACTGCCGTGGCCGCCGCGGCTCTACGTGACCTTGCGCAACTCCAGACAGCCTGCGCTTCGTTACCATGCTCCAGGTACAGCGTTAAAAGCTGATTGCATAGGAGCATGAAATGGCTGTCACAAGGAACCGGGCGCTGCTGGTGGGCGGTGTGTTCGCCGTTGCTGCGATTGCGGGTGCATTGTTCATGGATATCTCCGCGCGGGAAACGCCTGCCGCCGAACCGCGCATCACGACCGTGGCCGATGCGACGCGCACGGTAGAAGTGTACAAATCGCCCACCTGCGGCTGCTGTACGGCCTGGGTGGAACACTTACAAGCCAATGGCTTTACGGTCAACGTCACCGACCTGAACGATCTGACCCCAATCAAGCTGTCGAATGGAATCACTCACGAGCTGGCTTCCTGCCACACGGCGCTGGTGGGCGGCTACGTGATCGAGGGGCACGTTCCCGCGCGCGAAATCGTGCGTCTGCTCGATGAGCGCCCGCCGGTAGTGGGTTTGGCGGTACCCGGCATGCCCATGGGTTCGCCGGGCATGGAAGGCCCGCGCAGCGAGCCCTATGACGTGCTCAGCTACGATCGCAACGGCAATACCCGGATTTTCGCCAGCTACCGCCCCTAGATCCCGCTCTCGTATTAATCCACACCTGGACGCGGCGCCGGCCATTGCCGGCGCCTGCCCTGCCGCGCCAAACTGCATCCGGCGCCGCGCGGCGCGATACAGTTCGCATTTCCGACTCTCCCGCCTGACCCAGCCAACCGGCTCGCTTGCCCGCTGCACTCCTTAGCCCCAACTGCAGTAAAGGACCGCGTGTTACGGTTGCGATGGCAGGAAACCGAGGATGCACCGTCTTTTGCTGCTGACGACGCTCATGGTGACGTTGGTCGCCTGCGCGGTCTCACCGACCGGACGGCGTCAGCTGGCCTTGTTTCCGGACGGGCAGATGGCAGAAATGGGGGCCGCGGCCTTCGCTCAAATTCGGCAGCAAGTTCCGGTTTCCAACGATGCACGCCTCAACGGTTACGTGGAGTGCGTTGCCGATGCTCTGGTGGCGGCGCTGGACGAGGAATACGCGCGCGAGGATTGGGAGGTAGTGCTGTTCGAGGATGACAGCGCCAACGCCTTCGCTCTGCCGGGCGGCCGTATAGGCGTGCACGCGGGTCTGCTTGAGGTGGCGCGCAACCAGGATCAGTTAGCGACTGTCATCGCGCATGAGATTGCCCACGTCATCGCCGACCACTCCAACGAGAGAGTTTCCACAGCTTACGCGACAGAGTCGGGTCTGAGGCTTGCGCAAGTGTTGGCGGGCGGACCCTCGGACGGCCAGAGTTCGCTGATGGGACTGCTGGGCCTGGGAGCGCAGTACGGGATTTTGATGCCGTTCAGCAGAACCCAGGAAAGCGAAGCGGACATTATTGGCTTGGATCTGATGGCGCGGGCTGGGTTCGACCCTCGCGAAAGCATCCGTTTGTGGGAAAACATGATGGAGCTGGGGCAAGGCGAGCCGCCGGAATTTCTCTCCACCCATCCGTCCCACGGACGACGCATAGACGACTTGCAGGGAGGCATGGACGCGGCGATGAAATACTTCGAGGCTGCGCAGGCGCAGGGGCGGCGCCCTAGCTGTGCGTAATGTTCTGCCATCGCAGCGTCGCCCTGGCCAGGACGTGCTACTGTTTTGGTTAGGTGCTGCTCGGTGATAAGGAGACGACCGTGGAAGAGAGAAGGGCTCAAAGAGAGATTATCAATCGCTACTTGCGAGTGTACGACGAACAGAGCAACCGTTTCATCGGTTATCTGGTCGATATCACACCGAACGGCGCCATGCTGCAGAGCAACGAGCCGATAGAACCGGATACCTCGTTCCGGCTACGGGTGGAGCTGCCCGAGCAGATCGAGGGCAAACGCCATATATCCGTAGAAGCGCGTAGCGTCTGGGACAAGAAGGAAACGAACGCGCTGTTCTACCACACCGGCTTCGAGTTCAAGCCCGGCTCGGAAGCGGAAGCGCCGCGGATCAAACGCCTGATGGAGGCCTACAGCATAGGACAGCACTGAGGCCCGTTCTCATCGGATCGCACCTGCGTTGGCGCTGCGCATGATCCG
>CAYWPG010000047.1:0-10140 GCA_964460035.1 uncultured Alkalilimnicola sp.
GCCGGGACGCCGCTCCCACGGAAAAACCTCAATCCGGGGGGCTAGCCTCCGTGGGAGCCGCACTGCTCACGCACGGCGGGACCGTGCCACTTCCTCGCTCTGGTAAAACGAAAGCGTGTAACCGTCTGGGTCCAAGCAGTCCGCCGACCAGCCGCCCGGAGCGTGGCTCACAGGCGTGACGATGGTGACCCCCGCTTCGGCTAATCCGGCCACCACATCGTCGATTCCACCTTGCGCCAGCTCGAATACGATCACCGGCGAGTTGCCGGGCTTGACCTCGCCCTGGAAGAAAAGCAAATCGGTATTGTTCGGGATACATGCCAGCAACCAGGGATTGCCGTTGCCATCGTCCGGCATGCGCTGAACATCCAGCCCCAGAATGTCGCCATAGAAGCGCGCGGTCCGATCGAGATCGCTGACGTAGTAAAGAATATTGCCGATACGGGCGTTTCGAATCATGACGGAGCGTCCTTTTCTAATAATGGATTGTCGTCATGGATATATTGCCGCCGATCCCGATTTTGTGAGCAAGCGCTTGCGATCGACACCATCATCAAGTGCCCGTCCTGATCGTGCGTACCGAGCTGCGCGTTTTGCCGCTGCATTGCGTTATGCAGCCAGCGCCGTATTTGCCCGAACGCCACCGGCGCTTGCAACCCCACGAACTCGTGCGGGGCGCTCGTGTCCTCGGCCGAGAGCCTGGAGCGAAGGGCTGCGATTCTTTGTCTGAGCGCGGCGTCGGAGATGCCAAGCAAGTGAGCAATTTCAGCCCGCGTATGCCCGCTCAAAGCCAGCTTGGCCACTACACGCTGAGCCTGGGGAAGTCGCTCGAGCGGCACAGCATCGGGATAATCGGTGTCAGCGGTCTGCTCCGCGTGGCGTGCATATGCGTCTTCCCTGGCCGCCCGCCGCGTTTCGCTCCTGGCCGCTTCGGCCGCCATGTTTCGCAGCACCCCCTTGATCCAGCGCAGGTTGTCCGGCTGGGACAGATCGCCCCGCCCCACGGCGACCGCCTCGGCAAGCGCCTCCTGCAACAGGTCCTCCGCTTCCCCATAGCGTTGGCAATGCCGCCGTGCGATTCGCAGTAGCGACGCGATGATGGACGCCATGGCTTGGCTCACCGAAAGATCCTCCTGACTGTACGCACCGTCGTTGGCGATGCCCTGGCAAAGTTAGTTGTTCATCTGGCCTGCAGAAGCAGCCTCCCCCTCTGCACCGCCGCCCCGGCGCCCCTCCTCTCGGCCTCCGCAACCAGCTCAATGCTCAACACAGTTTGCAAGTAACTCACCGACCGTGGAAGCGCTCGCGCTCCACTGGCCATTCCAGGCCGATGCCTTGCATTACGTAGAAAGGGGCATCAACTTCTTTCCCAAAATCGACCATACTTGCACGCCTGGGAGCTCGGGCCGCGCCAGGGAACCGTATTCGCGGCACTGAGTCTAAGCTGCTTTGCACATCTCCACCGGAAGCGATTATTCAAGGAGGATACGCGCCTTATGAAGGATACTCGGCGCCCGGCGACCGTGCCCGAACACATCAAGCGGGCCGTAGACACTTTTGCAGCCGCTTACACACGCCATACCGACAAGGAACTGCCATGGGAAGAGGATCCACATGGCCTTCATGCGCTGCGCGATGCCCTCGAAGAAACGCTAGACGCTCCTGAACTTCTGCCGGCCGCCGAAGAGCTTGTACAGCTCCTGCGACGGCGCTAACGCGATCCTATCGCCGCCTCGATCAGCTTCTCGCTCAACGTCCATAGCCGCGCGCATGCGTCTTGGTCATAGGCTTGCGCATGCGCGCGGGCGGGGACGAGGCCGTTGAAGTAAGCACCGTTCTCCAGTGCGTCGGCGGTAACGAGATGCATGACCGCCTCGGCCCCCTCGTCCACGGTACTCTGCGGCTCTATGCCCGACTCCCGCACCATCCGCGTATCCATGAGCGTGGCCGGGTGCAAGCTGTATGCCGTCACTCCGCTACCATGGATGCGCTGGGCCAAAGTCCTGGTGAAAGCGATTAACGCCAGCTTGCTCTGCGCGTAGCCCCGCCCGCTGCTGTAATTGCGCTGGATCTGCGGATCGTCGAAGTCAATGGGTGCTTGAGCAGCCGAGGCCACATTCACGATGCGGGCAGGCGCGCTTCGATAGAGCAGCGGCAATAACAAGTCGGTAAGCAGGAAATGCGCCAGGTAATTTACTTGAAAGTGCAGCTCATAACCGTCGGCGCTAAAACGGCGCTGGGGCAAACCGGCAATGCCGGCGTTGTTGATCAATAAGTCCAAGCGGTCGTAGTCCCGCATTATCCTTTCGGCCAGCTCTTTCACGCTGCCGAGCCGGGAAAAGTCGGCGCCATAGAACCGCGCGCTACCCATACCCTCCCGCGCAATCTGTTCTACCAGCGCCTCGCCGCGTTCCCGGTCGCGGCCATGCACGATTACGTGCGCTCCTCTGCGTGCCAGCCGCACCGCGACTTCACGTCCCAACCCCGAAGTCGAACCCGTGATGAGAGTGATCATCTGCTCCTCCTCCGGCGAAACCGCCCGCAGCCCCGAACGTGACAACGGTTCGGGTCAGAACCATCGGATGCAGTTCGCATACTGAGCACCATTCCCTTGCCGGCGTCATCCGCCACCGTAGATACTCCGGCCCTCCCCCCTTCATAAGGAGATCAGAATGAAGAACAAAACTTTTCTCAAGGGATTGCTTGCAACCGCGCTGCTGGCTCTCGCCCCTGTGCCGGCACTGAGCAGCGGAATCGGCATCGATCTGATTCGCCTGGCCGACGGCAATCAGGACGACGGAATGAGCAACGTCTACGGCCAACTCGCTCTCTCCGGCGGCGGCGCATTCGTTGCCGGCTATTCCTCCGGCGAGCACCTGAGCATCGTCGATATCGCCTACAAGCACTATTTCGGCCGTTACGCGCGTGGAATTTTCGCGCAGGTCGGGGTCGGCTACTACGACGGCCAGCGCGACAGCGACCTCGGATTCGTCGGCTCCTTGGGCTACGAGCACCGATTAGCCCGCCACCTGGCCGTTTCCGGTTCGGTACGCATAGTCGCCGGAGTGGACGAGCACATCATAGGCTACCGGGAAACGCCCGTGTTTCAGCCAACTCTGGGCGTGATGCTGGTGTTCTGAGTAAAGACAAAAAAAGCGCGACGGGCATGGCCTGCCCGTGCGCATCGTTGCTTGAACCGTGGGCCGCCTCGCGCTGCGGTACGCGAGGCGGCGGCCTGCGCGCAAACCCGAAGCGGTATGCTGCCGGGCGCGGGAGTGGGCTCGGCCACTCCCGGAGCCGTTACTGAATCGTCACCTTGCGCCGCTTAGCAGCCTCTTGCTTGGGCATGACGAGCTCGAGCACACCGTCCTTGAGCTCAGCCTTGACCTTGTCGATCTCGACCGCGCTCGGCAGCGTTACCGACCGCGCGAACTCGCCGTAAGCGATTTCACGCCTGTAGTAATCGCCACCTTCTTCCTCCTGCTCGTCCGCGTGAGCGCCGCGAATGGTGACGCTGTTCTCGTCTACCGAGATATCCAGATCCTCCTTGCGGAAACCCGGCACCTCGGCGCGCAGCACCAGCTCGTCGTCGCGCTCGAGCAAGTCGATGTTGGGCATGCGGGCTTGCGCGCCAACCAAGCTACGTGTCAGCGGGCTGCGCCCGAGCCGCAGCATCGACATCGGCAGCAGCTCATCGAACAGCCGATCTATCTCCTCGAAGGGGCTCAGTAACGGCATAGGCGCCCGCATCCGCTGCACGGCGCTGCCACCGGCTCCGCTCTGCGAGAGATTACGGCCCTGATGGACTTTCAGCTCTTGTGCCATGGTGCGCCTCCTTTGTGATGCTTGATCATCACCTCAAAATGTCACCGCTGTTACTCAACCCAGCCCCTTGGGGCTTCACAATATTCGACATTTTTTATGTGATGAAGTTCCGATTCACGCCGGCGGCCATAGACTTCTTCCCAGGGCTGTGGCGGCGCTGTTCCGGGCTATCGGCGCTGTCATTACTAAGACCCGAGTTCGCGATTGTCCCTGAGCATGTTGCAGAACAACGCGCCCTGCTCGATGGCATCGTCCAGAGCGACATGAGTATGCGGCAGCTCGTCGAACCAATGGGCGGGCATATTGCGCTTCGTGCTTTCGCGGTATCCGGTCTTGAGCACGGCCATGGCATACGACTTGATATCGAGCGCCGAGTGCCCGAAGGGACTCTCGCCTACGAAGCGCATCAGGTACCAGTAGATAAACATGAAATCGAAGGCGGCAGGATATGCCACGAACACTGGCTTCCCTTTCAGCGCTTTGACCCACTCCACGTAGCGTCTCATAGCCTGTTCCGGTGGTTGTGGGTCGGTACGACACGCTGCCCACGCTTGCGGTTGCGTAGCCCACCACTTGGCGGTCACTGGATGCGGCGAAGCCCCTGGCAGGGTCTGGAGGTTGGCCGAGAAGGTAGCCACAAGCCGCTTGTCCGCCGTATATGCGGCGGATGCGAAGCTCAACATCGAGTGCGGGCCCGGTATAGGGCCGTCTGTTTCCACGTCCGTACTAATGTAGATTTCGCTCATGCAGAGAGTTCCAACGAGGCCCTACGACCTGTAGTTGATCGCTACTCGCCGGCATCTTAGCACTCACCAGCGCTTCGGCTGCCCCACCGCGCCATTCCGTACGGTACGAGACCCAAGCCCATTCCCTCTCTCTGCTCCGCTCTGCAGAAACAAAAAAATAGTCAATACTGGAATCGGCTTTAGTTTTCTGGTTTCCTTTCGTGTGTGGCACCAACCCGGTCGGCATAACCGCTCAGGGAAATGAGCCCGCACCGCACGCCGGCTGCATGAAAATCGCTGTCGCGTCCGGTCGATAAAAGGAAGCGGAAGGAGTGCCCGTGTATCGAGTATCTATTCACTTAATACACGCAAGCCGCTGCGGACCGGGGCTTTGGAGCCGCAAGCTGAAAGAAGCCTAGGAAGGGCCTTTTCGGCATTCCGCCAGGGGAACACCCGTTTTTTGTGGAGCGCTACCCTGGTGACCGGTGTGTCACGCACACCGATAACGAACAACAAAATGTGTAACCATAAGGGGGAGAAACTAATGCGATCATTTCAACGTGCAGCCGGGTCCGCATCCCGCCTGTGCACATGGATTGGCGGTGTGTTGCTGCTCGCGCTGGTAAGCGGCTGTAACTCCAGCTCCGGCTCATCGTCCAAGAAACCGGATCCGGAGCCTGAGCCGCCAGTCCGCACCACGACCGAAGGCGACGTGCGCGGTGTGGACGAAGGCGCGTTTCTGGCCTTCCGTGGCATACCCTACGCCGCCCCCCCTGTGAACGAATTGCGCTTTGCGCCGCCACAGCCTCCGGCGAAGCGGGACGAAGTACTCGATGCCAGCGAGTTCGGCAGCCTCTGCCCGCAGGCGGAGAGTCCGTTCGGCAAGGCCAGCCTGGATGAAGACTGCCTGTACCTGAATATCTACACTCCCAAGGATGAAGGTGATTATCCGGTGATGGTGTGGATTCACGGCGGCGCATTTATTTTCGGCAGCGGCAGCGATGAGGGCTACGATCCCGCGCGCCTGGTCGCGGAAGGCGTGGTGCTCGTGACGCTGAACTACCGCCTCGGCGCCCTGGGCTTTCTGGCACACGCCGATCTCAGCAAGGAGCGCCCGCAAGTAGGCTCGGGCAACTACGGGCTGATGGACCAGCAGCAGGCGCTGCGCTGGATACAGGCCAATATCGAGAACTTCGGCGGCGACCCGAACAACGTAACCATCTTCGGCGAATCCGCGGGCGGTCACAGCGTGCTCTCGCACATTGCCTCCCCAGCCGCCGAGGGCTTGTTCCACAAGGCCATTGTGCAAAGCGGCTCCTATAATCCCGGCCAGATGCCACTACCGCTCGGCGAAATGCTGGTCGGCCCCCCCTTCGTGGACGCCCTGGGCTGCGGTGCGGACATCGACGTGCCGACCTGCCTGCGGCAGGCCTCGGTGGCCGATCTGCTCAAAGCCCAGGCGGATAGCTGGTATCTGCCGATGACCGGCGGCGAGATCCTGCCCAAGTCCATTTACGAAGCCTTGGACGAGGGCGAGTTCAATAAAGTGCCGGTACTGATGGGCAGCAACCTGCACGAGGGTCGGCTCTTCGTCGCGCTGGACATTGCCAACGGCACGTTTTACACGTCCGAAGCGGAGTACACAGCCGGCGTCAAGACCTTGCTGCAAGAAGATCCGACGCTGGACGCCGCCAAGATTGCCGCCGACTACCTGGCCAAAGAAGACCCTGCGGACCCAGGTCGCTTCCGCCAGGCTATAGCAGCCATCCAGACCGACTGGCGCTTCAACTGCGGCAATCTCCTGCAGTGGAACCAGCTCGCGGGGCACAACGTCCCGACTTACGGCTATTGGTTCGTTGACGAGACTGCTCCGCATCCGTTCGGCAAGGAGATCGACCTGTTGCTGCCCATGGGGGCCACCCACACGCTGGAGATCCAGTACGTCTTCGGCACCGTGGGTGACCGGGGCGGCAACGAAGCTCAGCAAAAGCTGTCGGATGCGATGGTGAGCTACTGGACGCGGTTCGCCAAATTCGGCAACCCGAACTCCGATGCCGCTCCGCTGTGGGACCCCTTCGCAACGGATAAGACTGTGTTGCGCTTGCACCCGACCGATACCAAGGCCTCGAATGCCGCCGAATTCAGCGCGGCCCACAACTGCGGTTACTGGGCCAATCCGCCGAAGGTCGCCGTTGGCGAGTAACGATATGGTAGCCCGATAGAGGCGATAACACGAATCAACCGCCGCCACTGCGGCGGTTGATTCGCTCATCCCTAACCAAGGACAACGCCTGCCCAGGGCCCCAGAGCGCGACACCACGCCTGCCTCAGGCCCCGGCGTCAGGGTCTTTCCCACTCACTCAACAAAGCCTCGGGTGCGGCACTCTCGGACCGCCGGGAACCCGCATCTGGCCCGCCCCAGCCCGTAGCCGGTCTTGGAGTCTTCAATAAAACCGCCTGATGAAACGGCCACAGATCAGACAGCTGGCAAGCGTACGTCGGCGTCCCCACCGTGATAGCCTAGCGTTTCGCCGGAATCGGCGCTGCCGCTCGCGATCAGCCCTGGTCGGCATGAATCTTCTCGGCGTACTGGCACTGCCGCCCCGGCAGTCTGGGGAGATGATTCAGTTCTGTTGGAGGTTCTGAATCGGTAGGGTGCGCAACCAGGGCCCGCTCTCACTGAGCGTTACATTCATAGGTTTGACTCCGCCGGGACTGTCGGGACGTCCCTACACGGCGGGGTCCCTGAAAAGCAAACACCGGGGAGGCTTCTGAACGGCGGCTACGCGCATACCCACCGCGCAGCATAAAAAAAGCGGCTCCGGTGTACTCCACCGGAACCGCTTGTTACTGATCCGTCAGGCCGAACACTTAGCTGCCGAACGGCTGCGGACGTGGCGTAGTGGGAGCCGACGGCGGCAGGATCGGCAACTCGATCCGCGGCTGTTCGCCGGTAAGCGTCTTCAGGAACGCCACGATCTGCGCCGTTTCTTCCTTGGTGTAAATCCGGCCTAGCTGCAACCGACCCATGATTTCCACGGCTTCCTCCAGCGTATCGGCGGCGCCGTCGTGGAAGTACGGATAGGTTAGCTCGACGTTGCGCAGCGTCGGTACCTTGAAGCTGAAGCGGTCAGCGTCTTTGCCGGTTACCGCCGCACGGCCAATGGCCGGGTTGCGGGTCTGGTACGGCTCGACTACGCCCATGCGCTGGAAGGAGGTACCGCCGGCATTCGGGCCATTATGACAGGCCACGCAGCCACTGCTCTTGAACAGCTGGTAACCCGCCAGCTCTTCTGCGGTCAATGCCTTATCGTCGCCCAGCAACCACTGGTCGAAGCGCGAGTTGGGCGTGACCAGCGTTTCCTCGAACGCAGCGATCGCGCTGGTAACTTTGTCGATATCGATCTCCGGGCTACCGAAGACCTCCTCGAACAGCTTCACGTAACCCGGGATAGACTGCAGAACCTCCACCGCGAGTTCGTGCGTGAACGCCATTTCCTTGGGGTTCGCGATGGGGCCGCCAGCCTGCTCCTTGAGGTCCGCCGCACGTCCGTCCCAGAACTGCGCCACGTTCAAGCTGGAATTGAGCACAGTCGGCGAGTTGATCGGGCCCTGCTGCCAGTTATGGCCGATGGAGGTTTGCAGGTTATCGGATCCGCCACGGCTGAGGTTGTGGCAGGAGTTGCAGGAGATAAAACCCGAACGAGACAGGCGGGGCTCGAAAAACAGCATCTTGCCGAGTTCGACCTTCGCCGGATTCGTAATTTCGACGGGCTTGATTGGCTGAATGGGCTCTTGCCTGGGGGTCGCTGCACCCAATGCGCCCGCGGCCAGAATCAGTCCCACTGCGGACAAACCCACTATAGTTTTCTTCATGGATCCCCCTTTGGTTGGGAGTTTGCTACCTCCCCCACCTGTCACGGCTACTTAAACCTATTGCTAATATTCGACCCATGGTGGGAACCCATCCCTGATCTCGATCAATGCAATCGCAGATTAATTTCCCGTGGGCACAGCACCTGCACCGCCTAGTCAGGATGCGCGCAGGCGATGCAGGCTCGGGCCTAAGAATCCTTAGCGGCAAGGTGCGGCGCGCTGCAGCACGCCTATGACCAAGTGGCACTGCGCGGCCGGTCGATCGCCTTTGCCGCCGGTGCTATCTCATGGTCTGCTACAGGCGATCGCTGCGGCGCAGCACCCCAAAACAACGCCTATAGCGGCTTCGGAGGTTTCGTTCGCGCTGCAGCGGCGACTTGCTCTCGTCCCGGTTCGAGATGATGATGGGGCGACTAATCACAAAGAGAGGCAGAGATGGAAGAAAAAATGAACGGATTGGAACTGCGATCGCTGACGACTTCCGATGGCCAGCTGCGGCTGAGCCTTGAGCCGATCACTCTGGACGAACCCGGCCCGGATGAGGTGGTGGTGCGCGTCGAGGCGACCCCTATCAATCCTTCCGACCTTGCGCTCTTGCTCGGGCCCGCCGACATATCGACCATCCGATCCGAGGGCACTCCCGAGCGGCCGGTTCTGGTCGCGGACATCCCCCAGCATCGGCTGAAGATGATTCGCACCCGGCTCG
This sequence comes from uncultured Alkalilimnicola sp., assembly GCA_964460035.1. Taxonomy (GTDB): domain Bacteria; phylum Pseudomonadota; class Gammaproteobacteria; order Nitrococcales; family AK92; genus CAYWPG01. Next base: position 9,133 of record CAYWPG010000047.1, read on the forward strand.
ATCAGTCCTTGCCGGTTGGCAATGAAGGAGCCGGCACAGTCATCAAGGCCGGCAGCAACGTACAGCACTACCTGGGCAAAAAGGTCGGCATGCTGGGCGGCGGCATGTATACGCAGCTGCGCAAACTGCCGACACGCGATTGCATCATCCTTCCGGACGATGCCACGGCCGCCGACGGCGCTTCCATGTTCGTCAATCCGCTCACATCGCTGGCTTTTACGGAAACGATGAAAGCCGAAGGGCATAAGGCGATCGTACATACCGCAGCGGCCTCCAATCTGGGCCAGATGCTCAATAAGATCTGCCTCAAGGACGGCATCCCGCTTGTCAATATCGTACGCAGCGAAGCCCAGGCCGAGATTCTGCGCAAGATCGGCGCGAAGTACATCGTCGACAGCAGCTCGCCCAACTTCCAAGCCGAGCTGACAGACGCTATTGCCGAAACCGGTGCAACGCTAGCCTTCGACGCCATCGGCGGCGGCAAGCTGGCCAGTCAGATCCTGCAGGCGATGGAAGCGGCGGCCAACCGCAATGTCACCACCTATAACCGCTACGGCACCAACGTTTTCAAGCAGGTTTACATTTACGGCGGGCTGGATACCGGACCGACCGTACTCAACCGGGGCTATGGCTTTGCCTGGAGCGTAAGCGGCTGGCTGCTCACGCCGTTCCTGCAAAAGGCCGGCCCTGAGGTGGCCGAGCGGATGCGTCAGCGTGTAGTGCGCGAGCTGAAAACCACCTTTGCCAGCCACTACACGGCGACCATCAGTCTTGCGGACATGCTCAAGCCCGAAATCGTGCGGGCCTACGAGCGCAAGAAGACCGGCGAGAAGTACCTGGTCAACCCGACTCTATAGGGTTCGCGAGCTTGCTTTGCCTGCGCCCGGGCTCCGGTGAGCCGGCGCGCAGGCAAAACTTTCCCGCTTCAGAACGAACACGAGACCGCCACCCCATCGGCAACCCATTCCATACTCCCTGCTACCCGGCTGAGCGGCCATACGACGGCCT
>CAYWPG010000047.1:10240-26918 GCA_964460035.1 uncultured Alkalilimnicola sp.
CGACGGCCTCGCCCCAATAGCTCAAGCAGGTTGCTGAACGATCGATAGCAGGCCCTTCGGCCGCTGCTGGCACTCCCCTTCTTTCAGCAGCTCGCCAGGGCATCCACGGCAACGGAGGGATCGCCATGCCACTTTCCGCCAGCGCCAGCGTGGTTCTGATCGACGCGTCGTCCAACACGGGCAATGTCAACATAAGCTGGAACTTTCCCTTTGACATCATGCTAACGGAGCGGCTTTACAAGGTGGGAGCTTCGCCCTCTTTCCAGCGACGCCCCATCCCCGACACCATGTTGCAGTCGGGTTCCTACTCGCAGGTGCTTACCCCGGGCGATATCTACGAAGTGCGAGCTTTCGATAGAACCCTCGATGCGAGCAACGCCCTGGGTGCCGCCGCCGAGCGGCATGCCATAGGCCAGGTAAAAGTCGTTGCGCTGCAAAGGCAAAGCTCGCTGGAGACCGATCGCAACGAGGCCGTAGGGGGTACCTTTTATCGCTACACCACCCATACGGGCACCACGATGACCGTCGCCTGGATGGACATAGGCCGCGACGACCCGCCGCCCGATGCCGCCGGCTTCCGCACCATGCCGGACCCGATCATGAAAGTGGATTCGTCCACCGCCGGCGTAACTCACAACCTCACTACCGATAAGATCATCTTCGATCTACCGCCTTCCGAGCGGGAAAAGCTGACGTCGGCACGCGTTGCCCTGGTGACGATTATGGACGGAACCGGCGGCTGGCAGCAGATCGTTCGCAATTTCCGCACACTGCAACGAAAACTGACCATCGAGTTCGATCAGATAGACGTGCAAAGCATCGGCGAGCCCCCATCGGAAACCGAAGGCGAGATGCGCTTTCTGCTGGAGGTCTGGGAACGGCGTTTCGATACATGGGAGCAAGTCCGCTCCTTCGCCTTCGAGAACCACCACGTAACGCTGACGCCCTTCAAGGTGCGCGATTTCGTGCTCGATCCTGTCGTGGTGGTGGGTCCCCGCCCCGTACACGAGAGTGTGGTCGGCGTTTCGGTGCACGTGCGAGAATTCGACCCCTGGCCATTCGTCGACGAAACGGCCACCAGCATGACGCTGAACTCGCCCACCCCGATCGAAGTAAAGCTGGGGGAAGGCGCCGAGAACGACGTGCCGCCTCTGACCCTCACGGCCAAGCAGCAGTACGACCCCTTCGATCCCGAGGAGTCGCTATGGGTCGATGTATCGGTGCGGGTGAAAGTCGAGCACGTTTGACGCGCACCGGAACATCTCGGCGCGCTAGCTGCCGCAATCGCGCAGCTGCGGTGTCAAAGGCTCTAGCCCCGGGCTGGCACGCCCAAGGCCTAGAGCCGCTATTTCCTCACCGGATCGCCGCACGCGGTGCTCACCGTGGCGGCTGAGCAGGCAGGTCAGCTGGCGGCTTGCGCCGGCTCTTTGGCGCACCACGGAGCCTCGGCCGCGGCGTGCTTACCGGCAACTCGCCCGAAGACTATGCACTCGGCCAGATTGCCTCCCCCCTGATACACGAATTGGAAAGCGGAAGCGACTTCGCCAGCCGTATAAAGCCTCGGTATAGGCTCGTCCTGCCAGGTCAGAACCTGCCGCTTCGCGTTCGCCCTGAGACCGCCCTTGGTATTCGGGCCTCCGGGATAGAGCGGAATCGCATAGAAAGGCGGCTTCTGCACAGGGCCCAAGGTATCCGGATCGCGCTGAAACTCCAGGTCCTCTCCTGCCGCGCAATAGCGGTTGAACTTGTTGACCGTCTCGACCAGCTGCGCCGCATCCATCTTGTTCTGGTTGTCGGGGTGCTGGGCGATCTTCTGCGCCAGCTCCTCGATGCTGTCGGCCTTGAGAATCCACCCCTTCTCTATCGCCTTGAGATTGTCCTCGCCCCACTCAATGCCGTTGTATGCCGCCGAATCCAGCCGCACGACAGGACCCTGCTCCCGCATAGTCTCATCGAAGATCATCCACGATGGGATCCGGGGATAGGACAAGGTGGCCATGTCGAACAGCAGGGCCTGCGTATAGAAAATGTAGCCGCTAGGGTCCTTGGTTATGCTCCGCTCGTTGGCGAAGCGGCGGCCATAGTTGTCCACCACCAGCTCGTTCGGCTTCCCAACGGAGCCCGTGCTCAGCCCGACCTTGAGCCCGTGCCGCCGTTCCGGAACGGCGCAAATGATACGGCCGGCAATCTTCCCCGCCTTCGCCAGGCCGGCGCCGACCTTGAGCGCCATCTCTATGCCGTCGCCCGTATTGGCCGTTGTCCCATAGAACGCCCAGCCTTCCACTCCGGGTCCGTCCAGGAAAGCGCTTCTCATGCGCTTGTTGTATTCGTAACCGCCCGAGGTGATGATGACGGCCCTTCGCGCCTTGAAGAAAAGCGTCTCTCCTTGGCACAGCGCCTTTACCCCGATCACCTCGCCGTTCCCGTTAACGACCAGCTCCTGGGCGCGCGTCTCGTAGTGAACCTTGATGCCGCGGGTTTGTATGCCGTTCAGCAGACACGCATAGAACGCCTCGCCCCACTCCTTCTGCGACTTAGGCGCGTACTTGGTGAACCTGGGCTGCATCTGCGCATACTCGCGCCCGGTGTAATTGCTCAGCGCAAGCCCGTATCGCGATCCCTTGGCACCGGGGAAATGGGGATACGCAGCGGTACCGGCCGGCACGGCGTGGTATTCCGGGTCCAGGCTGCGCATGAACTCCGCGTTCTGCGGTGCATACTCGGCCCATACCTGCGCAAGCTCGTCGGAAAACTCGGGCTGCTCGCCTTCCAGCTTGCCCGGCAGGTTCTCGCCGCTGAACATCGCCTTGGCGTACTCTTTGAGCGCCTGGCGATCGGCATCGGGGTGAGGACTGTGGTAAGCCCCCAAGCTCATTCTCGTATTGGGATGATGGTTCTCCTCGCTCTGTTTCTCGAGCAACAGCACCTCGGCGCCAGCATCGTGCGCTTCGATGGCTGCACAAGCTCCCGCGCCCCCAAAGCCGATTACGACGACATCCGCCTCGTACTGTGCCTTTCCGACCACCCCTGCGTTATTGATGCTTCTATCCACCTTCGTCTCCACCGCTATCGCTGGACACCCCAGCGCCGACCGCCTCCGGCATTCCCCGATGCCGTCGCGTCCGCTCGGTCCGCTTGCAGCTATGAGCGCGCATCGGCAGCGCTCCCCACAGAGCACAAGCTCCGCACAAAGCCGATGAGTCGGTACTCGGGCGCTTGCGGGCAGGGCTGGAAACCCGTTCCAACAAGCACCAGGGCGTCCCCCTGTCCTGGCTCAGGACAGATAGTAGAAACGAAGCGCAAGCCCTTATTCCATCGACAAAACGTTAACTGCCCCTAAACGTTTGGTTCACGCTGTCGCGTTGCGGCGCCGTCACGCGCCCGAGCATGCCGCGCGGATGCGCTGCCCATGTTACGGCGGAGGAGCCCCGGTACGGGCCAGGTCAGAAGGATGTCGACATAGGCTCTTGATTCGCAAGGAGTCTTTTGGCAGTGCGCCACACCGTGCCAAATCAGCAGCCTGCGCAGCATCGCAAACCGGGCTTGACCACATGGCGGCCCCGCCGATGGGCGCGCCGCCCGGCTAGGCGACGGCCCTTGCGTGACGCCGCTGCGGCCGACAGTGCCTAGACCCGGAACTGCCCTACCTGACCCTGCAACTGTTCGGCCAGCCGCGCCAACTCCTCGCTGGCGCAGTAGATCTGCTCCGATGCCGCGCTGACTTGCGCCGACATGTCATTGATGCTGGCGAGATTGCGGCTAATTTCCTCGGCGGCGGCGGACTGCTCTTCCGCTGCGCCAGCGATCTGGCTGTTCATGTCATGGATAATCGCCACAGCCGTGGTGATGCGGGCTAGCGCAGCGTGAGCATCCGCAGCGTAGGTCACGCTTTCGACCGCCTGCTTGCGGCTCTGCTGCATCATGCCCAGCGCCTTGACGGTATCGTTCTGCAACTCGGCCACGACTTGCTCTATCTCGGCGGTCGATTGCTGAGTTCGGCTCGCCAACAGGCGCACCTCTTCGGCAACCACCGAGAAGCCGCGGCCTTGCTCGCCGGCGCGCGCCGCTTCGATAGCGGCATTGAGTGCGAGCAGATTGGTCTGCTCGGAGACCGCCTTGATCACGTCCAGCACCGCGCTGATCCGCTCGCTGTCCTTTCCTACCGCCTCCATCGCCGCCGCGGCACGTTCCACTTCATTTGCCAGACTGCCGATAGCGGCACGCGCTTGCTCCACCACCTTCGCCCCGAGCTCGGCCTCGCTATTCGCTTCCTGCGCGGCGCTGGAAGCATTGTGTGCGTTGCGGGTCACCTGCTGTACGGTTACCGTCATTTGGTTCATGGCCGAAGCCACTTGGTCTGTCTCCGAGCGCTGACGCCCCACCGCATTCTTGGCCCCCTGCGTCACTGCGGCCAATTCCTCAGCCGCGGAGGCGACCTGCGAGGCGGATTCGACCACTTGCCTGACCAGTCGGTGCACCTTCTCCAGGAACCTGTTCAGGCTTGTTGCCATGACGGCGATCTCGTCCTGACCTCGAAGCACCAGACGGCGCGTCAGATCGCCCTCTCCCGCTGCCAGATCCTCCATGGTCATGCGGGCCTGATCTATACGCCCTAACACGGCATGCACCAGCCACAAACTAAGCAAGACAGCCGTGAGAATGGCCGCTCCTCCGAACACCAAGCCACGGGCATAGGTTTGCGAAGCCTGCGCTCGCACCTGCTCGCGAAGACTCTGGGTGCTGTCGCGCTCGGCCTGCATGAGCTTCTGCAACTCGACACGGATTGCCCGCCATGGCGGATTCTCCTCCCGCGCCAGCCAATCGGCGGCATCGGCCACGCGCCCCTGCGCCACCAACTGCATCACACGGCTGCGAGCCGCTTGCACGATGTTCCACTGCCGCTCGATCAGCTCCAAGCTCGCCTGCACCTCGTGCTGATCGGCCGGCGTCAGCGCTCTCAGGGTTTCCAGCGCTGCCTGAAAGGATTCGGCCGTCCTCGCCAGAGTTTCATCCGGCTGGGGCAAGGACGGATTGAAGATTTTGTTGCGGACCGCCACACTCGCCAGCAGCCCGTCGCCGTACATGATGTTCAAAGCATCCAGCCGCGGCTGATTGACGGTTAAGTAGTCCACAAAACCGTTACTGACACCGCGTACGCCCAGCAGGGTCAAACTCACCCCAAGCACGATCACCGCGACGATAACACCCAAAACGGCAATCAGCTTCGCACGGATGCTGCCGACAAAGACTTTCATTGCTTCTCCTGACACTGGCACCACCTGGGAATGGGCGCCACGAGCGCTCAGCACCGAGCCTTGGGGTTTATTGCCGCAGACAGCGCGATTGCCTCTTCCGTCCGATGCGGACTTGCAACGGACGGCGGCACTTCATGTGGAATGCACCCGGTGTTGCGCGGCCACGCGCAACACCGGCCCTTATGGCCGAGGCATCGACAATAGGTTGGCTTAAAAGAATAAGTCGGTTCGCGCGCGACCAGTATCGGAGGAAGCCGAAATGCCTTTCGGACTAAGCGCGACAACTCTAGGAATCGTCCGACGACGGCGGGCGCTGTGCCGTCCTATGGGACTCTTATGTTCAGCCGGCACCCCGAAGAACGGCGAGCCCGTTGCGCATGGTGCTGCCGAGCTGGGACGCTGGACATGCTCAGCGGCACTGCCTGTATGTTTGCGCCGGCCCCTACGAGCATTTCGCCCACTGCAATCGCCTGTGTGATTTTCAGCGCAAAGATCAGCGTTGGCGGCCAGCCTCGAACAGGCCGCCAACGCTTTGAAGTGCCGTACGGCATCAACACTGCGGGGTATCCATGCCCCGTTAGGGGGAGCTTAAGCAGTGCCGCCCCCTCAGGGTGAGCCCTGACCCGGGCTTCTTGTGGTTAGTACGGGCAGTTGCCGCGGTACTCGGAGATGTCGCGGTCGCGCGAATGATCCGGGCCGCACAGGAACTGGTGATAACGCCGGTCGTTGTCGAGGTGCAACTTCATCCAAGACACCCCGAAGCGTCCAAGCACCGCGTTATTGAGACCGCCGCCATTGGCGCACCAATGCGTGCCGTTCCTAATCTCCACGTAGGCCTTGTCGATGGAGTTCGGCAGCGCGTTGTAAAACGGCGAGGCATGGAAGCTGACCGGAGCGATGGTATCCATCTCGCAAGCGAAGATGAGCACCGGAGCCTTCGCGTTACGGGCGTACGTATTCACCGTATCCCACGGCGCGAGCGGAATGGCGGCCTTGATGCGGCCCTCGGAGGCCACTCTCAGCGTGCCGCCGCCTCCCATGGACCAGCCGATTACTCCCAGGCGGGAGGTATCGACCATGCCATAGATGGGGCTGGTCCGGGAGCTGTTCTGGGAAATAAGGTAGTCCAGAGCATTGTTGATCTGGCGCGCACGGCTAGGCGGCTGATCGAACCCGGTGTTGGTATCGATGGTCAGCACCACGAAACCGTAGGAAGCCAGCTTGGGCCCCCACCACTCGATGGAGGACTCCGAAGAGACAAAGCCGGGGATTACCACAATGGCGGCCATGGTGCCGGTAGTGCCCGTGGGATAATAGATGGTGCCGCCACCGAAGCCGCTAACCAGGCTCGATACGCGCCGGGAACTCACGGACAAATGCCCGCGGCTGCCTTCTACGAACGCCACAGTCGGATCTGGGCCACGCTCGTAACCGGAAGGCTGACCCGGATCTTGGCCTGGATCCGGATCGGGGTTAGCGGCCCACGCCGATACCGAGACCAGCATGACCGAGGTAGCAACGAGCAGTCCCGCCAAATGCCTTCTGAAGGTCGAGACCATAACGCTCCTCCTTAAGTTATTGTAGTAATTTAGTTTTATTCGCCATACCAAGGTATGGCGACAACAAGCCTACCTGATCTCGTTGTGAGACGCTTTCACGTTTTGGCACTTTGTCCAAGGATGTCCGCTGACGATGCTATTTCGTCCCACGTCTACGTAGTGATGCACTGCAAAACGACTTCGCTCCCAGCAGCAAATCTAACGTTCGAGAGTGGCTGCCGTAGCGGCACCGGCTGGAAAGTGTTAAGGGAAGGGCGTACGGGCCGCCCCGTGCCCGTACGAACGCTCATTGGGATTGTGCGAACGCAAAATGCCCGGCACGGATGTGCGGACAGCTTGTGCACCCAGGCTAGCGAACGAGTGGCGGCCGCGTAGCCTCAGGCAGGCTCGCAGCTTAGACTTGCCTTGGCGGGCGATGCGACACGCGCCGCGGCTAGACAGTACATGCGGTGTCCATAGTCGGCCATGGCCGTGAACTCCAACAGCTCCAAGCCCGCCGCACCGAGCTGCGCCTTGAAGTCCTCCTCGTAGGTCACGCGGCCGAAATCTATGGTAATCACCCGCTTCAGCATAGGTTTAAGGGCCTCTAACCAGCGCGAGCGCCGCTTCTGTATGGTCTGGGTAAAGAAGATCCGCCCATCCGGCTTCAAAAGCGTGCGACAGTGCCGCAACGCCTGTTCCGGCTCAGGCAGGAGCATGAAGCTTCCAGAGAAATACACGGCGTCATACGGCCCGCCGCGATGATCGTAAACAGACTCCAGGCGCACCTGGACGTGCGCGGCCAGCGGCGATTTTCCAAGTCTGCGCCGGGCGCGCTCAACGTATTCGGCGTCGATATCGATGCCCGTCACCTGCAGGCGCTTCTGCATCGCCAGCGCGGCATTCGCCATCAACGCACCGCCCGTGCCTATACCCACATCCAGCAGCGCGGCGCCCTCAGGCATCCGCCTCAGCACCTCCGCATACCACCGAGCAGTGAGACTCAGGATGAGAGTGTCGTAAATGAAGCCTCTGATCATGAGCTCCGGCTCACCATGCCCTGCCCGGCAGGCTACAGCCTGCGGCCGAGAGCGTATTGCAGTAGACCGCTTCCGCCCGCCTAGGCATCGGGCGTCTTCTCATCGTAATCGCAGGTTCGGAAGCATTGTCTGAGGGCGTGCCGACGGCAAGACGCGTCGTTCGAGGTTTAGCGAAAGAGCCGAACGTGGCGTAGCGACTCTCCGGTTGCAGCGCGGAAGGATACGACTGGTCGTTTGCCCGGGGCAAACGACCAGTCTCTACCTCAGCTTAGAATTGCCACAAGACGCTGCCCATCACAACGTCCGTATCGGTCTCGCCGAATACATCGTTGTAACGCTGCCACTCGGCGCGCACGCCCAGGCTGCCAGATGTCTGGAAGCCACTGAACGTGTACTGCACGCCGACGCCGGCTGTCCAATCGAAGTCGTCCCCGCCATCCAGCGAGGCGTTCAGACCGGTATCGGACACGTCCCCGTCCCACCAGTAGCCGCCAACCTTGCCGAACAAGTCGAAGCCATGGGCTCCGCTCTGCCACAGCGGTAGGAAGCCAACGCCCACCAGGTCGACCCCGGTCGCTTCCGCCCTCGCACCCAACGTGCCGGTTGTCTCGCCGAAGTCTATATAACCCAGCTCGACGCCGAAGTACTGGTGCATCCGCAAGCCGGCGAACACCCGCCAGGCGGTATCGGTGTCGTCATCCACACCGGAAGCGATGCCGAAGTCATTGCCGTCGATGTCGAAGTCCGATTGGCCGACTCCAGCGCCCACGTACGGGGAGAGTTCCATACGTGATTGCGCCCAGAGGTTGCCGCTTGCGGCGAGCCCCATGGCGAGCAGTAAAGTAATGGCGAGTTTCCGAGCCCTCATAAGAACCTCCCTGTAAGCAGGAAAACACCGCTGGCCGCCGCTGCAACAACGTGGTAGTCAGGTGAGCGCCATTCAAGCAATTACGCGATCTATCCCGCGCTTGTTCTGCCGCGGGCACGTTGACCAGGCCGGTGACGCGGCACGCCGCCCCAGCCGTAAGTGACTGATTTCGCGCCTCATGGTCACGCTATCGACGGGAGGTTCTTGCCCTTGAAGCAGTACTTCTTGACCCGCGCCGCGGTCCCGGCAAATGGATGCAGGAGCGCTTGAGCGCAGCCCTGCTCCAGGACCGAGGAGGGCGATGCGGCGACCGGCAACGCTATGCCGTGCCGCCATCGGCCCTGTTGAATATACCTACTCAGCAGCTGGCGATAAGCTCGAAGGAGCGCAGCCGGGCGGCGTGATCGTAGACGTCGGAGACGATGATCAACTCATCAGCCCCCGTTTCGGCCACTAGCGCGTCCAGACCGGCCCGCACCGTGCTTGGCGAACCGACGATGGAACGGGCCAGCATTTGCATGACCTGCGCCTTCTCCGCCGGGCTCCAATAGGCCTCGATATCGTCTATGGGCGGCCGCCCCAGGCTTGGACGGCCACGAACCAGATCGGTGAACGACATTTGCTGGGTGGTCGCCAGCCGCCGCGCTTCCTCGTCCGTATCGGCAGCGATAACGTTGACGCCGACCATAGCATAGGGCCGATCTAGCTGACGCGAGGGCTTGAAGCGGCTGCGGTAAAGATCCAGCGCCTGCAACAGCAACTGCGGCGCGAAGTGCGATGCGAATGCATATGGCAGTCCCAGCTCCGCCGCAAGCATCGCGCCGAAGTGGCTGGAGCCGAGGATCCACAGCGGCACCTCCGTGCCGACGCCCGGAATGGCCTGAATCGGTTTCCCGGCCCCCTCCTTGGACAACAGCGCCTGCAGCTCCAGCACGTCCTGCGGGAAATGTTCGGCGGCTGCGGGCGTACGCCGCAGCGCCCGCAATGTCCGCTGATCTGTACCGGGCGCGCGTCCCAGCCCCAGGTCTATGCGTCCGGGGAACAGATGCTCCAGCGTCCCGAACTGCTCGGCGATAACCAGCGGCGAATGATTGGGTAGCATGATGCCGCCCGCGCCCACGCGAATCGAACTCGTGCCGGCAGCAATATGGGCGATCACAACGGCTGTGGCCGAACTGGCGACACTGGGGATATTGTGGTGTTCCGCCACCCAAAAGCGCCGATATCCCCACTTCTCGGCATGCGCGGCAAGATCGCGCGCGTTATCGAGCGCTGTACGCACATCGGTTGCTTCGGTGACACGGACTAAATCTAGGATGGACAGCGCAACCATCGGCTTGCTCCTTGAGCCGTACCATGACGGCCGGCCCTGCGATTGACCCAAAGCGGAGACTGCATCCGCTTGCATTGACACAATATGGAGGCAGCCTCCATATTCGGTCAAGTGGGAGCGGTCACCCTCGAGCAGAGCCAAAGCAATGAGCACTGGGAACGCGAACGACAAGCCCTTGTCCGACAGCCACCGGCCACCTCTGCGCGCCGATGCGCGCCGCAATTACGATCGCATCCTCCGCGCTGCGCTGGAGCACTTCTACAGCCGGGGAATCAACGCGTCGCTGGAGGACATCGCGCGTGCCGCGGGCGTGGGCCCGGGGACGCTGTATCGTCACTTCCCCTCGCGCGAGGCGCTGCTCGCGGCCGCATTGCGCGACCGCCAGGCGGAGCTGCTGCAGCGCGCCGAAGCTGCACGCGGCTTGGCGGATGCGGATGCCGCGCTCGCCGCCTGGCTGGAGGCCTTGCAAAGCTACCTGCGCACCTTCAACGGCTTGCCGGCACCCTTAGCCGCCGCCGTCAAAGAGCAAGCCTCGCCGCTCGCCCTCTCCTGCCAGAATCTGCTGCAAACCACGGCCGAGTTCCTCGCGCGCGCGCAGCAGCAAGGGAACGCCCGGGCTGGGGTAACCGCCAACGAGCTCTTTCTCGCCACGCTGGGCATGGCCTGGGTGTCCGATCAAGTCGACGCTTACGGCACCACTCGCGAGGCACTGCAAGCGCTATTCGCGCACGGTTATCTGAACGACTGAGCGCGAATCGCCGGCCGCCAAGTGGCCGGCGCTCAGGCCAGTTACCGCGCTATAGCAGTTCCTTGCGCAGCTGTTCCGGGCTCTTGGGCGAGAGCAGCCCGGGAGCGATGTCGAACAACGTGCGCGCGCCGTACTCGCCGCTGCGATGGAGGCGGAACGCGGCGCGAGCGTACGCCACCAGCACGCTGGCGGTGAACTCGGGATTGCTTTCCAGCTTCAACGAATACTCCATGACCTGCTTGCTGCCGTTGCCGGTGTGCCCGCTGCGGATCACGAAGCCACCGTGCGGCATGGCCGAATGATCGCGTCGCAGTTCCTCCTCGGAGATGAAGTGCACGGTCGTGTCGTAGTCGGCGAAGTAGTCCGGCATGGTGACGATGGCCTGCTCGACCGCCCGGGCATCCGCGCCCTCCTCCAGCACTACATAGCACTCCCGGGTATGCTTCTCGCGCGTGCTGAGCTGGGGCAGCGAGCCACTGCGCACCCGCTCCATGGCCTCTTCCGAAGGTATGGTGTACTGCACGCCCGCCTTCACTCCGGGCACCCTTCTCACCGCATCCGAGTGGCCTTGGCTCAGCCCCTTGCCCCAGAAGGTATACGTTTCGCCCTCGGGCAATATGGCTTCACCGAGCAGACGGTTGAGCGAGAACAACCCCGGATCCCAGCCTACGGAGATGACCGCGGTGTGCTGTGCCGCCCGCGCCGCTTGATCGACGGCCGCGAAGTACTCGGGAATCTTGTTGTGGGTATCGAAGCTGTCCACGGTATTGAACAAGGCCGCCAGTGCCGGGCCCTGTTGCGGCAGATCGTTCTTCGATCCGCCACAAAGGATGAGCACATCGATGCGCTCCCGGAACTGCTCGACCGAGTCCAGCGCATAAACCGGCACATCCGCCCCTACCGGTGTGATGCTAGCCGGATCGCGGCGGCTAAAAATCCCCACCAGTTGCATGTCCTGGCAGCGCGCCAGGGCCACCTCGACCCCGCGGCCTAGGTTGCCGTAACCTGCGATACCGATGCGGATTTTCTCAGCCATCGAAACTCTCCTTAAATCATGCGCTGGAAACAGGCTGTCGACCGCCACCCCACGCCTAAAGAAGCTGCGGAACAGCCGCCGTACCGCCGTAATGGGCGGGTATCGTAGCAACTCTGGCCTGCCTATGGCAGCAAACCGGTGCGCGGGCTGCGCCGGCATGCCGCCCCCTGCGATCCTGGAAGGCAGCGCCTCGAAGGGCCACTTCCACGTCTCCGATCAGCCGCCATCGGCCCACCGCGCTACGCGATATCCCGAAATACGCACTCGCCCTAGCGGCAGGCGCGAGCGCATCGATCCCTTGGGGAAGATGGATTGAATGCCGAGGCGATTCTCAATATATATCCGTGCGCTTTCTGGGCTTGACCGCTTGAAACACGCTGTACCCAAGCGTGATGTCGGTGATGAACCGAGCTATCACCGCCGGGCCGGCGATAGCCGCATGAATACACATAGCGAGCACGCAGTATATGCCGAACTCCACCGCCCTGAGTGCAAGAGGGCCGCGCCGCGGGCCGTCTAGGCAGTATGCGCGCAGCGAAGCGAGATCGGGCCAGCGCCCCGCATCCACGTCTGCGCGCACGGTTGCGCGATACAGGTTCCGACTCCTGGTACCGCGTACGAAAGCACGCCACATGCGCCGCGGCTGCAGCACCAGTCCGGTAGACAAGGCGATCAGATTCATAAAGCCCAGTGTCGGGGAGACGAAGGCCGACCCCGAGCCCAACTCCCAGGCGCTGACCTCACCCTCTCCGATTCGCCCTACGGTGTAGCCTGTAACCAAATGATGCAGGTCGTGATACTTCAAGAATCGCCGGCGCGCTTCTATATTGGGCAACGGCACCAACAAGCAGCCGGTGAACACCGGCACCGTTCGCGGCCTCGCCCCTACCACCGGCCCGAATCCGTGACGCGCATAAAAGGCGGCAAGTTCTTCCTCCAGGCCCACTGTCTCCCCCCAACCGACGCACTGACATGGCGATAGCGTTAGCCGCTATAAGCTCCGTCGCGAGGATGATGCGTTCGCTGCGCACTCGTCTCCCCCTGCGCCGAAAGCACTTCGCCAATCGCTAAAACATACAAGAATAGTCCACGCCAGAGCTGAGGTATCAGCGCATGGGCTGCAGCGCCTTATTAGGCGACGAGAGACCCTGCACGATCGCCTGTATCGCCAGGGCTGCGAGGACCGCCACGCCACAGGCGCTCCAGAACCCCATGCGCGGCCAGCACACCGCCAGCGCGGCGAAGAACCCGCCAAACGAATAAAGGCCCTTGACCATGCCGTGGTAAATGTGCGCCACCTGCCGCGGCCCTTGTGCCCTATGCGTGAATACGGCAAGCACAATGCCGATGCTGGGAAACACAGCAAGCAGTCCGCTCCAGACCTCTCCCAGGGTGGCTGCCGCACCGGTAACGGCCAACGTCAGCAAGGCGCCGGTAATCATGCGGTATGGCAGATCATTAAGACTTCCCCCCGCCGCCCGCGGGCCGCCGGGCGGGAGCACACGCGGGGTCAAAACAAGGGAGGCGCCAGCGACAGCCAGCGCCACCTCGAGCGACGCGGGCAATATCGACAGCACAGCCGCGGCTAGAAACCAGCATCCAATACCGCTGGCAAGCGCCGCGGGCCAGGGCCACCGAATGCTCGCCCAGCAATAAGCAATGCCGAATACCAGCAAGCCCGCAATAGCGGAAATGGCGGCGATGGCAGCCAGCGCGCCGAACTGCGGCCCCTGCTCGAGGGCGACGAAGACAACAATGGGGCCTGCAACTATGGGAAATCCACCTAACAAGCCGGCAACACCAGCCCCCCAACGCCGCCCGGCAAGCGTTACCACGGCGATAAACAACGGCACGACAGTTAATTTGAGAATTAGCATTCAACTACCTACACCGCCCACGGCCATAGGCCGCGTGCATCAGCCCGCCGGCTCCGCCGGCGGCAGTTCCCAACATCGCAGGTTCGGAACGAATCCCAGCTTCGGATAGTAATCCATGGCAGCGGGCGCACTGATAAGCCTGATCTTGCAGCGCGGACCGAGCTCGCGCTGCGTCCGCCGCACGAGCTCTCTGCCAATGCCCCCATGCTGATAGCTGACATCCACCGCCAGATCCGACAGGTAGCAAGCGTAGTGAAAGTCGGTAACGGAGCGGGCTATGCCCACCAGCCTGTCCGCGTCCCACGCGCATACCGTGAGATTCGCATGCTTGAGCATGCCCTCTATGCATTCGCGATCGTCCACAGGACGCCGCTGTGCCAGCGTCGAGCGTCTTAGCAGATCGATGAACTGCTCCGCGCTTATTTCCTTATTGATCGTATATTCGATCTCCATGGCCATTTCCTTCGTAGCGAATATCCCAATTGCGCGAAGACGCACGGTGGCGCGAAGCGGTTCGAGCTTGAGCGCATGCGCAAGCCTCAACGCGGGAGCATGGCCACGAGCTTGAGCCCTACCCAGACGGCAAGGGTCCCCAGTGCCACACTGCTGCCCGCATACAAAACCGAGGCGCCCCAATCCCCACGCCGAAGCAAATGCATCGTCTCCAAGCCAAAGGCGGAGAAGGTGGTAAAGCCCCCCAACAGCCCGGTGAACAAAAACAAACGAGCGTCAGGTCCGGGCACGTTGTAGCGTTCCGCGGCACCGGCCAAGATGCCCACGACAAAGCAGCCGAGCACATTGACCACAAAGGTGCCTAGGGGGAAACGATCCTGAACGCTCCAGCGCAGGACGAGTTCGCTGAGCTGGTAGCGGGCAACCGCGCCGAGAAAGCCGCCAAGGCCTACGATGAGAATGCCGTGCATGATGGATGCTGCGACCTGATGTCCGAACGAAATCACGCGGCGAATCGGTGCCGACGCTGGTGCATTATCTGTCTATTACGGTGCCCGTTTGGCATTCGCTGGATAAACGGCACCGGAGCCGCAGTATACGTGTCCTACGACCTTGGCGCGATCCTGCGCCGCGCCCCGCCTCCCGTGGCTTCCAGCTTCACGCCCCTGCCCCCAGTCCCGCATCCAGACGTCTGTAGAACGGCAACAGTGCCGCCGCACGCGCCAGCACAAATACGATGAACGCCACCCAAAGACCATGATTGGCCCACCATTGGGTCAGAGGCCAAACGCAAAGCAGGAACACCCCCAGCGACGCCAGCCCCGCCTGACGCATCTCGCGAGTGCGGGTGGCGCCAATAAACACGCCATCGAGCTGAAAAGCGGCTACCGACAGTAGCACGTACAGAGCGCACCACGGCAGATAGATGATGGCCGTCTCCCGCACTTCGATCAAAGAGGTCAGCATGGCGACCACCGGTTGACCCAGCAGCAAAATGCCCATGCTCAGCAGCGCCGCAGTAAGAAGCGCCAGCTCGCTCGATAGCCGTACCGCCCGCCGAAACCGTTGCCGGTCCCTGGCACCAACGGCCTTACCGACCAGCGCCTCGGCCACGAAGGCGTAGCCGTCGAGAAAGAACGCGCTGAACGAGACCAGCTGCAGGAGAATGTGGTTCGCCGCCAGTATCACGTCCCCAAAGCGCGCTCCCTGGTTGGCGAACCAGGCAAAGCCCAGCAGCAAGCACAGAGTGCGCACCAGAATGTCGCCGTTCGCGCTGAGCATTCGCCGCAGCTTGGCACGGTCGGCGATACGCCGCCAAGGCAGAAACAGCTCCCCATCGCTGTGGCGTGCGCGCAGCACGCGCCACAGCAGCAGCGCTGCCACCGCGCAGGTGGTCCACTCGGCGATGGCCGTGCCCAACCCTATGCCGCGCGCACCCAGTCCCAACAACCCGGCCAGGTACACATCCAGCGCAGCATTGAGACCATTGAGCAGGAGCTGCACGAACAGCAGCGTGCGGCTCAGCCCCAGACCGATCAGCGCGCCGCTGAAGGCGAACAGCGCCAGCGCCGCCGGCGCCCCCCAAATGCGGGCGCCGTAATACTCCCGCCCCACCGTCTCCACTGCGACACTGGCATCGAGCAGCGCGAAGTAAATGCGCACCACAGGCCACTGCACTATCAGAAGCAGAGCGCCCAGCAGCAGCCCCAACAGCACCGGGCGTGCCAGCGCAGCGCGCACCTCGGCCTCGTCGCCGGCACCGGCGGCCTGGGCGACAAAACCCGTGGTCGCCATGCGCAAGAATCCGAAGCTCCAGTAGATAAAGCTGAACAGCAACGAGCCCAGCGCCAATGCGCCCAGATCCGCGGCGCTACCAAAATGGCCTATGACCGCGGTGTCCACCAGCCCCAGAGTCGGCACAGCGGCATTGGCAAGAATAATGGGCCAGGCGTGACGAAGAATGGCAACGCGGGTGAGCTGCGACACGATGGGCCTCTCAGGGGCGAAGACACAGCCCCTGCGACCGATGACGGCGGTCAGGGGAATCAGGCCCTGATGATTGCCTCGCCGGAGCGGCTTTGTCCAGACTCGGCGCCAGCCAGTATGGCGCCCCCTGCCGCTACGACAGTTCCATGCCCACGGCAAAGGGACGAGCGAATGGTACCTTCGCGATGCTAGTCGTCCCTATGCAGCACCGCACGCAGGAACTCCTGGGTGCGCGGCTCTCGGGGTTCAGTGAAGATCAGCTCCGGCGGCCCCGACTCCTTGATCACACCTTGATCGAAGAAGCACACACGGTCGGAGATGTCGCGGGCGAACTGCATCTCGTGAGTAACCATGAGCATGGTCAGATCCTGCTCGCGCGCGAGCCGGCGGATAATCTTCAGTACCTCGCCGACCAGCTCCGGATCCAGCGCGCTGGTCGGTTCGTCGAACAGCATTATGCGCGGACGCATGGCCAGGGCACGTGCGATGGCCACCCGCTGCTGCTGGCCGCCCGACAGTTGCGCCGGAAACTTGTCGGCCTGGT
>CAYWPG010000048.1:0-25071 GCA_964460035.1 uncultured Alkalilimnicola sp.
CGGCCGCGAAGGGCTTTTCCAGCTGCAGTACGAGTGTGGAGCTTCGCGGCGAGGGCGCCGCTCCCCGCGGTTGGCGTTCGCCTGGGTAAATACAGCACTCACTCTGTGGCCAACGCCTCTTGATCCGACACATGGAATCTCCCACAGTGGGCGTGCTCGTTGATCTTTGGAGGGGGCCCTGTGGGAGTAGCCCCCTGGCCACGAATCTTCTTTTCCCCTCTGGCTGGTAGGAGTGGCCCAGCAAAGGAGCGCGTAGCCGAGCATTGCCACTGTCGATTTCGATGCGCGTGGATCGACTAAGAGTATCTTAGCTACTTCAGGCCAGTCCCGTCGTGCAGGAGTTCCGCCAATGAATCTGTACCTCCTCAGTATCGTGCAGCCCTCCGAAATCCCGCCTCCCGAGGATGAACTCCACGCGATCATGCTCAATGTAGAAGCCGTTAACCGTGAGTTGCGCGCAGCGGATGCGCTGGTGTTCACCGGCGGCCTGGAGCCACCGCGTAAAGCGTTAGTAATGCGGCCGAAACATGGCGGGGAGAACGTGACGACCGATGGGCCTTTCGTCGAAACCAAAGAATTCCTTGGCGGGCTCTACATCATTCGGGCCGCGGACTGGGAGAAAGCGCTTGGGTGGGCGCGTAAGATCGCCCTCGCGACCACGCTCCCGATAGAGGTGCGCGAGTTTCAGCCAACGCGCAACGGCGGCTGAGCGGCCCGGCTCTTACCTGAACTGAAGTGAGCGCAGGAGCACGGGCGAATCGGAAAGCGCGTAGTCGTGGACGCGGGCAGCTCAAACTTGGTGGCGCCGTTCGGCCAGCCAGCCGAGCAGCAAGAAGATGCACACCACCGCAAGACCAAGCCAGAGGGCGGGCAGCAAGCCCAACAGCTGTGCCAATAATGGCGCAAGAAAAGCGGTTGCCGCACCGTAGCCGAAAGCACATAGCAGCACAAAGATGCCCACGCGAAGCAGGAAGGGCAGCTGGCGCACTGAGTCGCGCACGAAGCGGTTGATATCGTCGCCGAAGATCACCAGCAGCGTAGCCACCACGGCCAGCGCGATGGTCGGCAGGTGTGGCTGAACCCAGCCCGTGAGAGTGTGCAGCGCCGTGACGATGTAATCCACTGGGGTGCTCCCGCGACTCTTGTTCGTTCGTTGGGTGCGCATTTTATCAGAAGAGACTAATACAGGGCGGGCGGCGACCGGTCGCGCTTACGCTGCGAAGTTACCTTGGTCGTTGCGAGGGAGGGGCGCACCTATGGGACGGTCCACGGGCACTTGCCGAGGGTCTATTGTGCGTGATAGCGTACTAGTACATGAGTACACCAGACCGCTACTTGTCCGACCTGATCGATTACTTGCTAGCTGCCAACGATGCGGCCGCGATGCGACGTGCGCTGGAAGGGCTGCTGACCCCTTCGGAGATGTCCGAGATCAGCAAGCGCTTGCAGATCGCCCGTCTGTTGAAGCAAGGCAAGACACAACGGGAGGTCGCCAGGGAGTTGGGTGTTGGCATCGCCACCGTTACGCGTGGCGCTAGAGAGCTCAAAGCTGGAAAGTTCTAAGGAGATCTCGTGCAACAGAAACCTCCCCGGATTCGTCTGCCACGCAAGCCGCACTACGTTACGGTTACGGTAGACTGCGAGTTTTTCGATCTTTTCAAGAAGATAGAGAAGCGCTTTCCGATCTGCTTCATGTTGGAGTCGCTGGGGGAGGATAGCCACTTCTCGCGCTACTCTCTGATCGGCTTCGATCCCGACCAGATCCTTTTCGCACGCGGAAAGTCGCTGTTCATCCAGGAGCGGGACGGGAGCGTCGCCGAGTATCCCAGCGAGAATCCCTACTATCTGCTCCGTGAGGTCTTCCCCCAGGACGTGATCTCGCGGAAATACGCTGGGGGATTGACGGGTTATCTGGGCTACGACTGTGTCAATTACTTCGAGCCCACGCTCAACGTGCAATCCAGCACGCTGTTCGATGCCTTCAAGTTCGGCCTTTATAAGGACGGCCTGATTCTCGACAAGATGACCGGCGAGGTCATCTACTTCCACTACGATCAGAGCCGTATCGAACTGATCGAATCGCTGCTGGCGGAGGAGTATCCGGGCAACGGTCCGCTCACGGTGATCGAGCTGGGAGACAGCATGTCGCGCGAGCAGCACGCGGAGGCGGTGCTGAAGGTCAAGCAGGACATTGCCGCGGGCAGGATCTTTCAGTGCGAGGTCGGCTTCAAATCCCGCTATCGCCTGCAGGGCGACTGCATCAACATCTACGAGGCGCTGCGCGAGGTGAATCCCTCGCCGCAGATGTACTATCTGCGCTTCGGCGACGAGCGACTGATCGGTGCCAGTCCCGAGTTGCTGTTCCGTCTCCGTCAGGGGGAGATGGAGACCTATCCGCTTGCCGGTACGACCCGCCGGGGCAGGGACGCGCAAGAGGACACTCAGCTTGCGCGCGCGCTGCTCAACGATCCGAAGGAGATCGCCGAGCACAACATGCTGGTGGATTTGCACCGCAACGACATAGGGCGGGTCGCGCGCTTCGGTACCGTGAAGGTGCGCAGTTTGATGGACGTGAAGCGTTTCAGCCACGTGCAGCATATCTCCAGCGAGATCGTGGGCATTCTCGCCGAGTCGGAAGACATGTTCAGCGCGCTGGCCAGCAACTTCCCCGCCGGCACGTTGACTGGCGCGCCCAAGATCGAGGCCATGAAGATCATCGATGAACTGGAGCCCGATGGGCGCGGGCCGTATGGTGGCGCGGTCGGCACCTTCTCGTTCAACGGCGACTGCACCTTCGCCATTCCGATTCGCTCGGTGTTTGCCAAAGGCGAGGAGGCCTATGTGCAGACCTGCGGCGGTAACGTGTACGACTCCGATGTGGATGCCGAGTACGAGGAGATCCAGCGCAAGCTGGCCGGAACCCGAAAAGTGCTCAGCCGCTTCATGGCAACGACGCCAGCCGAGGAGGGGCGGGCATGAAAGTTCTGATTATCGACAACTACGACTCGTTCACCTACAACCTTTATCAGTTCGTGGGCGAGATCCTCTCCTCAGAGCAAAATCGCGGCGCCATCGCGGACTTTCACGTGCTCGTCAAACGCAACGACGAGATCAGCTTGGCCGCCATAGAGCAACTTGGCCCTGACCGGATCATTATCTCGCCGGGCCCCGGTTCGCCCGATAACGAGGCCTACTTCGGCGTATGCGCGCAGGCCATCCGGCAGTTCGGGCAGTCGGTGCCGTTGCTGGGCGTGTGCTTGGGCATGCAGGGCATTGTGCATGTGTTCGGCGGGCGCGTCGTCCCATCGCCGGTGCCCATGCACGGCAAGACCAGCGCGATTACCCATAGCGGGGATGGTATCTTCCGCAACTTGCCGCCCGAGCTGGAAGTCATGCGTTACCATTCGCTCATGACAGAGCCGCAAAGCTTCCCCGACTGCCTGCGTGTTACGGCGGTGGTGGGCGACTACCCCGTAGAGGCGTTCGATGATCTCGATCGCCTGCGCCAGGGCGGGGATTTCGAGATCATGGGCGTGCAGCACCGGGAGTGGCCTATCCACGGCATCCAGTTCCATCCCGAATCCTTCGCGACCGAAGGCGGCAAGGATCTCATTCGCAATTTCCTGTTGGGCTAAGGTCTGTTCTCGCATTTCGCAGCTGGGCCAGGGCCGACGCACCGGCGCGCGGCCCTGGAGAAGAATCCGCCAGGGGCGGGCTGACCGGACAGCCGCAGTGTTATCGTTAGTCTCTCTACTGCCGAGAAGCGACGCCGGATCGGCCGCCGTCCGCTTCTGCCAGCTTTACAAGTGCCCGGAAACAGGGCGCATACCAGGAGGATTGCGCAAATGAGTGACTTCCCGATGCTGATCGATGGGCGGCTGGTAGCCGCACAGCGTCAATTCGACGTCATCAATCCCGCCGATGAGAGTGTGGTAGGCCGGGCACCGAACGCGAGCGACCACGACCTGGACCAGGCGGTAGCGGCAGCGGAGCGCGCGTTCGCGAGCTGGCGGCACACCGGCACCGAGCAACGCGGCGCGGTGCTCACAGCAATCGCCGATGTCATCGATAAGCACGCTGACGAGCTGATCGACCTGCTGGTGGCCGAGCAGGGCAAACCGCGGGCGCAGGCGCAGCGGGAAGTTCTTCAGCAGGCGGCGGCGCGTCTGCGTGTGCGCGCAACGCAGGAGCTCAAGCCCGAAGTGATCCGGGACGACGCCAAAGCGCGGGTGGAGATTCACTACCGACCGCTGGGCGTGGCCGCGGCTATCGTGCCCTGGAACTATCCGTTCGGCATTGCCGCCGGCAAACTCGCCACAGCGCTGATGGCTGGCTGTACCCTGGTTTTGAAGCCGTCGCCGTTCACCCCGCTGGCTACCTTGCGGCTAGGGGCGCTGATCAAGGATGTGGTGCCGCCGGGTGTGGTCAATATCGTGTGCGGCGATGACAGTTTCGGGCCCAAGGTCACCGCCCACCCCGGCATCAAGAAGATTTCCTTTACCGGCTCCATCGCGACCGGTAAGAAAGTCATGCAGAGCGCCGCGGGCGACCTCAAGCGAATTACCCTGGAACTGGGCGGCAACGATGCCGCCATCCTGCTCGATGACGTCGATCTTGAGAAGGCGGCCGTGCCCTTGTTCATGGGCGCATTCGTCAACGCCGGCCAGACCTGCGTTGCAATCAAACGGGTGTATGCCCCCGATCCGATCTATGAGGACGTAGTGCAGGCACTGGCTACGCTGGCCAAACGCGCCAAGGTCGGGCCGGGCAGCGATCCGGAGTCCACCATAGGGCCGATCCAGAACCGCCTGCAATACGAGCGGGTGCTCGCGGTGCTGGAATCGGTCAAGTCAGGCGAAGGGCGCATCGTGGCCGGCGGGGAGGCGCTGCCGGGCAAGGGCTATTTCATCGCGCCTACCATTGTCGCGGACGTGAAGGAAGGGTGTCGTCTGGTGGACGAGGAGACGTTCGGACCCATTCTGCCGGTCATCCGCTACAGCGATGTGGACGATGCGATACGGCGCGCCAACGCGACCCTCTATGGCTTGGGCGGGTCGGTGTGGAGCGAGAACCTGGAGCGGGCGGCGGAAGTCGCAAGGCAGCTCGATACGGGAACTGCCTGGGTGAACCAGCATCCCGCCTTGAGCCCCGACGTGCCCTTCGCGGGAGCGAAGCATTCCGGTATAGGCGTGGAGTCGGGCGTTTATGGTTTGAGGGAGTTCTCTCAGCTGCACGTGGTGAACATTCGCAAGTAGCGGGCCGAGAAACTGCAAGCACGCGATACGCGCGACCCTGCGAGCGGCCCAATCGGTCCGCCGGGGCCGCAGGCTTGTAGTTCGGCCCGGCGCATGCCGGGTCGCGGTTGTGAAACAGATCCTCTATCTGACCAGGCGCGTTGATGCCCCCATCATGGCTAAGAAAGAGGGGGCGCACTGGGCGTAGACCGAAGCGCTCGTCGAGAGAGCCGCCAAGGAGGTCAACGCGGCTGCGCTCAGCGATCCTTCGACCGAGGTGGGGGGCGCCCCCAGCAAATCCGCGGCACCTTCGCAAGGCGGTTGCAGGTCATGCAGGGCGGGTCGTTGCGATGGGCGGCTCCTTCACGCCCGCATAGCCCCGGCCGACCTGCTGCCGCCTTGCGAGTCGGTTAGCCGGCCGGCTGTTGCTGCTGCTCCAGCTCGCTGAGTTGAACGTTCTGGTCGGCAGGCTGATACTGCGTCGGGTCTTCATGGAAAGCGCGGGCCTGCTCCGTAAACTCCTCCTGGCTCATTTGCTGGGTGAGTTGGAGCTGGTCGCCTTCCGCCCTGAACTCCGATGCGGGAATGGGCGCGTACCGCTCGCCTAAATGCAGCACACGCGGATGCGCCACCAGCAGTTCTATCTCGCCGCTTTGCTGATTCTTCACCAGATCGATAACGGTGCCGAAGTGGCTGCCTTCCTGGTCGTTAACGCGCATGCCGATGAGCTCTTCGCCCATGCGGTCGCTTATGGATGGGTCCAGTTGCCCGGGTTGTTGCGACTGCTGTCCGGCAACAGCCGCCCCGCTGACGAACAAGCCCAATGCGAGCAGACTTGCGCCCAGAAACGATCGAATAGCATTCGAGCGAACTTCCGAGTCGTATTTACAGCGCATAACGGGTTCTCCCTTCGTGAAACGCTATGCATGTCCCATTGACGTGTTGACAAAAATGCCGACAAGAAGAAGTCGGTCTCGCTTTAATTGGGCGGGGAAGTGGTGCAATGCAAGGGAGGAATATGCGGAAATAGTGGTAATGGAGTGGGTTTGGCGCTAAGAATACGGTGGCCGGTAGAGCATGTGGGGTGCCGAGTATATGCCGTGAGGCAGCACAGCCGGGGGCAGGGGGGCGGTACACTAAATCAACGCGTACTTTGGAAGAGCGTGTTGAGCGCGCCTTGGATGAGTTTCGTGACAAGCCCGGTTGGACGAAGCCGGTCCTGACATGTCGTACGTAAGGGGTTTTCCGCCGATCGCCGATCCTTCGGCACGGGTGCTTATTCTAGGCAGCATGCCGGGACGAGCTTCGCTCGCCGCGCAGCAATATTACGCACATCCGCGGAACGCCTTTTGGCGGATCATGAGCGAGCACTTCGAGTTCGACGTGCACGCGCCGTATGCCGAGCGCGCCGCGCGCCTGCGTGCCCACCGTGTAGCTGTGTGGGATGTGGTCGAATCTTGCAGTCGAGCGTCCAGTCTGGATTCCGATATACAGAGCGCTTCCGTGGTACCCAATGATTTCGAAGCGTTCTTTGACGAGCACAGCGATATCGCCCTGGTTTGCTTCAACGGCGTCAAAGCAGCGGAGCTGTACCGCAGGCATGTGAAACCTTGCCTGGTCGGCGGGGCTGACTTGTCGTATCTCACACTGCCATCGACCAGCCCTGCCAACGCGGCCGTCCCCTATACCAGGAAACTGGCAGTCTGGCGCAAAGCCATAGCGGCTGGCTTGCGCGATCCGGTTCGGTGAGGCGCCAGCAGATCTGTCCCACAATTGCGGCGGGTCGCCTCGGCGCACGGTGCTGCTCGGCTCTGTCAAACGCTCTTAAGTTTTGCTGTGAAGCGTCGTTCTTCCCTAATAAGGCTTGTCACCGGTAGCGTCCGGGCCGTTCTAGCCAAATGCCGGAGCTGTTCGGTTTCGGGCTTGCTCGGGCTCGTGGTTCGCAGCTCCCATTGGTGCAGCGCTAGATGAACCAATAGCTTAACTGCTCGATTCAAGGGCCAAGCATTCCCGCACCTCTCTAGCTTGCTGCCGATGGCGGCGCTACCGCAAGAAGGAGGCGCCGGCCAAGTTCGCATGCGCCAAGCAGACTTGGCGCCATCGGGGCTATCGGCTTTGACGCGCTTTCCGACCTCGGCAGGCATATCGCTAAAGCCGTCGCGCTGGGCGTAGGGAACCGCTTGGCGGAGCGGCTACCGACAGGCGGCTTTAGGCAATCATCGAACCCCGCCGTACCGGGGGTCGGCACAACTAGAAAGAGTACGCTTTACCGTGGGGGAACGAGATAGTGTTGGACATGAGCCAAATACTGGTGTGCACGCACTGTGGGGCGCTGGCAAAAAGCACTAAGAAGCGCTCGGTACTTGGTCAGGTCCGTGGGTATTGCTCCAGCTGCTCCAGGCACTTTCATTATCCCTTCTCTGGCCGCTTCAGAGTGGCGTTCTGGCTAGGGGCTCTGCTGACGGGGGTTATCGTCGCTTTAGGCATTAAGCGCGCCATGTCTCAGGCCGGCACGCCCATAGAGGCATTCGGCTTCGCGCCGCTGTTCATTGCGTTCGCGGCGGGGCTTATCTACAACGCGCTGCTGCGTTACCGGCTTGCGCGCACGAGAGCCTAGGGCTGCCGTAGGCCGATGTTCGAGCCCGCCTCTTGTTGGCCGCACTCCCGGGTGTGATAGGTTAGGTTGGGAACGCTGTGTCCTGTACCATTTTCGGGCACGTTGAATAAACCCATGCGGGCGCCGATTTGCGATCGGGCCTAGGTCTTGGATGGAGCGATTATGCTGAGCGAGACGGACCTGCGCCACTTGCGCCGCTGCATAGAGTTGGCGACTCACGCTTTGGAGGTGGGCGACGAACCGTTCGGTTCGGTGTTGGTCGCCGCCGATGGGACGGTGCTTGCGGAGGACCGCAATCGCGTAGCGGGAGGAGATCGGACGCGGCACCCCGAGTTCGAACTGGCGCGCTGGGCTGCCGCCAACATGACGCCCGAGGAACGGGCGGCAGCGACAGTGTATACCTCAGGCGAGCATTGCCCCATGTGCGCTGCGGCGCATGGTTGGGTCGGCCTGGGGCGTATAGTCTACGCAAGCTCGTCCGCCCAATTGGCCGAATGGCTGCGGGAGCTGGGTGTGGCGCCGCCGCCGGTGGCGACCTTGCCTATTCAGACGATCGTGCCCGGGGCTGTGGTGGAAGGTCCCGTACCCGCGCTTGCCGAACAGGTGCGTGAGCTCCATCGCCGTTTCCACGGACGCTGATGTGAAACGGTACGCGCAGTCAGACATGGCCGCGTGACCGCATGCCATAAGTTTCCTGCAAGGCTTGGCCGGTGCCATTAAGGCACCGGCCAAGCGTTAACGGCCGATCCCGTTAAACCCTGGCGATTAGTGCGGCGGGAAGGCGGCCTCCAGACCGACACCCGTTTGGATGGTGGTGCCTATCGCCATGAACGTGTCGTTTTCCAGGGTATATGGCGGCCAAACCAGATCCTCCAGACTCGGGTTGCCTGTGCGAGCGAACGCGGCCCACATCGCCCGGGTGCGATCGGTAACGTAAGCGTATTCTTGCGGATCCGGCTTTGGCGCATCCACGGTGGCGAACTTTATCGGCGTTGGCTCCGGGTGGCCCGTGAGTCCCAGCAGGTAATGGGACAGGAAGCTGCCCTGGTAGTCGAACACATAGACCAGCTCGATACCGTGATAGGCCGGTACGTCGGCCGCCCGCCATCCCGCCGGCACGTGACTGAAGACATAGGCGAAGACGTCGGATTCGTTCTCCTCGGCAATCCAGGGCATGTACCACAGCAGCCCCTTGATCAGGGCGGGCAGGTCACCTGTGTTGGCGCCGGCCATGATCGGCACGTCATTGTGCGTGCCCGCCTCAAAGGCTTGACGGATGCCCATGGGCTTGTACCAGCCATCGACGTTGGGCCGCGCCGCGTAATTGATATCGTTGGCCGTGGTGACCAACTGGGCCAGGGGAACGGCACGCATGGCCGCGAGCACGTCCTCTTCGCCGTCCAGCCCCAGCGCTGCGACCAGGCGCTGCCCTTCCTGCTCCTGCTGGGCCAGGGTGACAAGCGCCGGAATCGTCGCGTCCGCCGGTTCGGCCATGCCGCTTTGCACGATGGCCCGATGGAATAAGCCCTTGGCCAGGGGCGAGTGCAGAAGGGACAGGACCTTGCCGCCACCACCGGACTCGCCGAAGATCGTGACGTTGTCCGGATCGCCGCCGAAAGCGGCGATGTTGTTTTTCACCCACTTGAGGGCCGCGACCAGATCGAGCTGGCCATAGTTACCGGATGCTCCGTGCTCCGACTCCGCTGTCAGGGCAGGGTGGGCGAAGTAACCGAACGGTCCTAGACGGTGGTTCACGGTAACGACGACCACGCCTTCGCGGGGCAGCGAGGTGTTATTGAAGGCACGGGTATTGCCGGTGAGGATGGAGAAGCCGCCGCCGTGGAACCACACCATCACGGGCAGTTTCTCGCCCTCGCGATCCTTTGGCACGGTAATGTTCAGGTACAGGCTGTCCTCGCTCATGCCGCCTTCGCCGAAGGCTTCGTAGAGGTAGGGCTGCGCCGCTTGATCGCCCCAGGCGATGGCGTCGCGTACGCCATCCCACTTCTGGGGCGCCACCGGCGGCTTCCAGCGCAGATCGCCAAGCGGAGGTGCGGCATAAGGAATTCCGTACCACGACCAGGCCGTTCCGTCCGCGGTGGTAAAGCCTCGGAGCTGGCCGTACTCGGTGCTAACGGTTTGGCGTTCGCTGAGGGCGCGCTGCAGGTTCTCGCGAGCATCCGTCGCGCTGCGCAACCGGCGCGGGCGCGGATCGGTATCATTGAATACCGCCGTACCGGCCGCGTTCAACTCTGCCAGCATGTCAAGCAGGGGCACGCTGGCTTCGAAGTCCGCTGTGGGCTGATCAAAAACTATGGAATCCGCGTAGTTGGAAACGATCTGGGCAGCCGCCGCAGTGATTTGGATGCCGTTGTTGAGGTCCCGATCGTGATCCAGGGTTTGCAGCAGTATGGCTATGTTGGTGACAACCGGGTCGGAGAGATCCTCGGCGCCTTCGACAAGATCTACCGGGGTGATGCGGTCGCTGCCGGGGGCGCTGCCCAGCTCTAGACTGCCGATGGAGAAGGTGATCTGTTCGCCGCTGCGGTAATGGAAAGTGCTCTGGGCGTCGGTAGTTCCTGAGCCGCTGGGAGTGCGGTACGAAAGCCCCTTGACGGGAATGCCGGCGAACTGGCCGGTCTTGCTGCTGCCACTATTGCTGCTGCTGTTGCAGCCTCCGAGTACGGCAGCCAGGCTTAAAGCCGTCGCCATAAGCGCGAAGCGAAGGCGGCGCGTTGGCCTTGTCGATTTCATATTCGCTCTCCTCCTTGTTGTTATTCATCGATTACCTTCGGTGAGCTGTTGGGATGCAGCTGATCGTGCGGAGCGGTATGCCTCCCTGTTTCCGGCGCCGTCGCGTTCGGCGCGGTCGCCGGGACCTGTGATTTCCGGCCGTTTGCGTGGACAAAGACGATGTCAACATACCTGATGTTGCATTTTTAGGCAATGTATCATTTTGCGCGGTCAGGCGCCTGAGCAGTTGACTCACTGCCAAGACAGGGCGGGTGCTTGAGGTGTCCGCGACAGAGTACGCGGACGATGACGAGGCGCGGACGGGAATTGACGGACTATCGGGCGGCTAATACCGTTGAGGACGACGACCCGAGCCGGCGCTCGGGTCGTCCGCTGGTGCGCTCCTAAGACGCCCTGCTTGGGCTTGGTGTAAGGAGCTTTTACAGATCCTGGAAGCGCTTGCCTTCGGCAACCAGCTGCTTCAGCAGTGCGGCGGGCTCGGGGCCGGCGCCTTCGGCATGGGCCTTCTCGAGACCGGCGAGCACCTTGTCCAGCCCGATGCTGTCAGCGTAGTACATGGGGCCGCCACGGGTGGCCGGCCAGCCGTAGCCGTATACCCAGACGACGTCGATGTCGGACGGACGCTGCGCTTTGCGCTCTTCCAGAATCTTCGCGCCTTCGTTGATCATCGGGAACAGCAGCCGCTCGCGGATCTCGTCATCGGTGAACGAACGTTGCGGCAGGCCCTTGCTGGCGGCGAATTCCTTGACCAGCTGTTCCACCACGGGCGAGGGGCTGGGCTTGCGGTTCTCGTCGTAGTCGTAGTAGCCCTTGCCGGTTTTCTGTCCGCGGCGATCCATTTCGCAGAGTCGATCGCGCAGCGTTTCGCCTTTGGACGTTTCCCGCGACCAGCCAATGTCCAGACCCGCCAAGTCGGACATCTGGAACGGTCCCATGGGCAGTCCGAAGTCCGTGAGCACACGGTCGATATCCCAGGGCATGGCCCCTTCCAGCAGGAGGCGTTGCGCGGCGGCCTGGCGCGGGAAGAGGATGCGGTTGCCCACGAAACCCGGGCAGACGCCTACTACCGCTGCCACCTTGTTGATCTTCTTGGCGAGCTCCAAGGAGGTGGCGAGCACGGAGTCGGAGGTCTTGTCGGCGCGGACGATCTCCAGCAGCTTCATCACGTTGGCCGGGGAGAAGAAGTGCAGGCCGATGACCGCCTCGGGCCGCTTTACCGCCGTCGCGATCTCGTTGACGTCCAGCGCCGAGGTGTTGGTGGCGAGGATGGCGCCGTCTTTGACGATGGAGTCCAGCTTGGCGAAGATCTCTTTCTTGATCGCCATGTTCTCGAACACGGCTTCGATGATCAGATCGCAATCGGCCACATCTTCCAGATTGACGGTGCCGGTGATCAGTCCCATCCGCTGCTCGACATCCTCACTGGTGATGCGACCCCTGCTGGCGCTGCGCTCGTAGTTCTTGCGCACGACGCCCAGGCCGCGTTCGAGCGCTTCCTGAGTGGTGTCGACGATCACGACCGGCGTGCCGACGTTGGCGAAGTTCATCGCGATTCCGCCGCCCATGGTGCCGGCGCCGATGATGCCCACTTTGTTAACGGGAATAATCGGCGTGTCCGGCGCCAGATCCGGTACGATCCAGGCTTTCTTCTCGGCCTCGGCGAAGTAGGCGAGGGCGGCCGCCTCGGCTGGCGTTGGAGCGTTTGGCTTACTCATGCTCTTTACCTTCGTTGTGATAGCCCACTGGGCACCTGCTGATCACCGCAACGCCGCCTCCCTGCCAAATGCGCGGCGGTGGATCGAATAGGGTTTTTGAACCCGGTCGATTCAGATCGCGGGCTGCCCTCAACCAGCGTTCGTCCTGGTCGAAAGTGCAGCGCCAAAGGCTCAAGGCCTCGCTCAGCTCCCGTTGGAGCTACTGGAGTGCGCCGGGGTTGTCGGCAAGGCGCGCTTCCCGCCTGGCTCCGTTCGCCGATTGCGCCGGGATCGCCAGCGCACACAGGCAGGCGAGCGTTCAGGGCGCCAATGGTGCGCGCATTGAACGTGCCGGCTATGGCGGTAGAAGCGCAAATACTCCATCGCCCTTCGTTGTGCGGTTCAGTGCCTGCCGCCGGGTTTCCGGCCAAGTGCGGCGCGCCGACGGCCGCGGGCCGCAACGACACACCGCGGCTTGCGGAGCGAAGCTTCCAGCGGACCGCCATGTGCATACGCAGCGGCTGAACCATACAAGTTGAAGAGTATGGGGCATTAGAGTGGCACGTCAGCGGCCCGAAGAAAACACGTGCGGCCAAGAGAATTCCTCTTTTGCTATTGATTGCGCGTGGCGCGCAGCGGCCCCGGGGAGGCGGCTGTTGGGCGTGATCTCGCTGGCAACGGAACCTTGCTCGCCAGCGCTGGCCTAATTGGCGGACAAGAAGCGCCGGTGCGGATGTGCTCTGGTTGACGTTTCGCAGCGGCGGCGGGCAGGGCGCTACAAGGCCGCGAAGAACGGTGTCTGGCCCGCAGAATGTGCCATCCTTGCTGTGCCGGGCCAGGCTATAAGAGCCGTTACGAATAACGTGACGCATCACGCTGGGGCGGTTACACTGTGCATCCTCGCTGCGCTGATCGGGAGTAAGTGGATGGCGGACAGGACGGCAGCCAAACGCCAGCGGGCCCTCCGGGAGCGGATGAAGGCAAAGGGGTGGGTGGCACGTAGGGTCCACATCCGTCCGGAATACTCCGCTCTTCTGCTGAAGGTGGAGAAGGCCATGAGGCTGAAAGGATCGACAGTCACGATTCGAACAACGGGAGAAGAAACAATGGCTAACCAGTGGACCACCGCTTCTTTGGCTGAAGCTCTGCAGGGGTCGGAGCTGGCGCAGAACAAGGCGATCAGTGTCGAGCTTCTGGAAGGCAGCGAGCCCATCATCAATGTGATCATGCACGAGTATGGCGATCTGCCGATTCAAGTCTCGGTTTCCGGCGAGCAGATTTTCGCGTCGGCAACGCTTTGGAGCGCAGATCAGGTCAAGGACAGGGCAGCATTCAACGAGGCCGCGCTGTTCATCGGGCCAGTGAGCCCATTGAGCAGCATCGGGCTGGTGCGCAACGAGGATGGGCAGGACATTTACATCTGCTACGGCCAGCTCTCCAGCCGTTCGCCTCTCGCCGCCGTGGAGGAGGAGCTGGACGTGCTTGCCGTGAATACCATAGATGCCGCCGAATCGTTCAGCGATTTTCTTGCCGACTAACTTGCGAGGATCATGCCATGAGCTTGTTCAAGAAGATGATTACCGCCTTGCGCGGCGGCGCGACCGAGATAGGCGAAGCGATCGTGGATTCGCAGTCCTTGCGCATTCTCGATCAGGAAATCCGCGATGCCAACCAAGCGCTGCGTAAGTCCCGCGAGGATCTGGCCGAGGTGATGGCTCAGCGCAAGCTGGCCGCTGACAAGCTGGAGGCCAAGGAGAAGAAGCTGGCCGAGCTGGAAGGCTATGCTTCTCAGGCGCTGGAAATCGGCAATGAAGAGCTGGCTCTGGAGATTGCCGAACGGATCGCACAGCTTGAAGGCGACATCGCCAGCGAACGCGAGCTGATCGGCAGCTACGATGCCAGCATCGAGACGCTGAAGAAATCCATCAAGCAGGCCGAGCATACGTTGAGCCGGCTCAAGCAGCAGGTTGACAGCGTGAAGGCGACCGCGTCGGTACAGCGGGCGCAGGCCGCGGTATCGGCCCGCAGCAGCGGGCAGAACGCCTCGCTGCGAACCGCGCTGGATTCGCTGGAGCGCATCAAGAACAAGCAAGCGGAAACCGCTGCCCGGATGGAAGCGGCCGAGGCGATTGCGCGCGAAGAGGACGGCGACGATCTGGAAGCCAAGCTGCGGGCCGCGGGCCTGAAGGCGGAGAGCGGCAGCGCCAACGCTGTGCTGGAGCGGCTGAAGAAGCAGCGTGAAGCGAGCAAGGCGCAATAGCGGCTGGTAGCAACGTCTTGGAAGGATATCGCCGATCGCTCGGCTTGCCGAGAATCGCCGTAGCCGTTTGACAGGGCGGCGCAGTTCCGGCCCATTTAGATGGCATCGCTGCCCGGTCGGCGATGCCGTGACACGCTCCGGGTGGTGCCGGAGCGGTTTCGGACTGCGGCGAGTTCTATCGTAGGTTGTCGGAGAGCCGATCTGGCGGCGATGGCCCGGACGGCGGCGAAAGGGGTGCCCAATGTTCGGTTTTCTGAAGAGAATTCACCGAGCGCGCAAAGCGGAGCGACAGCTGAGCGAGGCGCAGGATGCTGCGCTCTTCGAGCCTCTGGGCTTACGGCGCGGCGGCTTCGTGACCGTGGATCCGACGCGGTACCGGCTGCAGGCCGACGCTTATGTCTTTGCAGCGCCCGAAGGCTCGCAGCGCATCGACGCGCGCGGACTGGTCGACCTGGGCGCGGCCAGCGAGCTGCACCGGTTCTACCTGACCGACGATGCGTTCGTTCAGGTAAACACAACGGCGAAGGCCATAGACGACATCAAGCTGTTCGTCTTCGACGAGACTCGAACGCCTTCCAACCACGCTTCGTTCGAGCAGTGGCTGGGCGAGGAGAGTCTGATCGGCAGGCAGACAGTCGAGCACCGCGGCAGGACGTTCGTCCGCGTATGGGGCGACGAAGGGCAGAGCAAGGTACCGCCGGTCGCCTTCGACGAAAGCGTCTATACCGAGTCGGACACGGTGCCGGCGTACACCGTGAACCATTACTGCATGCTTTACGAGCGGCCGGTGGACGATACGCAGCGGATGGAGTATCTGCTGATATCGGCAGAGCAAACCGGCGACGAGTATTGCGTTGTATTCAGCGTCGGCGTGGATATCAGCGAAGCTGATCTGGAAATCGCATAAGGATAACAACCATGTTGGATCGTGCATCCACTTACTTGGCGGGCTTCCCTTCTTTTCTGGCTTATTTTCTGGTGGCGGCGGCCATGCTGGCGGTCTTCTCGTTTCTCTACGCCAGGCTGACGCCGGATCATGAGTGGACGTTGGTGAAGCAAGGTAACTCGGCGGCGGCTACGGCATTCGGCGGCGCGATCATCGGTTTCGTGCTGCCGCTGCATAGCGCGATCTCCCATTCTGTGAGTCTGCTCGACTGCGTGCTCTGGAGCATCGTCGCGCTGGGAGTGCAGATTGGCGCTTATTACACTTTGCGGCTGGCGATACGCGATATGCCGACACGTATCGCCAATGGCGAGATGGCGACCGCTATCCTGGCGGCGGCGTTCTTTATCGGCGCCGGTCTGCTCAATGCCGCCAGCATGGCCTATTGATGAGGGATCGATACATGAAGCGCAGTAAGTTCGCAGGGCTTGCGATGATGGGAGCCGCGCCCTTCCTGCTGATCGCCTGTGACAGCCAGCCTCCTGCGCAGGAACAGGCGATCGGTCCGGTGCAGGCCGCCACGGCCTATCGCTCGGTGGACGAGTGCATAGCGGAAGGCATCTATACCGAGAAGGCGTGCACGGACGCCTTCAACGCCGCCCAGCAGCAGCTGCCGCGGTTCCCCTCGGCGCATGATTGCGAAACGATGTACGGCAACTGCCAGCAGGTCGTCATGCGCGATGGCAGCAGCGCTTTCATGCCGGCGATGATGGGTTTCATGCTGGGGCACATGCTGGCTGGGGGCAATCGCACGATTCATCACCAGCCCATTTACTATGACCGACACAATCGTGGGGACTGGAGCGCGGCCACCAGCAGCGCGCAGGCGCGCATGTCTCGGTCGGCCGCTGCGCAGCACTCCACCGGCACCAGTCGGCAGTCCGGACAAGCCGTCAACAGCTCGCGCCGCGGCTTCGGTTCCAGCGCGGCGGCACGCGGTGGCTGGGGAAGCTGAGGAGAGGCCTTGGCATGAGGCGGATGGCGACCTCGGAGCGTGCGGACTGGCGCGAGCTGGCTGAGCGCCTTGGCTTCAAGTTCCACACCATCGACGGCGAGCCTTACTGGGACGAGTCCGCTTATTATCAGTTCACGCTTGAGCAGATCGAGAACGATCTGGAGGACCCTTCTGAAGAGATCCATGCCATGTGCATGGACTTGGTCGATCGAGTGGTGCGGGACGAAGCCCTGCTAAGCCGGCTCGCTATCCCCGAGCTTTACTGGGACTACATACGGGAAAGCTGGGTGAGCGGCCAGCCGCACTTCTACGGGCGGCTGGATCTGGCCTATGACGGGTCCGGACCGGCCAAGCTTTACGAGCTCAACTACGATACCCCCACCAGTCTCTACGAGTCGGCATTTTTCCAGTGGGTCTGGCTCGAGCAGGCCAAACAGGCTGGCCTGGTGCCGGCACACGCCGATCAGTTCAACTCCATTCAAGAGAAGCTGATCGAAGTGTTCCAGTACGTCGGACCTCGTCTTCCAGGGCCGCTGTACTTCACCAGCGTGCGCGAATCCGAGGAGGATCGCGGTACCGTGCAGTATATGCAGGACTGTGCCGCGCAGGCCGGGGTGGATACCCGCTATATCGCTATAGAGGATATAGGTGCCAGCGACTGCGGGCGTTTCGTCGATCTCGACGACCAGGTGATCGAGGCGATTTTCAAGCTCTACCCCTGGGAGTTCATGTTCGAGGAGGCGTTCGGCCCAATGTTGCCATCGGCAGGCGCTGCCTGGTTCGAGCCACCTTGGAAGGCCATATTGTCGAATAAAGGCGTATTACCGCTGCTGTGGGAGGCGCACGAGGGGCATCCCAACCTGTTGCCGGCCTATTTCGAAGATCCTCGCAATGCGCCGCTCCAGCCGGGCTGGGTTCGCAAACCGTTCTTCTCCCGAGAAGGGGCCAATGTCACCTTGCGCACGGAGACCGGGGAGACGGTGACAGTGGACGGGCCGTACGACGACGGGCCTTATGTGCGGCAGGCCTATCACGCCCTGCCGCGCTTCGAAGGCGGCTATACGCTGATCGGCAGCTGGATTATCGGCGATCGCGCGGCGGGGATAGGGATTCGCGAGGACAATAGCTTGATTACCAAGGACAGTTCCCGCTTCCTGCCCCACGTTATCGTGTAGTCTTTCTGCGAGCCCGGCGCGCTGGCAGAGAGGACGGTTGCCGGTTGCAGAAACGCGGGCGCCTTCAGCTTTTCGGGCTCGATGTTCGGCGCCCGCTTTTCGCGTGCTGCGACGACCTGCGCTGAGATGCCCCCTGCTTCCGCTTTTTCAGCTTTTTCTTCGCCTTTTGGGTCCTGACCGCCTTCTGGTTTTTCTCGTTGGCGGTGGGCGGCACGCGGTGTTGCGGCTCGAAGCCGCGCACGGTGTGTCGGGGCAGCGTGTGGCCGATCTGGGCTTCTATCGCCGCGAGCTGTTTCACCTCGTCGGCGGAAACTAGGGAGATCGCCTGGCCGCTGGCGCCAGCGCGTCCTGTGCGCCCGACCCGGTGTATGTAGTCTTGTGCGACCAGCGGCAAATCCAGATTCACCACCAGAGGCATCGCGGCGATATCCAGGCCGCGCCCGGCCACGTCCGTAGCGACCAGCACGGACGCATCGCCCCGCTTGAAGCGCGTCAGCGCTTGCATGCGCTCCCGCTGCGGCTTGTCGCCGTGAATGGCCTCGGCGGCAAGCCCTTGCGCGCGCAGCTGGGTCGCGAGCTGTTCGGCCCCCGCACGGGTTTTCACGAATACCAGGACCTGCGGGCGACCCCGCTCCTCTATCAGATGAACGAGAAGCTCGGCTTTGCGCTTCTTGTCCGCAACGATCACCGACTGGGCGATGTTGCCAGCAACCGCATCCTGTTGCCCCAGATCGACAATTAGGGGTTTGACCAGCAGTTCGGCGGCCAGCGCTTGGATGGCACTGGGCAGGGTTGCGGAGAACAGCAGCGTTTGGCGGCGCTGTGGCAGTGCGTCCAGCACTCGCTCGATATCGGGTGCAAAGCCTAGATCGAGCATGCGATCCGCTTCGTCCAGAATCAGTGTCTGCACCCGGGACAGCTTTGCGGCGTTGCTGCGGCACAGGTCCACTAGCCGCCCGGGCGTTGCGACCAGCACGTCCAAGCCTCCGCTCAGCTGGGTAATCTGGGGCCGGATGCTGACACCGCCATAGACGGCCGCGCTGCGCAACGCAACATGGCGCGAGTAGCTACGGAAGCTGCGCTGTACCTGCTCGGCAAGCTCCCGCGTAGGGACCAGTACCAGCACGCGCATGCAGTGGCTGACGAGCCGGGGCCTTGCGAGGCTCAGACGCTGGATCGCCGGTAAGGCGAACGCTGCGGTCTTGCCCGTGCCGGTCTGCGCGACCACCATCGCATCGCGTCCGCGCAGCGCGGCGGGAATCACCTTCTGCTGAACAGGTGTAGGAGTGGTGTAGCCGCGCTCCGACAAGGCGCGTAGCAGCGGGTCGATCAGGCCTAGGGATTCGAAGCTCATGAGTGCAGGCACCGGGAAATGCGCCAGTATATACATCAGATGCGTTCCAGCGCTTGCCGCAGATCGGCGATCAGGTCCTCGGGAGCCTCCAGCCCCATGGAAAGACGGATCATACCGTCGGTGATGCCGCGGCGACGGCGCTCCGCTGCCGTCATGCCGTGATGGCTGGTCGCCAGGGGTAGCGTGGCCAGCGTTTCCGCTCCGCTCAGACTGGGTGCGTTGAGTATGAGCTGCAAGGCGTCGACGACCCGCGCGGCACCGGCGGCATCGGTAGCCAGCTCCAAGGTCAACATCCCGCCGAAGCCGCGCATCTGGCGCCTTGCCAAGGCGTGTCCGGGAAAATCGGCTAGGCCCGGATAGAGCACGCGCCGTACCTTGGGGTGCTGCTGCAAGGCCTGTGCGACGGCCAGCGCGGTGGCATTCTGCCGTTCGATTCGCAAGGGCAGGGTACGCAGGCTTCTGGCGAGTAGCGCGGCCGTGGCCGGGGCAGGCACTTGTCCCAGGTTCTTGCGCCAGTTGCGGATAGGGGTCAGCAGCGCCTGCGAGCCCGCCAGAACCCCGGCTGTCAGATCGCTGTGACCGCCTAGGTACTTGGTAGCGCTGTGCATGACGATATCGGCCCCTAGCGCAAGCGGATTCTGGTTTACCGGTGTAGCGAAGGTGTTGTCTACAGCGAGCAGCCCGCCATGGGCATGGACGAGCGTTGCGATCGCTCCGATGTCGGCTATTTCCAGAACCGGATTGGTAGGCGACTCGAGGAATACCAGGCGCATGCCTTGGGCCAGTAGCGCAGGGAGGCGGTCGGTTTCAGCGCCCAGCAGCAGCTCGGTGCGGCACCCCAGTGCGGGCAACTGCTCGGTGAGCAGCTCCAAAGTGCCGCCGTAGGCTTCGCCAATGCAAACAATCCCGTGGCGTCCATAGGTAAGAAACAAGGACGAGGCCGCCGCCATGCCGGCGGTGAACAACAAGGCCGATTCTGCGCATTCTATGCTGGCGAGTTTCGCTTCCGCACTCGTAATGGTGGGGTTCTGGCCGTAGCGGGTGTATAGATTGCCGGCTTGCCGGCCCTCGACAACGTCCAGCAACCGCTGGGTGCTGTCGAAGCGGAAAGTCGTTGCGTTATGAAGCGGCGTAAATGGGGATCCTTGGGGGTCGGGGATCTCGCCGTCATGGACGCAGCGGGTGCTTAAGTCGCGATCGCGGGACATGGTCTAGGTCCTTCTCCAGGCGCAGGGTGGGTAAGCGATGCTGCTGCGGGCGTTACACCGTGGGGCGGCTCGTCGGCGCATCGCCGGTTGTATATGTGCCGATAGCCGCCGAGCGGAAGTGGGCCGCGGAGAACGAGACGCCGACCACGGCAGTCGTGCGGGCTTCAATCGCCGTCGAGTTGGCCGGAAGGAGCGGGCGCAGGTGCGGCGCGGATCGCAAGCGCAGCCGGCGGAAGGATCCAGCCGGAGCCGCCATAGGCTTCCAGAGCGAAATATCCTGCGGGCGTCGCGATGCCTGCGCGAGTGTAATCGGGCCCCTGAGTGAAGCTCACCGGGTACTCCTCCGGCATCCCCACAATATGGCCGCTCCAGGAAGCGATGCCATGCCCGTGCTCGAAGACCTCGCTGACAACCATGGTGTAATCGTGGTCCACCTGCGGGAGGGCGAAGGTCAGCTTATCGCCAGGCTGCAAGAGGTCGAGTTTGAGGCGGTTGAAGCGGATGTATACACGGCCATCCCCGTCCTGTGTTGGGACAACCGGCAGCTGCTCCCCGGGCGCGTCTATGAACTGCCATGGCGAATCAGCCAGCGCTTCGCGAAGTACTGTCAGCGTCAGCTCTTCGTCGCGTCGGTTTCGAACTGCGCGGGCTCTGGCTGTTTCCTCGGGCGTGGCGTCGGTCGCGCCGCCGAGCAAAGACACCATCTCGTCTTTCGCGAATCCCGAGAAAGCCTGGTCCCGTGCGGCGGGTGAGCCGCCCCCAGGCATTGGCTCGACCACGGTCGCGATCGACAGGGGAGTGTACGGCAGCTTGGCCGTGCTCTTGTTCTGTAGCCATAGCGCCACGCCGAATATAACGCATACTGAAATGGCAATTTGCCAGCGCAGGTGGTTCATGTTCCCTCCTTGGGTTTTCCATGCCGCCAGCACAGTGACGGGCTCCACGGTGACTGCGCCACTGTCCGCGGGGTTACAGACTATAGGCGAAACGAAGGGCATGCGCAGGGGAGGGCCAAGCGCGAAACGAAGGAAAACACGCCCTAACAGTCACGTGAATCGATTTCACGCTGCGCATCAATCGTTGTCAACGGGATATGCCATAAGTCCCCTCCCGGAACGGCGTTCAGCTGGCGCCGCAGCCGGATCGCTTGGCGGAAACTCTGTTCGCCTGCCCGGGCGAGAGGGCACGGTCTCGATCAGAATCGGCATTGAGAGTTTTATCGAAACGCATGAAACAGCGGGCGGCGAGTGCAGCGACTCTTGGATGAAGCTTCAGAGGTGCGCAGCTGTGCTTAGCGGGCGGCAGCGAGGTTCGCAGGGCGATGCTTGTTGGGGCCTCTAACAACGGCCTGGCGCATGGGGATGGCTCGCAGACGCCGTGGCAGGCCGGATTACCCACTGCCGGGAAACGCTATGGGAAAAGGTGGCAATTTAGCAAAACGAGTGTATTGTGATGGCGTCTTCCACGCATTAGGATACCTGGGCGGTAACGCCGCCAACTCAAAAAATAATAATGGGAAAGGGAAAGTGAATGGAGCTCACGAGAGTTTTAGCGCGGCTCAAACGCGGTGATTTCGTCTATCTCTTCGGGCGTTTTCGAACAGTAAGGGCTTGCTACAGCCGGTTCCGCTATGTGTGCGAATGGGGCGCCCGCAATATCTCTGAGCAGGAGAGCTTCCAGGACACCATCTTCCCTGCGCTGGACATCGGCGCGGCCGTGGCGGCGATACGCAAGGACGCCGTCTTCACCGATATACGCTTGCCCGCAGAGTTGACCAAAGAGATCGAAACCTTTTGCCGCGCCGAACCGCTGTTTGCCCGACAGGATCCGCAAGGACCGGCGTTCCTTCATGCGGAGATCAAAAACGGTTATACGCCTGATGGGCGCCCTGTGGCGATTGCGCCTATCACCGATCCACTGCGCTGCGAGGCAGTGCGTAGGGTCGTGACCGATCCGGTGCTGAATCGATTGGTGGCTGCATACTTGGGCTATGTCCCCAAAAAGGTCGACACGCTGTTGTACTGGAGCGTTGCCTCGTCGTTCACGGACGTGGAGCGCAGGCGCTTGAAGCAGCACGTCATCGATTACCACTACGACGTCGGCGGCTTGAACTTTCTCTACGTGAGCTTCTATATTCTCGACTGCACGGTGGGTTCGGGCGCACATGTGATGATGAAGGGGTCGCATTTGCGCAAGCCGCTGCGGTGGCTCCTAGGCTCCGCAGTGGCAGACGAAGAAGCCGTGCGCACATTCTACGGGCGGGAGAACG
The DNA here is from genome assembly GCA_964460035.1 of uncultured Alkalilimnicola sp. Lineage (GTDB taxonomy): Bacteria > Pseudomonadota > Gammaproteobacteria > Nitrococcales > AK92 > CAYWPG01. The sequence goes on from CAYWPG010000048.1 coordinate 22,464, forward strand.
AGCTCGTTATCGAAGGCCCGGCAGGAACCGGCTTTATTCAGGACGCCTCCTGCTATCATCGGGCTTCGCCACCCACTATCGGCGATAGACTGTTGTTGCAGCTCCGTTTTAGCTGAGCGGCCTACCGGCGTGCTGAGCGGTCCTGGCCTGCAGACGTTCGTCCGCGGGCACGGGGCGGGGGCTCCCGCCGCGATGGCCGTCGCCGGCCTGGGGGGGATTGGCTTATGCTCTATGCGGTGCAGGCGGTCGGAACTTTCAAGGGACGGAGAATCGTCCGATCATGCACGATGGTCTAGAACCTGGCAACAATTAGCGTATCCTAATGCAGGCTCACGTCTAGCTGCCTTTAAGGCGTTGATGCGATATTCGGCAGTGGCGCGGCAGCGCTCGCTTGAGATCCTCCACAACGAGAAGTTCTAATGCAGGTCGATGTTTCTCAACTGAAGATGCCGGCTATTTCCCGTCACGGCCAAGCCGTCCTCGACGCGGTTAGCGGTGACGATGTGAACCTCATGATGGTCGCCGATCAGGTTGCGCAGGACCCGGCGCTCTCGTCGTCACTCCTGTACATTGCCAACTCGCCGCTGTTCCGTCGTCAGCGGGAAGTGACCAACAGCCGTCAGGCGGTGAACCTGCTGGGCGCGCGGCGGGTGCGGATGGCGGTGCTGGTGACGGCGATGCGCGATGTGAATCCCAAGGCTGCGGACCAGCTGGATGCCTTGTGGGAGCATAGCTTCGGGATCGCGGGCTTGTGTCGGATGCTGGCGGAAGAGGCGTTCCCGCTGGCGGCCGACGACATGGAGATGACCGGGTTGCTGCACGATCTTGGCGCGCTGATTCTGGCTGCCAATTTCCCCAAGGAGTACGCTCATATTACTCTTCGTTCCCTGCGTCGGGGGCTGGTAATGGAAGAGGAGGAGCGGCGGGTCTTCGGCAATGTTGATAGAGGAATGGTGGTCGACGTTACCGGCAGCACCATGTATCTGCCTGCGGTCACGCAGGGTGCTCTCCGGCTGTTCTTCGGCGATGCGCCGCTGGATTCGGTGGACACCGACGAGCAACGGCATGCCGCGGTCCTCGCTCTTGCCCACCATATCGACGTGCTGGCCATGGGGCGCACTGCGCGTCCGGTGGAACGTATTCCTGGCGACTTCGAACAGCTCAAGGCCTTGCTGGGCCTGAGAGACGAAGACGTCGACGAGATCATGGACAATTACGCGAATCTGGTAAACGACGCCATCACGCTTTGAGGGCGGGGTCGGCTTGACGGGAACCGTGGTCTGAGCCGACGCATCCCGACTTGTGGCGCGGGGTCGGGCATACACGTCTTAAGCAGCGGCTCGGGATGGCCGTGTTCGCGCCACTACGCCTAGGCCACGGAGACGAACAGGCCGGGCAAGCAGACAAGGATGCACAAGGAATGTTCTTCGCCCCGCTGTGGTTATCGGTAGCGGCCGTGACCGGCCTGCTCGTTGCGGACCGAGGCGGCTACCGTGCTTGGGAGTGGGTTGCCAAGCCGTTGGCAGCGAGCGCCTTTCTCTGGGCGGCGCTGAGCTGGGGAGCCCTGGAGAGCGCTTACGGACGCTCCATCCTGCTAGGCTTGACGCTGTGCGCGGCCGGCGATGTGCTGCTATTGCCCAAGGGCAGGAACAGGTGGTTCCTGGCGGGGATGGGCGCTTTCCTGCTAGGACACCTGGCCTATGCGGCGGCGTTTGCAATACTCCCCTTGAATCGGCCGGGCGGATTGCTGGCCTTAGGCGCTATGGGAGCGACGGCTGCGGTCGTTATGCGCTGGTTGCTGCCGTCGGTTCCCAAGGCTTTCCGCGTTCCGATAATCGCATATATCGCTGCGATCTCTCTCATGGTGGCGATGGCAACGGCAGCCGTAACCGCTGGGGCAAGCTGGTGGCTGCTAGGCGGTGCCGTTGGATTTGCGGCATCGGATCTTGCGGTGGCCAGAAACCGTTTCATCGCCCCGGGCTTCGTCAACCGTCTGTGGGGCCTGCCGCTGTACTTCGGGTCGCAGTTGTTGATTGCATCCACCGTAGCTACTCCGGCATGAGCACGAGAAACGCTCGTTCGCAGCGCTGCTGCAGTGCGAGCAATCAGCTTCGACGCGGTTCAGGCGGCGTGTTCCGCAGCAAGCTTGTCGATCAGAGAATCCGCAACGGCTCGTACCGACGGCAGCTGCCCGTGACGGTAGGGCATCGGCAGCGTGGTCGTCACCTTGCCGGCGTTCCAGTCGGGCAGCACTCGCGCCAGCGAACTCGCTTCCAGACTGGGGCAGCGCAGCATGGCAGACGCGTAGCGGGTCGGTGTGGTGCGCCGCTGGCCTCCGAGCGGCCGAACTTGGCAAGGTACCTACGCCGTCTTCGCCAAGACTCGGCCGTCCGCTTCGCAACGGCGGTGGAGCGCAGCGAGACTCCGGCAGGCGCCGGTCACGGCAAGGGCCATGTATCACTGAGCGAGCTGCGCTCGCGTCCGGCCGCTTAACGGGAGGCGGCACGCGCGTCAGGGCGTGCCCGTCCATCCAAGCCTGAGCGGCACGGAAGGGGCGGCAGAGGGGAGCAAGGGTGGCTCGCTATCGGCTTGAGCGGTAAGCTTGCTC
>CAYWPG010000049.1:0-24315 GCA_964460035.1 uncultured Alkalilimnicola sp.
ACAGCAGACTGGGCGATATACCATGGCGTCGCGCCACGAGCGAGACCGACATCCTCGGCTGATCGCACAGTGCGACCAACTCCGCTTTCTCTCGCACCGAATACCGCCGGCGACGCTGCACCCCCGTGACCACCTCGACTCGTTCCACCGTAGACACTCCTTTGCACTAGGCTTATGCCTAGGCTTTGCTCACGCAACAAAGTGTCCGGTCGAAAACGGGGCTACAACAGTTCGAAGTCAACTTCTTCGGCATGCTAGAGGTCATTCGTGCCGCTCTGCCGGATATGCGTCGACGCCGGCGTGGCCACATTATCAATCTCTCCTCCATTGCCGGCCTTACCGCCAATGCAGGCTACGGTCTCTATGGCGCCAGCAAGTTTGCGGTCGAAGGCGTCTCGGAAGCGCTGGCGAAAGAACTCAAGCCATTAGGGATTCACGTTACGCTGGTCGAGCCCGGACGGTTTCGCACGGGCTTCATCGGCCGCTCGCTACGTTTAACAAGTCAGGTTATCGCCGACTACGAGGCGACTGCAGGCATAGTACGCAACACAATTCTTGACCGTGACGGTCTCCAGCCCGGCGATCCCGCCCGTGCTGCGCAGGTCATTCTCGCTGCGACAAAAGTGGAAAACCCGCCGTTGCACCTCCTGCTAGGCGATGACGCGTATCGGATGTTGCGCCAAAAAATATCCATTTTGATGCAAGACGCTGAAACCTGGGAGATGCAAGCCGGCAAGGCTACTGCCTATCCCGAGGAAGGTTTGCCGTAGCGCGGTGGCGCCATCTGCGGGCGGCAGTCTTGTAGCGGCGGGGTGGCGCAGCGCACAGCGGCTTAGTCTTAGTCTGCTGGTTAAAGTCGAATTCCACGCCGCGATTACTTCGCCGGAAACCCCTGGAAAGGTTGCGCAATACAGTGGGCGCGGTTATTCGGTCCGCGCGAGCTCGCCGAGCTCAACGGTTATCTTGCGCGGCTGATCTCCGGTTGATCTTCGCCGCTTTCAGCCTCATCTACTTCCACTGCTGGGGGAATCGTCACCAGCCTCCTGAGATGTGCACAGGCGGTCCGGCTGCGCTTCGACGGCCGTTGGCCGGCGCTGTCTGTCCGCAGCGGTCGGGGTCTAGATAAAGAACATAACTGCGTCGCACACCGAGCCGGAGGTGCTACTCATGGCATTGCTGAACGGAATCGACAGAGGCGAGGCCGCGAAGGGCGTCGCCTTGGGTCTTGGTATCGCGATGGTGGCGCCCGTCATCATCACCTCGCTGTTGGGCGCCTCCCGGCCGCTGGCGCGGGCGGCGATAAAAACGGGGCTGATTTTCTACGAGAAGACCCGTGAGACCTTCGCCGAGGTTGCGGAAGTCGTTGAGGACCTGGTGGCCGAGGCTCAGGCTGAGGTGGCCGAGGAACACTTGCGCCGCGCTGACGATAGCAGCACGGCCGACAACGCAGTCGCTTCCACCGGGGCCGCGGCGCAGCGTCCCGCGACCGACAACGGCGTGTCCTCATGACGCCAAGGGCCTTGCTCGTTCACAGTGTGCCGGGAAGATTGCGGTTGAAGATTCCCGACAAGCGCAGGGATCACGATTACTTCCAGCGTTTGCAAAACGAGTTGCAGACGCTGGAGGGAGTTATCGAGTTGAGCCTCAATGCCTATACCGCCAGTGCCCTGATCGGGCACGACTGGCCGTCTGACGAAATACTGCTGCATTTCGCCGAGCGTACCGGGTTGTTCGTGCTCGATCCGGCACCCTTCGAGCCCATGTGGCGACGCGCCTCGGCACGCCTGGAGCAGTGGGACCGCAGGCTGGCCACGCTGACGCGCGGCGAAGTGGGTGTGCGGTCGGTCCTGATGCTGGTCACGTTATTGCTGGGCCTGCGGCAAGCCATGCGCGGGCAAACCTTGGGGCCCGCCAGTAACCTGCTATGGTACGCGCTCACCTTGGCAGGGATACCTGAGGAGTTGCCGCGTCCGCTGCGCGTGCAGTCTCCCGAGCTGGAAGGGGCGGGACAGCAGTAAGCTGCGAAGCTCGCAGTGCGAATTACATCACAATAACGGAACAAACTTGTCTGGCAACGATAAAACCGGGCACGCCGTCATTGTCTTGTAATAGAGTGGTGGTTAACTCCGCGCCATGTATAGGCGGAGTTCTGGCATGACCTCCTACGTTCACCATCTGCCCGGGCGGTTGCGTCTCAAGTTGCCGGCTTTAAAGCGCAACGCGGCCTATGCGCAGGCGCTACAAACGTCGTTAAGCACTGTCCCCGGTGTGCTCGCGGTCCGCGCCAACACGCTCACGGGCAGTTTGCTGATCAGCTACGACCCGGTGCGGGTCGATGGGGCGTCCCTGCAACGAGCGGTGCCCGGCGCGCCGCCGGCGATGCGTGCCGTTTGCCCGACCTGCGTCACACAGCGCGGCAGCACGGCTGGCCAGCAGGCACGGCCGTCGGACAAGCTTTCTCAGGCATTGCTGGGGATGGTTGTGGAGAAAGCCGTGGAGCAGTCGGCACGGACGCTGCTGCGCGTGCTGCTTTAAGGGATTGCATGGGCGGCCCGCGGCAGAAGGAGAGCGCTGCAAGAGGGGCGGGGCGGACGGTCAGGCGTTGGCGGTCACCGATCCGGCTCGAGTGCCGCCTTGCCTAGCTCGTTGATCAGCAGCGGTCCTATGGCCCCGGCTCCGATTACCATCAGGTCCAGTAGCCCCAGGCGAGGCTGGCCTAGCAGAGCTCGCAGGGGCGGGAACAGCGCACCGAACAGCTGAAGCACCAGGGGGCCGGCCACGGCAAGCCGTAGCGAGCGATTGGGCGGTCGGCTGCCGGAGTTGAAGATGCTGTGGTGCTGCGAGCGCGCAGTGAACGCATGCAAAAGCTGGCCTGCGGCCAGGGTATGGAACGCAATATTCGCAGCCGAGGCGGGCGAGCGGTGGCGCGCATGTCCGTAAGCGTAAGCACTTAGCGTGGCGGCGCTAAGCAATCCCGCTTCGCGAGCGAGCTGTGGCCAATCGTCGCGGTGAATGATCGGGCGGTGCGCATCGCTAGGGGGCTGCCGCAACACGTCCGGCGCGGGGGGCTCCAGCGCCAGCGCCAGCGCGGGGAAGACGTCGCTGGCAAGATTCAGCCACAATAGCTGCAAGGGCGTCAGAGGCACTCCGGAGCCGAAGGCGATCCCGCCCACCATCACCAGTAGCTCGCTGCAGTTGGTCGAAATCAGATAGCGCATGGACTTGCGGATGTTGCGGTGTATGATCCGCCCTTGTTCGACCGCGGTGAGCATGGCCGAAAGATTGTCTTGCTCAAGCACCACGTCGGCCACCGCGCGGGCGGCATCGGTCCCGCCGCGGCCCATGGCGATACCTATATCGGCAGCACGTAGCGCAGGGCTGTCGTTGACGCCATCGCCGGTCATTGCCACCACCAGGCCGGTCTGCTGCAAAGCACGCACGATCTGCAATTTGTCCGCCGGCGAAACGCGGGCGAAAACGTGCACGTCCTTGACCTGCTCGCTGAGTTCGGCCGGGTCGAGTTCGGCCAGCGCTGCCGCATCCAGTACCTTGAGTTCGGTACCGTTGGCTAGATTGAGCCGGCGGCCTATGGCGCGGGCCGTGGCCGTTTGGTCGCCGGTGATCATGATGGTGCGTACGCCTGCCCGGTGGAAGTGTTGGATCAGTTTCGGCACGCCTTTGCGTATGGGGTCGGCCATGCCCACCAGACCCAGCCAGGTTAGCTCCTGGAGTTGCGGACTGGACTCGCTGCTTTCGGTGTAGGCGAGCCCAAGCACGCGCAAAGTGTCCGCTGCCATTCGCTCGTTGGCCTGCTCGATCCGGCGCCGCGCGCGGTCGCTCAGCGGCTGACGCCGTCCGTTGACCAGTTGCCATTTGCACAATTCCAGCACATTCAGTGGGCTGCCTTTGACCGCGATCAGTTTGTTGCCCTCTCGCCCCCACCGATGCGATGTGGCCATGTAGGGGCGGGTGTCGGAACGAGCCCAGGTCGCATCGCGCGGCGCTTTGCTTCGTAGCGCCGCGGTATCGACTCCTGCGGCCTCGGCGGCTCTGATCAGCGCATTCTCGGTAGCCGTACCCCCTGATCCCGACTCGGCGCCATTGCCAGCGACCTGGAGCCCGCTGTCGTTGCACAGTGCGGCGACTTCCCAGAGCCGGCGCAAGGTGGGGGTGTCGTTGCTCTCGGCACTGCCTTTTTCCAGGTCGAGCATAAGCTCGCCGGCGGCCTGCACCGCCACCACCGACATGCGGTTCTCCGTCAAGGTGCCCGTTTTGTCCAAGCAAAGGGCCTGTACGGCGCCTAGCGTCTCGACCGCGTGCAGCCTGCGCACGGCCACCGCTTCTTGCCGCAGGCGACGGATTCCGCCCGCTAACGTGGTGGTGGCCACCGTGCCCAAGCCCTCCGGCAGGGCTGCCACCGCCAAGGATACTGATGCTTTGAGCATGGTCAGCGGCCCGTGGCCGCGCAGCAGGCCTAGCCCGAACAGGCCGACGCTGGCGATCACGCTGGCTACGGCCAAGCGCGCTCCGATCCGGTCGAGCTGACGTTGTAGCGGCGTCTGCGGGGCGCGCATTTCGCCCACCAAACGATGAATCTCGCCGATGGCGGTGCGCAGTCCGGTGCCCACGACCACCGCAACGCCGCTGCCGCCGGTAACGGTGGTACCCATGTGGACCATATTGACGCGATCGCCCAGTGGCACGGCGGCTTCGACGCGGATCGCGGCCCGCTTGCGCGCTGGGATGCTCTCGCCCGTCAGCGCCGACTCGTCTACGTGCAGTCGGCTTGCGCGCAGTAGCCGCGCGTCGGCCGGAACCTGATCGCCGGGCGCGAGCTGGACGATATCGCCCGGCGCGAGAGTATGCTGGCTGATTTCCTGCAGCCGGCCCTCGCGGTAGACACGGCTATGTGCCGGGGGGGCTTCCGCCAGACTGTGAATCACGCGTTCGGTCTGGCTCTCTGTGCGGTAGCCGATGACGCCGTTGGCCACCAGTACCGCAGCGATCGCCACGGCATCGGCAAACCCGCCGGTGAGCAGGCTGACAGCGGCCGATGCGCCTAGCAGGGCCACCGGCAGGTTCTGAAATTGGCCGAGGAAAATACTCCACGGCGAGCGTGCCGATGGTGTCGGAAGCCTGTTCGCACCGAACAGCCCCAGGCGCCGGTCCGCTTCCTCCTCGCTCAGGCCGGTGCGGTGGGATTGCAGCGCGGTCATCACCTCGCGCGTAGTCAGAGCGTGCCAGGCGCGTGGCGGTGGCGCATTTTGCAACGAAGGCTGTACCGCGCTACGCATCGTGGGCGTGGGGGTGGCGGAGTGCACCGCGATGCGGCGCGCCGGTACGCCGTGGGTCGCCAGATTTTTCTCAATGAGGGCGAGGATGCGGTCGTGGTCGGCGCCGGGCTTGAGCAACAGAAGCAGGCGGCCACTGATCTCGTTGGCGCGTAGCATCCGCAGGCCGGGTAGGGAGCGCAGATCGTCTTCCAGCCGCCGGCGCAGCGCCGGGTTGCGGTACAGGCCGCGGATGTTCAGCCGGATTCTATCGGGCGTTCTGCTCTCGACGGTCAGCCATTGACCTTGCCCTGGCGTGCGCGCACGAGAGCTTGAGAGTGCGCTACGGGTGGCAGCAGTGGCAAGCGTATTGACCAGTGGCAATGCGATCTCCTCAACCAGGCCGCGATACCGGTTCTCTATGTGTACGGTTGGGCGGACGTGCGTCTTCGGTGGCGGCTGGCAACGGCTGGCGCAACGGCACGTCCAGCGGCGCCGGCTGAAGTTTTCACATCATTAGGGGGCACTTCGCACAGGTTCCGGTAGCTGCGGTTGGGGCGCTCGGGACTGTTTTAAAGGAGGGAAGCCGGCTGCTTGCGGTCGAACCGAATATTGATGTTGCCTCGCAGGGCTTGAAAGAGCGGGGCGCGTCCGCAGCTTTGTCCTATTCGACGGTTCCTAAAGTGTCATACAGGTGGGAGGAGGCAAGATGGCTACGCGCAAAGGAGCGAACGAGGAGCAGGCCGCGCGCAGCAGCTCGGCGGCCGAACATAACGGTGGGCAGCAGGACAACGCAGTGCGCCGCACGGTCTCGGCCTCGGTGGATACCACGGGTAGTGTGGGCCACGACATTGTCTACGGGGTGCGCAATGTGCTGCACGACACCATTGCCGTGACCGAGCAGGTCGGTAGCGATCTGGGACGCGTGGCGCGCAATACCGCGCTAGGCGTGGTAGAGACCGCCGGGGTAATCGGTGGGGCCACGGTGAATACCGCGCGCGATCTGCTGGTCGGGGTGGTCAGCGGGGTCAAGGATGTGCTTGGCGCGGCCATGCCCGGCAGTGCACGCTATACCGAACGGGCGGAGCGATCCGAACAACGCCGCTAATGCTGCATCTGCGGGGAGCGCCAAGATCTTGAGTGTTCCCCGCAGCTTCAATGATCCAGCCTGTCCATACGTACCTCGACCGCGCGATGCGCTAGCGATAAGTCTTTGAGCCCCCAGGCATCGCCAGGCAAAGAAGTAGTGATCGGTCTACTGGCCAGCCGTTGCTTCGGGATCCCCGGCACGCATGCCAATCCAGTTGTCACCGAATCGTAATCACCAGACGCTAATCTGCGGCTCCAGCTAATACCAATAACTAAGAGGTGGAGCATGAAGCGTGGGATTGCGTCGCTAGCGTTGTGTGCGGGGTTGCTGTGGGCCGGTGTCGCCCCAGCGCAGGTGACCATCGACTGGTGGCATGCGATGGGAGGAGAACTGGGCGAGAAACTCGAAGCTATTGCCGAGGATTTCAATGCCCGTCAGTCCGAGTATCGGATCAATGCCGTGTACAAGGGCAATTACACCGAAACGATGACTTCGGCCATCGCTGCGTTTCGCGCCCGCCAGCATCCGCACATCGTTCAGGTGTTCGAGGTGGGCACAGGTAGCATGATGGCGGCTACCGGTGCGGTGTATCCCGTCTACAAGCTAATGCAAGACTCTGGGCTGGAGTGGGATCCTAGCGTTTATCTGCCCAGCGTCGTCGGCTACTACGCCGATACGAGCGGCAATATGCTGTCGCTGCCGTTCAATAGCTCTACGCCGGTGATGTATTACAACAAGGCCATTTTCCAGAAGGCCGGTCTCGATCCCGAGAGGCCGCCGCGCACATGGCAGAAGCTCGAAGCGGTCTCGCAGAAGATTATCGACAGCGGCGCGGCCAAATGCGGCTTTACCACCGCGTGGGAGTCATGGGTACAGCTGGAGAATCTCTCCGCCCTGCACAATGTGCCGTTCGCAACGAAGGCGAACGGTTTTGGCGGGCTCGATACGGAGCTAGTCTTCAATAGCGATTTGCACATTCGCCATATCGAGAACATGGCACGTTGGCAGCGCAGCGGTATTTTCCAGTACGGAGGCCGCCGCAGCGATTCGGCTCCGAAGTTCTTTAGCGGAGAGTGCGCCATGTTCATGAACTCCTCCGCTGGGCAGGCGGGCGTGCGCGCCAACGCCGACTTCCCGTTTGGGGTCGCCATGCTCCCTTATTACGACGATGTTCCCGGCGCGCCGCGGAACTCGATTATCGGCGGCGCGACCTTGTGGGTGCTGGCCGGCAAGAATGCCCGTGACTACAAAGGAGTCGCGGCTTTCTTCAATTACCTCTCGACACCCGAAGTGCAGGCGAAGTGGCATCAGGAGACGGGTTACCTGCCGATTACCCGCAGTGCGTACGAACTCAGCATCAAGCAGGGGTATTACGAGGCTAATCCGGGGACGGATATCTCGATCAAGCAGATGACTCTCAATCCGCCCACTGAAAACTCGCTAGGCCTGCGACTGGGCAACTTCACTCAGATTCGCGACATCATCGCTGAGGAGCTGGAGGAAGTCTGGGCTGGACGCAAGGCGGCGAAGGCAGCGCTCGATGCGGCCGTGGCGAGAGGGAATCGCTTGCTGCGGCAGTTCGAGGCGGATAATCGCAAGTAATGCGAGGCGGGAGGGCATGTCCCTCCCGCCGCTGCTGTGCCCTGCACTCAAGAGCTGAGCGCCTGTGCAAAAGCGTGTCACCTACCAAGGTATCCTGCTGCCGGTACTGCTCTTGTTGCCACAGCTGGCGATCACCTTGATCTTTTTTGTCTGGCCGGCTAGCCAGGCACTGTATCAATCGGTACTGCGGCAGGATCCTTTCGGCCTGCGATCGAGCTTCGTCGGCTTACAGAACTTCATCCGTTTGCTTGAAGATCGCGGCTACTTGGACTCATTGCAGCTTACTATCGGGTTCAGCCTCTCCGTGACGATACTTGGGCTGGCGCTGGGGCTGCTGCTGGCAACCATGGTCGATAGACAGCTCAAGAGCGCTACCGCCTACAAGACGCTGCTGATCTGGCCGTATGCCGTGGCTCCTGCCATTGCGGGCATCATGTGGTGGTTTCTCTTCAACCCCACGGTAGGAATCCTGGCTTATCTGGCGCAAGCGTTCGGCTACGACTGGAATCATCAGGTGCGTGCCATGGATGCACAGATTCTGATCGTGGTGGCGGCGGTGTGGAAGCAGATCAGTTACAACTTTCTGTTCTTTCTCGCCGGCTTGCAGGCGATTCCGCGATCGCTGGTCGAAGCGGCTGCGATCGACGGCGCGGGGGCGTGGACGCGCTTTTGGACCATAGTCTTTCCCTTGCTGTCGCCAACCACGTTCTTCTTGCTGGTGGTGAACGTGGTCTACGCGTTCTTCGACACTTTCGGCGTGGTACATGCAACCACTTCGGGCGGCCCGGGGCAGGCCACCAATCTGCTTGTCTACAAGGTGTTCAGTGACGGTTTCATCAACCTTGATCTGGGGACCTCGGCAGCGCAGTCAGTGATTCTGATGGGCATAGTCGTAGTGCTGACGGTGGTGCAGTTCCGTTACATCGAGCGCAGGGTGCAGTACTGATGGTAGAGAATCGGCCCTGGCTTGCCTTGACGCGCCACCTAGTACTGATTGCCGGTGTCCTGGTAGTCGCATTGCCGTTGTGGGTTGCCTTCGTCGCGTCTACGCACGAGGCGCGTGCCCTTCTCTCTGGAATCACACCGCTTTGGCCTGGCGGGCATTTGCTCGACAACTATCGGCAGGTGCTGACGCAAGGTGTGCGCGGCGGTGGCGGCGGTACGATCGGCCCTATGTTGCTGAACAGCATGGTCATGGCGCTAACCATCGCCGTGGGCAAGCTAACGATCTCTATCCTGTCCGCGTATGCCATAGTTTACTTCCGCTTTCCCCTGCGCATGCCCTGCTTCTGGGTCATCTTCATGACGCTGATGCTGCCGGTGGAAGTACGCATTGTGCCGACCTTCGAGGTGGTGGCGAACCTTGGCATGCTGAATTCCTACGCCGGGTTGTCTATTCCGCTGCTCGCATCGGCTACGGCGACGTTCTTGTTCAGGCAGTTCTTCCTCACCGTTCCCGACGAGCTGGCCGAGGCCGCTCGGATCGATGGCGCCGGACCGCTGCGATTCTTCAAGGATATCCTGCTGCCGCTCAGTCGCACTAACATCGCCGCGCTGTTCGTCATCATGTTCATCTTCGGCTGGAATCAGTATCTCTGGCCATTGCTGATCACCACCGACGAGTCCTTCTACACCATCGTCATGGGCATTCAACGCATGGCCAATGTGGCGGACAGTCAGCCTTACTGGCACTTGGTCATGGCGACCACGGTGCTCGCGCTGGTACCGCCGGTGCTGGTGGTGCTGCTCATGCAGCGGCTCTTCGTCAAAGGGCTGGTCGATACCGAGAAATAACGGAAGGAACCGACGCATGGCACAAATCGCGCTTCGGAACGTCAAGAAAAGCTTCGGCAAGCTAAGCATCATTCATGGCATCGACGCAGAGTTCGCCGATGGCGAGTTCATCGTTATCGTCGGACCTTCGGGCTGCGGCAAATCGACCCTGCTGCGCATGATCGCTGGCTTGGAGACGGTCAGCGAGGGCGAGATAGAGATCGGTGGCCGCGTGGTGAATTCGCTGGAACCGAAAGAGCGCAACGTCGCTATGGTGTTCCAGAACTATGCGCTCTATCCGCATATGACCGTATTCAACAATATGGCTTACGGGTTGAGGATTGCGGGCAAGTCCAAGACAGAGATCCGCGAGCGGGTGGAGCGTGCCGCGAAGATGTTGGACTTGACGGAGCTGCTTGAGCGCATGCCACGCCAGCTCTCGGGTGGCCAGCGGCAACGGGTCGCTATGGGCCGCTGCATAGTCCGCGAGCCGGCCGTCTTTCTCTTCGACGAGCCCCTGTCGAACCTGGACGCTAAGCTGCGCGTGCAGATGCGTCTGGAGATCAAGCAATTACACCAGCGGCTGGGCGTTACCTCCATCTACGTAACGCACGATCAGGTCGAGGCCATGACGTTGGGGGACCGGCTGGTGGTCATGAACGGCGGCGTCGCCGAGCAGATCGGCAAGCCCATCGAAATCTATCGCAGACCGGCTACGACATTTGTTGCCGGGTTTATCGGCTCGCCGTCGATGAACCTCGTTCCTGCACGGGTGGGCGCCGACGGCCATTCGATAGAGTTGCCAAATGGCGAGGCGCTGGCGGTGGGGGGGGGTTCTCTGCCGCTCCAGGACTGGCGGTTACCGTGGGGATCCGCCCTGAGCACTTCGAGCCGGCGGGCGAGGAGCGCCGTACCGTCCACCTGAGTGTGCATATGGTCGAGCAGCTTGGTGCCGATACACTGATCCACGGCCACTTTGGCGACGATCGAACACCGCTGACAGCACGCCTTCCGGGTAGCTGTGGCGTGGTGGCAGGGGAGAGTGTTTCCCTGTCCGTCGCACCGGATCATCTGCATGTGTTTGCCGCCGACAGCGGCCGCCGGATCGGCTGAGCGTTGCCGGTGCGACGTATTCGCCATGGGTGTGGGTGGGCGACGATGGCCGAGCTCGATGACCGCACTGACCTCGCTCCGGAAAAGCATGTCCTGGAGTTAGCGCCACAGGCCGAGACCGCCGCCAGTCCGCTTGTCTCCCTCAAGTATCAAGCTCCCGCTAGTTCGACGTTACTCAATAGCGGAGCACAGTTTGCTCAGGGGCGCGGCCGCGGGATGACTTGTCACCGAAATTCCATCCGGGCGTCATAATTCTCTTACTTTCGGCTGCCAGCATAACGCTCGTATCAAGACCTCTCAGCTAACGAGAAAAACGCCATGCTGCAGCTTCTGAACCGCTACGATCTCTCGGTCTGTTTGGTGTGCAATCGTGCCTGTCGTGCTGCGGCCGTACAGCGGACGTTCGCCATTGTCAGTCGCCTGGGCGACGGCATTTTCTGGTACGCGCTGATGCTGGCTTTGCCGGTCGCGTTCGGCGGTGCCGGTCTGATGGCAGCGGCGCACATGCTGGCGGTGGGCCTGGTCGGGGTGCTGGTCTACAAGTTCATCAAGCAGCGTACCGGGAGAGCGCGGCCGTACAGCGTCGAGTCGGCTATCACCTTGGGCTGCGATCCGCTGGATTTGTACAGTTTTCCGTCCGGGCACACACTGCACGCGGTGGCGTTTACTCTGGTCACTGTTCACTACTTCCCGCCGCTGGTATGGCTGCTGGCGCCGTTCGCGGCGTTGGTGGCGGCCTCGCGCGTGATACTGGGCCTGCACTATCCGACCGATGTGCTGTGCGGCGCGGCACTGGGCGCTGGGCTCGCGCTGGGCAGCATCGCTTTGCTCGCCTAGCGCAGGCTGGGGGACGGCAATGTGCGCATGTTAGTGGTCTCCGATGTCGATTTTCCGCGCATCAACGGGATGTCGACTTCCATTCAGACGTTTCGGCGCGATCTGACGGCGCTCGGGCATCACGTCGATCTGATCGCGCCGGCCTATCCGCAGCCGACGACACCGGAGCATGGCGTGGAGCGCGATTCCATCGCGCTACCTCTTCTTCGATCGGGAAGACCGCATGCTGGTCATGCGCCATCTTCGCGCGCTCAGGCCACGGCTGCGCGCGTACGCCTACGATCTGGTGCATATCCAAACCCCATTCGTGGCGCACTACGCTGGCCTGAACTACGCGCGAGCACTAGGGGTGCCAGCAGTCGCCAGTTATCACACGTTCTTCGAGGAGTATCCGGAGCACTACTTGCCCTGGCTGCCGGGCGGGTTGTTACGCCGTGTGGCGCGGTCGCTCTCGCGGCGGCAATGCCACCAGGTCGATGCTGTCGTGGTTCCCTCGCGGGCGATGCGTGAGCAGTTGAAGGGTTACGGCATAAGGGTGCGAATGGAGGTCATTCCCACCGGGCTCGATCTCGAGCGTTTTCAAGGTGGGGATGACGGGCGGTTTCGTGCGCAGCACGGCATCGCCCCCGAGCGTCCGGTGCTGGTGCATGTGGGGCGGGTGGCTCAAGAGAAGAACATCGATTTCTTGCTGCATGTGCTGTCGCGGGTTCGGGCGGCTTGGTCCGACGTGCTGTTGATCGTCGCCGGCGAAGGGCCAGTGCGCGACCATTTGCAGCAGCTTGCTATTCG
This sequence comes from uncultured Alkalilimnicola sp., assembly GCA_964460035.1. GTDB lineage: Bacteria > Pseudomonadota > Gammaproteobacteria > Nitrococcales > AK92 > CAYWPG01. Next base: position 12,475 of record CAYWPG010000049.1, read on the forward strand.
CCTCGGCTTGGCCGATAACACTCTCTTCGTCGGTTACCTGGCGCGCGAGCGTGAGCAGTTGGAGGGTTACCGCGCCGGCGACGTCTTCGTATTCGCGTCACGTACCGAGACGCAGGGGCTGGTGCTGTTAGAAGCTATGGCGCTGGGAGTGTCGGTGGTGTCGACCGCGTATATGGGCACACGGGATGTTGTTGGACCGGGGCGCGGTGCTTTGGTAGCGCGTGACTATCCAAACGACTTTGCTGCTCAGGTAGGACGATTGCTGGCCGATCCGCTACTGCGGGCCAAACTGGCGGACGATGCGTGTGCGTACGCGCAGAGCTGGTCGGCAGCGGCGTCGGCTCGGCGAATGGCGGACCCTTACTGCTTGTTGCTACCCAGCAGTCCTGCCGGGCGCGCGGCGGACGCGCGGACGGCGTCATGAAACCTGGCCATAGGGGCTTGCGTCGCATCTTTCATGCGACTCGCTACTCCCTTGCCGGACTACGGTTCGCCTATCGTACCGAATCGGCGTTTCGCCAGGAGTTGTGGCTGGCTGCAGTCCTGGCTCCTGTCGCATTGCTGATCGGCAATACTGCCGTGGAGCGGGCGCTGTTGATCGGCTCGCTGCTGGTCGTGCTTATCACGGAGCTGCTGAATACCGCGATCGAGGCTGCAGTCGACCGTATCGGCGATGACTACCACAAGCTTGCCGAGTGTGCGAAGGATGCAGGATCGGCCGCCGTGTTCGTCAGCCTGGTGCTGGTCGTCGCTGTTTGGGGGCTGGTGATCTGGGAGCGTATCGCTTCCGCTGCTGCCTGACAGGCGTCGGACCGGCGGCATGCAGTGTGAGTGGTGAGCGTTCGCCGGCGCTAGCGCACATTAGAAAGAGGCGGCCGAGTGCCGCCTCTTGGGCATGGCGCGTACCGCGGTCAGAAGTTGTAGCGCGCGCCGACGGTGATGATATTGCGGTCGATGGCGCCGACTTCGGCATCGGTGCTGCTGGCATATTCGGCGAAGACATACATCGGCCGGCTGAAGCGGTAATTCGCGCCAAGCACGTACTGGGTGTCCGACGCGTCGCCGTCGAAATCCATCTGGCTCACCGTGCCGTAGATGGCGCCCTTGCCGTAGTTGAAGCTCGCCATGGCGCCGATGTGAGTCATGTCGCCCTGGGTTTCGTACAGCGCGCCGGCGCGCAGAGCGGGAGTAATGGCATAATCGGCGCGCAGACCGATCAGCGAATCTTCGCTGCCGTCCTTCATGTCTTCGTTCGCCTGGTCGAAGGCAACGGCGAGGTTCAGCCCTCCCGCCTTGAAGCCGGCATAAGCCATGAAGCTGGTGGCCTCCTCTTGAGTGACGACACCGCCAGTTTCTTCTTCCGGCTGCTGCTTGACCGAGACACCGAAACGCAAGCCACCGAAACTCGCCGAGTCGAACGCGATGCTGTCGCCGCGGGCACGCTGGCCGCCGCTGTTCAAGGCACGGTAGATGCTGCTGCCGTTATTCTCCATGATGTCGAGCAACGAGGACACTTGCTGATAGTAGATGCTGTCGAAGTTGCCCGCATAAATCCGCCCGATACGGTTCAGGTCTACACCGATGAACGTGTTGCGGACTTCCATCGCATTGCTGTTTCTCTCGTCAGCCTTGAAGCGAAACTCAGTGTTGGCGAAAACGGAGAGATTGTCGCTGGCTTTGTGATTGAAACGGAATCCAAAGCGCGAGCTGATGTTGTCGATGCGGTTGTTACCGTCGTCATTGATCCAGCCCAGGCGCAGACGGCCGTGGAGGTCCACCTTCTTTGTGCCGTCATCCACTAGCGTAGCGGCGTGGGCAGGATCGCTGATGGCAACCGGACCGATGGCTGCCAAAGTAACGGCAGCGGCGACCGACAGAGCTGATTTTTTCATTTGGAACTTTCCCCAAAATATGACTGTAGGGTGAGGTTGCCAATCCATAGGCAGTGGTTCGTCCAATTCTTTTGATCGGATGGGTGGTTATCGCCCTTCGCTTGTTCGTTAAGTTGCTGGCGGGCTTTCTCCTGTTTTGTGCGGACGGCGCTTTATATTCTTTTGGTAAAAACCACGGAATCGCCGCTGTTCCGCAGTAACGAGCGTAATGTTAGGGGGCGTTTATGAATTTTTCGTTACGGGTTCTGTGAAGATATTGTTAAAGCGCCAGGGGCGTGGGAGGTCGCTCGCGGTGGAAGTCCGCAGGTGGGGTACGGGAGGACAGAGTAGCGTTGCCGCGCACGGCTCACGCGCGGAAAGGATGCCGGCTCAGTATGTTGAATGGCGCCTCTGGCGCAGGCTGGACGAACACACAGATACTGTCGATCGCGACAGGCTGCTCCACGTGGGGTGCAAACAGTCGGCTCAGTGCTTGCCGCAGTTTCGCCAGGCGCTCCCGGGGCACGGGGGATGTCAGTGTCATGTGGAAACGGAAGTGTTCGAACACGTAAGGGTAGCCCCAGCGCAACAGGTGTGCCTGCTCCCCCGCCGTCAGTCCATCGCGTTGTCGGCGCCGCAGCTCGTCCTCCGGCAGCGGAGCCCGCAGTGCGTCGAAGTGTACGACGCAGTCGGCGGCGAGTTCGTCCAGCCTGTTGCAGCGCGCGCGCTCGATCAGTGCAAGGAAGTTGGCGACCCGGCCAACCTGCAGCTGTGCGGAGAATGGCGTCCAGCGCTCGGCGAGTGCTCGTGCGGCGGCCAGAAGGTCCTGCTTGCCGGCTCCGGCTGCGAGGCGAAACGGTGCCTTGAGTGTGGCGTGGAAACCGTAGCGGCGCGGGATTGCTGTCAGCTCTTCCTGCTCGTGCGCAGTAAACGCGCCCATGCCAGCGGTGGGCAGGCGTTCGCCGCTGTGGGCATCGTACCCCAGCCACCTGCTGGCGAAACGCCAGATTGGCAGCTCCGGTGAAGGTGCGAAGTAGATGGCATATCTTGGTCCGTGCATGAGCTTGAGGGCGTTCAGCTGGCCGCGTTGGGGCGTTGTCGACCGGTGGGTGCAAGCGGCCTTGAAGGCGAAAGAGGGTGCTGCATCACGTATTCTCGGTCTAACAGGCGGTGTGGCTGGGCGCTGTCACAAAACTGTAATTTCCGTGGGCTCTAATGGCAGCCAACCTGCCAAGGGGGCTTTTCCATGACGGTTAAGATTCTCATCATCGAAGACGAGGCGGCGATCCGCGAGATGGTGGCCATGTCCCTGAGCCGCAACGGTTATGAGATCCACCAGGCCGAGTCCGCGGAAGAGGGCTTCTCGCAGCTCAACGAGGTGGTGCCGGATCTGATTCTGCTGGACTGGATGCTGCCGGGAATGAGCGGGGTGGATTTTGCCAAGCGCATCAAAAAGGACCCGCTCTGCCGCGATATCCCCATTATTATGCTCACGGCGCGCGGGGAAGAAGAGGATAAGGTGCGTGGGCTCGAAGTCGGGGCCGATGACTACGTCACCAAGCCGTTCTCGCCACGCGAACTGGTAGCACGGATCAAAGCCGTGCTACGGCGGGCGGCGCCGATGGCTAGCGATCAGGTGGTCGAGGTGGACGGCTTGGTGCTGGATCCGGTGAGTCACCGCGTCCGCGTTGGTGAGGAAACGCTGGAGATGGGGCCGACGGAGTTTCGTCTACTGCATTTCTTCATGACGCACCAGGATCGTGTCTTTACCCGAGGGCAGTTGCTGGATAACGTCTGGGGGACCAACGTTTACGTTGAGGAGCGAACCGTGGACGTGCATATCCGCCGCTTGCGCAAGTCCATCTCCGCCCACGGGCATGATCGGCTCATCCAAACCGTGCGTGGCGCCGGCTACCGCTTCTCCGCCAAACCGTGATGCCCTACAACCCCTGGCCAGATCTTATCGTTCGGGGTGTTCTCTACCTGGCGACGTTGGCGGTCGTCGGGTGGGGCGTAGGCCAGCCGTTGCTGATACTGTTCCTGGGCACCTTGGCCTACCTGATCTATCACCTGATCAAGGTCGCCAGGCTCGAGTTCTGGCTGCGCACCCAGCAGTACTTCAAGCCCCCGCAAGGGCACGGCTTGTGGGAGAGCGTTTACGACAGTCTCTATAAGATGCAGCGGCGCCACCGCCAGCGGCGCCGGCGCCTTGCCGACATCGTGCATGCGTTCCGGGAGACAGCCGAAGCGGTTCCCGATGCTGTGGTGGCGTTGCGCGACGATGGCACCACCGTCTGGTGGAATTCCGCCGCCGAGCAACTGCTGGGGCTGCGCTGGCCAGCCGACGTCGATCGCCGTCTGGACAACTTGTTCCGCGATCCGAAGTTTCTCGCGTTCTTTCGCCGGCAATCCGATCGTACGCGCCAAATCACGTTGCCGTCGCCGGTCAACGACCATCTTATGCTGGAGATTCGCGTGGTGCCCTACGGGGGCAATCAGCGACTGTTGATCGCCCGCGATGTCACCCGGCTGCAGCGGCTGGAGAACATGCGGCGGGACTTCATCGCCAACGTTTCGCATGAGCTGCGCACGCCCCTGACGGTGGTGCATGGCGTGGCCGAAACGTTGGCCGAGTCGTCGGAGCTGCCGCCGGAGGAGCAGCGGATGCTACAGCTGATGCAGCAGCAGACAACGCGCATGAGCCGCCTGGTAGAGGATTTGCTGATGCTGTCGCGCTTGGAAACCAGCCCACGGCCGGAGAACCTCGCTCCCGTGGATGTGCCGGCGCTGTTGCGTAATCTGCGCACCGAGGCGGAAGCCCTGAGCGGGGAGCAGAAGCACGACATCCGGCTGGAGCTGCTGGGCGATTGCGAGCTGCGCGCCGACGAGAGCGAGCTGCGCAGTGCTTTCTCCAACCTCGTTTTCAACGCCGTTAAATACACGCCCGCGGGCGGACGCATCACCTTGCGTTGGTGGTGCGACGACAAAGGGGCGCATTTCGCTGTCAGCGATACCGGCGTCGGTATCGCGCCTCAGCATATCCCTCGTCTTACCGAGCGCTTTTATCGGGTGGATCGGGGGCGCAGTGTCAAGACCGGCGGCACGGGACTGGGCTTGGCTATCGTCAAGCATATTCTGCAGCGTTACGATGGGCGCTTGACCATAGAAAGCGAGCTCGGTGCGGGCAGCACTTTCACCTGTCATTTTCCCCCCAACATGTGTTCCTTCAACGACGGCGCGCTGCCGAACGATGCGCAACGGTCAGCCTAAAACGCGCTAATACGGATGGAGCATCCGCGCCTGTCAACGACCTGCGCACCGCGATCTGCAGGCACCGATCGTGCCGCTGCCACAGTAGCGTCGCCATAGTGCTGAACGAGTCATTGCCCGTTTTTTCGCGATGCCTGGCTTGGGCGGCAGTGTGTGCATTGTCGTTTTAAAATACGGCTGAGACTATAAGAAAATTCTTAAAATCTTTTTTAATTGATGTGGTTTTTTTGATCGATAATTGCTCTGCCTTGGGTTGATGTGGTGATCTGATCGGGGTCTTGATTCTTTTTTTGTGCTGTGGAATATTCGCCGAAAAAATTTAAAACAATAAGGTAGCAAGGCTTGCGAGCTCTTTGGTTGAAGAGTATTTGCAGTCGCAAGGATTGGCGTTCGGTGATTCTGCTGCTTTTTGGGGGTTGCTTCGATTCCTGTTTGCTGCCGCCAGGCCTTGGTGTTTCCCGGTGCGTTGGCGCATGGCGGTTTCTCTGAATCGAAGTTCTCGAAACTTTTACAAAGAAGCTGTCTTGCGCTGACAGCGGCGCGCGGTTGCGCGCACTCGCGGGTGAAACGGTGGAGTGCTCGCGGCGTGGCGGGAGACGGCGATCTGCTTGCCGCAGTGGCGTATAGAGAAGGAGTGGGGGCGGGGATGCTGCGCACCATCCGCCGACAACAGGGAGTACTGGAGAGTATGGCGATGGATGCCGCCGTGCTCCGTTGCCGACGCCGAGGCCGGTAACGATGATAGAGCTTGCTAACTACGCCGGTTGGCCTGCCGCTCTAGTTCCAGGCTGGGGGCCGGATCGTGAGCGTCAATACACCCTCGTCGTCAAGCGTGCTTATCGCTTCAGCCTGGATGGGAGTGTGCAGGCGCTGGGCGAGGCCCGGCCGCTGGTAATGGCCGATGAGTACTACGGCGAACCCGGTGCTAGCAGCTTGGCGGCTGCAAGCGAAATGGTTCCCTTCAAGACTGGCGCCGAACTTCTTATTCGCGGTACCGCGTATCCACCCGCGCCGGGCGCGCGAACCATGCTGGTGGAAGCCGGTCTGAGCCTAGCCGACGGTAGTAGTTGGAAGAAGGCGCTGCGTGTGACCGGTCAGCGGTACTGGAAGAGGGGTCTGCTGGGCGCCATGCCCAGCGAACCCAAGCCGCTGGAGCCATTGCCCCTGCGCTACGAGTATGCCTTCGGCGGCCATGATGCGAGGCGCGATGTATGCGAGGAGCGCAATCCCGTGGGGCTAGGCTTCGCTTATCGAGGGCGGGTCGCCCACGGGCAGCCGCTGCCCCAGATTGAGCAGGGGCCAGCCTATATTCTCCGTGGCGGCCATCGGCCGCAGCCTGCCGGCTTCGGCCCGATTCCCGCCTACTGGGCGCCGCGCGTGCGCGATCAGGATGGGATGGCCGAAGCGGCGATAGAGGCCGGACAGTGTCCGTATCCCAACCCCGTGCCGAGCGCGTTCTTCAACGCCGCCCCGGCGGATCAGCGCTTCGATAAGCCTTTCTTAGGGGGCGAAACGATTTCGCTGCGCGGCTTCTTTCCGGAGCCCGAGGCGCGCGCCGGTGTGAGCTTCACTTTGCCGACCGTAAAGCCCGAGGCGTTCCTGGTGTTGGGCCAGACCTGGCAGCCCCTGCGGCTGGTTTGCGACACCCTGAGCATCGATACCGATGCGCGCGAGGTTCACCTGGTCTGGCGCGGCGGTGTCCCGTGGGAGGAAATCGATCCGCGCAAAGCATGGGTAGTGCTCCACGACCGGTCCTCGCAGCTTGAGCTAGAGGTTTGTGCATGAGCGCACGATCGGAGCCGCGGAAGCTCGAACAGCCGCTGCCACTGATCGCTGCCGGCGTTTGCACGCAGGCAGGCGACGCCGATTTTGCGAGCTTCGCGGCGGTGGCGCTGAAGATGCTGGGGGCGGTGCCGGACCCTTTGGTGCTGGTACCGGCCTCGAATGGGCAAGGCGAGTTACCGGTGCTCAAGGCCGGCATTGAGGAGACAGTGGTCCCTTCGGAGCTGAATGCTGCGCAGCGCATGGTGGTGTTGCTGCATGATGCGTTGCGCGCTCTGCTGCGCGAACTGCCCGCTGATAGCCTGGGAGTCGACACCCTTGTTCAGGTAATGCTGCCTGCTACGCACACCGCACGCGGCGAGGATGTGGATCCGGCGTTCATACAGGCATCGCTAGTCGAACTGCTGCCGGATTACGAGGCTTGCCGGTGGCGTTTTAGCAGCGACGATAACGGCGCTCTGCCGGGGCTGGACGCTCTGATCGCAGAGGACGATGCGCGTGTGAAGATCTTTGCCGGTGTCGATTCGCTAGTGACCGCCGTCACCTGCATGGAATTGGCTCGGACGGGACGGGTCATGACCGTAGGGGGCGATCAGGGACTGGTGCCCGGCGAAGCGGCAGCCGCGGTTGCACTGGCGGCGAACGACGTTCAGGCCAAGAGGCGAGCCTGGCTCGCCAGCTGGGCCAGCGAGCCCGAGCCAGCCGTGGGGAAAGCATACAGTCAAGGCCTCAACGGCCTGCGTACCGCTATCGAGCGAGCGCTCTGTGCTGCCGGACTGGCACCCGGCGCCGTCGCCAGCGTCTGGCATACGCTGGGGGCGGAAATCACGGGGGAACTGGAGTGGTTTCAGGTTCAGCGCCGGCTTTGGCCGGCAGCGACCGGCCTGCCCGCGCCACAGACGCTGCGCTTGTTCCACGCGTTCGGGGAGGTAGGGGCGGCCACCTTGCCCCTGCAGCTCGCGCTGGCCAGCGCCAGCTTCGACTACGCGCGTTCTATGCATCGCTTCGGTTTCCCCGCGCCGGGACCGGTGCTGGTATGCGAGACCGGCGATGCTCCGATGCGGGGCGCGCTCTGCCTGTTGCCCGAACCCAGTGCTGCGCGCAGCGACTGAATGTTCAAGCTCAAGGAGGAAATGTCCGTGGCAGGGAATGTCTTCATCAACGGTAGAACCGCTGTCCATGCTGGCTCGGGCGGCACGCTCACAACGGTGGACGTGTGCAAGACCAAGGTGGGCAAGAGCACCGTGGCGATCTCCTATATCAATGTCGCCCAATCCAAGGACGCCGCGAAGACGGCGGCCACCGTCTTCGTCAACGGACACCCGGTCTGCACCAAGGACTCCGTGTTCAGCAAGAGCACGGGCGACGAGCCCGGCAATAAGAAGGGCGTAAGGTCCGGCACTATCCGCGGCCAAGCCGAGTTCATCACCGCTTCTCCCAATGTGTTCATCGAAGGCGTCGCCGCCGCCCGCGCGCAGGACTTGATGGTTTCCAACAATCAGAACACGCCGCCAGCGGCGCTGATGCAGCCGGGCGGGGAGCCGCCCCAGGCTCTGGCAGCCGGCGCGCCGTCGGCGGAGCTGGAGGCCGAGGAGGGCGGCGAGAGCCTTTATGTGCGGCTGGAAGGCGGCGAGATGTTCGCTCTGCAAGGGGCGGTGGTAGTCGAAGAGGTTGACCCACAGTGACCGTGGCCAGCCTCAAGCCCCACAGGTTCAGTTCGCTTGGCGCTGCCGAGGCCGCTGCCGGCACGTTACGTGCGCGGGAACTCGTGTTCCATGATTTGCCGGCCGGTCAGCGGCGTGTATCGCTGCGTTTAGTGGACGAAACGGCCGATTACGGAACGCCGATCTTCGAAGAGTATGTGCGCCGTACCGCGGTGGAGGGCGGGCAGTACTTGGTGCCGGTTGCCGTGGCCGGTACCAGGCCGCGCGGCAGCGTTGTGATCGGCGAATACCTCCAGACGGTGCTGATTCCGGTAGTGCCGCTGCGCTACCTCTACCGACTGCCGGGCGATGTGAGCGTTTCCTACGGAGAACGTAGCGATCGGGAGTTCGAGACGGCGCCGTTGCGCCCCGGACGCATATACATCTTCCTGCACGGTTACCTGTGGCGCGAGTTCGAGGTCGTTAACGAAGAGGGAGTGCTGCGCGAGGTCAATCTCACGCTGTATCAAGGAGCGGACGAGCGGCCTGCGACAGTACGGGCTGATAACCGGATTCTGTTGCCTTACCGCGATGCCACCGATCGCGACGTGGAGGATGCGCTGCAGATCTGCTACTCCGAGGTGCCGTGGAGCTGGGCCTATATTTGCCGCATGGGTGGAATGAGCCCGGAAGATCCTCGCTACATCGCAGCGCTGCACGATGGGACCTGCGACCGCGATTTCTCAGGCATAGCGCCCGATCCCGACCTGCGCAAACGCCGTATGCAGTCCCTGCAGATGCGGCGGTATTGGCTGGATACGACAGCGGAGTGCCACCGCGTCTGGGAGGGGCATCTGGCGCCTATAGAAACTCTAGCGGATCAGACGAGCCTGCCTTATCGCAGCCTGCACCGCGAGAGTCAGGTGGCGGCCTTGGCGTTGTACGATCCTTTGGCTATCGCCCGCGACCTTGCCCGTGCCTATCAAACCGCATGGGCCGGGATGGAGCTGCTGATGAAGCTGGTGCAGGGCGAGGCGGGAGAGGGTATGGCGCCGGATGCGTCCGCCACCGCAGGCGAACGGCGGCGCCAGGCCGAGTTCCTCCACGAGATGCGCCAACAGCAGGCGGCGTTTCGCTGTGCGCTGACCTTGCAGCAACGGTTTTGCGAGGATGCGGCGCCCAAGGTCGACGCCCAGGCCAATGAAGAGACCAAACTGGCGCAGCGCGAGTCGCAGGATGCTTGGAAGAAGTTCCGGCTCAATCTTGACTGGGGGAAGATCGCGACCGTGCTGCGTGCGGACGAGCGGCGTCAGCAACGTGAGCTCATTGCCAGAACCAAGCGCGAACTGGTCAGCTTCATCGAGAACCAGCCGGCGCTCACCGATGTTGTCGAAGATTACTTCTGCCTGGAGCCCGGCCGCCTGCATCTAGCTGTAGAGCTGATGGCCACACTGCTGGCTCGCCTGGCCCATAACCCTTCCAAACTGGACGCTTGGCTGGAGCGCAAGCCTATAGACCAATTGGCTGAGCTGCGGGCCGATCCGGGCGTTCATCTGGGGCTGCGTTTGCTGGGTGTTCATTCATTCCAGGCACCGCATCCTTGGGCGGCCTGGCTCTGGCCGAAGCCGGTTGGAGACGATCCGGAAGATCTGCTCGCGTATGAGGTGACGCCGGTGGCGCCTGGCTTGCCGGACTTCGATCCCAACAAGTGGATGCTGGTCCTGAAGACGGGGAAACAAGTCGGAGCGCTGTTCGCCTCGTTTTTCGCCACACTGGGCGAGTTGCAACACGCTGCTCGGGCGGTGGCGGATAGCGCCGGTGCTGCAGTATCGACGCCGGTCGCCCGCGTCGCGATGATCACCGGCGTCGTTAACCTGACTCAATTGGAGATGCCCCTGCGCGACTTCCTGCAGGGGTACACGCCCGAAGGCACCGAGCTCTTCCGCGCGCAAGCACAAGCCGAGCGGCTGGCGAGGACGAAAACTGCCCGAACAGCGCAGGCGAGGGACGGCGCCACCATAAAGATGTACGACTTTGGCGATGGGCCGTTCACGAAAGGTGTTGCACAGGGAAAGGCCCACCACTCTGAGCTGCGCAACTTCGTCGGCGACTGGCTGGAGCGACGGCAGTACGAGCGCCTGGACCTCGCCGGCGAAGCGTCCGACGGCACGCAAACCCGGATTCGGGTTCTGCTGGCAGTCAACGATAGCGCCTTCCACTATCGCTGGGCCGATGCTGCCGAGCAGCAGGCCGCATTTCGCGAGCGGCGCCTGAACTTCCAGCTGCTGATCCAGACCGAGCGGCCGGCGGTTGCTCCGCCTCCGGCCCGGGAAGCGGTGTGGTTTAACAGGCGAGCATTCGCGGCGCAGAGTGCGCGATACGGGATGCTGGCGTTTGCGACTGTGTTCGAGACGTGGAATATGGGGGCGTGCTTAGCGCGGTGGTACGCCTCGGATGAAGTCGCGAACAGAGAACTTTACGACTTGGTCGAAGCAATGGTGGATATCGCCGCGCTGAGTGCCCTTTGGGCCGAGTCGGTTCGACTGGCAAGTTATGGCCTGGACAGAACCCTGGCTCGCTCGGTTACCGAAAAAATGCGGGTGGCCAAGCGACTGCGCGTTGCGCCGGCTCTCAGCGCGGCCGAACGGCAGACCTGGCGGACATTGAGTTTTTGCAAGTGGGCCGTCCGATTCAACGTGGCGGCCGCAGTGTACGCTATCCCGGGCAAGTGGATCGACCTGATCCAGGCGCTGGACAGGCGTAACTACGCCGCGGCACTAGGCGCGGGCACGGCATTGGCTGGGCTGATCGTTCTGGCAGTGGTGGACATGATTAGCATGTTCCAGCTGATCACAGTTGGCGTGACCGCAAGCTGGCTAGGCCCGGTGGGCTGGATAGGTTTTGCGCTGCTACTGATCGGTACCGGCATATACTATGCCTTCGATGCTCCGCCTTGGGAGACGTGGCTCAAGCATAGCCCATTCGGTTATCAGGACCCGATTAGTCTTTTCACCACCAACGATCCTAACGGGGGCGTACATGCCTACTGGGAGCACTCGCCGGGCCTGATGTACAACGAGCTTCTGCACTGGCTCATCCTGCCCCGGATCGAGCTGCCGCGGCGGCACACCACCAATGCGCCCTATCAGTATTTGATCATTCATCTTCCGTTCTTCGGTCCCGACTCCGAGCTGGAGCTCGACTGGGCATTCGCCAGCGCGAGCGAGCTGGCGCCGGGCCAGGTGCTGGACGAATCCAAGCTGCAGAGCTGGCAT
>CAYWPG010000050.1:0-23660 GCA_964460035.1 uncultured Alkalilimnicola sp.
ACCTCCGACCACCTGCACCCCATGCAGGTGCGCTACCAGGCTGCGCTACACCCCGGAAGGAGCCGGCATAGTACACGAATCGCCGGCTAACGAAAAGACTTGCGTTAATACTGAAGAAGTGCTGTTCCCTTCGGTCACCCTTCAGCTCGCTCGCGACAGCTCCCAAACTGCCGCGGGCTCCATCTCCCTGTCCCGGCGAGAGCTGCGATCCAAACGGACCGGCAACCCCTCAACGCTTGAGAATATCCAACACCTCTTCAAGTTCGATGCGAATCTGCCGGATGACCTGCTGACTCTGCGTCAGGTCCTCCTTAGCCTGCTCGCCCGACAGGCGCTGGCGTGCCCCGCCGATCGTGAATCCCTGCTGGTACAGCAAAGACCTGATCTGGCGAATGACCATTACATCCTGGCGCTGATAGTAACGCCGGTTGCCGCGTCGCTTGACCGGCTTGAGCTGCGGAAACTCCTGCTCCCAGTACCGTAGTACATGGGGCTTGACCATACACAGTTCGCTTACCTCACCGATAGTGAAGTAGCGCTTGGCCGGAATCGGCGGCAGCTCGTCATTGTTGGACATTTCCAGCATAGGCTTCCACCCGCGCCTTAAGCTTCTGGCCAGGTCGGAACGTCACTACGCGGCGCGCGGAGATGGGAATCTCCTCACCCGTCTTCGGGTTGCGCCCGGGGCGTTCGTTCTTATCGCGCAAATCGAAGTTGCCGAATCCAGACAGCTTCACCGCAACGCCGTCTTCCAAGGCACTACGGATCTCTTCGAAAAAACACTCCACCAGCTCCTTGGCCTCACGCTTATTCAACCCGAGCTCCTCGAACAGGCTCTCGGCAAGATCGGCTTTTGTTACCGCCATGTCTGCTGCTACTCCCGTAATGCTGCCCCGAGATCCAGATTCAGGCGACCGACCACCTGTTGCATGAGCGCATCTACGTCCTGATCGACAAGGGTGCGCGAAGAGTCCTGTAAAATCAAGCCCATGGCCAAACTCTTGCACCCTTCGCGAACGCCCTTGCCGCGATAGACATCGAACACGATAAGCTCGCGCAGCAGCGCGCCTGCCGCCTCGCGCACACAAGCCTCGACCGCCGCGGCCGGCACGCTTTCCTCCACCACCACAGCGATATCGCGGCGAATGGATGGAAACTTGGACAGCGGCGCAAAGCTCGGCACCCGCGCCTGGGTCAATGCACTCAAGGCGATCTCGAAGACGAACGTGCGGCCGGCCAGCTCCAGGTTCTGCTGTACCTGCGGGTGCAGCGCGCCCAGCCAGCCTACGGCAGCCTCATCACGGTAGATGCGCGCCGACTGGCCCGGGTGCAACGCGGGGTGCACCTCTGGCACGAAGCGATACCTTGCCGCCTCGCCGCTCACATCGATCAATGCTTCAACGTCTCCCTTGACGTCGAAGAAATCCACCGGGCGCGACTCCGCCCCCCATTGTTCCGGCAGCGCATCCCCGGCCACTACGCCGGCCAGCATCGGCTCCTGGACCAGCGACTCCAAACGCCCGCGGAAGCGCAACCCCGTTTCGAACAAACGTACCCGCGCATGCTGCCGATTCTGGTTGTGTTGCAACGCTTTCACCAAGCCCGGCCACAGGCTGGTTCGCATGACCGCCAGATCGGCCGAGATCGGATTAGCCAATGCCAGCGGCGTTTGCTCGGGATCGAGCTGCCGCTGCAGCTCCGGCTCTACGAAGCTATAAGTAATCGCTTCCTGATAACCGCGAGCGACCAGAATCTGCCGCAAGCGCCGCTGCTCGACACGCCCTTCGGGCTGCGGCAGAACGGCCAGCGGCGCGGGAGTACGGCGCACCGGCACCTGCTCGTAGCCCCACACCCGCGCGATCTCCTCGATCAGATCCACTTCTAGCGCGATGTCGAAGCGGAACGCCGGCACCGTCACTTGCCAGCCATCCTCAACACGCTCGACCTGCAGACCGAGCCCGGCGAGAATGCTCTCGACCCGATCTGCGGGCACGTCCACACCCAGTACATGGCGCACTCGGCTGCTGCGCAGCTTGACACTCGCAGTACCGGGCACATGCTCGGGCGCGCAGGCCTCGACTACCGGTCCGGCCTGTCCACCGGCGATCTCGATGATGAGCTGCGCAGCGCGATCGATGGCCCTGCGCTGCATATAGGGGTCTACACCGCGCTCGAAGCGGTGCGAGGCATCCGTATGCAGCCCGTAGCGCCGGGCGCGGCCGGCAACCGCTAGCGGTGCGAAGAACGCGCTTTCCAGGAAGATGTCGCGCGTGCCTTCGCCAACCCCGCCAAACTCGCCGCCCATGATACCGGCCAGAGCGTGGGCGCGAACCGCGTCGGCGATTACCAACGTATCGCCATCGAGCTCCACGACATCACCATTGAGCAGCTCCAGCGTTTCGCCGGGCTTTGCGAAACGGACTCGGATACCCCCTTCGAGCGTGGCCAGATCGAAAGCATGCATGGGTTGGCCAAGCTCGAGCATCACATAGTTAGTGACGTCCACCAGCGGCCCCAAGCTGCGGATTCCTGCCCGCCGCAACCGCTCCTGCATCCAGACCGGAGTGCGCGCCGCGGGGTTAACGCCGCGGATTATCTGACCGACGTAACGCGGACAAGCTTGGGGCGCCTCAAGCACGATCTCCAGCTTGTCGTCCAGCTTCACCTCGGGCGGCGCAACGACAACGTCGTTGACAGCAACCCCCGTGAGCGCCGCCACCTCGCGCGCTATGCCCAGCATGCCCAGGCAATCGCCCCGGTTGGGCGTGAGGTCGACCTCGATCACCTGATCGTCCAGATCGAGATAGGCGCGCAGATCCTTACCCACCGGCGCGTCGTCCGGCAATTCCATCAAACCGGCCGCATCGTCGCTGATACCCAGCTCGCGCGCCGAGCACAGCATGCCGTGGGACTCTACGCCGCGCAGCTTGGCCTTCTTGATCTTCAGCCCATTCGGCAGCTCGCCGCCCACGGTCGCCAACGGCGCCTTCAGCCCTGCTCGCGCGTTAGGCGCACCGCACACGATCTGTAACAGCTCACCGCCGGCATCCACCGTGCACACTTGCAAGCGATCGGCATCCGGATGGGGCCGGCACTCCTTGATCTGCGCCACGACCACTCCGGTAAATGCCGGCGCGGCCGGCGTGACCGCATCGACCTCCAGTCCAGCCATCGTGAGCCGATCGGCAAGCGTTTGCGCGTCGTCTGTTATCGCAACCCACTCGCGCAGCCATTGCGTACTGATTTTCATGTCTCGATCCCTTCGCCGGACTAGCCGAACTGCTGCAAGAAGCGCAGATCGTTGTCAAAGAACAAGCGCAGATCGTTCACCCCGTAGCGGAGCATGGCCAAGCGTTCGACCCCCATGCCGAATGCGTAGCCGGTATAGCGCTCCGAGTCGATGCCTACATGGCCGAACACCGCCGGATGGACCATCCCGCAACCCAACACCTCAAGCCAGCCGGTCTGCTTGCAGACGCGGCAGCCGGAGCCGGAACACATCACGCATTGGATGTCGACCTCGGCCGAGGGCTCGGTGAAGGGAAAGTACGATGGCCTGAAACGCACCGCGAGGTCGCGCTCGAAGAACTGGCGCAGAAAATCGTCGAGCACTCCTTTGAGATCGGAAAAGGTGATGCCTTCATCGACCACAAGCCCTTCCACCTGGTGGAACATAGGCGTGTGGGTCAGGTCGGAATCGCAGCGATAGACTCGTCCAGGCGCGATGATACGCACCGGCGCCCCGCTCTCTTTCATCACCCGCACCTGCACCGGCGAGGTATGGGTGCGCAGCAGGTGATGAGCATCGAAATAAAAAGTGTCGTGCATCGCCCGCGCTGGATGATGCCCGGGTATGTTGAGCGCCTCGAAGTTATGGTAGTCGTCTTCGACCTCCGGCCCTTCGGCGATCGTGAATCCTATACTGGAGAAGAGCGCCTCGATGCGCTCCAGCGTGCGTGTAATGGGGTGCAAGCCCCCATTGGCTTGCCCCCGCCCCGGCAGCGTGACGTCGACGCGCTCTGCCTCCAGCGCCTGGGCAAGCCGTGCCTCTTCCAGCGTTTGACGGCGAGCCTCAAGCAGCTCCTGCAAACGCTGTTTAGCCTCGTTGATAGCCTGCCCCGCAGCGGGGCGCTCCTCGGGCGGCAGCTTGCCCAGGCTCTTCAACTGCTCGGTAAGAAGCCCTTTCTTGCCCAGGTAACTGACGCGCAGCTCCTCCAGCGCGCTCAATTCGCTCACGCTTTGAATAGCTTGCTCGGCCTGAGCGACCAGCGCCTGCAATCCGGCGGTATCCTGCGTACTCATAATGCTCGGTGCCTGACGGTAGCAACGGTGGAACGGCAACGGCGGCTTCGCAAAAAAAAGGGGAAAGGGCTCTGCGCGCCTTTCCCCTTCTACTGCTGCCCCAGCATAGGCTGCAACAGCAGTAGCGATTCCGCTTAGGCGGCGGCCAGTGATGCCTTGGCCTTCTCGGCCAGCTTGCTGAAGGCGGCCTTGTCGTGCACGGCGATATCCGCCAGCACTTTCCGATCGACTTCAATCCCGGCCTTCAGCAGACCGTTGATAAAGCGGCTGTAGGAGAGCCCGTTGGCGCGTGCCGCCGCGTTGATGCGCGCAATCCACAGTACGCGGAACTGGCGCTTGCGCTGGCGGCGATCGCGATAAGCATACTGCCCTGCCTTGATAACGGCCTGGTTCGCAACGCGGAAAGACTTACGGCGCATGCCGTAATAGCCTTTGGCCTTGCTCAGTATCTTCTTATGACGGGCGCGAGTGGTTACACCACGCTTTACTCTTGCCATGTTCGGTTATCTCCAAAAAGTCGGCTCAGATGTAGGGCAGCAACCGCTGCACTGCCGGCGTATCCACCTCGGCAACGAGGCCAGCGGCACGCAACTTGCGCTTACGCTTGCTCGACTTCTTGGTAAGGATGTGGTTGTGGAACGCGTGTGCGCACTTGAAACGTCCGCTCGCGGTCTTTCTGAACCGCTTGGCGGCTCCACGATTGGTCTTGATTTTCGGCATTCGCCTAATCTCCGCGTCTTTGATGAAAAGGCCCGTTCCCTGTATAGGTTAGGGCGCGCGTCTTCCGGCAAGAGGCCGCGGCTTCCGCCGCGGCTGCTTTCACGGAACTATTTGCCCTTCTTGGGTGAGAGCATCATCACCATCTGCCGGCCTTCCATGCGCGGCCGCTGATCGACGACGCCCAACTCTTCCAGATCGGCTTCCACCCGGTTCAGCAACTTCATGCCGAGATCCTGGTGAGCCATCTCGCGACCACGAAAACGCAAGGTCACTTTGGCCTTGTCGCCCTCTTCCAGGAAGCGCTTCAGATTCCGAAGTTTGACTTGGTAGTCGCCTTCGTCGGTGCCAGGTCGGAACTTCACTTCCTTGACCTGGATCTGCTTTTGCTTCTTCCGGGCCGCTTGCTGCTTCTTGCTAAGCTCGAACCGGTGCTTGCCGTAGTCCATGATCCGGCATACCGGCGGCTGAGCATTGGCATCAATCTCAACCAGATCCAGCTCGGCCTCTTCGGCTATCGCCAAGGCTTCCTCGATGGGAACGACACCCACCTGCTCGCCATCTTGATTAATGAGGCGGACCTCCGGCGCTCGAATGGCCGCATTCATCCGCTTCTCATCCACTGGCGGCCGACCGCCTTTTCTAGGTCTTAGAGCGATACCTTAATCCTCCTACTGATTTTTTCCCCGCAGCGCCACATCGGCTGCCAAGCGTTCTGCGAACGCTTCCAGCGTCATCGAGCCCAGGTCCTCCCCGGCCCGTGTGCGCACCGCCACCACGCCCGACTCCAGCTCCCGATCACCGATTACCAGCATGTACGGAACCTTGCGAATCGTGTGCTCGCGAATTTTAAAGCCGATCTTCTCATTTCTCAAGTCGGCCTGAGCCCTAAACCCTCGCCGCACAAGCTCTTCTTCAAGTTGCCGGACGTAATCTGCCTGCCGGTCGGTAATGTTAAGCACGACCACCTGGACCGGCGCCAGCCATGCCGGCCAGACACCGGCGTAGTGCTCGATCAGGATACCCAGAAAACGCTCCATCGACCCCAGCACGGCGCGATGCAGCATCACCGGAACTTTACGGCTGTTGTCCTCGGCCACGTACTCCGCACCCAGCCGGCCAGGCAGCACCAGATCGAGCTGCAGCGTGCCGCACTGCCAGACCCGGCCGAGGCAGTCCTTCAGAGAGAACTCGATCTTCGGGCCGTAGAAAGCGCCTTCCCCTGGCTGCAGCTCCCACTGCAGCCCCTTGGCATTCAAGGCCTCCTCTAGCGCGTGCTCCGCCTTATCCCAGGCCTCGTCGGAACCGGCCCGCTGCTCCGGACGCGTAGACAGCTTGAAAAGAATGTCCGTAAAGCCGAAGTCCGAGTACACATCCAGCACCAGGTCGATGAAGCGCTCGGCCTCCGAGCGCATCTGCTCTTCGGTGCAGAAAATATGCGCATCGTCCTGCGTGAACGCGCGCACCCGCATCAAGCCGTGCAAAGCGCCGGACGGCTCGTTGCGATGACAGGAGCCGAACTCGGCCATACGCAGCGGCAAATCCCGGTACGAGCGCAGCCCATGGTTGAAAATCTGCACGTGGGCGGGGCAGTTCATCGGCTTGACGGCGTAGTCGCGGGATTCGGACGCCGTCGTGAACATGTTCTCGCGATAGAACTCCCAGTGCCCCGACTTCTCCCACAGCGTGCGGTCGATGATGGTCGGCGTGCGGACTTCCTGATAGCCCGACCGGCTGAGCTTGCGCCGCATGTACTGCTCGATCTCCTGCCAGATCGTCCAGCCGTTCGGGTGCCAGAACACCATGCCGGGCGCCTCTTCCTGCATATGGAAGAGATCCTGCTGCTTGGCAATCCGCCTGTGGTCGCGCTTCTCCGCTTCCTCCAGACGCTGCAGGTACTGCTTGAGCGCCTTCTTGTCGTTCCACGCCGTGCCGTAGATACGCTGCAACATCTCGTTGCGCGAGTCGCCGCGCCAATAGGCGCCGGCGACTTTCATCAGCTTGAACGCCTTGATCCGGCCCGTGGACGGCACGTGCGGGCCGCGGCACAGATCCAGGAAGTCGCCCTGCCGATAAATCGACAATTCCTCGTCGCGCGGAATATCCTCGATGATTCGGGCCTTATACTCCTCGCCTATGGAGCGAAAGAACTCCACCGCCTCGTCGCGCGACCACACCTCGCGGCTGACCGGCAGGTCCTGCGCCGCAAGCTCGGCCATCTTCTCTTCGATCCTCCGCAGATCGTCCTCGGTAAACGGCCGCTTGTACGAAAAATCGTAATAAAAACCGTCCTCGATCACCGGTCCGATGGTCACTTGCGCTTCCGGAAACAGCTGCTTGACCGCCTGCGCCAGCAAATGCGCTGCGGAGTGGCGCAATATCTCCAGCCCCTCCTGGTCGCGCTCGGTGACAATGGCTAGCTCGGCATCGTCGTTGATGGCATGCGAGAGGTCGACGAGCTTGCCGTTGACGCGCCCCGCCAGCGCCGCTTTCGCCAGCCCAGGGCCAATGGCCTCGGCGACCTGGTGCACCGTTACCGGCTGATCGAACTGTCGCTTGGAACCGTCAGGAAGGGTAATCGTGGGCATCGCTTACTCCACAGTGGTGGCCTATACGAGGGGCCACGTGTATATGAACACCCGCCACCACGGCGGGCCACAATGAAAACCAAAAAAACGAAAGCACCGCCAAAGCGATGCTTCTTGACAGGACGCCGCTACCGACGCCGGAGAACCAGGCCTTGGTACGCAAGTACCGCAATCCGCTAGCTTACCGAGCAGCGCCTTCCAGAGCAAGGCTGGCGCGCATCGCGCCAGCCTTGCGACATCACAGCCCGGGACTGCAATTGAGCTGCCCGGCACCGAGCGGGATCCAGTAGCTGCCCTGCACCTCGGCGCTCAATGCGCCACTGCGGGCAGATTCCAGCCTGCCTTCCTCGAACCAGTACCGCACTACTTGACCGCTCACACTGGCACGCAACCGCCGGCTGCCTTCCACGCCACTATGCCAAGCCGAGATCATGTCGTGCTCATGCACAGTTACGGTCAGCGGCGCCGGATCGACAAGACCATAGTGATGCAGCAGCTCCGGCGTCCAGCCGCTGGGATTCGCCCAAAAGTCCAGCGAATCGGCACTGAAGTTGCCGCCGCCATCGGCGATCTTGGCCCGATAGCTACCGGTGGCGCCCGCGGGAATGGGGTCAGTCCGCAGGTCCACGCTAAAACCGCGATAAGACACACCGCTCGCGTAATCGGAGAGCCCACCCTGAGCCAGCTTGATTATGCGACCGGTCTCATCGACTTCGATCCACATTGTGGACCAGCCGTGACTCTGGCTGATGGTCCCGGTCACGCTGCCTTGCCACCAGCAATCGCACATGCCGTACACAATAGACGCGATAGCGCTCGCCTCTTCATTGGCATGGGCGACAGCGCGAATCGTCGCCTCGCCGCTGCCAGTGGCGGGAGCCCTGTACACGCCGTCAGCGGCGATAGCTCCCTTATCCGCCTGCCAGCTGACGGCCACCGCCTCGTTGCTTAGCGGATCGCGAGCCTCCCGCCGCAGGGTTTCGCCGTTGTCCAGACACGCGGTGCGAGGCGCTATGGCGACCCGTACCGGCTCTGCGGTAATGAACATTGTGCCTGTCCTGGGAGGCGGGTTGTTGCTCGGGTGCCTTATACCGCTTTGGCTGATCGCGTCGGCGCGAACCGTCGCAATCACTCCGGGCGGGAACTTTGCTGGGGGCAAATATCGAAAGTGCAGCACGCCGTTTGGCGACACATCGAGGTACTCCACCCGCCCTAACGGCGGATCGACCGTGACAGGCAGGTCGATGAAAGGTACGTCCCCAGCGAACAGCTCCGAGTTGCGTACATGTATCTGGAACGGAACTTCCGTGTCGCCCGCCGTGAGCCGGATAGCCGGCGGAACGAACTCCACCGCCATGTACCGCAGCGTGATCGGCTTGGTGTCTATGGCTACCGGCGCCGGAAGGTTCGCGAAGTTCGTCTTGAAACGCAGCAGCGAATCAGTGCGCTGGAACGCAGCCGGCGCAACCAGACGAAACTCCATCCTGTCGTCCCCGGTCGCGGCTTGCTCGACTATCGGTGTGCCGCTGGAACCTAAGGTGTCGATCTCGACCTCGAGCCAGGTCTGCGGGCTCGTGCTCATCAGGTCGATGTCTTCCCATACGAACACCAGACTGGCTCCCGGGGGCAGCCGGCGCAAAACGCTTCGCAACGCAGGCGTTACCCCCGCATCCATGATCAGGTCCCTGGCATTCTCGCCGTACACTTTGGTCACGACATCGCTGAGAGCGCTTTTGGTTACTCTGGAAATCAAGCGATCGGCGATTTCCCGCGTGATATCGACTCCATGGCTTTGCGCAACCCCGCGCGCGGACGCCAGGCGGACCTGGTTAGGCAACGCATCCTCGCTCGCGATCACACCTCCCGCCGGACTGAGCTCCACGTCCAGATCGGTAATACAGCAGGGCAGGAACCACTGGGCGACACCGGCCAATGTAGCGGTTCCAGACAGTGCATTGGTAACCCAGCCCATGGCCTTGCGCACTGCCGGCGCGATCACTGTCGAGCTCCCGCCCTTAGTAGGGATGGAACCGACCAGGACGATGCCTCGGATGTAGGCGCCCAGCGTTTCGTCAAGCAGCTGAGCGTCACGCTGCGAGCGCTGATAGCTCTGGTACAAGCCCAGCAACAGCGCCAGCGTATCGGCATCGGCAATGCGTGGAGTTCCAGCCGTTCGCCATATGTCGCCGGTCGCCGTACGGGAAGTCCCGGAGCGCGTGCGGCCCTCCACCTCTGCCGCGCTTACAGCGGGAAAAGACTCCACCGAGCCTACGTACGTAAGAGCGGTTTGCTTATTCTCGATAAGCTCGGTCCACCGCTCGACGATACCAACCAGATCGCTGCCCGCCATGATTCGCTCCAGCAGCTCCCGCTCGTCGGCCTGCAGAGCTTGCGTGACGTTGAGCAACGAATGCTCGTTCTCATGATCCAGCACCGCAAGATAGCTTTGCGCCAGCGGAATCAGATAAACCGGGATGTTGTTGAAGCTCTGATCGCGCCAGAATTCCCACTCCCGCGGATAATCCTTGCCGAGCTCCTCTGTGGCCGCCCGCAACAGAGCATAGAAACCGTCGATAAAGCGTTCCAGGATCCCGGCTTGCGGCGCCGGAAGAGGGGCCAGCTCAAGACCGAAGGCCTCGCTTCGACTCTTGCCATCGGTGATCACGACGACGATCGCACCACCCTCAGGATCGACCAGCGGAGTGTGCAGATACACCCGGCCGTCCTGAGTAAACAACGCCAGTACACCGCCGACTCCCTCAGCGCCGAACATTCCTGCATCCAGCTGAAAGAATTCGGCATAGAGGCTATCGGACTTGGCGTCTTCCGGCAGCCCAAGAACCTCGATCGGCGCTAGCTGTGGAGCCTTTGCCACCGACAAAGCAAGGCCATCCAGGTCAAGACCGTCCGCATCGCGCACGGGCGGCTCCCCTACCAACGGTATCTGGACGTTCGGTCCCTTGCGTCCACCGCCGCCGCCACCACAAGCTGTCAAAAGTAGCAGCGCGGCAATAAGCAGCAGCGCGACCCCCCCAGTTACCCACCGGTCCATTCGCAGCATGGTCACGCTCCATCCTTACTAGCCGAGATCCGTAGAGGCTACGAATGCCGCCTTACAGCGCTCTTACACGGGCGTTCGCTCCGTCATGACTAACAGCCCTCCGAAGAAGCAGACCACGGCTCACAAGCGAGCACCGCAAGTACTCGCGAACGGCGTTATCCCCCGGTTGCGTTGCAAGCTGGCCCGCGCAGTGTGCAGCTAACAGGCGCTGCATGCTGACACTGCTGGCACGGTCTCTGAGGCGCTAAGGTGCCAAACAACCGCCGCCCCTCCGAAGCGCCGGGCAGTGCGCTGCCGAGTCACACCGCCGGCTTTCTTGCAGGATGCGCAAACAAGCCCAACACGACTAACGAATCGAACGCTCTAGCGGAGGTAAGTCGTGGGTGACGATCGCGGTATTGCACTGCTGTTCAGTCGGTTGGTACTTATCAGCCGATGGCTGCTCGCCCCGTTCTTCATGGGCTTGATTGCGGCCATCATTGTTCTGTTCATTCGCTTCATACGCCAGCTCTTCGTGGTCGTCGCCAGCATTTGGGCACCAGAGGACCACGATGCGGTACTCGCGGTGCTCGCCTTAGTCGATACCACTCTAATCGCCAGCCTGTTGCTGGTCCTGCTGTTCAGCGCCTACCAGAACTTCGTAGCACGCATCCCTCAAGACCGATCGGACCACTTGCCCTACTGGCTAGAGAGCACCAGCTTTCTCGACCTGAAAATAAAGTTCACCGGCGCGGTGGTGGTGATCTCGGCGGTGGACTTACTTCGGGTGTTCCTGCATAGCGAGCAGTACATGAGCACCGTTCTGGCCTGGAAGGTGGGAATTCACCTCGCGTTTGTGCTCGCGACGGTGCTGCTGGCGTTCACCAATTGGCTACTCGTTGCAGCTCGGGCTAGCTCGCCTCGCTCAAGGTAAAGTACAGCTCGTCCTCCTGAGCGAAGTGCAGTCTAAGAACAGCACTCAGCTCGAACAGCAGGCGCCTTAACTCCCGCAACTGGCGCTCGTCTGGCGGCGTAGACCCCAGCGCGGCGATCCGGCGCGTGAGGCGATGTCCTAAGCGGAGGATTTCGCGATGCCCGCGACTCATACGTCCCAGCGGATCGAACCCTCCTACGACCGGCGCGAGCTTGGGATAAAGCTGCCTCTCGTCCTCATGCTCATGCGGCAGGAGACTTTGCTCGATGGTCTCCGCCACCGCGTGAAGCATTGGCAGAGCATCGGGAGTGTCGCGATCGTTCAAAGCCATCGCCACTCGCTCAATGTGCTCTAACGCCGGTTGCAACCGATCGTGTTGCATCCGCAGCTCCGCAGCCAGCTCCGGCGGCAGGCGAGAGACGTGCCGCTCGTGGCGACCGCTGGACAAAGCTCGCATGGCGTTGAGAATGACCGCCACATCGATCCCTTCCTGCAGCAGCGCCCCGACGACCGGCGCCAGCAAACCGGCTGCGGCAAACCCCATGGCCAAGCAGGACAACCCCATTCCTGCCACCACACTCTGCAAGGCAATACGCCGTCCACGGCGCGCGATGCTAAGCCCCTCGGGCAGGCGATCCAGGCGATCGACCATCAGCACCACATCCCCTGCTTCCGACGAAACCGCCGAGCCGCGTGCCCCCATGGCGATCCCCACGTGCGCTGCGGCCAGCGCCGGGGCATCGTTGATGCCATCGCCGACCATTGCTGCCACACCTCGGCGACATTCGGCTTCAACGGCCTCGACCTTGCTCGCTGGCGAGCACTGACTCAACACCTCGTCGACACCGAGCAAAAAGGCGACGTTCGCCGCCACTTCCTGCCGATCGCCGCTGAGCATCACGGTGCGCCGAATGCCCGCCCTACGCAGGTCGCGCAGCGCGCGCGGAGCATCCAGGCGGATCTGGTCGGCCAGCAACAACGCGCCGGCCAAGCCGTTCTCAATACCAACGAATGCGGCCGATAAGCCTTCGACCTCTATGCTACGGAGCAGATCCCGCGCCCACGGATCGGGCGCCTTGCCCAAGCTTGCTATAGCCAGCGAACCGACCGCCACTTCGCGGCCATCGACTCGGCCGCGCAACCCCTCCCCCGCATACTCCTGCACTCCCTCGGGCCAGCTCAGCGAGAACCCCCGCCGATGCGCCTCCGCCACCAGTGACTGTGCCGTCACGTGCTGCGAGACCTGCTCCAGCGAGGCAGCCAAACGCAGCAGCTCATCGGCATCCACATCGCTTCGCGCTTTGATGCCGATCAACCGCGACCGGCCGGTAGTCAAAGTACCGGTCTTGTCGAATAACACGACGTCGACCCGCGCAAGCTGCTCAAGCGCAGCCCCGCTCTTGATCAGGATGCCGCGCCGAGCGGCTCGCGACATCGCTGCGACAATAGCCACCGGCGCGGCCAGTATCAGCGGGCAGGGTGTCGCCACCACCAATACCGCAAGCGCACGCACCGGTTCGCCGGAGAGCGCCCAGGCAAATCCTGCGACCAGCAGCACCAGCGGTGTGAACAGAAGTGCGTAGCGGTCGGCCACCCGGGTGAGCGGCGCCTTGCCAGCCTGCGCTTGCTCGACCATTTTCACCACCCCGGCATAAGTACTGTCAGCCGCCGTGGCCACACTCTGAATCTCCAGCGGCCCGCCCGCGTTGACCACACCGCTCGCCAACCGCTCACCGCGCTTACGCATGCGCGGCACCGACTCGCCTGTCAAGGCCGCTTCGTCGAGCTGAGCCGATTCGGACACGAGCAGGCCATCCACGGGGACGATTTCGCCCGGCTTCACCAGCAAGCGGTCGCCGACCGCGACCTCGCCCACCGGCACGGCTTCGGCCCCTGTGGTCGTGAGCCTATGCGCAAACCGCGGCGCACGTTCCAGCAAGGCGGTAAGAGCTCTACGTGCACGGCGCCCCGCGTACTCCTCCAGCATCCGGCCGCTGGCAAACATCAAGGCAATCACAGCGCCCGCCAGATACTCTGCAAGCAGCAAGCTGCCAGCCATCGTCAGCAGCGCCAGCACGTCTACACCCGGCTTGCAACGTCGTAGCGCTTGTAGCGTCTCCAGAGTCGCCACGGCGAGCATCGCCACGATCGCCGCAACCCATGGCAGCGTGGGCGAGGCTCCGAACAGCCAACCGATGCCACCCATCGCCAGTAAACTAGCGACCAGAACGCTCAGAATCAGATTACGGTGTGAGATCCACCAGCCCA
The DNA here is from genome assembly GCA_964460035.1 of uncultured Alkalilimnicola sp. GTDB lineage: Bacteria > Pseudomonadota > Gammaproteobacteria > Nitrococcales > AK92 > CAYWPG01. The sequence goes on from CAYWPG010000050.1 coordinate 13,850, forward strand.
TTAACGTCTGTTCTTTCTCCATTTGTTGAACATACGGGCTGTGGCCGCGTTCGAGTAGGCGACTACGAACGGGAGCGTTTACATCACTGTGGATCCCCCGGTTTCTCTACGCGCTCCGCAGCTCGGTGAACAATACCGTTTCAGGTACTTGGGAGGCAGGAGACGGGACCCGGCCCCTGCAGCCGCACCGCAGCTCGGGTTGTCAGCACGCTAGAGGTCATCGATGAGGTCCGACCAACCGGCTTCCTGCGTCGGGTCAACCGCGCAGTGGCCTGCTTTCCTGGTCGGACTCTCCAGTCCCGGAGAGTCTGCTGACAGGGAGCTCGCGTCCACAAGGCTTTGTCCTCACGAAGTTCAAGCTCTGGACGAGCACCTGCTAAGCGCCGGGCTGGGGTCTGATTTGAAGACGATTTGAAACGAAAAAGGCCCTGCCGCGTGGCAGGGCCTTTCAAGCGCCTGAAAAATCAGGCTTTATCTGGTAGGCGCGATTGGACTCGAACCAACGACCCCCACCATGTCAAGGTGGTGCTCTAACCAGCTGAGCTACGCGCCTGTTGGAGTCGCGTACTATACTCATGCCGATGCCGTTCGGCAAGCCCTTCACGACATCGATCACACTACGGCCGCTTCTCTCGGCTGCCTACGGTCAGCCGGTCGCCGAGTCCGGCACTCCCAAGCTGTACTTCTCCAGGCGCCTGATCTCGTCACGCAGCCGCGCCGCCTCCTCGAACTCGAGATCGCGCGCGTGCTTGAGCATTTGCGCTTCCAGCTTCTTGATCTTCTGCACCGCCTGCGCCGGCGGCAAGCGATAGGCTTTCGCCTCCTCCGCCACCCGAGCGCTCTGGCGCGGACTCAGCGGACCGCTGCTCTCCCGCTCCATGATATCGGCGATAGCTTTGCGCACGCCCTGCGGAGTGATGCCGTGCTCCTCGTTATACGCAAGCTGCTTGCGCCGCCGTCGTTCCGTCTCCTCCAGCGCCCGCTCCATGGACCCGGTGATTCGGTCCGCGTACAGGATCGCCTTGCCGTTCAGGTTGCGCGCCGCCCGGCCGATGGTCTGGATCAGCGAGCGCTCCGAACGCAGGAAGCCTTCCTTATCGGCATCCAGAATGGCTACCAGCGACACTTCTGGGATATCCAACCCTTCCCGCAGCAGGTTGATGCCTATAAGCACGTCGAACTCGCCCAAGCGCAGATCGCGGATAATCTCCATGCGCTCGACGGTGTCGATGTCCGAGTGCAGGTAGCGTACGCGCACGCCGTTCTCGTGTAGATACTCCGTCAAATCCTCGGCCATGCGTTTGGTCAGCGTGGTTACCAGCACCCGCTCGTCGGCCTGAACGCGCAGCCGCACTTCGCCCAGCAGATCGTCCACCTGCGTAATAGCCGGCCGCACCTCGACCTGCGGGTCCACCAGGCCGGTGGGACGCACTACCTGCTCCACCACTTGCTGGGCGTTTTCCAGCTCGTAGGGGCCAGGAGTAGCCGATACGTGAATAATCTGCGGTGCGATGCGCAGGAACTCGTCAAAGCGCAGCGGGCGATTGTCCAGCGCCGAGGGCAGCCTGAAACCGTACTCCACAAGTGTTTCCTTGCGCGAGCGGTCGCCCTTGTACATGGCGCCGAGCTGGGGCACGGTCACGTGCGACTCGTCGATGAACACCACCGCATCCGGCGGCAGGTAATCGAACAGCGTGGGCGGCGGCTCGCCCGCTTTGCGTCCCGACAAGTAGCGCGAATAGTTCTCGATGCCATTGCAGTAGCCCAGCTCCAGCATCATCTCGATGTCGAACTGCGTACGCTGCTCCAAGCGCTGGGCCTCCAGCAGCTTGCCTGCCTCGCGCAGCGAGGCCAAGCGTTCGCGCAGCTCGTCCTTGATCTGATCTATCGCGTTCAGAATGGTCTCGCGCGGCGTGACATAGTGCGTCTTCGGATAAATCGTCAGCCGCGGCACCCTGCGCAGCACCTCGCCAGTTAGCGGATCGAAGTAGCTGAGCTCTTCGATCTCGTCGTCGAACAGCTCTACCCGTACCGCTTCGGTCTCCGACTCGGCCGGGAAGATATCGATGACCTCGCCGCGGGCCCGATACGTGCCCCGGGCCAGTTCCACATCGTTGCGGGTGTACTGCAGCTCGGCCAAGCGGCGCAGGATGAATCGCTGATCCACCCGGTCGCCCCGCACCAGGTGCAGGATCATGCTCATGTACTGCTTCGGATCGCCAAGGCCGTAAATCGACGAGACCGAGGCCACGATAATGGTGTCGCGCCGCTCCAGAATCGCCTTGGTGGCGGATAGACGCATCTGCTCGATGTGCTGGTTCACCGAGGCATCCTTCTCGATGAAGGTGTCGGAGGACGGCACATACGCCTCGGGCTGGTAATAGTCGTAGTACGAGACGAAATACTCCACCGCGTTATGCGGGAAAAACTCTTTCATCTCGCCGTAGAGCTGTGCGGCCAGCGTCTTGTTGGGCGCCAGAACCAGCGCCGGTCGCTGCAGGCGCTGCACGACGTTAGCCATGGTGAACGTCTTGCCGGAGCCGGTCACGCCGAGCAGGATCTGATGGCGCATGCCCTTCTGCAGACCCTCGACCAGCGCGGCGATGGCGGTTGGCTGATCGCCCGCAGGCTTGTACTGTGATTCGAGCAAGAATTCTTTGGTCATAGGCCTTTGGCGAACACCCTAGTTTCCCCTTATGATACCGGGCCGGCTTCTTGAGCACAGGAGACTTAGCTTGGACATGCAACTGGCGAACCGAGTTCAGCGGATCAAGCCTTCGCCCACTCTGGCGGTGACCGCGCGCGCTGCCGAACTGCGCGCTGCCGGAAAGGACATCATCGGCCTCGGCGCCGGTGAGCCTGACTTCGACACGCCGCAGCATATTAAAGCGGCGGCTATCAAGGCTATCGAAGAGGGTCAGACCAAGTATACCGATGTAGACGGAACCCGCGAGCTGAAGAAAGCCATTCAGGGCAAGTTCAAGCGCGAGAACGGTCTGGACTACGAACTGAACCAGATTCTGGTATCCGTGGGCGCCAAGCACTCGCTGATGAATCTGTTCAACGCCCTGGTCGACGACGGTGATGAAGTCATCATCCCGGCGCCGTACTGGGTGTCCTATGTCGACATGGCGCTGCTCAACGGCGGCGAGCCCAAGGTGATCGAAGCCACTCAGGAACAGGGCTTCAAGATCACCCCTCAGCAGCTGGAAGCCGCGATTACGCCCAAGACCAAGCTGCTGGTGCTGAACAGCCCGTCGAACCCAACCGGCGTTTGCTACAGCAAGGCCGAACTGGCCGCGCTGGGCGAAGTGCTGCTGCGCCACCCCCAGGTCGTGGTGTGCACGGACGATATTTACGAGCACATCCTCTGGACCGACGAGCCGTTCAGCAACATCGTCATGGCATGTCCGCAGCTCAAGGATCGTACGGTGGTCATCAACGGCGTTTCCAAGGCCTACTCGATGACCGGCTGGCGTATCGGCTACGCGGCGGGGCCGCAGCAGCTCATCGGCGCGATGAAAAAGCTGCAGTCGCAGAGCACCTCCAACCCGACGTCCATCGCCCAGGCGGCGGCCGTCGCTGCGCTGGACGGCGACCAAGGCGTCATCACGCCCATGCTCAAAGCGTTCAAGGAGCGCCACGACTATGTGCTCGATCGCCTGAACAAGATGCGGGGCGTTAACGCCATTCCCGCCCAGGGCACGTTCTATACCTTCCCGAACGTGCAGGAGGCCATCCAGAATCTGGGCGTGGCGGACGATATCGCCTTTGCCGAGAAGTTGCTGCAGGATGCGGGCATCGCCGTGGTGCCGGGCTCGGCCTTTGGTCTGGACGGCCATATCCGTATCTCCTACGCCACCAGCATGGAGAACCTGGTCAAGGCTATGGACCGCATGGAGAAAGCCCTGGCATAATATGCGCCATGCACACCGGCGGTTGGTTCTTCAGATATCAGCCGCCGGTTGACGACAGAAAACTATCCGCTACAATAGCGGCCTCACGACAAGTGAAGCACACAAATCCCCGGTAGCTCAGTCGGTAGAGCAAGTGACTGTTAATCACTGGGTCGGCGGTTCGAGCCCGTCCCGGGGAGCCAAACAGAAAAGGGCTTGGAGAGATCCAAGCCCTTTTTTCTTTCTCAAGAAAGACCTGCTTAGCTGTTTAGTACATGCCTTAGTACAAGCGGACTTCTCCTGCCCCACCCTATCGAATCCCTGGTTCGTAACCAGCTGCTCCTTCAGCGACTGCCGTCCCTTCCCACCGCGGGCCCGATGCGTGTCCGAATAACTGCAAACACGTGAGAGGCGTTTGTCCTAGACGTCGCTCTGCCTTCTCGAACCCAGGTTCGCAGAGCGCGCAAGGGGAGCAACCAACATCAAGCGGATGAACCTCCCTTAGCGCCACCAGGAAGATACAGGGCCGATAAGCTCGTCGAGCCGTCGAGCTAACCCCAACCCTCGCGGCGCATCAACTACACCATGCACGCATTAGGAACCGTTGAATTCTGCCTCTGCGACACCAGCATGCAATGATGCTGATCCGGCAACAGGAGTGTGATCGTCATGGACCAATCGCTGGCCAAGGAAATTGCCGATATCCCGTTGTTCTCTGACCTTGAGCCGGAATACATCGATTTCATCGCCAATCATGCCAATGAACACCGCATCGGGCGCGACGAACTGTTATTCCGCCAGGGCGAGCGAGCGGAGCACTTCTACCTGGTACGCAACGGGAGGGTCACGCTGGAAGTGCCTGCCATCGCCGGACCGGCACTGGAGGTCCAGCATGCCAAGGCGGGAACGGTACTAGGCTGGTCGTGGCTGATCGCCCCGTATAAGTGGACCTTCAATGCCAGGGCAGAAGAACCGACCACCGTCATCGAGTTCGATGGACCGGCCATACTGGACCGCTGCGAGCGCGATGCCGCGTTTGGCTACCAGATCCTCAAGCGGTTCTCCGCTCTGATGTCGGAACGGCTCGATGCCGCACGCCAGCGCATGATCGACCAGTGGAATCCTCCTGGCTTCGCGTAGCACGCCGTAGAAACGTTCAATGCGCGAAATTCCCGCGGGATTTTCGCTAAGCCGCCTGAGTCGGCTCACCATCGGCGGGCACAGCGCGAACCAGCCAGACAGCGCCTCCTGCCCAGTCACGACTGGATCTGTACCTGCGGATAAAAGCGATCGACATCCCCGGGGTGGAAAAGCTCGGTGCCGGGGGTCGTCACGGCTGCGGCGCCCGCCGCCACGGCATATGCCAGCGCCTCCTTGGGGCGGCAGCCGGCGGCGAGCTTCAGGCTAAGCAGGGCAACGAAGCTGTCGCCTGCTCCTACGGAACTGACCAGCTGGACCCGAGGCGAACACGCCAGATACTGCTCGCCTGCCGTAGTCAGCAAGGCGCCTTGTTCGGCTAGCGAGACCACAACGACCTCCACTCGCTTTCGGCTTACCAGCTCGCGGCTTTGCTCTCGCAGCTCCTCCTCGCTTGCCGCCTTGTACCCCACCAGCTCAGCAAACTCCCGCCGATTGGGCTTGATCAGATACACGCCCTCGTCCACCGCCGCCGCGAGCGCCGGACCGGAGGTGTCGACGATCAATCGCACATCGCGATCGCGCGCCATGCGCGCCAACCGTCCATAAAGGCTGGCATCCACCCCCTCAGGCAAGCTGCCGCTCACTATCCAGTAGCGCGCGCCGGGCTGCTGCGCGGCCAACGCGGCAAGACAACGTTCCGCCTCGCCGGGTTCCAGCGCTGGTCCCGGCAATACGAAGCGATACAGGTGCTTGGGTTGTCTTACCAGTACGTTGATACTTTCGCGCGTGTTGCCGCGGATCGGGATGGCTGTATGCGGCACGTGCTCCCGCGCAACGAGCTGAGCGAGCAGCGCCCCCATGGCGCCCCCGATGGTAAACAAGGCGTGGACTTGCCCGCCGCACCTATGTATGCCGCGGGCTACATTTATGCCCCCTCCCCCCGGCTCGTAACGGGCGTAGGGACTGCGCAGCTTGCGCTGTGGCGCGAGCTCCTCGACCTCGATGGCGACGTCGACCGCCGGATTGAGCGTAAGCGTGAGTATCGTATCCATCGCCACCGCGCCTAAGGCATGAGCGTCGAGTGCGTTGCGGCTACCGGGAAGGAGTCAAGAGCGTGTTGGCTTCCCTTCGCTATCGCCTGCTGGCAGCTTGAGCCTGCGGGCATTAACCCAGCGATACAAGCGGTCGACCAGCTCCGGACACAAGGCGCCCAAACGCGCCCCAGGAGCGAGTCGCCGCGGCACGACGATCTCGCGCTTGCGCATACGTATCATGCGCACGATCTCATCGGCCACCGCTTCCGGTCCGATGATCGGGGTCCCCGGGGGCAATCGGTAGTGTTCGGTGTGCAACCGACCTTCGACCATCGCGGTAGTCACCGGTCCGGGGCACACCAAGCCTAAATGAAACCCCTCGGCCCGCAACTCCTGGCGCAGCGAGCGCATATAGCCCACCAAAGCGAACTTGCTCGCTGCGTAGGCCGCCATAAAAGGCGGTGCTATCAGACCGGCCAGCGATGCCACGGTTACGATCGAGCGCCGCTGCCCTCTGCGCAGCAGCGGCAACGCTGCTTCTATCGCCCTGACTGTCCCCAGGAAGTTGGCCTCCATGAGGCGCACGGTCAGCGCCGAGCCCAACTCCTCCGCCGGCCCCACCTCAAGCTGGCCGGCGCAGTTCACCAGCACGTCCAAGCTGCCCCGCTCACGCGCGACCTGCGCCATCGCCGCGGTCAACTCATGAGAAACCGCATGATCCGCCCGCAGCGTGCGCACATCGCCAGAAAGGCGGGCGGCGGCCCGTTGCAATCGCTCCTCGTCACGCGCCAACAGATAGACACAGGCACCTTGTGCGGCCAATCGTGCAGCGGCCGCCAAGCCGATACCTCCGGAGCCTCCGGTAATCAGCGCGACTTCCCCTTGCATTTGCCTCATGACATGGGAACCTGGCGGATTATCTTGCCGTCAATGCGCTCGAAGATGTCGTCCAAGCTACGACCCGTAATCGTAAGGCCATGGTTCTTCAGGCCTATCACCGCACGCGTCGGATCGGGCGCCGCACGCACGTGCTGCGCGACCTCTTGTGCCAGCTCGTACGTACCACAGGGATAGTTCACCGTGGTGCTCACCACGACGTCCATCCATGCATGGATATGAACGATCGCGCCGATACCCGGGTGCTCTCTATACAGCGCCCAATGCTCTATAGCATCGACGGAGGCCCCCCTCGGTTCTATGCCCGGCGGAACCTTCACGCGCATGGCGTCCGATGCGGGCTCGTAGCCGCAAATTAGCACCACATCCCGCCCCACCTTCCGAAGATTCGCCTTATTTACGCCCCGCGCGCTCATCCAAAACGATTCCCCGTCCCTGCGAGCGCTAACGTTGCCGTAAGACAGGCCACCAATGCCGAACAGCCGTTTCACGTGCGCCAATTCTCTGGCGCCGAGGAGTTCGTGGATGGGGAACGGCGCGGGCAGCAGTCGTAGCTCGTCCAGCCTGCGGCCTGCGCGGTAAATGGCTTCGGTGACTTCATCGCCATCCCACAGCTCACGCGGGAGATCGTGCTCGAAAATGTTATTGATCACCAGGCGCGTAGAAGCCAGCGGTGCCAGCCGCTGGTAAACCTCTTCCAGATAGGCATCCTCCTGCTGCGTCTTAACGGTGTAGTAGCCTTGCTCTAGGGTGATGAAATGCGTGTCGGGCCCCAACTCCCCAGGCGCGATGAATATGAGGAGGTTGGAGAGCGACTTCACGAGTAGCGGATAAGCGGCTCGCAACACATCGGCCGGCCGCTCTGCCACCTCGACTACCCCGACGACGAACGTGCCTTGGGAGTGCCGTCGAAACGGTCTTGGCCGTTCGGCGCTGGTGAAGTTTATGACCAGTCCTGGCCCCTCGCTTACGCCTACCGTGGGATGGCCGGCGCGTTGCATGCGGCTTGCCAAACGCTGCGCGAACATCCGAAGAGAAGGCGTGTCGGGATAACCGTGAAATGCGACAGGAGACAGGCGGGTCGGGGCAAGGCAGTGGGCCATCGCGGGTTGCATTACCATCTCCTTTTATTTTTTTGCGCCCGGGAGGTGTCGAAACAATCCATGCTCCGTGCTGCCGAGCACTGAGGTACGCCGCACCCTCTTGAGCAGCCGAAGCATGGATCATGATGAATGGTCGGAAAGCCTCGCTGGCCTCTATAGCGAGGTCTGATATACCTTCAGCCGCCCCCTTGCGCACTGGCGCGAGACACACCTTCGCTGCGCACGCTTAGGAGGTAATCGGCGAAGGCATCTCCTAGATCGGGGTGTTTAAGAGCGTATTCAACGGTTGCCTGCAGATACCCCAGTTTGTCGCCGCAGTCATAACGCCGGCCTTGGAACTCGTACGCGAACACTGATTCCCGTTCGATCAGCGCCGCAATCGCATCGGTAAGCTGGACCTCGCCACCGGCTCCCGGCAGCGTATGCCTTAGCATTTCAAAAATAGTGGGGCTGAGTATGTAGCGCCCGACCACACCCAAATTCGTAGGCGCAACCTCCGGCTTCGGTTTCTCGACAATGGCCTCCACCCGACTCAAACGCGGCATGAACTCGCGAGTCGAAACGATACCGTAGCGGTCGGTGTGCTCTTTGGGCACCCGCTCTACTCCGACGATGCTGCCGCCATGCCGCGCGTGCTGCTCTACCATCTGGCTAAGGCATAAGGCCCCACTCGAGTCGATCAGGTCATCGGCCAGAATGACGGCGAAGGGTTCGTTGCCGACCACCGCCTCGGCGCAGGACACCGCATGCCCAAGCCCCAGTGCTTCGGCTTGCCGAATGTAAACACAGGTAACGCCTTTCGGAATGATGCCCCGCACATCCCTCAGCTGCTGCAGCTTTCCACGCGCTTCAAGCTCCGTTTCCAGCTCGTAAGCCATATCGAAATGGTCGGGTATGGAGCGCTTATTGCGCCCGGTGATGAAAATCAACACTTCGATACCGGCCTCGATTGCCTCCTCCGCGGCGTACTGCACCAGTGGCTTATCCACAATCGGCAGCATTTCTTTGGGATTTGCCTTGGTAGCCGGTAAGAATCGAGTGCCTAGTCCCGCGACGGGAAAAACCGCCTTTCTGACCCTATTTCGCATAGATCCATCCGTTACAGAGATGACACATCAAGTTGCGGTCACTATTTGCGGGGGTAGTTGGAGGATCTCAAGTAGGAAACGATGCGAAAGGTCGGGCACGCCTATGCGCACGCGCCCGACCTCCGGCCTACTCTACGACGATGCGATCGAGATTGGCCTCAAGCGTGGCGCGCCCGATGCCCTGCACCTGCAGAAGATCCTCTGCACTGCGGAAGGGTCCGTTCGCCTCGCGGTGCGCGACGATAGCGCGTGCTTTTTCCGCCCCCACCCCTTTAAGCACGCTGGCCAAGGTATCGGCATCGGCGGAGTTTACATTGACCTTTTCCGCGCTGGCCATTAGCGGAAAGATCAGGCAAAGAAACAACAATGTAGCACAAAAAACTTTCTTCATTATTATTCTCCTCATCCAATGAAGATCAAAAACCGCCATCCCCTAAACCTGGCGGCGAAGCAAATATAACAAAAACTTCACAACTGACAAGGCAAAAGGAATAAAAACAACTCTTAAACAATAATATTATTTTCGATTATTTTAATAAATAACAGGAATTAAAACTCTCAAATACTAATAGTAATGAGGGGAACCAGCAGCTGGGGGATGTTGTAGCCCCGTTTTCGACCGGACACTTTGTTGCGTGAGCAAAGCCTAGGCA
>CAYWPG010000051.1:0-21578 GCA_964460035.1 uncultured Alkalilimnicola sp.
ATGGCCAAGTTCATGGCACGGCGCACGCGCACGTCGTTGAACGGCGGACGGTCGTTACGCAGGGCGATGTAATCGCCGTTCGCCGACAGCACCTCAGCGGTCTGGATCTGCGGTGCCGCACGGCGGACCTGGTCGATGAACTGCCAGCGCACGCCTTCCATGATATCCGCGCGACCGCTGGTCAGCGCGGCCACCGCGGCCGACTCGTCGCGAATGATCTGGTAGGTCACGCCGCGGTTGAGAGGCAGGCGATATTCCTCGCCATCGATAGTGATACGCCCCCAGTAATCCGGGTTGGCGGTGTAGCTCTGCAAACGGCCACGCTGCACATCGGTGATGCGGTACGGACCGGTGCCCGGCGCGTTCTTCCAGTCGGCGCGCTGCGCATCGTCCAGCGCATGCCACTCCGGCGGCATGATGCCATCCCAGAAGCCCCAGCCTATCCGGTAGGCCCAGTTGGCGTGATACTGCTTGAGGTGAGCGACCACCGTGTGATCGTCTACCGCCTCCCAGCGCTCGATGAAGTCCCAGTACGCCGGCACGCGGCGGGGGCTCTTCCACATCACCTCGAAGTGATTGACCACGTCGCTGGCCTTGAGCGGACGCGCCTTCATCACCCCGGGGATTTCCATCCACTGCACATCGCGGCGCAGGTGGAAGATGAGCCGCTCCGGCGTCTCTTCCCAACGCTCGGCAAGCGAGCCGGTGGTGGCGAACTCCGGAATGTGGTCCGGGTAATGGAAGGTAAACTCGTTGCGATCGCGCGGCCCGAAGGAGAGATCGCCCTTGAGCAGCGACTCCACGCCGAGGTGGTCATGATTGGCCTTCCAGGGCCAGCGCTGCGTGTCCCAGGTAAGCGCATCCAGCGTGCGGTAGTTGGTGATCACGTTCACGTGTCCGCCGGTTTGCGGCTTCTGTGCCGCGGCCAGCGTAGGCGCGGCGGTTACCAGTGCCGCCAGCACGCCTGCGGCGAGACGTCCATTCAAGCTAACTCTCCTCATGGGGTACCTCTTGTTGCAACAACGGGAGTTCGCTTCCGGCTACGCGCGCCGGGAGCGACCCCTTACGCCGATAAACCTGCCAAAACTCCCCAAAACACCTCATAAAACGGCTGCGACACGGGGGACACGTGCCGCGCCCAGATAGAACCCCGCACCTGTATCCATGGAGTTTGCGCAACTCAGGACACCGCAACAGGAAAACTGCCGGGACTTCCGGTCTCGGCAAGCGACGCTCGGCGGAATGGTCCGCTTCTCAGGCATTGACGCGCTTGAGATACGAGCGACACATTCCGTGCACCGCCCACAAGCTGTTGCGCTGTGTTGGCAACAGCTTGCGAGGCGGAATCCGCCTTGGTTGCGTCCGGCTGCCCGCTGGGGCCCCGTCTCACAACCGCGGCATGGAACGTCGCGCCAGGAGGACTCCTACTTAAACACGGCTCAACTTGCTTGGGCCGGACGCGTGCCCGCCACCTCCGGATCGTACATATGACAGGCCACCGCGTGCCCTTCGCTGGTATTCACCGTTTGCGGCCGGCGCTGGCTGCAGACCGCCCAGGCATGCGGGCAGCGCGGATGGAACGGACACCCAGGTGGCGGATTCACCGGGCTGGGCACCTCGCCCTGCAAGGCGGGCTGGAACTTCTTCTGCACCTCGGGATCCGGATCGGCGATCGGAATCGCCGACAGCAGCGCCTGCGTATAAGGATGCTGCGGGTTATCGTAGAGCTCATCACGCGATGCGACCTCCACGATGCGCCCAAGGTACATGACCACGATGCGGTCGCAGATATGCTTGACTACCGCCAGGTCGTGCGCGATGAACAGATAAGTCAGCCCCAGCTGGGCCTGCAGGTCTTCCAAGAGGTTGATGACCTGCGCCTGGATGGAGACGTCCAGCGCGGACACCGGCTCATCGCAGATGATGAGCTGGGGTTTCGCTGCCAGCGCCCGGGCGATGCCTATGCGCTGCCGCTGGCCGCCCGAGAACTCGTGCGGAAAGCGCTCGGACATGTCGGGGTTGAGCCCCACCATCTCCATCAGCTCCAGCACTTGGCGCCGGTAGTCCGCTTTGTCCTTGTACATCTTATGGACGATCAGCGGCTCGCCTATGATATCCAGCACGCGCATGCGCGGATTCAGCGCGCCGAACGGGTCTTGGAAGACCATCTGCATCTTGCGGCGTTCGCGGCGCAGCTCCCGACGCCCGAGCGCGGTGATGTCGGTGCCATCGAGGATGACCTGGCCCGCATCCGGCTCGACCATCCGTAGCACCGCCAAGCCGGTCGTGGACTTGCCGCAGCCGCTCTCGCCGACCATTCCCAGGGTTTCGCCGCGCTTGACGTGGAACGAAACGCCATCGACGGCCTTCACGGTCTCTTGCTTGCCGGAGAACATTCCGCCACGCAGTTTGAAGTGGACCTTCAGGTCCTTTACTTCGAGTAACAGATCAGACTTTTGCATCGACATCCACCCAGCAAGCTTTCCAGTGTTCTTCCGTCAGCTGCTCCAGCGGCGGAATCTCCTGACGGCAACGATCGGTGGCGAAACCGCACCGCGGCGCGAACGGACACCCCGGCGGGAGCCGCATGAGGTTGGGCGGCTGCCCTTCGATGGGCTTGAGCCGGCTGCCTGCCGGCTGATCCAGGCGCGGCATGGACTCCATCAGACCGATGGTGTACGGATGCCGCGGATTCTTGAAGATCTCCATCGCCGTGCCGCGCTCGATGATGCGGCCGGCGTACATGACGTTGATCCGGTCCGCATAACGGGCCACAACGCCAAGATCGTGAGTGATCAGGATCATGGAGGAGCCGGTCTGGCGGGTTACGTCCTTGAGCAGCTCAAGAATCTGCGCCTGTACCGTAACGTCCAGCGCCGTGGTCGGCTCGTCGGCAATGATCAGTTTGGGGTTGCAGGCAAGCCCGATGGCAATCATCACGCGCTGACGCATGCCGCCGGAGAGTTCGTGCGGATACTGCTTGAGCCGCCGCTCCGGCTCGGAGATGCGTACCTGCTTCAGCAGTTCCACGCAGCGCGCGTGAATCTCTTCCTTGGTCTTGAACTTGTTGTGGACCTTCAGCGGCTCCGCAAGCTGATGACCGATAGTGAATACCGGATTCAGCGAAGTCATCGGCTCCTGGAAGATCATCGAGATCTCGTTGCCGCGAATCTGGCGGATCTCCTCATCCGACAGATCGAGCAAGTCCCGGCCGTCGAAGATGACCTCGCCGTCGATGATCTCGCCCGGCGGGCTGGGGATCAAACGCATCAGCGACATTGCGGTAATGCTCTTGCCGGAGCCGCTTTCGCCGACGATCGCGAGGGTTTCGCCGCGGCGGACGTCGAAGGAAACCCCGTTCACAGCCTGCACCGCGCCTTTGAAGAACACGGTTCGCAGGTTATTCACTCTCAGAAGCGGATTCATGCTTAACGCCTCGGACTTGGCTGCCGGGCGCCTGCGCCTGAGCGCGGCAGCCCGGCAGCTAACTCGTTACTGATTGGCCTTCTTAGGACGACGGACTGCCGACATGAAACGGCCGCCACCGCCGCGCATGCGCGGATCGAGCAGGTCCCGCAACGCGTCGCCGAAGATGTTGATCGAAAACACCGCAAGCGTGATCGCAACACCCGGGAAGATCGCCAGCCAGACACCCTGGAACATGTAGGTGCGGCCATCGCCGCTGAGCATCGCGCCCCAGGCCGGAGCGGGTGGCGGCACGCCAAGGCCAAGGAACGAGAGCGTGGTCTCGATCAGAATCACTTCGCCCAGGCGGGTGGTATAGAGAATGATCAGCGGCGCCATGATGTTGGGCAGGATGTGGAACCACAGGATCCGCAAGGTCGAGGCGCCAATGGACTGCGCGGCACGTACGTACACGTTCTCCTTCGCGCTGAGCACCGCCGAGCGTACGATTCGCGAGCCGCCTATGCCCATCAAGATGCCGAGCACGAGAATCAGCACCATCGGGCTGCTCTCGAATACGGAAATGACCGCGATCAGCAGAATGATGCCGGGCATGGACATCCAGCCGTCGACGAAGCGCTGGGTCACCATGTCGGTACGCCCGCCGATGTAGCCGCTGAGAATACCGATCACCGCGGAGACGATAATGGAAATCGTGGTAGCGCCGAACGCGATGAGGATCGAGGTCTGCGCGCCGTGGACGATACGGCTGAACAGGTCGCGGCCGAGATGGTCGGTGCCGAACCAGTACTGCGCGGACGGCGGCTGCAGGCGATCGATCGGGTTGATCTCGTTCGGGCCGAACGGGGCGATGAACTCCGCAAAAATTGCCACCAGCAGCAGCAGTATGAAGACGATGAACGCGATCGCACCGGCTTTGCGCTCGGTGAAGAGCCGATAGAAGAAATCGTGCACCTTGCCGCGCTTGACGAATTGCTTCGCTACCGCTGCGGGTACTGCAGCCGCCGCGCCCTGCGGCGCCTGTTGGGGCGCCGGCGCGGTAGGGGCCTGTTTGACGGTAACCTGACTCATTTTCTGCTTGCCTCCTACCGGCTAGTCGTAGCGCACTCTCGGGTCGAGCAACCCGTAGCAAAGATCAACGATCAGATTGACCGACACCACAACCAGCGAGATGACCACGAACAGACCGGTAATCACCGGGTAATCGCGACTGTTGACCGACTGCAGCAACAATTCGCCCATACCGGGGAGACGGAAAATATTCTCGATCACGACCGAACCGCCGATCAGCCCCGGGATCAGCAACCCGACCAGCGTGAGCACCGGAATGAGCGCGTTCTTCACCGCATGCCCCAGCACCACCTTGCGCTCGCGCAAGCCCTTGGCCCAAGCGGTGCGGATGTAATCCTGACGCAGCACCTCGAGCATCATGGTTCGCATCATGCGCATGGTGGCTGCGGAAATGGAGGTTCCCAGAATAATCGCCGGCACCAGGAACGTCTGCAGATTTTCCCAGGGCGACTCGAAGAACGGAACGATTCGCGACGGCGGCGACCAGCCCCACCAGATAGCCGGCAGAATCACCACCAGCGTACCCAGCCAGAAGTTCGGAACCGACAACATCAAAATCGAAAATCCGCGCCCAATGTAGTCGATCACCGTTTCCTGGCGAATCGCGGAAATAATGCCGACAGGCACCGCGACCAACAGCGCAATGAGTAAGGACCAGCCTGCGAGCTGCACAGTGACCCACAGGCGATCACCGATTTCCTGCGCTACCGAGGTGTGCCGCCACAACGACCTTCCCAAATCCCCTTGCAATGCCGAGACAACCCAATCGAGGTACTGCACGGGGATGGGCCGGTCGAGCCCCATCTCACGCTCCAGGTCAGCCCGCGACTCCGGAACATTCGCGGCAAACGCGTTCTCGCTCAGCATTAAGTCGAGCACATCGCCCGGAATCATCCGAATGAGGGAAAATACGACAATACTGGCCAACAATAGAGTAGGTATCGCGGCCAGCAGCCGACGGATAATGTAGTAACCCATTAATCACCCGCACCAAAATGATTAGACCGGCACCGAAATCTCGGAATCTAAATAAAGCGAATCACCCAGGAAAGATTGCCTTTTAAAACCCTACCAAACCGATCTTGCGAAAATTAATTAAAGGACGTCGCAATCCCGACTCGGGCAATCTCCGTGCCACTAAATTAGCCGATACGAGATCCAGCCACAGGCCAGACAGGTGCCGCCGGTGCGCACCGCCGCGGCACGACCAGCCCTACTTTTATACATTAACCGGGGGCCGTCAAGCGCTGCTTCCACACTTGGCGCAGTGGTCCGCAACAAGCAAAAGACACCCTGATACCGATGAGAGAATGTGTAACCTTCATAGTGCGCTGCAGCAAAAACAGATTCTTTTGCAGCGCATCACGAAGCGGAAATTGCGGCAACGCACAATAAGCTTGGCCGTATCAAAATGCTTGCAGGATCGCAGTTCCCTGGGGTATCAGTTAGCGATACCGGTAAGTATCCCGATGCACCATGCCAGCAATTGCACGGTGCGGGCGGAGGCTCGGTTGTGCGCATTAATTACGAGATGTCGCACCTAGCCTTTTGAATAAAAAGGATTCCTTGGCCGCGTAGGCCCGCTTCGGCGCCACGCCAGCAACCAAACGAGGACAATCCATGGTCGACGACAGCGCGCTGCAAACACTGGACGCCCTGTTGCAGGAGCCCTTCGGTCACCTGCCGGACCTGATTCGCTTTCACGCTCGTTACGCACCGTCGCGAACGGCGCTGATCGACCCGTCCGGCGAACTGAGCTATGGAGAGCTGGAGCGGTTGAGTGCCCGGATTGCTGCTTCTCTGCAACGAGACGGCGTGCAACCGGGCGACAGCGTTGCGGTTTGTGCCGCGAACTCGATCAACTACGCAGCGATCTTCATTGGCGCGCTACGCGCCGGCGCCGCAGTGGCGCCACTGGCGCCGGCGACTTCGCCCGAAGCGCTTCAGCTCATGCTAGCCAATGCCGGTGCACGCATCTTCTTCGTAGACAACACCGACAACGCGCCGCTGGCGGCCGCTGCCGCCGAGTCGATTCAGCGGGTAAGCCTGGGCCAGGGTCTCCCCTACCAGTCGTTCGGCGACTGGCTGCTGCCCGAAGGCGCGCAGCCTCGCGACGTAGCCGGTGACCCCGAACGCACCTTCAATATCATTTATTCCTCGGGAACCACCGGAACGCCCAAAGGCATAGTGCATAGCAGCGCGATGCGCTGGCGGCAGATTTCCGCCGCCGCGCTCACTCATTACCGCCCCGATGCGGTAACCTTGGTCTCCACCCCGCTTTACTCCAACACGACACTGGTCAGCTTTTTGCCCTCTATAGGCGGGGGAGCCAAAGTCGTGCTGATGCCGAAATTCAGCACCACCGGCTTTCTGGAGCTGGCGCAAAAGCACCGAGCCACCCATGCCATGCTGGTTCCGGTGCAGTACAAGCGCCTGATGGAAACGCCGGGATTCGACGAGTATGACCTCTCCAGCTTCCGCATGAAGTTCTGTACCAGCGCGCCGTTCGCTCCGGCTCTCAAGGCGGAGGTTTTGCGCCGCTGGCCCGGAGGCCTGATCGAGTATTACGGCATGACGGAAGGCGGCGGCAGCTGCCATTTAATCTGCCACGAACACCCCGACAAACTTCATTCCGTAGGCAAGCCCGCGCCGGGGCACGATATCAGAATCATCGATCCGGAAGGCAAAGAGCTCCCGCCCGGCCAGATCGGCGAAATCGTGGGCCGCTCCCCGGCAATGATGCAGGGCTACCACAAGGAGCCGGGCAAATCGGCGCAAGCCGAATGGTACGATGCCGAGGGCAACCGCTTTATTCGCACCGGCGATGTGGGGCGCTTCGACGAGGACGGCTTCCTGTACTTGATGGACCGCGTCAAGGACATGATCATCTCCGGCGGCTTCAACATTTATCCCAGCGATCTGGAAGCCGTACTGATGCAGCATGAGGCGGTTTCCGAAGCTGCCGTGTTCGGCATCCCGTCCGAAACATGGGGCGAAACGCCGGCGGCGGCAGTGGTTTTGCGAGCGGGCCACCAAATAAGCGGCGAAGACCTTCGCGAATGGGCGAACGCACGGTTAGGGAAAACACAGCGCCTGCATAGCGTAACAATCGTCGAGGAGCTGCCGCGTAACCACTTGGGCAAAGTCTCCAAGAAGGATCTGCGCGACGCATACCGGACGACCGCCTGACGGATTCCAAAAGCACTTTCCGATCAGGCCTTAGCAGACTTCTGGGGAAATGCCCAGCGCTGGCCACGAATCGTGCGCGGCGCGTGCCAACGCCGCGCACCAAGATTCATCGGCGGCTGAGAATACGCTGCTTTTCCTCTTCGTCTATCCAGATTCGCGCATAGACATCGTTAGGCCTCATCGCGCCCACGCGCGTTTCGCCGCCATAATTCTTCACCCACGGCCACCAGGCTATGTAACCGACGCCGGTGGGCAGCCAAACATGGGGCACGCGCTCGGTGAGAATGTAGCGATTGAGCTCACGCAGCATCTCGCGCCGTTTCGCCCGGTCAGGCTCGGCCTTGGCGCGCGCCAGATCCCTGTCGAACTTCTCGTCGCAGTGCATGGATGCGTTCCAATGCTGCTCGCACTGGAAGGTCTTGCGCATCACCGCGATGGGGTTGCCTGCCGAGTTATCCATCAGATACATCGGCGCCATGGTGTCGCGGCGCATCTGCGAGACAAACACCGGATAATCCAGAGGCTTGACGTTCACGGTAACGCCTATGCGCTGATAGTACGCCAGCAGCATCCCTATCACGTCGTTGTGAAAAGGATTATTGGCGCTCATCATCAGATCGACCTCGAAGCCATCCGGGTAGCCCGCCTCGGCCAGCAGCGCACGCGCCTTCTCCGGGTCGTAGGCAAACAACTCCTGCGCGGCGGGCGGCAACTCCGAAATCGGCTGATAGTACTCGCCGAAGCCGGGGCCGTAAGGGTAGTTCAGCAGCTCTCCGCGCCCATTGAGCACCGTCTTGAGAATGGCTTGCTGATCCACCGCCAGGTTCATCGCGCGGCGTACGCGCACATCATCGAATGGTGGGCGGTCATTGCGCAGCGCGATATAGGTCCCGCCATTGCCCAGTCCCTCTACGGTCAGCACCTCAGGCGCTGCGCGCCGCACCTGATCTATGAATTGCCAGCGAATGCCTTCCATGATGTCGGCGCGGCCGGACGTGAACTGCGCGATGGCACTGGATTCGTCGACAACGATCATGTACGTCACGCCGCGGTTGAGAGGCAGGCGATACTCTTTGCCATTGATGGTTTCGGTGCCCCAGTAGTGGGGGTTGGCCGTGTAGCTTTGGACCCGGCCGCGCTGCACCTCGGACACGCGGTACGGCCCCGTGCCCGGCGCATTTTTCCAGTCGGCGCGCTGGGCAGCATCCAGCGCATGCCACTCCGGCGGCATGATCCCGTCCCAGAACCCCCAGCCTATGTGATAGGGCCAGTTGGCATGATAGCGACTCAGGTGCGCCACCAAGGTGTGATCGTCCACCACTTCCCAGCGTTCGATGAAGTCCCAGTAGCCGGGGATATAGCGCGGGCTTCTGCGCATGACCTCGAAGTGATTGGCCACGTCGCTGGCCGTGAGCGGACGGCGCTCCATCACCCCCGGCACTTCCATCCACTCCACGCCCTTGCGCAGGTAGAAGGTGAGCCGCTGGGGAGTCTCCTCCCAGCGCTCGGCAAGCGAGCCTATGGTCACCTCCTCGGGAATGTGGTCAGGGAAGTTGAAGCTGAACTCGCGAGTGCCTCTGAGCCCTCGCGACAGATCACCTTTGAGCAGGGACTCGGCCCCCAAGTGATCGTGGTTGGCCTTCCAAGGCCAGCGCTGAACGTCCCAAGTCAGGGCATTCAAGGTGCGAAAGCCCGTGATGACATTCAAATGCCCCCCGGTCTGGGGCTCCTTCTCCGCCGCGCCTGCGCCGGTGGCGAGTATGCCCGCGATCACCGCCGCCAGGAACCACTTGCCGAACGAATACTTCATGACCCGCTCCTCTGTGGCTTGAGAGGCCCGAGCCAATGCTCGGGCGGATTGGGCGCCCGGTGCGGCGAACTCCGGCTACCGCACGCAACGTGCGCGATAGCCGATCGGCAGGCACCTAAGAGCGCATTCTAGGGACACACGCGACCTCTCCTTCGAGTTCGATCAGAACGCCGTCAACGAAACCCTGACATATCCGCGCCGCGGAAACGTGCTTTTAAACGCCAGAGAGTCCGTTAGAGGCTCCAAATGTAAATGTAGGCGAGAATACGCGGGCCGCTATGGCTATCGCATCGGGGCGCCGGGAATTCAGCGCCGGGAACTCAGCACCGGCAAAGCGAGCCAATAAAAAAGCCGGAGCAGCTGCTCCGGCTTTTTACCTTTCAGACTATAAGCCGTCGGCTTAGCGGCGACGCAAGATGCGCTGCTTCTCCTCCTCGTCTATCCAGATACGGGCATAGACGGCGTTCGGCATCATCGCACCCACGCGGGTTTCGCCGGCGTAGTTCTTCACCCACGGCCACCAGGCGATGTAGCCCACCCCACTGGGCAGCCAGACGTGCGGTACGCGCTCGACCATGATGTAGCGGTTGAGGTCCTTCATCATCTCGATGCGCTTCTGCTCGTTCGGCTCGCGCTTGATAGCCATCATGCGGCGGTCGAATTCCTCGTCGCAGTGCATGGACGCGTTCCAATGCTGATCGCACTGGAAGGTCTTGCGCATGGCCGAAATCGGGTTACCCGACGAGTTGTCCATCAGGTACATCGGCGCCATGGTGTCGCGGCGCATCTGCGAGAGGAATACCGGATAATCGAGCGTGTTGACCTTCAGCCGCACGCCGATCCGCTGATAGTACGCCTCCAGCATCGCGATCATGTCCTGGTGGCGCGGGTTGGCGCTGCTCATCATGATCTCGACTTCGAAGCCGTCCGGATAGCCGGCCTCGGCCAGCAGCTGACGCGCTTTCTCCGGGTTATAGGAGAACAGCTCCTGAGCCTCGGGCGGCAGCTGATCCACCGGCTCGTGGTAGCCGATGAAGCCAGGACCGAGCGGGTAGTTGTTCAGCTCGCCGCGGCCGCGGTCCACCGCCTGCAGCAGCTGGCGCTGGTCTACCGCCAGGTTCATCGCGCGGCGTACACGCACGTCGTCGAACGGCGGGCGGTCGTTGCGCATGGCGATGTAAGTGCCGCTAGCGGCCAGCACCTCCAACGTCTGGATATCAGGGTGCGCGCGCCGGACCTGGTCGATGAACTGCCAGCGTACGGCCTCCATGATATCCGCGCGACCGCTGGTGAATGCCGCCACGGCGGCCGACTCGTCGCGGATGATCTGGTAGGTCACGCCGCTGTTGAGCGGCAGGCGGTACTGCTTGCCGTTGATCGTCTCGGTGTCCCAATAGTGCGGGTTGGCGGTATAGGTCTGCGAACGGCCGCGCTGCACCTCGGTGATGCGGTACGGACCGGTGCCCGGCGCGTTCTTCCACTCGGCGCGTTGGGCATCGTCCAGCGCGTGCCACTCCGGCGGCATGATGCCGCTCCAGAAGCCCCAGCCCATGCGGTACGGCCAGTTACCGTGGTAGTTCTTGAGGTGGACGACCAGTACGTGCTCATCGTCCTTGGCCTCGAAACGATCGACATAATCCCAGTACTGAGGGATATAGCGCGTCGTCTTGCGCATGACCTCGAAGTGATTGGCCACGTCGCTGGCCTTGAGCGGACGACGTTCCATCACCCCCGGCACTTCCATCCACTCCACGCCCTTGCGCAGGTGGAACACCAGCCGATCGGGATACTCTTCCCAGCGCTCCGCTAGCGCGCCCTCGGTGGCGAATTCCGGAATGTGGTCGGGATAGTTAAAGGAGAACTCGTTACGGTCGCGCGGACCGTAGGAGAGGTTACCGCGCTGCAAAGACTCGATGCCGAGGTGGTCATGGTTAGCCTTCCACGGCCAGCGCTGGACGTCCCATGTAAGCGCATCGAGAGTGCGATAAGTGGTGATGATATTAACGTGAGCGTTCGTTTGCGGCTCCTGCGCCAGGGCCGCCGGTGCCGCCGTGAAGGCCGCTGCGGCGGCGACCGCGAGCACCTGCTTCTTATAATTGATTCGCCTCATGGACGTCTCTCTCCTCCGACTAGGTTCTACTAGTTTCTCTTCTAATAGTTCGGTAGTCGCCACGACATGCGCGGCCAGCCGAACTCAACTGCTGTCGGAAAGTCCGAAAGCTGCTATGACTGCCGTTCGGTGCCGCGTTTATGGCACCGCAATCCAGCAGCCTCGGCGCTCCGAAGCGAGATCTGCTAAATCTCGCTTGACCACCGATAGTACCAACGTCAGCCGATCAGGCTGCGGGCTACATCTTCTTTTCGCATACTTTCTCATGGGCGGCAAGCCGCACCGCCATACATATCATACCGTCACATCTTGACTTGATGATTGTCAAACAGGGCGTTGATCGAGCCCTGCAATAGCGGGGAAATGGGCGGTTATGGTCGCCGCTCTTTAGTTGCGCAAAGGTTGGCTTCATCACCAGGGAAGTGCCGCATTATTGGAGGTCTTTCCATGCGCGACCCTCAACGTTTGCTCGCCGATACTCTGATCACGGGCGTCATTGCCGATGCTGCCGCGCTGCCTGTCGTCGCCCTGCTCGGCGCACGGGACAGCGGCAGCGCCATAGGACCATTGCACGCTGCGACGCAGGTCGTTTCGCCGCAGGCGGGAAAGCTGCAGCAGGCAAGCTTGCGCTACACGCCGCTGGGTCTGGGCATCAACATCGGCGCGGGCCTCTGGTGGGCCCTGGTGCTTCAACTACTGTTCGGCCGCATGACACGCCGGGGCGGCGCCGGCAACGTAATGCTGGCCGGCGCCGCTACCGCCGCGCTGGCCTATATCGCTGACTATAAGCTGCTGCCGCGGCGGCTAACGCCCGGCTGGGAGCATCATATGAGCTGGCGCAGCGTCAGCATCAGCCTTGCCACCCTGGGGCTGGGCCTGGGCGCAGGAGCCTACGTTGCCCGGCAATGGCACGCCAACCGACGCCCCTCGACAGCGCCTGAGCGGATGGCCTGACGCCGACCCGCCTGAAGCGATAGCTCGCCCTGTCCTGCAACGCGGCAGCCGCATCACAGACAACGCCCCCCTGGCACCGGCCGATGTGCCGACGTATGGTGTCCGCTTGGCGCTGCGATAAAGGAGACAGAAAAAAGATGAGTACTATCAGCACCGAGCAGCTCGAACTCGTTGCAGCGGACGGCCACCGGCTGAGCGCCTACCTGGCCAAACCGGCCGGCGAGGCGCGCGGGAGCGTAATCGTCCTCCAAGAGATCTTCGGCGTGAACAGCCACATCCGCGATGTCTGCGACCGCTACGCTGCGGCGGGGTATACGGCGCTGGCTCCCGCCCTGTTCGATCGCCAGCAGCGGGGAGTCGAGCTGGGCTACGACCAAGAGGGCATCGCACGCGGAATGCAGCTACGCAACGCATCGCCCACGGATAAGGTCATGTTGGATGTGGAAGCCGCGCTAACAGCCTTAGGCGGGCCGGGCAAGGCTGCCACCGTGGGCTATTGCTGGGGTGGAATGCTGGCTTGGATATCGGCCACCGAACTGCCGGTAGCCGGTGCTATCGCCTATTATGGCGGTGGCATCGGCAACCTGCTGGACGTCAAGCTCGGTGCGCCAGTCCTGCTGCATTTCGGCGAGCATGACAAGCTGATTCCGCTGACGGTGGCGGCGCAACTGCGGGAGCAGCATCCAAGCGCGATCACGCACGTCTACCCCGCCGACCATGGCTTCAACTGCGACCAGCGCAGCAGTTACCACGAAGCCTCGGCAGTGCTGGCACTGCGCCGCAGCTTGGGCTTCCTGGACGCATTGTTCTGACGCACGGCGCTCCGGTCAGCGCGCGCCTGAACTCTCTGGCAGCCAAGGGAAACTCGACTTCCGACAACCTGGGCAGGGTATGGCAAACGCCCCGCGGCTGCTTCCTCGGGGCGTGCGCTGCCGCCGGCGGAACAGACACCGCGTTCTGCGAGTGCCTTCCATCATCGCTTTTTTGCGCGGTTGCCCTTGACCCCCGGCAGCCCGACGTTAACGCCCTGTCAAAAACAGCGGCAGGAGCGCACACCGTGAACGACAGTCAGAGCACCACCGACCATAGAACCATCCGCCAGTGGGCGGAAAGCAAGCTGGAGCCGATCAGCTGGGAGGAGTTCTTCGACAAATTCGAGGAATCGGAACTCGCCTTTCTCTATCAGGACACTATCCAGCGACGGCGGTGTTAGCCGCTTCTTCAAACTCGTCGATCGATGATGGACGACCCATGCGCTACAGCGCAGGGTGCCCGCGCTTTAGTCCGCGCGAGCGCTCCGGTCGAAACGACCGCGAGGACCACCTGAAGGGGCGCTCGTTCCTGCGGAGCACGCCCACAGCCGTCCCCTCCCCACGCCATGCCAATGCAGTACCGCACCGGGTTTTCAAGCTATCGCTGTTGCGCTTAAATTCAACGGCGACCGGCTCGTCCGAGCCGACAATGTAACGTTCCAGCGATAAGGAACTTTCGCCGGCGGCGCCTGTCGAAACGCAGCGCCGGGAGGCGCTGCCGCCCCGGCAGTGTCAATAGAACAAAAATAGGGACGGTACACCTTCATGATTGCCATAGAAGACCTGACAAAGGCCTTCGGGCCATTCATAGCGGTCGACCGAATATCGTTCAGCGTCGCGCCCGGCGAAGTGCTCGGATTCCTCGGACCGAACGGCGCGGGCAAGTCGACCACCATGAAAATGATCACCGGCTTTCTCACTCCCACAGCAGGAAGAGTGACGGTATTCGGACACGATGTGGTGACCTCGCCTGTCGCCGCCAAGCGCATACTGGGTTACCTGCCCGAGGGTGCCCCCGCATACGGCGACATGACGCCAAAACAGTTCCTGGGATTCATCGCCGACGTCCGCGGCCTGCGGGGCGCGCAGCGGCGGCAGCGCTTGGACGAGATCATAGGCCGCATTCAACTCGAAGAAGTGCTGGAGCAACCTATCGACACCCTGTCCAAAGGCTTCAAGCGCCGCGTCGGCCTCGCTCAAGCTCTGTTGCACGACCCACAAGCGCTGATCCTGGACGAGCCCACCGACGGACTGGATCCCAACCAGAAGCACGAAGTGCGTCAGCTGATCCGGGAGATGGCGCAGGACAAGATCATCGTCATCTCCACCCACATCCTCGAAGAAGTCAGCGCGCTGTGCTCGCGCGCCGTGATTATCGCCCGCGGCAAGCTCTTGGCCGACGCCACGCCGGCCGAACTGGCCGCCCGCTCCGCTTGGCATGGCGCGATCACCCTGCAACTGGCAGAGGGCCAACAGGTCGAGGAGCCGCTGCGTGCGCTCGAAGGCGTCGACCGCGTGGAGGTGGACGCGACGCAGACACGGGTTACCGTCTTTCCCCGTAATGGCGCGGACCTTCTTGGTCCGGTCGAGCAGCTGGCGCGCAGTCAGGGCTGGCGCCTGGAACAGATCTACCGCGAGCAAGGGCGGCTCGAAGACGTGTTTCGCCGCATTACCCTGGAGGAGGCCGCATGAACATGCTTTGGGCTCTGGGCAAGCGCGAGCTGGCGAGCTACTTCGCCACGCCTATCGCATACGTGTTCATTGTCGTCTTCCTCATGCTCAGCGGCGCGTTCACCTTTTTCATCGGTAACTTCTTTGAACGCGGACAAGCCGACTTAGCCAGCTTTTTCTTTTTTCATCCTTGGCTTTACCTGTTCCTGGTACCCGCGCTGGCCATGCGCCTTTGGGCCGATGAGCGCAAGACCGGCACTCTGGAGCTGCTGCTGACCCTGCCGGTACGCATCTGGCAGGCGGTGCTGGCCAAGTTCCTTGCCGCCTGGGCATTCACCGGTCTGGCCCTGGCACTCACCTTCCCGCTGTGGATCACGGTGAACTATCTGGGCACGCCCGATAACGGCGCGATACTGGCCGCCTATCTAGGCAGCTTCTTGATGGCCGGCGCGTTCCTCGCCATCGGCGCCTGCATATCGGCGCTCACCAAGAGCCAGGTGCTGGCCTTCATCATCACAGTGGTTGTCTGCCTATTGTTCATTCTCGCCGGTTTCCCGCTGGTGCTCTCGGCGTTCAGCGCATGGGCACCGACTGCGGTCGTCAACGCCGTCGCCTCGCTGAGCTTTCTTACGCACTTCGATGCCATCAGCCGCGGCGTGCTCGATCTGCGCGACCTGCTCTACTTCATCGCGCTGATCGCGGTCTGGCTGACAGCCAACGTCATTGTGGTGGACATGAAGAAAGCCGCTTGAGGGGGGAGGAGCAATGCAACGCAGACTGATCTCCGGCACCGGCCTGCTCCTGCTCGCGGTGCTGTTCCTGGCGTTCAACGCCTTCAACCACGCGGTCCTCTCCGGGTTGCGATTGGACCTCACCGAAGACGGGCGTTACACGCTGTCTGCCGGCAGCAAGCAGCTGCTGGCCCAAATCGACGAGCCGATCGACCTCTATCTCTACTATTCCGAGCGTGCCGGGGCCGAAGTGCCGGCAATACGCAACTACGCCCAGGAGGTTCGCGACCTGCTGCGCGAGTACGTGCTCAATAGCCGCGGCAAGCTACGCCTGCACCTGATCGACCCGGAGCCGTTCTCCGAGGCCGAGGACCGGGCCGCCGCCCTGGGACTGCAAGCCATCCCGCTCAACCAGAACGGCCAGCTTTACTTTGGACTGGCAGGCAGCAACGCCATCGGCGAACGCGATGCCATCGCGTTTCTTCACCCGGACCGCGCACCGCTGCTCGAATACGACATCAGCAAACTCATCCATGGCTTGCTACAGCCGCGCAAGCCCGTCGTGGGCCTGATCAGCGGGCTGCCCATGAGCGGCGGATTCGATCCGCATCGGGGCGGAATGAGCGAGCCGTGGCAAGTCTACCGGGAAGCTCGCGAGCAGTTCGAGTTGCGCGAGCTGAGCCTTCCGCTCAGCCGGATCGACGACGACATAGACCTGCTCTGGGTGGTACAACCGGAGGGCTTCGACGAGGCCAGCCGTTATGCGCTGGAGCAATACCTGCTGGGCGGGGGACGCGCAGCGCTGTTCATAGACCCGGCCCCTGCGGGACGCCCGGGCGATACGCAAGCGCTGAGCGCCATGCTTGAAGCATGGGGAATCCACCTCGGCGACGACATTGTGCTGGACCCGACCTACGCGCTGGCGACAACGTCGCCGTCCGATGGCCGCAGGGTCTACTACCCGGCCATTCTCGGTCTCAGCGGCAGCGCGCTGGCGGCAGAGGATCCGGTGACGGCGCGGCTCGGCCAGATCAATCTCGGCTACACCGGCGCCATCGACTGGAGCGAGCGTGACGGCATCAGCGTGCTGCCCCTGCTCCGCACTTCCGACGAGGCGCGCCTTACCGATCCCATGTCCTTGCAGTTCATCGAGCCGGCGAACCTCACTCAGCTCGCCGGCGAGCGCAAGGGCCGCATTCTGGCGGTGCGCGTCAGCGGTAAGCTCCCGGCGGTATTCGCCGACTCCGCTCCGGAAGATGCGGATAAGGAGCGGCACCTCACCGAAGCCACCGCTGCGGCGAACGTCATCGTAGTCGCCGATAGCGACCTGCTAGCCGACCAGTTCTGGCTGCACACTCAGCGCTTCTTCGGCCAGATCCTGATTCAGCCCTTCGCCGACAACGGCGATCTGGTGCTGAACATGCTGGAGCAGCTGGCCGGTGGCGAGACCTTGCTCGGCATTCGCAGCCGCGCGGAATTCAGCCGTCCGTTCGAGCGCGTGAACGTGCTGCGAGCGCAGGCCGCGGAACGCTTCCAGGCCAAGGAGCAGGAGCTGGAAGCGCGCCTGGCAGAAACCGAAAAGCAGCTTGCCGAGCTGCGCCGTTCGGAGGACGGTCGCACCGTAGTGCTGACCGCCGAGCAGCGCCGGGCGCTAGAGCATTTCCAAGAAGAGCAGCTGCGGATCCGGCGTGAGCTGCGCGAGGTCCGCTACCAACTCGACAAGGACATCGACGCCCTGGCGAACCGACTGAAGCTGGCCAACATCGCTCTGGTTCCGCTGCTGGTGGCTGGGTTCGGCACGACGATCAGCATAGTGCGTCTGCGCCGCCGCCAGCGCGCGAGGAGGAACAAGCATGACTAAGCGTAATCTTGCCATTCTGTTACTGGCAGCGGTCGTCGTAGTGCTTGTCGCCGCCCTGTCTGCCCGCCCCAGCGGCCAGCCGGTGGTGACGGAGGCGCCGCTGTTGCCGGACCTGGCAACGCGTCTGGACGAGGTGGCGCGCATAGAGCTTGCGACCGCCGACGGCACCGCGGTAACACTGATACGGGGCGACAATGGCTGGGGGGTTGCGGAACGCGACGGCTACCCGGCCGATGCCAGTCAAATCCGCGCACTGCTGCTGGATCTGTCCGCTGCCCGTACCGTGGAAGCCAAGACGGCACGGCCCGATCAGCATCACCATCTGGGCCTGCAGGCGCTGGAGCAAACCGATGCGCCCGGCACGCAACTGACGCTGCTCGATGCTGCCGACAAGCGGCTTGCCAGCATCCTGGTCGGACGCTCCGAAGGAGGGCTTGGCGATTACGCCCGTTTGAGCGACAGCGACCAGAGCTGGTTGGTAAGCGGTTTGCCGCGTCTGGAGCGGGAGCCTCAAAGCTGGCTGGCGCGCCAACTGCTGGACATCGGCTCGGAGCTTATCCACCGCGTGGAGGTTATGGCGGCCGATGGGAAGAGTTACGCGCTGGTCAAGGACAATCCCGGCAATCATGAGTTTCGACTCGAAAACGCCGACGAGCGCGAACTCGATCCAGTGGGTGTGTACCGGCTGAGCAACGCGCTGTCCGATCTGCGTCTGGAGGACGTACGCATCGCAGCACAAACCGGCAAGGCGCAGGGAAGCACCCGGGTGACGACCTTCGATGGCCGACGCGTGCAGTTCGACTGGTGGCAGGAGGAAGAAGGGCCAATGGCCGCGGCGGTTCGTATAGAACACGATCCTGAGATTGCCGAGCGCTTTGCCGAGGCGGAACTCGCCGAGCGCTGGACGCCCGAGCAGACGGCAGATCTGGATCAGCGTTTGCGCGAGCGCCTCTTTATCCTGCCGGAGCAACGTAGCGAGCACCTGCGCCAGGCACTGGACGATCTGCTCGCCTCAACCGATTGACGCGGTACCGCTACCGGCTGCGGCAATGCGGCCGGTAGCGGCCTATCTCCCACGTCTGGCGTGACTGCCACGGCCTCCTGAGATTCGTCCGGATCGCAGCGCGCGAACGCGCGGCGCCCTTCCCGTCTCCCAGCTACCGCAGCAGTGCTCGTGTCCGCCTGCATGATACGGCGGCACGGCATGGACTTGCGCAATCGGCCGTATGGCGCCCATGCTCAGCAGCGCCATACCACCGACCAACGATGTACCGGAGGTGCGCGATCAGCGCTTCAGCAAGCCTTCGGCCTCCATAGCCGCCTGAACGCTGGGACGCTCGCTGACGCGACGCTGGAACGCAACCAAAGCTTCGAAAGCGGAGATGTCCAGCTTCAGGTAGCGTGCCCAGCTAAGCGTCACCAGGAGGTAGGCATCGGCAGCGGAGAACGCGCTTCCCAGCAGGTAGTCACCCTGCTTGGCCAGATGAGAGTTGACGAACTCAAAACGCTTGAAGAGCGCCTCCTTAGCCAGCTCCTTGGCCGCATCCGGCATTTGCGGATTGAACAACGGAGCGAAGCCCTTGTGCAGCTCGGTGGCAACGAAGTTCAGCCACTCTTGAGCGCGATAACGCGGCATGCCGCCCGCTGCTGGCATCAGGCCCTTATCCGGCACTAAGTCGGCAACATACTGGAGGATCACCGCGGCCTCGGTGAGTATCTCGCCGCCATCGAGCTCCAGCGCCGGCACCCCGCCCTTGGGGTTGATAGCCCAGAAGTCCCCGCCCGATGCGGTCTGCTTGCTTTGCAAGTCGACCTTCTCGAGCTCGAAGTCCAAACCGGCTTCGCGCAGAAGGATATGCGGAGCCAACGAACAGGCACCAGGCGCAAAGTAAAGCTTCATGTGCTGTTTCCCTCTCTGGTAACACTATGGGCGGTAAAAAGACGGATGCCCAGCGTGAGGCCTAGGCGCGACCCCCATCGTAAGGCGCCGCGCCTGCACACAGGCGCTGAACCAGCGCTTCGTAGCTTACCCAAACCGCCGACACTCGCACCAGCGCGCAAGAACCTGATCCGAGCGGTTACACTAGTGCCCCCTCTGCTTCCGTTTGCCGATACCGCACCCCTTTGCCGCGGACAGGCGCGTGTGCGCCCACAGGGCAGCCTTGACGTCGGCAAGCGATCCGCAAGGGGGAACGCGACTCAACTGATGTGGTACTGAGAGGCAACCTATGCACGCACCCGAAGGCTATACCCCACTTGACCGGTCGGCACCGTTTTGGGATTTGGTCGGTCCGTTCTATCAAAAGGAATGCAACGGAACCCGGTACCTGGGCCTGCGCGTTGAGGAGAAGCACTGCAATATACGCGGGGTCGTGCAAGGTGGCGTCATCTGTACGCTGGCAGACGTGGCGTTGGGCCTGAACATTGCCGCGGCCCTACCTGAGCCGGCTCCCATTGCCACCGTCAACCTCACTACCGACTACGCCGGCGCCGGGCAGCTGGGCGACTGGTTGGAAGCGCGCGTGGACGTGCAACGAACCGGCCGCCGTCTCGCTTTTGCCAATGCCTACATATTCGTCGGCGAACAGCGAATCGCACGCATCAGCGGCGTCTTCACCGTCTTGAGCTAAGAGCTTCGCGACAACCAGGGTGTACGGTCATCATCCGCATGCAGCAGCCGATACCGCCCCGACCCAAGGCGCGGCTCGCGGCGGCTGCATCTTCATTGCCAGCAGACCGCTACCGTGCCAGGGCCTGTAAGAGTCCTCGGCGCGGCTGCGCAAGCCCCGGCTTAGTGCCCCCTTGGGAATATGTACTTTCCCGGGGGCACTCACATAAGCTAGCGAACGTTCCCGCTACGGCAGTTCGCTGAAGCGCGAGCACATAGTGTTTCTGGTCGGCTGACGCATACCCCGGCCATTCCACCGACTGACAACAGCCAACGGCTGTATCGAGGCTGCAACACATGACTTCCAGCACGGCTACCGTGAACGGCTTTCTACCGGAGGAACTGAGCAAGTTTGAGCGTGACGGTTATATCGTTGCTCGCCAGCTCGCCCCCCCGTCCCTGGTCGCTGCCATACGGGCCCGAGCCGAAGCGGACCTGGCGAACCGCGTGGAGCCGTTCGAGCTGGAAGCGGATTTGCGCTATCCCGGTGCACCGCCGTCCCGCGACGCCGAGGGTGGATTGGCCATCCGCAGGCTGCTGCGCGCCTATGGCCGCGATCCCGTTTTCGATGAGTGGCTACAGTCTCCCGCACTGGGGACACGGCTGAGACAACTGCTCGGTCCAAGGGTGCTAATGCCGCAAGCGCACCATAATTGCATCATGACCAAGCAGCCGCGTTACAGTAGCGATAGCCTGTGGCATCAGGACATTCGCTACTGGCGCTACACGCGCCGGGAGCTGGTCACCGCCTGGCTGGCGTTGGGGCACGAGTACGAGCGCAACGGCGGCCTGCAGGTCATACCCGGCTCGCATAAGCTGGAGCTGGACCGCGACCGGTTCGACGACGCATTGTTCTTCCGGACCGATCTGCCCATCAACCAGCCGCTGCTGGAGCAGCGGGTGCCGCTGGAACTCGCACCGGGCGACGTGCTGTTCTTCCACTGCCGGCTGCTGCACGCCGCGACCCGCAACTACGAGGACCAAACCAAGCTAGCGCTGGTCTTCACGTTCCGCTCGCCTGACGATACCCCAGTGCCGGGCACCCGATCGGCGTCGCTGCCGGACGTAGAGCTGGCCCACACCGAGGCACCAGCGCCGGTCTAGGCGTTCACCGAGGCACTTGTGCGCCCCTTCCAGACCTTGCCCGCTCCAAAAGGCTTAGAGGGGCGCAGAAGATGGCGAGCGCACTCTATCGCGCACGCAAGTGGGGAAGCGAGTGGGCGCCAGGGAGGCGTCAGCTTGGGGAAACTTCAAAGGGCAACAGCGTTATATAAA
>CAYWPG010000052.1:0-17288 GCA_964460035.1 uncultured Alkalilimnicola sp.
ACTCCGGCCCGTACCTGGTGCTCCCAGGCTACGGCCCATCCACCGTGCGGGACTCGATGGATATCCCCCTGAGCATAGCCGTCAATCCGCTGACCTACACGGTGGCCTGGACAGTCAGTGTGCCGCTCGCCGTGCTATACGCGGTCAATCTCCGTGCCAACCTGGATCAAGCCGCACGGCTGCGCGAGGAGGCCGCTCACGATCCGTACGTCTTCACCCGTTCCGCCTACTTGCAGTACCGCCAGAGCCTGATTCATGATGGCGCGCCTCCTGCCGATTATTATGATGACGAGCTGTTCGCCGATGCGTTCGACGACGTATCCGACTAGGCACGTCCTGCCGGGCACGGAGCTACGCATCCCCGCGGCATCGCGCTGCCAGCGCATCCCGAAGGGCAACGCAAAGAACAAGGCTTGCCCTGGATTCCCCAGCCCCCACTGCCAGGCCCAACCCGAGCGGTTCCGTCCCGGGGGAGCCCCCGGTGGCATGGGTAGCGCTGCATGGGGCCGAAGACACGATGCGCAACGCGCTTTGTTTCGACGATAACCCGCCACTGGAGACCGGGCCCGGGCGGGAGGAGAAGTTACGTGGCCAGACGCACTAAGGCCGAAGCCGAAGCGACACGCGAAGCGATTCTGGATGCGGCCGAAGAAGTATTTATCGAGAATGGCGTTTCGCGGGCAACGCTGGAGCAGATCGCCCGCCGTGCGGGCGTGACGCGGGGCGCCGTGTATTGGCACTTCAAGGACAAGAACGACCTGTTCACAGCCATGATCAACCGCGTGCGGCTGCCCATGCGCGCGCTGGCCGAGTCGCTACGCAGCACCAGCCGCGGCGATATCCTCCAGATCTTGCACGACATTTGCCGCCATGCCGTGGCCAGCCTGCACGACAATCCGCGCGAGCGGCGCGTTTATACGATTCTCTTCAGCCGCTGCGAGTTCGTCTCCGAGACCAATCCCATCATGCAGTGGCAGCGGGAACTCGACCATGAAGCGATCTCCGCGCTGACGGCGGATATGCAATTGGCGGCCGACGGCGGGCTGTTGCGCGAGGGCCTGCAGCCGCGCGTCGCCGCCCTGTCGCTGCATACGTTCATCAAAGGACTCTACCTGGAGTGGCTGTGCAACCCCAAGCTGTTCGATCTGCGCACCGAAGGCCTGGCAATGCTCGACGAATTCTTTGCAGGCCTGCGGCGCGAGCCTGCTGCAGCGACTAGAAACGATGGGTCAGCATCGCTCCAAGAAACGCCTGCTGTGGACGTCCGCGTTCGGTCACGATAGGGCTGTCGGCGGCATCGTTACATAATCGCCCCCACGCGCCAATCACGGTAATCGCCGCCTTAGCACTCAGAAAGTAGCTGGCGTGCACATTGATCCTGACGTCGGTAACGCCGGCCCCGGCCCGATAGCGAGGCAGACCCGAGCGAGCTGCGCCAGCCTCGGATATGCCGAAGTAGGCATCGGTCCAGCCTGCGCTGGTCCAGGACAGCGACGGTCCTAGGGCCAACAGCAGCCCGGGCACCGGCATCGCGCCCAGCCCCAAGCGCAGTTGAGCCCGGTAGCCTTCCAGCTCGCCGCTCACCGCCCGCACCACATCGCCGTTCAAGGTCAGCGGGCCGGTGCGGTAACCGGCGAATATCCCGGCGACGAAACCGCCGCCCGTACCGGGCAAGTCCGATAACTCGCCTCGGCTGCGCCGGCCGCGTGCATATTGCAAGGTAGGGCCGAACGAGAGCGCTTCGCCCGGGCGCAGATCCAAGCGCATTCCCCCGATTGGGCTGATATCCAGGCGGTGCTCCCATTGCAGCGTCAGCATAGGCAAGGCCAAGACGCGATACCGGTCCGCACCGGCGTACTTGGGCACCGCAGCCAGCCCCACCCCCGCGCTACCCGACCAGCCGCGTGTCGGACTCAGCTGCGACCACGGCTTGATCTGGCGCGATGCGCCGGCAGGTTCGTGCTCGGACGCCAGCGCCGGCGCCGCCGCGAACGCCGCGCATGACAGCAAAGCGAGGCTGCGAAAATAGCCGAAAAACGTTGATTTCAGGTTGATTCTCCTGGCCCTTGGCCTGTTCTCACAGGGGACGCGGCCTCACCGAACTGCAGGAGTTTCCCGTGAGAGCGGGCCCTGGCCGCGAAGCTTCGGCTCCTCTACTACAGCAGGAAAATCCTTCGCGGCCAGGTGGCCGCCTCATACAGGCCGGCGGGGCAACCACTGCGGGAGCGCACCCGCGGCCGCGAAAGGCTTTGACCCAATCCCCCAAACCCCCTTGCCAGGGGGCATAAAATCTCCCGCACAGCACAGGGCCGCGTGGCGCTTCAAGTGGCGCTGCGCGCATCCAGCTCCCGCTCGACGCGTTTCAGCCTCTGGGCAAGCTCGTCCAGCTGCGTGAAACGCACAGCGTTGCGGCGCCACTCCTTGACTGGCTGCGCCGGCAGCGGCGATGCGTACACGCCAGGTTCGCGGATATGGCCGGCCACGCCCGTCATGCCCATGACGGTCACGCCGTCGACGATTTCGATGTGTCCCGTGATGGCCGAGGCACCGCCGATCACGCAGCGACTGCCTATGGTCACGCTGCCCGCTATCACGGTGCAGCCGGCGATCACAGTATGGGCGCCGATGCGCACATTGTGCGCGACGTGTACCAGGTTATCGATCTTCACGCCCTCGCCGATCACCGTATCGTCCAAGGCGCCGCGATCGATGGTGGAATTTGCGCCCACTTCCACGTCGTCGCCTATCTCCACGATCCCCAGCTGCGGGACCTTCTGCCACCCCTCCTCGCCCGGCGCGAAGCCGAAACCGTCGGCACCGATCACCACTCCAGCGTGCAGCAGCACCCGATCACCTATACGGCACCTATCGCCGACATACACGCCGGCGGCCAACCAGCAGTCGGCGCCTATGGTCACATCGGCTCCGATGAAGCTGCCCGCGCCAATCTCGCTGCCAGCGCCTATACGCGCTCCGGCACCGATTACCACATGAGGCCCCACCGCGGCGCCAGGTTCGATGACCGCATCGCCGGCGACCACCGCCGTAGGATGAATGCCGGCAGGTGCCCGCCGCCGCGGATACATATGGCTGGCGATGCGCGCGTAGGCGTGATACGGGTTGGCGACGACCAGGGCCGGCACCGGGCAGTGCTCCGCATAATCCTCTTTGAGAATTACGGCGCCCGCGGCGGTGCGCTTAAGCTGGTCCAGGTAACGCGTACTGGTGCAAAACGCCAGCTCGTCCGGCCCGGCCCGCTCCAATGGCGCAACCCGCCGCACGCGTTTTGCACCATCGCCCACGACGCGCGCGCCCACCAGCTCGGCAAGCGCATGCAGGGAAAATTCGTTCTCATTCGTTTCTGGCAACCGTCCTAGCATTGAACCTCCGTTTGTGCTCCCAGCGCTCATAGCGATGACAAGCACCTCTTTGCAATTGGAAACAGCCTGCTATGCAGCTCGAACAAGGGAGGGCACATGAAGGGCGTTCGCGCTCCACCAGCTTCTGGCCGAATGGAGCCACCCTGTGCCCGCTCCAGGTTCTATCCGCTTCGCAAGCGCTGCTTCCTCCATGACCGGCAATCTGCACCGGCCGCTAGCCTCAAACACAACAACGCACAGCTGGTAGGACGTCATTCGGAAGCCGCCGTTCCCGCCAGCCGCAGCGCAGCCACCCATGCCCACCGATGCCGGCGCGCGGCTAAGCATCGGCGGCCCCTTCTCCCCCGGAGCGGGAAGCGCCCCGGCTGACCAGGTCGTCCAGCAACTTGTAGAACAACGGCACGAACAGCAGCGCGAAGCTGCTGGCCACCAGCATCCCGCCGACGACGATGGTGCCGACCTCCTGGCGGCTGACGGCGCCGGCACCACTGGCGAACGCCAACGGCAAGGTGCCTATGATGAAAGTCACCGCGGTCATCATGATGGCGCGAAAACGCTGCCGCGCCGCAGCGGTCGCCGCGTCCTGGGAGCTCATTCCGCCAGCCCTGTTCTGGGCGGCAAATCCGACGATCAGAATGGCGTTCTTGGCCGCCAGCCCTATGAGCAACAGCAGGCCGACTTGAAAGTAGATATCGTTGGGAAAGCCGCGCAACAGCGCCGCCAAGGTGGCGCCCAGCACGCCGAACGGCACCGCCGTGGCCACCGCCAGGGGCAGAGTCCAGCGCTCGTACTGCGCCGCCAGAATCAGGAATACCATCAGCAGCCCCAGTCCGAAGGCGGCCGCCCCGGCACCGGCCGCGACCTGCAGCTGGTAGGCTTCGCCTATCCACCCCAACAGCGTGCCAGAGTCCAGCACCTCCGCCGCCACGGCTTCCATCGCCGCCATGACCTCACCGGTGGTATAGCCCGGCGCCGGATCGGCCATCAGGCGCGCGGCGGGGTAGACATTGAAGCGATCGACAACGTCCGCTCCGCTCACCCGCTCCAGGGTGACCAGCGAGCTCAGTGGCACCATTTCCCTGCTCTGGGAGCGCACGAACACGCGCCTCAGATCGTCCGGCCCACTGCGAAACTCGCCCTCGGATTGCACGTTCACCTGCCAATTGCGGCCTTCAAAGGTAAAGTCGTTGACATACAGCGAACCGAATGTGCTCTGCATGGCTTCAAAAATCTGGCTCACCGGCACGCCGATTGCGGCAGCCTGTTCGCGGTCCACCTCGGCACGGTACTGGGGAATGCCGGTATCGAGAGTCGTGCGTATGCTCGCCACCTCCGGCCGCGCACTCACTGCGGCGACGAAGCGCTGGGCCTGTTCCTCGACCTGTGCCAGCGTGGGGCCCCCGCGCACCTGTAGAAAGCCTTCGACTCCTCCGGTAAGCGACAACCCCATGATCGGCGGCGGCGTGAAGGCGAATACGTTGGCTTCCTGAACCCCAAAGCCCAATGCCATGATGCGCTCCGCTATAGCCGCCACATCCTGGCCCGGGCCACGCCGCTCATCCCAGTCGCTGAGGCTGGCGAAGCCCACCGCCGCATTGGTACGCAAGGAGCCGGCGACTATGTCGAAGCCGGCGATGGCTGTGATATCGCTGATTTCCTCCATGCCCAGCAGCTGGTGCACAAGCTGGTCGCGCACCGCTTCCGTGCGCGGCAACGACGCCGAGGGAGGCAACTGAGCGACCACTAACGCAACACCCTGATCCTCCTGCGGGACCAGGCCGCTGGGCATGCGCGTGAGCAGCGCCAATGCTGCGCCTATCACCACCAGGAACAGCACCCCGCCCAGCAGGGCGTGGCGCAACATGAAACCGACGCCGCGCACATAGTGTGCGGTCACATATTCGAAGCCGCGATTGAACCAGCGAAACGGCGCCAAGGGCTCCTTCGGCTCGCGGTCTAACAGCAGCGCGCACATGGCCGGCGTCAGCGTCAGCGCCACCACCCCGGAGAACGCCACCGACACGGCGATGGTCACCGCGAACTGCCGGTACAGCTCGCCGGTAAGTCCGCCCAGGAACGTGACGGGAGTGAACACCGCCACCAGTACCAGCGTCGACGCGACCACGGCTCCGGCAACCTGCCGCATGGTGGCAATGGCCGCCTGGCGAGCCTTGATGCCCCGCTCCCGCATCAAGCGCTCCACGTTCTCCATCACGATGATGGCATCGTCCACCACGATGCCTACGGCCAGCACCAGGCCAAACAAGGTGAGCAGATTGATGGAGAAGCCGAACACCTGCATGCCGGCAAAGGTGCCGATCAAGGACACGGGAATCGCCGCCACCGGAATCAGCGTCGCCCGCACGTTCTGCAAGAACACGAAGGTAACCAGCACCACCAGCGTCAACGCGATCAGCAGCGTAATCACCACTTCGTGGATCGAAATCCGTACGAACTCGGTGGTGTCGTAAGGAATGGCGTAGTCCAGACCGGCGGGGAAACGCTGCGACATGCTCTCCAGCGCGGCGCGCACCGCATCCGCCGTATCCAGCGCATTCGCTCCCGGTTGCAGGTATATGCCCAGCGGCACCGCCGACTCGCCGTTGTAGGTAGCCGAGAACGCGTAGTTGGTGGAGCCCAGTTCGACCCGGGCCACATCGCCCAGGCGCAGCACGCTGCCGTCTTCGTTAGCGCGCAGGATCACGCGCTCAAACTCCTCCGGGGTGCTCAGCTGCCCGCGCGTGGATACCGAGAACGTAAAGGCCTGGCCCTCGGGAGCGGGCTCGCCGCCAATGCTGCCCGCCGCGAACTGGCCGCTTTGCGTGCGCAAGGCGGCGGCCACATCGGAAGGCGTCAGATCGTACTGCGCCAGCATATCCGGGCGCAGCCAGATGCGCATGGAGTAGTCCTGCTCGCCGAACAGCGACGCATCGCCCACCCCCGGAATGCGCACCAGCTCGTCGAGAACATTGAGCAGCACGTAGTTGCTGATGAACAGCGTGTCGTAGGTGCCATCGGGCGACAGCAGCACCGGCACCATCAGGATATTGGCCGAGCGCGCCTCCACGCGCACGCCCTGCTCGCGCACCGCCTGCGGCAGCCGCGCCATGGCCGCCTGCACCCGATTGTTGACATTGATCGCCGCCTGATCGGGATCGGTGCCCAGCTCGAAGGAAATGGTGATCTGCGTGTAACCGGCGTCGGTGCTGGTGGACTCCATGTAGATCATGTCGTCCACGCCGTTGATCTCCTGCTCTAGCGGCGCCGCCACGGCAGCGGCCATCACCTCCGCGCTGGCCCCCGGATAGAGCGCGACCACGACGATTTGCGGCGGCGCGACCTCGGGATACTGCTCCACCGGCAACGCCAATAAGGAGGTCAGCCCCGCCAGCACGATAACGATGGATATCACGGAGGCGAAGATTGGCCGGTCTATGAAGAACCTGAGCATCAGCCCTCCCGGCCACCGGCGTCCTGAAGAGCAACCTGAGCGCCGTCCTGCAGCGCCACATGGCCATTGACGACCAGCCTGTCGCCCGCCTGCAGGCCTTCCAGCACAACCTGCTTGCCGTCGACCATGGGCCCGAGCCGCACGGCGCGGGCGCGGGCTGTATTCTCGCCGTCGATCACGAACACGCGCGGATTCTCGCCAGCTTGGCCCACCGCCTGCGGATCGATCAGGAACACATTCTCCAGCTGCTGCAGCGGAACGCGCACGCGCACGAACTGACCGGGAACAACGGTATGCTCCGGATTCGGAAACACCGCGCGCGAGGAGACATTGCCGGTAGCCGGATCGATGGTGCTATCGGTGAAATTCACCGTACCCGCACGGTCGTATTTACTGCCATCCGGCAATAGCAGTTCGGCCGGAAGCGGCATGCCCGCGCGCCCGCTCATGGCATCGCGTGCCAGGCGTTGCGCGGCAGCGTCCGTCGGCGGCAGCGCAAAGTAGACGTGGATGGGATCCTGCTGGGTTACGGTGGTAAGCAGCGTGCCCCGCTCGATCAGACTCCCCTCCGACAGCGTCTCCAGCCCCGTAACGCCGGCAATCGGAGCCTGCACCACGGTATAGCTCAGCTCAAGGCGCGCCTGCGCGACACTGGCCTGGGCCGAGGCCACCCGCGCTTGGGCGAGTTCGCGCTGCGATAGCGCAAGATCGCGGTCTTGCTCGCTCACCGCCTTCTGCTCGAACAGCTCCGAGATTCGCCGCCACTCCCGGTCGGCCTGGTTGAAATTGGCCCGTGCGTCGGCCAGTTCGGCTTCGGCACGTTGGAGCACGATCTCGTAGGGCGCGCTTTCTATGCGAAACAGGGGGGCGCCTTCCTTGACCACCTGCCCTTCGACGTAAAGGCGCTCTTCCAGAATGCCGCCTACCTGCGCTCGCACCTCGACTTGGCGCGAGCCGCGCGCGCGGCCGGCATAGTCGCCATACAGCTGCACTGTCTGTGGCTGGACCTGGACGGTGGTGACCGGCGCCGGCGGCAGCTGCGCTCCCGGGCCTTGGCCTTCTGCCGCCTGTTCGCCATCTGCGCAGCCAGCCAGCAGCGACACCAGCAGAGCGGCAAGCACGCATCCACGGAGAATTGGAGGATGTTTAGCCAATGGCATGCAGACTCTCCGCCGCGCGACGTACCAGCAGCCCAGGCGTCGCCAGCAAATACAAACATGAACGTATGTTAAATTCTGAGCGTTCGCTGTCAACCGGCAGCGCAGACCCGGTTATGAGCGCACTGGCCCCTGCCGGTCGTTGGTGCCCTTCTGTCGCATGACATGACCGCAATCAGAGGACGCACATCTGCAACATGCGGGCTAAGCGGGTTCGAGCAAATGGGAATCGCGGGAGAACTTCCCGCAACGGCAAGGGCTTGCGGCAGCGGCTCGCCCAGGACAAGCTTTTTCCTACGAGTGGGGAGAACCCCGAGGGTCAGGCAAGGCGGAACAGGCGCAAGCCGAACCGCAAACCGCGGTTACTGCGAGGCGCGAAGGAAGTTTCGGATCTCTGCCAAGGGAACTACGTGCTGGACCGCCCCCAGCGCGATCGCTTCCTTGGGCATTCCGAATACAACGCAACTCGCCTCGTCCTGGGCGACGGTAACGGCACCGGCCTGACGCATGCGCAACAGCCCGCGCGCGCCATCGCTGCCCATCCCTGTCATGATGATACCGACGGCGTTCGCCCCGGCCGCTTTGGCCACCGAGTCGAACAGCACATCCACCGACGGCCTATGCCGATTGACGGGCGGACCGTCCACTATTTCCACCCGGTACTGCGCGCCGCTGCGTGCCAGGCGCATATGGCGTCCGCCCGGCGCAATCAGCACACGTCCGGGCAGCACCCGATCGCCATGGCGGGCTTCGCGCACCTCGCAAGGCGAGAGACTATCCAGGCGCGCCGCAAACGCCGCGGTGAACTTCTCGGGCATGTGTTGAACCACCACGATCCCGGGACAGTTCCCCTCCAGCCCCACGAGCAGGCTCTCCAGCGCCTGAGTGCCTCCCGTGGAAGTGCCAATGGCGACTACCTGATCAGTCGTACGGGTAAGCGATGCGGACGGCGGAGGCGTAACCGCGGCGGCGGTGGGACGCGGCCGCGCGGCCCTGACGCGGGCCTGCGCGGCGGCTCTGATCGCACGCGCCATTTGCTGCCGCGACTCCAGCAAGAACCCTTTCAGGCCGATCTTGGGCTTGGTAATGACATCAACGGCGCCTGCCGCAAGTGCCTGCAGTGTGGTATCCGCGCCTCGCTCGGTGAGGGTGGAGCAGATCACCACCGGCGTGGGCCGCGTCGCCATCAGCTCTTTGAGGAAGGTGATGCCATCCATGCGCGGCATTTCCACATCCAGGACAATCACATCGGGCCATTCGGCCTGCATCCGCTGCTGTGCGAATAGCGGGTCCGACGCCGCGCCGATGACCTTGAACCCTGGCTCGCGGTTAAGCAGTTCCGTGAGCACCTGCCGCACGACCGCCGAATCATCGATAATGAAGATCTTAATCGCTGTGCTCATCGACGCGCCTTTGCAAGTGTGCGGCTGGACGGCCCCGGGCCGTGCTTGAGCCAGACATTGCCACTGGCGATATCGAAAACGATCTGCCTATAACGGGTCCCGCCAAGACTGTGCGCCTTCACGCGCAGGCCATACCGGCGCACCAAATCGCGAGCCATCGCAATGTTCTGGGCGGCAACCGAGTCGGGCCGGGACACGGCGAACATCTCCGCCCCGCCGAAGAGCTTGACTTCGTACTCTTCGATAGGGGTGCGATAGCTGCGGGCGTTCTCCAGCAACGCTTCCAGCGCCTCGGCCGCGAAGCGAGTGGCAAGTCCTTTGCTGCCCTCCAGACGGCGCGGCAGCATGTAATGACACATCCCCCCGATCCGGCGCTTCGGGTGCCACAAGGTGAAGGCCACACAAGACCCCAGCGTGGTACGCACGCGGCAACCGGCCTCCCCGAAGTACCACTCGCCGGGCCCCAGAAAAACATCGTAGCCGGAGCCGACCGAGGAGCAGCTCATCGCGGTCGCCGGTACATGGAGGGAGCGACCTGCACCAGCTCGGTATTGATTCCGTGCAGGCTCTCGGAGTGACCGATGAAAAGGTACCCGCCCGGTTTGAGGCGCTGAATCACGCGTTGCACCACCGCGATCTTGGTAGCCGTGTTGAAGTAGATCATCACGTTTCGCAGCAATATCAGATCGAAACTCGGCATTGCCGGTAACGGCTGATTGAGATTGATCTGCGAGAACTCGACCCGCTGGCGCAGCGAAGCGTGCACCAGCAGCTCGCCCTCGTGCTCGCCCGTGCCCTTCAGGCAGTAGCGCGTAAGATACTCCCGAGGCATGCGCTCAGCGCGCGCCAAGGGGTAAATACCGCGCCGCGCCCGCGCAAGCATGCGCGTGCTGATATCCGAACCCAGCACGCTCCAGCCCTGAGAGCCCAGCACGTCGGCCAACACCATGGCGGCCGTGTACGGTTCCTCGCCGCTGGAGCAGGCAGCGCTCCATACCCGAAACTCCTGGCCCGGCGGACGCGCCGGCAGAATCTGCTCGCGCAGGAACTCGAAATGCTTCGGCTCGCGGAAGAAGTACGTTTCGTTAGTCGTCAACAGGTCCACCGCCTGCTGACGCTCGGCCGAATCGCGCTCGAGCACCGCGAAATACGCACCGTAGCTGGCCAGGCCCAGAGCCTTCACGCGCTTGGCCAGCCGCCCCGCCACCAAACTGCGCTTGGCCGGGCTCATGTGAATACCCGCCGCCTCGAAGATCATCTGCTGGAAGCGGCGATACTCCGCCTCCTGCAGCACCGGCACCCCTAGCACCGAAGTCGGCGACGAGGTTTCAGTCATCGTCCCTCTCTACCCTTTCCACCAGTTCGGCCAGCTCGGCAACCTCGTCCACATCCAGCACTTTGTTCACGTTCAGAATAATCACAAAGCGCCCATCGACCTTGCCCATCCCGGCGATGAAATCGACCCGTACCCGCGCGCCGAAATTCGGCGGCGGCTCGATCTCAGCCTCCGGAATCTCCAGCACCTCGGAGACCGCATCGACCATCACCCCCAGCTCCTGGCGCTCCTCGCCTCGCGCCACCTCCACAATCACAATGCAGGTGCGCCGGTGCACCTGGCTGGGCGGGCGCCCAAAGCGGGCGGCCAGATCCAGCACCGGCACCACGCTGCCGCGCAGGTTGATTACCCCGCGCACCGCCCGCGGCATCATCGGCACAGTCGTGACGTTGCCGTACTCGATAATCTCCCGGATCGCCAATATCCCTATGGCGAACATCTCCTCGCCGAGCATGAAGGTCAGATACTGACGCTGCTCGGCCGCCCGCGCGGGGCGCTCAGCCCCCGCGCCTTGCTTGACCAACGTAGTCGTCGCCATCCTGCCCCCTAGAAGCGCACAAAGGCCGCCTCATCCACTTGCTCGGCATCCCGCGCCGCCGGGACCGCCGCCTTCGCCTGCCCCGCTTCGCGCGCGCCGCCCGCCGGCCGCGGCGCCGCCTGGGCCGGCTTCGGGTCGCTGTCCGCGCTCGCCGCCACTTTGAAAAAGCCCATCAGCTGCTGCAGCTGCTCGGCCTGCGCGTTCATCTCCTCGGCCGTGGCCGCCAGCTCCTCCGAGGCCGAGGCGTTCTGCTGCGTGAGCCGGTTGAGCTGCTCCATCGCGCTGTTGATCTGCCCCACCCCGGCCGACTGCTCGCTGGAGGCCGCCGCGATCTCCTGCACCAGATCCGAGGTCTTCTGAATCGAGGGGACGATCTCATCGAGCAGCTGCCCGGCGCGCTCGGCCAGCTCCACCGAGCTGCCGGCCACCTGCCCAATCTCCTGCGCCGCTACCTGACTGCGCTCGGCGAGCTTGCGCACCTCGGCGGCCACCACCGCAAAGCCCTTGCCGTGCTCGCCCGCACGCGCCGCCTCGATCGCCGCGTTCAGCGCCAGGAGGTTGGTCTGGTAGGCAATGTCGTCGATGATCGAGATCTTCTCGGCGATCTGCTTCATCGCCGCCACCGTGCGGCTGACCGCCTCGCCCCCCTCGGCCGCATCCTTCGCCGCCTTGGCCGCCATGCTGTCGGTGAGCTTGGCGTTCTCCGTGTTCTGCCCGATCGAGGCGGTCATCTCCTCCATCGACGCGGTGGCCTCCTCCACGCTCGCGGCCTGCTCGCTGGAGGACTGCGAGAGCGCCTGGCTGGTCGCGTTCACCTGCTCGGAGGCCGAGGCCAGGCTGTCCGCACCGGAACGCACTTCGCCGATAACCTGGGAAAGCTTGCCGACCATCGCGCCCATGGCTCCCAGCAGTCGTCCGACCTCGTCTTTGGCCTTGAAGTCGATCCGCACCGTCATATCGCCTTCAGCCAGGCGCTCCGCCACCTCTACGGCGGTGGCCAAAGGCCGGGTAATGCTGCGCGTGATGAACCAGGCACAGAGGACCCCCACGATGAGGGCAATGATGGTGAGAGTGATCGCGACTTGAATCACCAACTCCAGCATGTGGACGATTTCATCGCCTCGCTCACGGACCTGTTCATTCAGATAGGAGACGAAGTCCTCAACAGCACTGAGGTATTCGTTCAGCAAAGGCGTGGTCGACTCTTGCCACCGCCGCAAGGCCGTATCGTGCCTGCCTCCTACCGCCATCTGTACGACCTCGCGCCGATCGGCAGTATAGGCACCGCGTGCGGCGTGTATCCGGGCGAAGGCCGCCTTGGCGTCATCGCCCACCAATGAGGCTTCGAGCTGCTCGAACAGTTGGTTGATCGAGGCGGTCACCCGATCCATCTCTGCTTGCAGCGCCTCACGCCGCACGCCCAAGGCATCGAGCAGCAGTTCGAGAGTGTTGCGGACATTGCGCTGGTTATTGTCGATAAGCTCGTTCGCAATCCACAGCTGATACGTATACCTGTCGCGCAGCACGGTGTTGTTCTCATCGATAACCCGCATGCGCTGGATCGAGACTCCTGCCACCGTGGCCATCAGCAACAGCATCACGGCAAAAGCCAATGACAGGCGTACGCCTATCTTCAAATTGTTCAGCATCGAATATTCCCTTTAGTACTATGTGCTGATCACGGCATGCCGGGCAGCGTTTGCAATAGCCGCTCGACCATTCAGCTGCTGGCCTTCGGCGTCCGTAACCTGTTGAATTAACGCCGGAACATCCAGAATCAGCGCGACCTGACCGCTCCCCAGAATGGTGGAGCCGGATATGCCCTTCAGATGTTGGAATACGCCGCCTAGCGGCTTGATCACGGTCTGGTGCTCGCCCAGCAGGGCATCGACCACCAGCCCCGCCTTCTGACCGCCGTACTTGACCACGACCACGTTCTGCCGCCTCGCGGCATCGCCGCGCACCCGCAAGAGCTCGCGCAAGCGAATGAACGGCAGCACCTCGCCCCGCAGGTTCAAGACGTTGCGATTGCCCACCTCGCGCTGCTGCTCGGGTGTGAACTCCACGCACTCGACGACCATTTCCAGCGGCACGACATAGGTCTCTTGGCCCACGCCGATG
The DNA here is from genome assembly GCA_964460035.1 of uncultured Alkalilimnicola sp. Classification (GTDB taxonomy): domain Bacteria; phylum Pseudomonadota; class Gammaproteobacteria; order Nitrococcales; family AK92; genus CAYWPG01. The sequence continues at coordinate 13,387 of CAYWPG010000052.1, forward strand.
AGGAAGCCGTCGATAATGGCCAGTGTCAGCGGCAGGCGGATTTGGACGGTGGTTCCCTGACCAGGGCTGGACAGCAGGTCGATGGTGCCGCGCAACGCGGTGATGTTGCGCTTGACCACGTCCATGCCCACCCCGCGGCCGGAAAGGTTGGTAACGGTAGCGGCGGTGGAAAAACCCGGCTCGAAGATCAAATTGAAGATCTCCTGCGGGCTCAGCGTGGCATCCGGCTTGATCAGCTCGCGCTCTACCGCCTTGGCGAAAATACGCTCCTGATCCAGCCCCTTGCCGTCGTCGCTGACCTCGATCACGATCGAGCCCGATTCGTGATACGCATTGAGCCCCACGGTTCCTTGTGCCGGCTTGCCGGCTGCCAGCCGTTCCTCGACCGGCTCTATGCCGTGGTCGCAGGCGTTGCGGACCAGGTGCAGCAACGGATCCGCGATCTTCTCCACCACGGTCTTGTCCAGCTCGGTATCCGCCCCGCTGATCTCCAGCACTATGTCCTTGCCGACTTCGGCGGCCACATCGCGCACCACGCGCTGGAAGCGCTGGAAAGTCTCCCCGATCTCGACCATGCGCAGCTGCAACGAGCTATCGCGGATCTCTTCGACCAGCATGGTCATGGCCGCGGCGGACTCTTGCGTATCCACATCACCGCTCTTGGCTGCATTCACGGCCACCGTGGCCGAGGCAATCACCAGCTCGCCCACGAGGTTAATGAGCCTATCCAGCTTATCGGCCTGCACGCGCAGATACTGGCTCACCTTGGCCTTACGCTCCCGCCCCTGCTCTTGTTTTTTGAGCGCGGCGGCGACCAGCTCGGGCGGCACTGCGGCGGTATCCACCAGCACTTCGCCGATGGGACGATGCGCCGCGCTTTGCGCGTGCTCTTGCTCCTGAGCTCGCAGACCAGCCTCCAGCTCGGCGGCCGTAAGGCATCCGCAGGCAACCAGAATCTCGCCCAGCCGCGCATCGTCCTCGGGCAGCTCCTGCAGCAGGCGCAGATAGTCCGCGACGCGGCTCTGCGGCGGCAGAATACGCAGCTGGCATTGCTCGCGAACGAAGCTGAACGCTTCCTCTATATCGGCCTTGCCGACATCCGCGCCCGCCTTGAACTCGATTTCGAACCCGAAGTAGCACAGTTCGGGATCCATCTCGCTCGCTTCGGGCAAAGCATCGGTCAGCGTCGCCACATAGACCAGCTCCCCCAGCGTGCCCAGGTAACGGATAAACCCGATAGGATCCATGCCGTGCTTCAGCACGTCCGGATCGAAGCGTACGGAGATATGCCAGGTATCGCCCAGCGGGCCGCCCCCGCTTGCCTCCACCGGTGTCGACGCCGGCGCTTCCTCGGCGCGAACCACCGCCGGCCGGTCCGCCTGCCAGCGCTCAAGATCCGCCAGCAAAGCCGCTCCGGCTTGCGTCAGCTCCTCGCCCATCGTTTCCTGGTCGGCCTCGACCAAACGTTCGATGTGATCGCGGCAACGGAGCAGCAGCTCGGTAAGCTCGGCGCTGACGGCGATGGCGCCCGAGCGCAGGCGATCGAGCACGTTCTCGACTACGTGCGTGAAGCCGACCACGTGGTCCAAGCCGAAGATTCCGGCGGCACCCTTGATCGTATGCACGCAGCGGAAAAGCGCGTTCAGCAGCTCTTCGTCCGCGACTTCCGACTCCAGGTCGAGCAGGATTCGCTCCATCTCGCCCAGCATGTCGTGGCTTTCTTCGAGAAACGTCTGGAGGGCCTGATCTAGATCCACGGTGTATCCCTTAGCGTTGCGACGGCAGCAGCATCGGGTCGCCCAGTGCGGCGCCCACGTTCAGCAGATTGATTACATCGAGCACGCTCGAGCTGTGATTGATCAGCGTCGCCTCACCGCCCAGACGAGCCGCCTCGCGCTTGGCGAGCAGCAGCAGCTGCACGCCGGCGGTATCGATTTCGCTGACCTCGGCCAGATCGATCTGCAGCGACGGGGAGAAAGCGAGCGCTTCCAGCAGCGCGTCTTTGGCGGCAACGGCCTGATAGATGGTCAACTCCCCCGACATGCGGAGCGTGCGCGTATCCCGGTCGAGCACGAAAGCTTCGGACATCACGGCACCAGCTTCTTCACCGCCGCCAGCAGCTGCTCGGGCTGGAACGGCTTGACCATCCACGCCTTGGCGCCGGCCGCCTGACCTTCCAGCTTCTTCTCCTCGGCCGATTCGGTGGTGAGCATGATCACCGGCGTGAACTTGTACTCCGGCTTGGCCTTGAGCTCCTTGAGAAAGGCAATGCCGTCCATGTTCGGCATATTCACGTCGGAGATCACCAGGTGCACTCGCTGCCCGGTCAGCTTGTTCAGCGCATCGCGCCCGTCCTCGGCCTCCAGCACGGCGTAACCCGCGCCGCGCAGCGCGATAGAGACTACTTGCCGTATCGACGCTGAGTCGTCGACGATCATGATCAGCTTTTCCATGGGGTTCCTCTTGCAAACAAACTTCAGAAGAAGGTGATATCACCGGCCGCAGCGGCGCCTTCGACGGGACGCTGCTGACGCTCTTCGGCCATGGCGTATGAGCGCTCCAGCGCTGCGATGAGTTCGGAGACATCCAAGCTGGCGATATCCTCGCCCGCCAGCCGGGAGGCCGCCGCTTCGATGTTGCTGATGACGTGCGAAAGAATCTGGCTGGTACGGTCCTGGAACTGCAGCTGCACGATGGCAGACTCGATCTCGCCCCGAATTTCGTCGTTAGTACGGCGCAGGCTGGCCGCCGTGGTAACCATGGATTCAGTAAGCGACTGGAAGCTGTCCAGCACTTCCCTGATCGATCCGCGCGATGCGTCTACAGCAGCGCCATCGCGCTCGCGCGCCACCTGGGCGGCGGTCACGGCACGCTCGATCGCGTCGCTGATCTGAACGACTTTCTCCCCGATACGCCGGCCGGTTTCTCCGGACAGTCCGGAGAGCTTGCGCACCTCGTCGGCCACCACGGAGAAGCCGCGCCCGCTCTCGCCCGCGCGCGCCGCCTCGATGGCGGCATTGAGCGCAAGCAGGTTAGTCTGCGCGGCGACCTTCGCAACGTCCGCCGCCATGCTCTCCAGCTCCTTGATGAAGGCGGCCAGATCGTTGACTTGCTCGAGCAGATGATCGCGCTCGCGCAGCGCCGCTTCCATCCCGGCGATTACCTGCTGCAGACGCTGCTCCGAGCCGCCCAGCACCGAACCGGACTCGCCGCTGAGCACGCTCGCGACCTTGGCAGCGGTCTCCGAGCTGCCGTTGATCTGCTGCACCAGCTCGCCGAACAGACTCGTCAGCGCCGTTATGGCCTCCTCGGTCTGGCGGCGCGCCATCTCGGTATTGCGTGCCCACGTGGGCATAAGCTCACTGGCAAGCGCGCGTATGGGCGCAAGCACCTCCTGGGCCGTTTCTTGCTCTTGGGGAGTCTCCTCCGCAGCGGCCGCTGCGGTTGCCGCGGGGCTTGCCCGCTTCTCGCACCAATAGGCCACACCGGCAGCCACCGCGGCCACCAGGCAGGCGGCAGCAGCGGCCAGCCAGAACGGATCGGCCAGAAGCAGCAGCAGAGCCGCCCCCAGCCCGCCCGGCAACACGTTTACCCAGTGCGAACGAAGAAAGCTAAAGCGGTACATCGTGAAGGACCTCTCCTCCAGTGCCTCATGAGGAGCCGGTCCATCGGCAGCAATTCACTGTCGAGTACGGCCGCCGCCCGTGCCGGGGCAGCCTACCTGCATCTCATGATCGGCAGCTGTGGCGCAGTCTTTAGCGCTTCCGCCAATCCCGGCGAAAGCCGACCGCCCCAAAAGGGGGCACCCGGCAGGCAACGCCGGTGGGAGTTCCTGTCAAACAAGGAGTTAGCGCAGTCGGTAGGCCGGGCGACGACTCATCCCCGCGTATGCGGGGAACACG
>CAYWPG010000053.1:0-16245 GCA_964460035.1 uncultured Alkalilimnicola sp.
ATAAACTGATTTTGGTTGATAAATTAAGGGTTGGGTGGGTTTGTCGATAGTGAAGTTTTTCACATTATTTGGTGGGATGATAATTCGCCAAGATGTTCTGTCAACGTCATATTGATATCCGCCTTAGAGATTCCCGATATCGTACACGCCGGCCCAATCGACGCTCCTGTGGAATACCTAAATCGTCGCTTTTTACCTTGGGAATCGGGGTGTTGGGACGGCCGTTGCAGGCGAAGGCAGTGGTAGTCACGCCTGTGTCGGCGCGACCGGTACGCTGTTTCTCGCAGGTGACAGGGAACCCTGCTGGCGGCAAGCGCGGCGGCAGCGCTGTCAATCGTCGCGACAAATGCTGAGACCGTTGCCGTGTACGTCAAAGCTGCCAAAGACTTCGCTCGTTTTCACTCTGATGTCCGGACACTCGATAGGACTTTCGTCCGCCCCCAGACACAGCGTTATCTCGACGCGCGCGTTCAGCATGCCGCAGGCTCGATCGGGAACCGGCGCGAGACCGAGAGTTGCCGCGTACATCCCGTTGTCGCGGCGTTGCAGGTTGATGCGCTGGGCTTGCTCGCTAAGAACCCGTCCGTTCCCATCGGTGACCCTGACCGTGCCGTCGAGCGCACGCAGGCTAGTGGTGCGCGGAATGTAGAACTCCACGTTAGCCTTGCATGGCGGCATGAACGTGTAGCCCTCCGGCGCGGCGGTTACATTGAGCCGGGCTGGGTCGGCGTGGCTGCGCGCAGCGCAAGCGGCAGGGGGCGATTCGTCCATGGTGGCGGCATCGAGCGATTCTGCGGCAAGGCCCGCAGTCAGGGCGTACGTTATTGCAACCGCGATAGAACGAATGCGTTGAAACACCTTCGGCTTCCCTATTCCTTCGCAGGACGGCAAAAGGCAAAAATCTTTTCAGATTGATTGTTCAGTATCTATTGAAATATCTGTTGAGACATCGTCAAAGATTATCGCCATCGGTTCTAAGAGCACGGCGCAGCGAAGCGACAATTTTAACCTAGAATTCGCCTCGAGGTCGGCAGCGATCCACAGACCGAATCCCGTTTGCGGCCGGCTCCTTCTACATTGGGAATTTGCCGACCGCCATCACCATGCTCGATTCGGCACGGGCCCGTGGGGGGGATGAGCACCAAACTCGTCGGCGCGATCAAGCTGATTGGGAAGGGGTGAGCTGGTTCAACTGGATAGGGGGCCACGCTGCTCGTAGCGCCTGGCTAGGAAGAACGATGCAGCTAGGACCGCGCGGCGGGCGCTGTTGCAGGTTGGAGCCTGCCCTGTGTGGGAACCTTCCCTGGGGGTGCGAGTATCGTTGACGTGTGCCGCCGGGGTTCGAGGCAACCCAAACGCTGCCCCGGGCAAGCCGGCAAGGGGCGGAAAGGAAGTGGCGCGCCCGACAGGATTCGAACCTGTGACCTTCGGCTTCGGAGGCCGACACTCTATCCAACTGAGCTACGGGCGCAGATGCGGGCAAGAATATCACACCGCGTGCGATTCGCTAAGCGTCTTATTCGCGGGAACGCTACACTGCCGCTCTAAGCGTCCCGCGACCGGCTTGGCTTCGCAGCTCGGGCAATCGTCCTGATCAGCCACTTGGGTCCCGCGGTGGGCGCGTACAATAGCACGGGGGGGATCGGCTCGACCTGAGAAGCGCGTCAAAACACGCAACTGGCTTGATGGTTGTGGAACATCAAGCGGTAGTAGCTGGTTTTCGCACCATCGCTTTGTAGTTATACTCTGGGCCTCTCTGCCCGAAGGGGAGTCTGCCGGGCCTTCGATCACCCGCGCGTGGGCAGCAACTGCATACCTTATTTGGGGGCACACGGTGAGTCAGCAACAGGACAGGGCTTTCATGATTACCTTCATCGGCGTCATCGCCTTGTTGGTTGCCGTCACGATTTTCTTGATCGTGTTGGCAGCTTCGACAGGGTCGACAGAGTTTCACGCCGATGAGCGACGTCAGCTTGAGCTTGAGCGCGCAGAAGCGCGCCTGCAGCCAACGGGAGCGGTACGCCTTTCCGGCGAGCCTATGCCCGAACTGGCCCAGGCACAGCCGGCGCCCGAGGCTGCCGCGCCTTTGACGCCACAGCAGATTTATCAGAATAACTGCAGCTCCTGTCACGCCACCGGTGTGCTGGGGGCTCCTCGCAGCGGCAACGAAGGCGATTGGGCGCCGCGTTTGCAGGAGAAGGGCATCGAGGGACTGGTTCAGAACGCGATCAACGGCATCGGGTCCATGCCGGCGCGTGGCGGCAATGCGCGCCTGAGCGACGAAGAAATCGACGCAACGGTTCGTTATATGCTGGAGCAGTCCGGCCTTCAGCCCTGATCGGCGAACTCGTTGGCTGGAAACGGGCGCTGCGCTGCGGCGCCCGCTTCGCGACACTCTCCTTTACAGCGTAGGTCCGCCTCCCCGTTTTCAGCGCTAGGGCCTGTTTTCCTGCTCCGCGCTTACTGCGCGCCCGCAAGGGGCGCGGCTGGGCTCTTGCCCTTACCCGGCCGCGCCGTTCGGTGCGCTACTGCGGCGGACTGAGGGAAGCACCTGACCTTAGCGCTACGCTCGCCGTATCCGGCCCCAAGCGCCTGCTAAGCCAAGCGGAGCAGGCGTTAGCACCGGAGGCTACGTAAGCCGGTTCATTTCCCGACGAATGCCGCTGGCCCGCCGCCCGCCCCGAGTTACGCTTGCGGATGCCAAGCCAGCCGCAACGGCTCGCGCCAGGCGTGTGCGACGTGCGCACGCAAGGCGTGCTTATCTACCTGACCCAATGGGGCCAGCCGCTCATCGAGCGTGCGTGGGCGCCCGAAGTAAATGGTCTCGCGCGCCAGGCGTTCCATGCTCGATTCCATCTCATCTGCCTCCAGCAGCAGCGCGGAACGTAGGTGGGTGGCTACGTCTTCGACTTCCTCTGTCCGCGGACCCTCTAGGGCCAGTTCGGCGAGAATGGCATCGACCGCTGTCTCGCACTCCTGCACCCGCTCCGGATCGCAGGCCGTGTGGATAAGCCACAGTCCGCAATCGGCGTAGGCCTCCAGCCAAGCGCGCACGTCATACACCAGCCCGCGCGCTTCGCGCAGTTCCTGGAATAGCCTAGAGGCGACGCCGCCGCCCAGAATCTGGTTGGCTATCACGTGTTGCGCGAAGCGGGTCGATGTCAGTGCCGGTGCTGGGGCCGCCCATACGAGATGGGACTGGGCGCAGTCTCGCTGAGCATGATGGCTTCCGCCGCGAAATGCCGCCGGCTGCGCGGTACGCGGTTGGCCCGCGGGCAGGTCGATCAGCAAGGGACGGATCGCGTCGGCGAGGCGCGCAGGATCGACGGCGCCTACAGCTGACACCACAATCCGCGTTCCGGCGATGAGTTCCCGATGATAGGCATGCAGCATGTCCACCGTGCAAGCGCGGATGCTGTCCTCCCGGCCCAGAATGGGCGCCCCTAGAGGATGGTTGGGCCAGGCCAGCGCCAGCGCGTGCTCCTCTACCGCCTCCTCCGGCACCTCATCCACCGCGGCGATTTCCTGTAGTACCACACCGCGTTCGGCCTCTAAGTCGGCGGCCCCAAAGCGGGGTTGAAGCAGCATTTCGACGAGCATGTGGGCCAGCGCCACGACGTCATCGGCCGGGACGATGCCGTGCAGCGCTGTGAGCTCCCGTCCGGTGTGAGCATTCACGTGACCGCCCCAGAGGTCGGTCAAGCGAGCGATGCGTATTCTGTCGTAGCTAGGGGTTCCCTTGAAGAACATGTGCTCCAACAGGTGAGCGTAACCGGCCTGCTCCGGTCGCTCGTATCGCGAGCCGTTGGTCAGCCATACGCCAACGGCGGCAGAGCGCGCACCGGGCCAGTACTGCGTCACGATGCGTACACCGTTATCCAGTCGCGTGACCGCTACGGGTCGGTCTTCAAGCACGCCGCTGCTCATGTCTAGCCTAGGTCTCCGCCGGTGGGACATCCGAAACCGTTGAAGGCGAGGATTCTACTTGCCCACTGGGGTATCGCAACGGCTGCACCGTTACGGTGCAATCGTTGCGAGGGTGTGGGTCAAGCTGGTGCTTCGCTGCTTCCGGACGCACATCGCGGTGATTGCGAGAAGGCGGCACGCCCTTGAGAAATAAGGGAAAAACAAGGTTGGCATGGTTGCTGCTCCAACTCGCCTACAGCCCGCACCCTTCCGGCTGATCGAGATCGGGGCGATGGTCAGCAAGGAGGCATGTGGGTTGCGCTCGCTAATATCCAAACCGCCCTGAAGGGGGACAACATGACCAAGAGTGGCAACTGGAGACAAGGTACGGTTATCGCAGCGGCTCTGGCCATCGGCGCGCTCGCCACGCCGGCTGCCGTGCATGCCATGGATCTGACCGGCAACATCAGCGTGTTGTCGAAGTACGTGTTTCGCGGTAACACTGCGACCCCCGAGAATGAGGGAGCAGTCGTTCAGGGCGGCCTGGAGCTTGGCATGGACTCCGGGATCTACCTGGGCTGGTGGGGTTCCTCGCTGGGCGAAAGCTATGCGCCTGGTGACGACGATGCCGGGGCCTTCGAGAACGACTTCTATGCGGGGTGGACCGGAAACTTCGGACCGGTCGCTGCCAGTGCCGGATTGCTGTACTACTACTATGTAGGCTCCAGCGATTCCGACACGCTGGAGGCAACCGCCACCCTCGGCTACGGCGCCTTCGAACTCGGTCTGAACTACATGCTTACCGACGCGGACTGGTCGAATGCCGGCGATACGTATCTAACGGCCAGCTATTCGTTCGGACTGCCATACAAGCTTACGCTCAGCGCTCTGGCCGGCTATTACATCTACAGCGATAACGGCGACTTCGAGGAGGATCTGACCACCACCGAGGGCGATGCCTTCCGTCACCTGGATCTGACCTTGACTGCGCCGGTAGGGAATACGGGCGCCGAGATGAGCGTGACTTACACCGTTGGGGGCAAACTGCGCGATGGAACCGATCTTGGCAATACTATGATCCTCGGCCTGAGCTACGCATTCGGTTTATAGACTACCGCTTGCCGGCGGCCCGGGCGCTCTAAGCGAAGGCTAGCCTGCGGTAGCCAATCGCTTCGCTAAGATGTGCCGTTTCGATCAGCGGGCTGCCGGCCAAATCGGCGATCGTACGGGCCACGCGCAGGATTCGATAGTAGCCTCGCGCCGAGAGGCGCAAGCGCTCCACGGCGGCATCGAGCAGGCGTTGCTGTTCGGGGCCAAGCGCGCAGGCCTTGTCCAACGCGGCACCGGCGAGGCGGCTGTTGCTGCAGCCGCTGCGCTGGAGCTGTAGTTCGCGAGCGGCGATTACTCGCTTGCGGACCGTGGCGCTGGTTTCGCCTACTGCGGCTCCTCTTAACGCTGTCGCCGGCAATCTGGGCACTTCGACCAGCAGGTCGATGCGGTCCAGCAAGGGGCCCGAGATCCGTTTGCGATACCGTTCGACCTGCTCGGATGTGCATCGGCAGCGCCCGCTAGGGTCGCCATGGTAACCGCAGGGGCAGGGGTTCATCGCGCATACCAGTTGAAACTGCGCCGGGTATTCGATTCTCGCCGCCGCACGGGACAAGGCTACCCGGCCGGTTTCCAGCGGCTCGCGCAATGACTCCAGCGCACTGCGCCCGAACTCCGGAAGCTCGTCCAGAAACAGCACTCCGTGGTGGGCCAGCGAAACCTCGCCGGGCCGTGGCCGGGTTCCGCCCCCGATCAGTGCCGCATGCGAGGCACTATGGTGCGGGCTGCGAAAAGGGCGGCGTCCCCAGTTCTCCGGGCAGAAGCCACCTTCGCCTATGGATGCGATGGCGGCGCTCTCCAGGCACTCCCGCTCCGTCATCTCCGGCAGAATCCCTGGCAGCCGGCTCGCCAGCATGCTCTTACCGGTGCCGGGTGGGCCTATGAGCAGCAGGTTATGACCGCCTGCTGCGGCGATTTCCAGGGCTCTCTTGGCGGCGGCCTGCCCGCGTACTTCGCTCAAGCAGGGCTCGGCTCCCCGTGGCTGTGCGTGCGAGGCGCGCGCCGGCTGGAGTGGCTGGCGTTGCAGAAGGTGGGCACAGACCGCGAGCAAATGTTCGGCGGCATAGGCTCCGCCGGGATAGACCAGCGCGGCTTCGCGCGCATCGTCGTGGGAAGTGATGAGCAGCCGTTCGGCGGCGCGCGTCTGGATGGCGATAGGCAGCACGCCTCCTACCGGCCGCAGATCGCCGCTGAGAGCGAGCTCTCCCACGAACTCGAAGTTCTCCAGCGGTGCCTGCAGCTGCCCGCTGGCAACCAGGATGCCGAGCGCAATCGGAAGGTCGAAGCCGCCGCCTTCCTTGGGCAGATCCGCTGGGGCGAGATTCACGGTAATGCGGCGGTTCGGGAACTGGAAGCCGCTGTTGACGATGGCGCTCTTGACCCGGTCCTTGCTCTCGCGAACAGCCGCCTCGGGCAGCCCTACGATGGACAGGGCCGGCAGCCCATTGGCAATGTGCACTTCGATCGCTACGGCCGGTGCTTCAATGCCCACGGCCGCTCGGCTATGGACGAGCGCGAGCGTCATTCCATCCCCCCCCTCCCTGGCGGCATCGGCTTGGAGAGGGGATCGGCCCGCCGGCCGATCCCCATGCCACCGGATCAGTCTTTCTCTTCGTTCTTCGGCTGTACCTTGCGTACGGGCGCCGCTTGTTTTTCTTCCAAGGCCGCAACGCGCGCTTCCAGCGTTTCCAGCTGCGCACGCGTACGCGCAAGCACCTTGGCCTGCGCATCGAACTCCTCGCGGGTGATCAGGTCGAGCCGCGCCAGCATGTTCTGTAGCGCCGAGCGCATGTTCTTCTCGATCTCCTGCTGAAAGTCCCGCAGGCCGGAGGGCAAGCTCTGGGCGAACTTGCGGGCCATTTCATCGAGTTGTTTAGGGTCGAGCATGGTGAGTTACCTCGTTCTGCCAGCGCTGCACTGCAATGGTGCATAGCAGCGGGGGAGCTGTCCAGCGTGGTGCGTCCGTTCCGTCGGCAAGTTCGTTGGTCTCGTCGTAATCCTTTGTAGTTACGGGAAAAACCTAGAGTGGCACGAGAAATGCTCACCACCGTTTCGAAGGCCTTTGGATGGGCCTGCAAGCAGCAGCCATCCCGGCGCTTTCAGTTGGAGTCATGAGCAGCCATCGGGCAGCTCCAGTACATGGAGTGAGAAAGAATGAAGCTATTAACCGCAATCATCAAGCCGTTCAAGCTCGATGAAGTACGAGAGGCCCTGTCGGAGATTGGTGTGCAAGGGATTACCGTCACCGAAGTAAAAGGTTTTGGCCGCCAGAAAGGACATACGGAACTCTATCGGGGCGCGGAATACGTCGTGGACTTCTTGCCGAAGATGAAAATCGAGGCGGCCATGGACGACGCCCTGGTCGAGCGCGCCTGCGAAGCCATCGGCAGGGCGGCGAATACGGGCAAGATCGGCGACGGCAAGATCTTCGTGTTCGATCTGGAGCAAGCAATCCGGATCCGCACCTCCGAGTCCGGCGTCGACGCCCTTTAATCCCGCCTGCAACGGGAGAGTCATGATGAACGAATTGCCAGAAGTCTTAAACCGTATGACGGAAATCGCATATAGCCTGGATACCTTTTATTTGCTGATTTCCGGCGCCTTGGTAATGTGGATGGCGGCTGGTTTCACTATGTTGGAATCCGGTCTGGTTCGGGCCAAGAACACGGTCGAAATCCTCACCAAGAATGTCGGTCTTTATTCTGTCGCCTGCCTTATGTATATGCTGGTCGGTTACCAGATCATGTATGGCGGCCAGGAAGGCGGAGTGATTCCTAGCCTGGGGTTTCTGATCGGAGCGGAGCACTCGCTGGATAGCATACTGGCCGGCGAGGTCGATTATGCGGCTTCGGCCGACTTCTTCTTCCAGGTGGTGTTCGTCGCCACGGCCATGTCGATTATCTCCGGCGCGGTGGCCGAGCGCATGAAGCTATGGGCTTTCCTCGCGTTCGCGGTGGTTATGACCGGCTTCATCTACCCAATCCAGGGGTATTGGAGCTGGGGCGGCGGCTTCCTGGACGCACTGGGCTACTCCGACTACGCCGGCTCCGGCATAGTTCATCTGACGGGGGGCGCGGCGGCGCTGGCAGCGGTGCTGGTACTGGGGCCGCGGCGCGGCAAGTATGGGCCTAACGGCGAGGTGCGTCCCATTCCAGGCGCCAATCTGCCGCTGGCTACGCTTGGTACCTTCATCCTTTGGATGGGCTGGTTCGGCTTTAACGGCGGCTCCGAGTTGAAGCTGTCGGAACCTGGCGCGGCTAACGCGGTGGCCGCGGTGTTCGTGAACACCAACCTGGCCGCTGCGGCCGGCGTCGTCGCAGCGCTGCTCATCTCGCGGCTGTTATTCGGCAAGGCCGATCTGACCTTGGCCCTTAATGGCGCGCTGGCCGGACTGGTCGCCATTACCGCCGGTCCCGCCGTGCCAAGCCCGCTCTTGGCTGCGGCAATCGGCGCTGTCGGTGGGTTGTTGGTGGTGGTGTCCATCGTCACGCTGGACAAGGTGTTGAAAATTGACGATCCGGTCGGGGCTATCTCTGTGCATGGCGTCGTCGGCATCTTTGGGGTGCTTGCCGTGCTGCTCACCGACGAGCAAGCCACGCTCGGCGGCCAGCTAGCGGGCATTGCGGTGATCTTCGGCTTCGTCTTCGGCGCCAGCCTGATCGTTTGGAGCGCGCTCAAGGCACTGATCGGAGTCCGCGTACCGCCAGAACACGAGGAGGTCGGGTTAGACGCTGCCGAGTGCGGGTTGGAAGCATATCCCGAGTTCAGCGGCAAGATTTGACCGGGTGCCGGTCTTCCCAGGCAGCGGGCGCGAGGGCGCCCGCTCTCTTTTTCTCTTTTGCGCAGCGCAAGGCACGCTGCGTATCGCCGCGCCGTCATTTCGCGCCGGGAGCGCGTAACCGCTGCTGTATACTGGCCGGGAGAAAAACAGAGAACGGCCGGATTATGAGGGGCGATTCGCCGTGCGAAACCTTTGGGCGCTTTCGTTGATCCTGTTGCTTGCCGCCTGTCGGAGTGGCCATGAAACGCCTCTGACAGTTACGGAGCTGTACGCGGGCAGTCATTGCGGCCACGAGGCTGACGAGCCGACTGTTCGCTATTTCCGCGATGCCCGGCAAATGCCGGCCGCGATGGCTGAGCATGCCGAGCGCGCGGAGGCTTTTGTGCTGATCGAAATGGGAGCCAGGCCGACGGGCGGTTATGCATTGCAGCTAGCCGACCCCACGGCTTCGGTGACCGACGGGGTGGCGCGCCTGCGAGTGCGCTGGCAAGAGCCCGCCCCTGAGGCGATGGTGACCCAAGCGTTCACCAGTCCTTGTTTGCTGCTCGGACTCCCTGCAGCCGATTACCGTCGCATCGAAGTGTTGGATCAAAGCGGTGCGGTGCGTGCGCAAGCGAATCTGCATTAGCCGTAGAGGCGTGTAGGCGAATCGCCGAAACCTCGCGCCCTGGGAGCGTTCCCCTCTGGGCGCGAGTGCCTTTTCGGCCTCTGCGGCTGGGCGCAGGTGCGCCCGCCCCGGTCACTGATCCGTAAACAGCTCTTTGCAGAACTCCGGCGCCGCCAGCGCGCCTTGGTGTACGCCCGCGTTGTAGTACTGCGTAGCGAATGGCTTGTTCTCGGCGTCCTGGCGGCGGAACTGCGTGAGGTCGGCGCCTTTGCTGGCCATGGTGGCCGACCACCAGCCGGATGGATAGCTCACCACCGGGAACTGCAGCGTGACGACCTTGGTGAAGCCGGCGCCGCGCATCACGCCGTGCAGCTCCTTGAGAATCGTGTCCCTATGCAGAAGTGGCGATTCGCTTTGCTGCACGATCAGCCCGTCGTCGCTGAGCGCGCGGTAAACGTCGCGCATGAACGCTTCGCCGAACAAGCCCGCGGCCGGCCCGACCGGGTCGGTGGAATCGACGATGACTACATCGATGGAGCCGCTGGCGGCGTCCTTGATGTATTGAATGCCGTCGTCGAACAGCAGCGTGGCGCGCGGGTCGTTGTTGGACTCGCACAGCTCGGGGAAGAACTTCTCGGAAGCGCGGGTCACGCCCTCGTCGATATCGACCTGCACGACCTTCTCCACGCTTTGGTGCTTGAGAACCTCGCGCAGGATGCCGCAGTCGCCGCCACCAATGATGAGCACGTTCTTCGGATTGGGGTGCGTGAACAGCACCGGGTGGCTCATCATCTCGTGATAGGTGAAGTTATCGCGGCTGGTGAGCATCACGCAGCCATCGATGACGAGCAGCCGGCCCCAGTGGGTGGTCTGATAGACCTCTATGCGCTGGAAAGGCGTCTGCTCTTCGTGCAGCTTTTCGGTCACCTGCAGCGAGAAAGCGACCCCTTCGGCGGAATAGGGCTCGCTCCACCAGCTATTGTCCAGCGTCATATCGTTGCTCCTGAAACGGCAGCCGCATCATGCGGCGTGTGAGTTGATCGTTGCGGCTACGGTCGTTACAGCTGCGGAGGTATCCCTTACACTGTGCGGCCAGGGCGCAATTTTCTCCTATCTGAGAGCGGATTCAAGCAAGACATGTCAGGCTGGGACATCCAAGAAGCACGAGATACCTACAACATCGCTCACTGGAGCGGTGGCTACTTCGATATCTGCGATCGCGGCAGAGTCATTGCGCTGCCCAATCGCGACCGCAGCCGTCCCGGCATCGATCTGTATGCGCTGGCGCAGGCAGCTCGCGAACAGGGGCTGACGCTGCCGGTGCTGATGCGGTTCGTCGATATCCTCTACGATCGTGTGGACACGCTCTGCAACGCGTTCGCCCGGGCCATGGAGAGCCGGGAGTACCGCGGTCGCTATACCGCGGTCTACCCAATCAAGGTCAACCAGCAGCGCCGCGTGGTGGAAGCGATTATCTCGCACGGCAACGGCAGGGTGGGACTCGAAGCGGGCTCCAAGCCGGAGCTGATGGTGGTGCTCGCGTGCGTGCCCGCCGGCGGCACCGTGATCTGCAATGGCTACAAGGATCGCGAGTACATCCGCCTCGCCCTGCGCGGCCTGCAGCTAGGGCTCAAGGTTCATATCGTGGTGGAGAAACTCTCCGAGATCGACCTGGTGCTCGAGGAGGCCGCTCGCCTGCAGGTGAAGCCGCTGCTGGGCATTCGCGTGCGCCTGGCTTCCATCGGTGCCGGCAAGTGGCAGAACACTGGAGGCGAGAAGTCCAAGTTCGGCCTTTCCGCAGCGCAGGCTCTTACCGTGATCGAGCGCTTGCGCCAGGCCAATATGCTGGACAGCCTGCAACTGCTGCACTTTCATCTCGGCTCGCAGATTCCCCATATTCGCGATATTCAGCGTGGCATGCGCGAGGCCGCGCGCTACTACGCCGAGCTGCGCGCCCTGGGCGTGGATATCCGCACCGTAGACGTAGGCGGCGGCTTGGGCGTGGATTATGAGGGCACCCGCTCGCGCAGCTTCTGCTCGATGAACTACAGCGTGGATGAGTACGCGCAGAATGTGGTGCATGCGTTGTGGGAGGTTTGCACCGAACACGATCTGCCGCATCCGGACGTGGTGTCCGAATCGGGGCGGGCGCTGACCGCGCATCATGCTGTGCTGATCACCAACGTCATAGATGTAGACAGGGTTCCCGAGGCCGATGCCGCGCAAGCCCCGGAGCCGGACGATCCCATGATTCTGCACGATATGTGGGCGGCGCTGACCGAGGTGGAGCTGCGCTCGCCGGTGGAGATCTATCACGATATCCACTACTGGCTTACCGAAGTGCAGAGCATGTATACCCACGGCCTGGTGAACCTGGTGCAGCGTGCGCGCGCCGAAGGCATTTATCAGGCGACCTGCCGCAAGCTGCTGCCGCGGCTTAATCCACGGCTGCGGGCGCATCGCGAACTAATCGACGAGCTCAACGAGAAGCTGGCCGACAAGCTGTTCTGCAACTTCTCGGTATTTCAGTCCATGCCGGACGTGTGGGCGCTGAACCAGATCTTCCCGGTGCTGCCCTTGCAGCGCTTGGACGAGCCGCTGACCCGCCGTAACGTGCTCCAGGATCTGACCTGCGATTCGGACGGCACCATAAGCGCTTATGTGGACCGCGAAGGCGTGGAGTCCACGCTGCCGCTGCCGCCGTACCGGGAGGGGGAAGAGTACCTGCTCGGCATGTTCATGGTGGGGGCGTACCAGGAGATCCTGGGCGATATGCACAACCTGTTGGGCGTTCCCGATGCCGTGAACGTGGAGCTTACGGAGACCGGCTACGAGCTTACCGACCCGGTGCGCGGCGATAGCGTCGAATCGGTACTGCGTATCGTACAGTTCGATACCAGGGATTTGCTGGAGAACTACCGAGAGCGGGTCGAGGCCTCAGGGCTGGGGGCCGCCGAACGCCAGCAATGCCTCGAAGAGTTGGAGGCAGGTCTGCAAGGATATACCTATCTCGAAGACTAAGGAGGCAGCCGGTCATAGCCATAAGGCCGGCGCAACGGAGCGATGTCCATGAAAGTGGGGGTTATAGGACTCGGAGCCATGGGTAGCGGCATGGCCGCCAATCTTCAGCGGTCGGGTCTGCTGGAGGCGGTATGGAATCGTACTGCATCGCGAGCGCAGGCCTTCGCAAAGGAACACGGTTGTCGTGTGGCGGCCAGCCCTGCGGAAGTCGCGAGCGCTTGCGATGTGATTATTACCTGTGTGGCACGCGACGAAGACGTGCTGGAGGTGATCGAGGCCATGCTGCCTGGCCTTGCCCAGGGCAAGATCGTTGTCGATACCTCCACGATCGCGGTGCGTACCGTACAGACCGCAGCCGAGCGCATCGCCACCGCCGGCGCGGATTTTCTCGATGCGCCCGTTTCCGGCGGCGCTGAGGGGGCCCGCACTGGTCAGCTGGTGATTATGGCTGGCGGTAGCGCCGAGGTGCTGGAGCGAGCGCGTCCGGCGCTGGCCGCCATCTCCAAGTCGATCACGCATATGGGCCCGCTGGGCAGCGGTCAGGCGACCAAGGCGGTCAATCAGATCATGGCCGCCGGAATCAACCAGGCCGTATCTGAAGCGTTGGCGTTCGGGGAAGCCGCCGGCCTCGACATGGATAAGGTCATCGACGTTGTCGGTGGCGGCGCGGCGGGAAATTGGTTCCTGACCCACCGCGGTCCGACGATGGTGCGCGGCACTTTCGAGCCCGGCTTCAAGCTGGCGCTGCATCACAAAGACCTGAATATCTGTAGGCAGATGCTGGATGAACTGGGCGCTGCCTCGCCGGTAGTGGAAATGACGCTGCATCATTACGAAAAGCTGATGCAGCAGGGGTATGGCGAAGAAGACATATCAGCGCTGTATCGTTTGAAACGGGATCTGATACGTAAAGGCAACAAGAAGAGTCTCTAGTCCCGGTAAAGTGGCGATTTTCTCACCAGCATGCTAGAGATTGTCGTATGTTTCGCGCCTGTGCCGGCGGTGGCTGACTAGCGGGCACAGGCCGGAGCGAAGGAGTTGATGCTTTTCCCCTCGGCAAGGGGGCGGAAAGCGCCCTTTCGGTACTTGAGAGGGTTTAGCCGATAGGCGTGTGGCCGCGCCGGATGCGCGGCCTGACGCCGGCGGCGTGGGAGTATCGCTCAAGGACGATCAGGGATCGGGCAAGTCGGCACCAGCCTCGGTTCTCTATCTCTCGGGCGTTTACGGACAGCGACTTACCGAGGAGAGCGACAAGTACGCTGTGAGCATAGAGAACGACACCGCAGACAGTCCTCATCTTGCGCCAGTGTCCGGTGGCGTAGTCCCTTGTTATCGCGAACTGGTCGAAGAGTCGCCGGCACTGATCTGTCGCCTGTCGGCGGATCTGAAGATCCAGTTCGCCAACAAGACGCTGTGCCGCTTCTTCAAGCGAGATCTGCACGCCCTTATCGGCAACCACTGGCTGGATCTTATTCACCCTAGCGACCGGGCAGGCTATCTGCAGCGGGTACAGGGCTTGTCGCCGACCAAACCGGGGATCACCTGCCAGCTTCGTTGCCTGCTCCCCAACGGCGATGTGAGCTGGCTTTTCTGCGTTGAAACGGCGTTGTTCGAGGCCGACCGCCTGATTGGTTATCACGTTGTCGCCGCGGATTTCACCGAACTGCGGGCGGCGCGCGCACGGCGAACTCATGCGGCCCGCATGGCCGCTATAGGCGCTCTTGCCACGGGCCTGGCGCATGAGCTGAACCAGCCTCTGAATGTGATGCGGCTGGCGCTGCAGAATACGCTTAGGCATATCGGGGACGGTCCGGTAGACACCGCTTTCCTGCAGGCCAAGCTGGAGCGCATAGACAGGCAGATCGGTCGCGCCGCAGCCATAGTCGATCAGATGCAGATCTTCGGGCGTAAGGCGAGCTTCGAGCCCGCCGAGTTCGATCCGACAGTGAGCATAGAAGGGGCGCTCGGTCTGCTTAAGGACGTGCTAGCCGAACAGAACCTCGCCATCAATTGGCAGCGGCCGACCAGCCCTCGCCGTGCCGTAGGTTTCGCCGATCAGGTCGAACAGATTATTTCCAGTCTGGTTTCCAACGCGGTCGATGCGATCGGCGAACGTTATCGGCAAGGTGGTTTGGCGGCAGGCCAAGGCGTAATTGCTATCGAACTGGTCGATGATCCGCAGGTCGAATCATTATGTGTGGTGGTGCGCGATAATGGCGGTGGCATTCCCGAGGATGTTATCGATAAGATTTTTGAGCCGTTTTTCACTACCAAGCCTGTAGGCAAAGGCACCGGTTTGGGCTTATCGCTGGCATTCGGAATGTTGCAGGATATGGGAGGCAGCATTAGCGCCGCCAATTGTGGCGATGGTGCGGAGTTTCGGGTCTATCTGCCCGCCGCGGAACGTAGCGCTGACGGGTAGATAATAGTTAGCATCGACTCCTGCAACGGATCGCAGCATAGTATGGCGGTGCTCCCGGCTATAGCGAGGGTTATACAGATGGATGGCCGTTGGGAACTCCTCATTGTCGATGACGATTCGGATATCGTCGAAGAGCTGGCGGAGTATCTGATTTCGGAAGGCTATACCTGCCATGGGGCCACCTCAGCTACCGACGCCAGACGTCTGTTCGCGGAAAAGACCAATATAGGCATCGTCATGGTAGACCTGCGCATGCCAGACGAGGACGGCTTGACCTTGTTGCAAGGTCTGAAAGATGCGGCGGAAGGCCAACGGCCGTTGGAGACGATAGTGTTCACCGGCCACGGCGGCGAGGACGATGTCATCGCGGCATTGCGCCTAGGTGTAAGTGATTATCAGAAAAAGCCGATCGACGTGAGGCGCTTGCTCGCCGCCGTCCAGCGTGCCGAGGAGCGGCTGGCTCAACAGCTAAAGTCCAAGGTCATGGAAGAAGACGTCAGCCGCCGCCTCGATTATCTATCCGCATCGCTGGCCGGTTTTAGCCAGGAAATCGGAGCCCTGCGGAATCAGGTCGGCAGCGCGGTTATGCCAAGATCGGCTTCCGCGCCTACGACGCCGCCCGCCAAGCCCGATTTCGCGGCCAATCTCACGGCGCGCCAATGGGATGTGCTGCGCTTGGTCGGGCGCGGGCTGAATAACTATCAGATTGCGTGCGACCTGGGTATTTCAGAGAACACCGTCAAGCTTCACGTCTCGCACATTCTCAAAGTCACCGGCATGAGCAACCGCACCCAGCTTGCCCTTGCCGTTAGCCGCTGGGGCGACCGGCAGAACGAGGCGAGCCAGCGCTAGAGGGCCGGTTTCAACGTTGGTCTCACGCTGGCGGGGCACCGCGCCCACGGCCCGCCTGCGTGAAAACGCTCTACACGGGCTGTTTGAACGACGTTGTGAGAAGGGCAGCCGCTAACCGTTTCTGCTTAGCCGCCTCTCGAACATACTGAAGGTCGATTGCTTCCAGAAAGTAGAAAAGCAACGATTTTGTCGATACATTAAATGTTATTATCTCATGTTAAAATCTAAATCCTGAAATGGCTCAAATAGCCGATAGGCACGTATAAAGAGAGCGAAACCATTCCTGTCTCAAAAATAAGATCAACGCGCACCAAGTCCTTTCATCCTCCGCCGAATTCATACCCTCCTCAAGACGCAGAGTAGAGAGAGCGCGGACAAGGGATTTCCCTGAATTAAGCCACTGATACTGAACTCAAGTGCGCCCAGGGTTTCCGTATCCGTTAAGAGCGTTGTCTTCCTCGAAGGGAGGGGGATGCTCCTGAAAAACGAACGCGACGAATGGGAGTTGTCGGGTGGCGCGCTGGAGCCTGGTGAGTCCCCGCAATCCTG
>CAYWPG010000054.1:0-13835 GCA_964460035.1 uncultured Alkalilimnicola sp.
GAGTCCCTGCCATTATTGCGGCCGGTCGTGTTCTCCGTTTGATTTATCGGACGCCTGCTGTTCCTGCTCGCGGGCGATCCAGTCTTCTATGGCGCGGCGGGTGCGCCGCTCCGCGGCCTTCTCGCGCAGCGCTTCCAGGCTTAGCACTCGGTAAAGCCCGATCATCACCACCACCATCAACAGCGCGAACGGCAGCGCCGCTACGGTGACGAGAGTTTGCAGCGCCTGCAGGCCGCCGGCGATCAGCATTGCCGCAGCGATCAGCGTGATGGCGATGCCCCAGGCGAGCTTGCGCGGTAGCGGCGGATCCCCAGCCGATTCGCTGGACATAGAGCCCAAAACCAGCACGGCGGAGTCGGCCGAGGTCACGAAGAAAATCACCAGCAGTACGATGGTCAGGCCAGACAGCAGCGCCGATAACGGCAGCGCATCATACATGCGGAACAGCACGGTCTCGTATCCGGCGGCCAGTGCGCCGGCCATGTCCATGCCGCCGAATATCTGGCCCCACAGCGCGGTGCCACCGAAGGTGGAAAACCACGCGAAGCCCAGCAGGCTGGGCACTACGACCACGCCGAGTACGAACTCGCGCACGGTGCGCCCGTACGACACGCGGGCGATGAATGCGCCCACGAACGGCGACCAGGAGATCCACCATGCCCAGTAGAAGATGGTCCAGTCGGCTACCCAGGTGCTCGCGGAAAAGGGCGACATGCGCAGGCTCATTTGCACCAGGTTATCGAGATAGCTGCCCAGCGAGGTGGTGAAAGTGTCGAAGATGAAGCCGGTTGGCCCGAGCAACACCACCGCCAGCAGCAATACCCCGGCCAGGGCGAGATTGAAGCTCGACAGCCATTTGATGCCGCGGTCGACGCCGCTGGCACTGGAGGACATGTACAGCACGAAGCACACGGCGATCACGATCAGCTGCATGTTCAGACCGGCGGGCAGGCCGAATACACGTTCCAGGCCGGCGCTGATCTGCATGGTGCCGAAGCCTAGCGTAGTGGCTACGCCTATCGCCGTGGCTACCACCGCCACGATGTTGACCAGCTTGCCCATCCAGCCGAGATGGCGGTCGCCGATCAGCGGTTGCAGCAGATCACTGATCAGGCCGCGACCGGTGCGGTTGTATTGGAACCAGGCGATGGCCAGCCCCATCAGCGCGTAGACCGCCCACGGGTGCAGGCCCCAGTGGAAGAAGGTGTAGCGCATCGCCGCGCGCGCCGCCCATGGGGTCCGCGGCGGTAGCCCCTCTGGCGGCGTGATCAGGTGCGAGATAGGC
The DNA here is from genome assembly GCA_964460035.1 of uncultured Alkalilimnicola sp. Taxonomy (GTDB): domain Bacteria; phylum Pseudomonadota; class Gammaproteobacteria; order Nitrococcales; family AK92; genus CAYWPG01. Next base: position 1,286 of record CAYWPG010000054.1, read on the forward strand.
TCGGCGGCACCCCAGAACACCAAGCCAATGCCCATGCCGGCCGCGAACAACATAGCCAGCCAGGTGGGCTTCGAGAACTCGGGCTCGGCGTCGCGCCCGCCTATCCGAAGTTGACCCAAGGGGCCGAAAGCAAGGTAGCCGAGAAACACCAGCGTGAGAAATACAATCAGCAGGTACAGCCAGCCGGCATGTTGGATGACGCCTGCCAGGGCCGCATTGCTCATTGCCTCGAAGGGCTGCGGCGCGAGTCCGGCGATCGCCGCGAGCGCGATCACCAGCAACAACGAAATGCGAAAAACCATGCATCAGCACTCCCGAAGGCATCGTCGGGCACAACAGTGTACGCGCCTCCGCAGCCAAGGTGACAGTCGCTGTGCACCGCAATCGCTCGCGGCTGCCTTGGCCGGGTGTGCTTGCCAGCAAGGCACGCTCCAGCGAAGTAGGAGGGCAGGTAGCCTCTATCCGGATCTAGGCAATGCCAACGCGGCTCTTGGAAGGGCGCCTCGATCTTCTGCTACGGCCCTCGCGCACGGCATTTCTTTATGCGCTGCGCGCGTTGCTCACGGCCCTGTTGGCGTTGCTGGCAGCCATACTGCTGGGCCTGAAAAACCGCACTGGGCTGCAATGACTGCCATAGTGGCCGCGCCGCCAACCCGCGGGGCCGCTGGCGGGCGCGGGCTTGCCACCGGGTACTGCCTCTGGTATTGCGCGCCACGCCCGCCGGCGCGAGTCCCGCATTCGTGGTGGACGGTGGATTGGCAGCTATTACCGTCGGAACCGGGCTGTTGCGTCTGCAGCGCTTGCCGCTAACCGGCCGTTTTTCGACGCACGCGATGCTGGATGAAACCGCGGTGTGGGGCGCTTTCTACCGAGCGGAAGCCGGTAGTAGTGTCCAACGGACCGCCTCTTCGTAGGCCTTGACTGCTACAGCATTAACATTGGGACCGACGCCGCCGGCAGCATCCGCAACTCAGCGGTGGCGGCGGTATTCGGTTGGCGTGATGCCGGTAATGCGCTTGAATGCCGCGGTGAAATGGCTTTGGGTCGAGAAGCCGAGTTCAGCCGCGATCTCGACGATGGGTTTGCGCGTGGCCGACAACAGGTCCATGGCCCGTTCGACCCTGGCGCGCAGGATGTAACGGTGCGGAGGCATGCCTATACGGCGCACGAACAGGCGCGTGAAATGCGCTTCGCTCACACCCGCCACCTGGGCCAGGCTAGCGACGGAGAGCGAGTCGCCAAGGCGTGCCTCGATGTAGGCAAGGGCTCGCGACAGGTCCGCCGACGCGGTCGATTCCACCGGCTCGAAACTCTCCTCGTCCTTGCTGCCGGCCTCTGCGGCACGGTGGTTCAGCAGCAGATGCATCATCGCGGTGCGGGCCAGTTGGTCTACATAGGCCGCATGGGCTTTGCCGGTACCCTCGCGCAGGCTGCGCATCAGCGCCAGACAGATCTGTTCGAGCAGAGGGTCCGATACCGCAAGCAGCGGATGCAGCAGTGCCGCGGTGTCGGTGTTCGGCAGGCCAAGCTCGGCGGCCAGTTGCGCCTTGAGCTCGGCATGCAGATAGACCAGTAGGATTTCGGGGGTGCCTGTTATTCGCCAGCGCGACGCCACCCCGGCGGGAATCAGACTGATGCCGCGCGGCAGCAGGCGTGCCTCGGCTGCCGGGCCGATCAGGTCTACTTCGCGCTGCACCTCCACTTGGCCACTGACACAGTAGACGAGGCAGTCGTGCGGCAGCGGCCGCAGCTCGGCTTCCCAGGGCCGCTCGGCAGTCAGTGCCGCGTACAGATGCGGCCAGCCCCGGCCGCGGCTGTCTGTCAGCAGGCGGTTGCTCCCGAGGGTCGGGATGCCGTGTGTCTGAGCGGCGCTTAGCTGCGGCGTGTTCGTGAGCTGGACTGACATAAGCTGCTCGGTGCCCGAAAACATGCGTGCGAGGGAGCATCGTGCGCTCCCTCGCTCATGTTGCCGGCCCTACCGATCAGGCCGAATCGTTATCGAGCTTAACCGAAGCCGTTTGCTCGTTGCCATCGTCTCGCGGGCCTTCCGGGCGGAAGCCCCCTTGCTCGCCGAATATCTTGGCGAAAGGCGCTGCTGTAGGCTGCGGCTCGAGGTTAGTGGCCAGGCGCAGAATGTCAGGGCGCGCATAGTGGCCCGCCGAGTCGCAGGCGTACTTGAGGAACACGATCTCCGACAGATCGATGTCGGCGACCAGCAGTGTTTCCTCCTCCATAGCGGGGCCGGCAAGCATGGTGCCGGTCGGCGAGACAATCGCGCTCCAACTGCCGCCGGTGCGGATCATCTCGGGCTGGTCCTCCAGTTCCAGGCGACGCAGTACCTCCTGGTCGATCACGGAGCTCGCGTTGATCACGAAGCACTGCGCGGCCCAGGCGTGGTAGCGTACCGCGGTCTCTACCACCTGATTGAAGAAGCCCGAGTTAGGATCGTGCGTGAGAGCGGAAATGCCGGGCCAGGCGCCGATGTGGATCTGCTGGCGCTGGGTGGTGAGCGCGTAGCGCGCAAGGTCCATGGTGTGCTCCCAGCAGATCAGACCGCTGATGCGGCCGATGTCGGAGTCGAAGACCTTCAGGTCCGAGCCATCGCCGCGGCCCCAGACCGTACGCTCCACGTGCGTGGGCTGAAGCTTGCGGTGACGTCCGATCAGCTCGCCGCGACGGTTGAAGTAGAGCTGGGTATTGTAAAGCGTGCCGCCGTCGCGCTCGGAGACGCCCAGGACCACGTGGATGCCCGCCTTGCGTGCAGCCGCGGCGATACGATCGGTGGCATCGCTGCCGACCTCGACGCTGTTGGTGAACAGCTCGTAGAACAGAGGGGCTCCGCGCGTGGGCGTGTGGGTCCAGATCCAGAACGGGTATCCGGGCACGAAGGTTTCAGGGAAAGCGATGATGTCCGCGCCCTGCGACGCCGCCTCTTCTATCAGCCGGCAGGCCTTCTCGATGGACTCGTCGCGGTTGAGGAACACGGACGCCGCTTGCGCTGCCGCAGCCCGGAACTTGGGGAAAGTGTCTGCCATGGTCGAAGTCTCCTCCAGGATCGTTTTCGACCACCATTAAAAGCGGGGCACGGTCGGGAGGACCGTCGAAATCCATGTAAGTTTGTCGAAAACGCATCGCGGACCAGGCAGGATCGCGGCCGAAGCCTGCGTATGCGCTTGCGCGGCGAATGCGGCATCAACACCGGGGGCTTGGCGCCGCGGTCGCGTTATGCGCGATGCGGCCGATGCAGCTCATACGCGCAAATGTTCACTGCGGATGCGACGTTGAGCGAGTCTATGCCGCCCCCACCAGGGATGGTGAAGCGGTGCGCGCCCAGCAGCGCGATCAACTCCTCGGGTAGGCCGCGGGCCTCGTTGCCGAATACGTAGCAGTCATGGTCGGCAAAGGCGGGTGCGACGATAGGCTCGCCGTGCAGGTCCATGCAGGCGATCCGCCGGAACCGCGCGGGGAGAGTGTCCGCAGACACGTCCAGCTCCACCGGCACATGAAACAGCGCGCCCATACTGGCACGCACCGCTTTAGCGTTGTAGGGGTCGACGCTGCCGGGGCTGAGCAGGCAGCGGAAGCCGCCGAACCAGGCCAGCGTGCGCAGCACCGTGCCCAGATTGCCGGGGTCCTGTATTTCGTGAAAGTACACCGCGCGTTCGCCGGCTGTGGGGGGCGCCGGCGGCAGAATAGGGACGACAGCGATCAGCCCTTGCGGCGTTCGCGTATCCGCGAGCTGCTGCATCTGGCGTTCGCTGATGACGTGTTTCGTAAAAGGCGTGCGCCATTGCTCGTGCTTAGCAGTGACGTATAGCTGCGATGCGTTCAGCGCCGGATTGCGACGCGCGGCTTTTTGCAGTTCGAGAATGAGGTGCTCGCCTTCGACCAGATAGAATCCGGTACTCGCGCGGTACTTTTTCTGATGCAGCTTTTTGAGCTCGCTCAGCGTCATCGTCATGGCGTGTGTAGGGTTGCGCGGTCGACCGGCACTCCGGTGCTGGCTCCTTGAACTTGGCCAAAGCGAGCGCGCTACAGAGAAACACCGAGTTGGGGCCTGCCCGATGCGCTGGGCACAGAAGATAGCGCTACAATAGCCAGATTGTATAGCGACGTCCGCCGCAGCGGGCATCTTCACGAGTTTACCATGGCCAGATCGAAGAGCAGCCATCGTTGGATGCAGGCGCATGTCAACGACCCCTACGTCAAGCAGGCCCAGAAGGACGGCTATCGCTCCCGCGCCAGCTACAAGCTCATCGAGCTCAACGACAAGGACAAGTTGATCCGCCCGGGCATGCTGGTGGTGGACCTGGGCTCGGCGCCCGGCGGCTGGTCACAAGTGGCAGCCAAGCTCGTCGGTGCGAAGGGGCGTGTACTGGCAACGGATATCCTGCCCATGGATCCGCTGCCCAATGTCGATTTCATCCAGGGCGACTTCACCGATGAAGCGGTGTTCAATCGGTTGCTGGATCGGCTCGATGGTGCGCCAGTGGACCTGGTGATGTCGGATATGGCGCCTAACTTGAGCGGTATCGATTCGGCCGATCAGGCAGCCTCCATGTATCTGGTCGAGCTCGCCTTGGACATGGCGCGCCGCATACTCAAGCCAAAAGGCGACTTCGTCGCCAAGGTATTTCAGGGCGTGGGCTCCGACGACTTCCTCAGGGACCTGCGCACATCCTTCGACAAGGTCGCGATCCGCAAGCCCACCTCGTCCCGGCCCCGCTCGCGCGAGATCTACGTCGTGGCGAAAGGCTTCAAGCAGTAGCTGGCGCTCGGCCTCAGGCACTTGTTACGGCTCGCCGCTGCCGGTCTTCGCTTGGCTGGCCTGGCGGCGCAGGGTTCTTGAGGCCATGCAGTCGATCTAAGCCTATCCCGGGCACATCAGGTCTCCGGATCTCAGGGGAACGCTTCATCGATGTCTCCATCGTCCCGAGAATTGGGGGCTTCCGGGCGCCCGAGTCTCCTCCCAAGGCGTGTGCGAGGTTAACCGTTGCTTCAGCAATGCCTTAACTATTTGTCAATCGCCGTGCTGGAGCCCGGTTGCTAGATTCTTGACTGCGGTGCAAGAGCGGTGCCGATAGAAGCAAGCCTTCCCGTACGGTTTCACTCGCAACAATAAACGGTGAGGAGATAGTCATGATGCCCAATCGCGCGGCTGTCCAGCATCCCGCATCCAGCCCCCAGCGTGAGTTCGCTTTGAATAAGGTGCCTTCGCTGGAAGGGAAGGTCTCGCCGGAAGAATGGCAGGCGCGGGTCGACTTGGCTGCCGCCTATCGCCTTGTCGCCCGCTATGGTTGGGACGACATGCTGTCCACTCACATCTCGGCGCGGGTGCCCGGCGAGGAGGGTACGCTCCTTATCAACCCTTACGGCGTGCTCTTTCACCAGGTCACGGCGTCCAGCCTGATCAAGATCGACTACCACGGCACGGTGTTGTCCGAGACGCCGTTTCGCGTCAACCGTGCCGCCGTAACGTTTCACGGTGGCATCCTTGAGGCACGGCCGGATGTGAATTCGGCGCTGCACCTGCACACCCCTGCAGGCGTTGCCGTCTCCACGCACGAGCATGGCCTGCTGCCGATCAACCAGCGGGCGCTCTACTTCCAGCCGATACTCGCCTACCACGACTACGAAGGCATAGGTTTTGACGACAGCGAGCGGGAAACCGTGGCGCGCGATCTGGGCGATAAGTGGGCGCTGATAATGCGCAACCACGGCACGCTCACCGTCGGGCGCAGTGTCGCCCAAGCCTTCGTCTATGCGTACTTCCTCGAGCAGGCTTGCCGGTATCAAGTGGCCACGCTGGCCGCCGGCGTGCCCATACGCGAGCTCCCGCAGAGCATTATCGATCGGGTAGCGCAACAGGCCACGCACTTTGCCAACGCCGGTGTGCTGGAGTGGCCTGCGCTGCTGGCTACCTTGGACCAAGAGGATCCGAGTTACCGCCGCTAAGCGCGGTGCGGATACCGCTCGGTCGGGATGCGCGATGACGCCGGCCCCGTGTTCCGGGGCCGGGCCAGCCGCGGCACGGATCGCTGGTGGCTGTGGGGGCGTCAGCTGTGCGCATCTCGCGCGGGCGCCCTGTCAATGCGCCGGGAGCTTTCCTATGTCGATCAACACCGTTTTACTGCTCGGGCGATACGGGGCAGCTAACCGCGAGCGCCTCGCAAAGCAGCTCACCAGCCGGTGGCAGATCGCTGTTTGGACGCCTGACGAGAGCGATGAGGTCCTCGCGGAGCGCCTTACCGATGCCGATGCTGTTGTGCTAGGGGCCGATGCGCTGCTAAGTGGCCGCGCGCTGCCGCAGCTGCACCGGGCTCCCAAGCTGCGCCTGCTGCAAATCCCTTTTTCCGGACATAACTGGCTGCGCCCGGAACACGTGCCCGCGGGCTGCACGGTATGCAATTTAAACGAGCACCAAAGCACGATCGCCGAGTTCGTGATGCTGCTGATGCTGGAGTGGGAGATTGGCCTGCGCCGCATCGACGCGGATTTTCGCCAGGGCAGCTGGCGCTATGCCGGCTCCACGATCTCGGGCACACAGCACGGCGAGGTGATGGGCAAGACCGTGGGCTTGCTCGGCTACGGCGGGATCGGCAGGGAGGTTGCGCATCGGGCGGCGGCCTTTGGCATGCGTGTGATCGCAACCGCCAACCGGGCGCGCGAGACGACACCCGCCCCATTGGACTGGCTCGGCACTGCCGCAGACCGCGAGCGCCTGTACGCGGAGAGCGATTACCTGGTGCTGTGCTGTCCGCTTACCGAAGCGACCCGCGGCATCATCGACCGTGCGGCGCTGCAGGCGATGAAGTCCTCTGCCGTGCTCATCAACGTCGCGCGTGCCGAGATCGCGGTGGAGGAGGATCTCTACGTGGCGTTGCGCGATAAGGTCATCGCCGGTGCGGCACTCGATGTCTGGTACGCCGACCCGACACCGCAGAATCCCTCGCCGGCGCCATCGCGATTCCCATTCCAGGATCTGGACAACGTCATCATGACACCGCATTGCGCTGGCTGGACCGCAGCTCAGGATGCACGCCGCTGGGTCACCATCGCCGACAACCTCGACCGCTTCGATCGCGGCGATGCGTTGCGCAACGTCGTCATGAGCCGCGAATCGCGGCCTTCGTCCGAGAACGAACAACAACTCATTCAAGGGCACTAGGCCTCTATAGCGCTACGGCGCAATTCGCGCCGCGTTTGAAAGCGGAGTGGAAAGCTGTGCGCCACCGCCGGGCCAGCAGCCTGGATTGCACTTAGCCGCAGTGGGGTCAGTGTGCGAGTGAGGGCCGGCCGGGGTCGGTTGGTTGGCGCTCTATCTGTTTGATTGGAAGGCAAATAAGGAGGTTTGAGACTGTTCAAATTGTTCGGAATAGGCTGCTGATGCAGTCAGTGAAAGAGTCGATCAGGGGGAGAGTCCAATGAAGTTGAAGCGTGCTTTCGCGAGCTTTGCCGCTATAGCGGTCCTAGCAGGTGCGTTGGTAGGCACCGCTGCGGCGGATAAAGAGCGCCCTAACACCCAAGGGCATTTGCATGTGTTGACCACTTATCGCACGTTGGATGCCGTGTCCTGGGATGCGAGGCGCTGGCCATGGAAAGCCAATCACGATTTGCTTGGCATGGAGCCGCTGGTTAGGGGCGATCTGAGCCGTGGCCCTCGTGGAACCAACGAAAGCGAGTTCGCCCTGGACGACCATATCCCCGAGGACATGATGGAGGGCGCTCTGGCGGAGCACTGGGTCGTCGAGCCTGACCGCATTACCTTCACGCTGCGCGATAACGTCTACTGGCAAGCCATCCCGGGCGTCATGGAGAAGCGGAAACTGGTCGCCGCGGACGTCGTGAAGCACTTCCAGATGATGGACGCCAGCCCGCACCGCGTGCCCGAAATCTTCGATTTCGTGGAACGCTGGGAGGCACCGGATGAGCGCACGGTGATCGCGCACCTCAAAGAGTTCCACGCCAACTGGTTCTACAACTGGGGCTGGGGCTTTCGCAGCGGCATCATGCCTCCCGAGTACCATGCGCTCTCGGACGAGCAGCGCGCCGACTGGCGCTACTCGGCGGGCACTGGGCCGTACCGTGTGGCCGACGTTCAGCGTGGACGCCACCAGACTTATGTAGCCAACCCCCACTACTGGGATACCGAAACCATCGACGGACAGGAGTACCGGCTGCCCCTGAACCAGGGTGTCACCTACCACATCATCCGCGATGAAGCCGCCGCGGTCGCCGCGCTCATCGCCGGGCAGGTGGATATCATGGAAACGCTACGTTGGCAGTTCGTGGATAGGGTGCGCCGCTCCGCTCCCGAGATCAAAATGCTCAAGCGGCTGGAAAGCTCCGGAACGTATATCGCGCTGCGCAATGACATCCCGCCGTTCAATGACGTGCGCGTGCGCCGCGCGATGAACCTGGCCATAGACCAGCGCGCCATCCTCCGTTCGGTGCTCAATGGGGATGGGGAACTGCTCAACTACCCGTTTAACGTTGCTTTCACAGGCTATTACGAGTCCATCGAAGAGTTGCCGCCGGAGGCGCAGGAGCTGTTCGAGTACAAGCCCGAGCGTGCCAAGGAGCTGCTGGCCGAAGCCGGCTACCCCGACGGTTTTGAGTTCACCCTGCAGGTCAATGCCGCCAACAGCTATCACCTGGACCTGGCCACCATGCTGCAGGCCTACTACGAGCGGATTGGGCTGAAGATGACGATTCAGGCGCTGGACTACGCTCCCTTTCTTAGCCAGATGGGGCGTGATACCCAAGCGCCGGCATACTTGATGAACAATTCGTCGGGCAATCCCCTGTCGGTTCTGCGCAAGAGCTTCCTCACCGGCCAGACCTGGAATGCAGCCCGCTTCTCGGACGAGCACTTCGACGAGGTCTACCGCGCTGCCACCGGCGAGACCGATGATGAGAAGCGCCGCGAAATGCTCAAGTCCCTCAATCGCTACATCCTCACCGAGAAGGTCCCGCATGTGTGGCTGCCGACCCAGGTGCGCTACACCGCCTGGTGGCCTTGGGTGAAAAACTATGCGGGCGAGCTGCGGGTGGGCGCTATGATGCCTAACGCCATCTATGCCCGTGTTTGGATCGATGAGCAGATGAAGCAGGAAATGCTGCGCGGCGGACGCCGTTGACCCGAGCGGCCGGGGCGGCACTTCGCCAGGCCGCCCCGGTATTGATGGCTTCGTTGCCGTAGTAGGCTCTATGTGTCGGACAAAGGCTCTGAGGACATAGCCACAGCCTTCTCGCGGCCAGGGCGCGTTCCCGCGGCCGTTCCGATTCCGTTCAGCTCAGCTGGGCAAGTGCCCCGATAAACTGGCCGAATGTATAGATCAGGAAGCCCGTCACTAGCGGGCCGATGAGGTGCCCCACGCTAGGCGGCCAAATGAGCCAGAGCTCCAGCCCGAGGAACAGCGCCAGGTAGCCCCATAAGAAGTAGCTGACCTGTTTATCGATATTGTGCTTGAGGCGCGGTACGGCTATCCCGAAGCCTAGCACCGTCAGCGGCACCATTATGTTCCAGAGCGCGAGGAATTCGCCGGGAACCATGTGCCACAGCGCGATGTGTCCGCCGATCACCAAAACGAGCGCGAGTACGACCGTGAAGGCGACCAGGCCCAGATTGACCCTGGCCGAGGCGATCTGCTGCCGGATGCGCGGGGCGGTTTCGTGAGTGTGCTTGAGTGCGTACGTCAGGGCGCGCCGCTGCCCCCAGAGCAGCCTCGATAAGGTGCTCCAGAGGCGCTTGCTGGAGGTATCCAGCAGATGGCAATGCACGAAAATCGAGTTTCTGGGGTTCCACCCCACCTTGAGCCGTTTGAGCCGGTGGCGTTGTTGGGGGTGGATGACACGATCGCCTAGCACCATCACGTCAAATAGCACGCTGGGTCTCGATTTGCGCCGTTTGCCCAGCAGTGGGGAACGTTTGGCCGGCGTGTCCGACTCTATCGCGAATTCCGCCTGCAGCCGCTTGCCGACTTCCGGGAGCCGTTCGCGGCTGACACTGTCATCCACTTGGTTCTCGGCAATCAAGACCACCTTGAGTGCCATTGGCGTGCGCTTGACCAGAATTCGCGAGAAATGGCGTTTCAGCTCAAGCAAGGCGGGAGCAGCGAACAGGTCCATTGCGTTGGTCCCATCCTCCTCCAGAGGGCAGGGAAAGGGCCCGCCGACAGGCTGCCAAGTCTTTCGATTGCGCTCGACCGCTTCCAGGTAAGCTTCGACCACCTCGCTCGCTTTTGCCTCGTCGCCTTGTTCTCCCGCCTCGCGGAGCGCTTTTTCCCAGCGATCCTCGTCCGGTAGCTTCATGCGATCTTCGTCCGCGTCGGCAAGTAGCGCGTAGCCCCTTTCCAGCTGCAGTCGATGAATGAAGTTGGTAAGAGTAGTCGTCATGCCCGGTATCCTCGCGCAGCGCAGGGTGTGTTTCGCGCGCTCTCGCTCCTATGTAATTGATCTGGTTCGCCTGCCGGTTGATGTCCTTAAGGCTGGCTTGCCGCTTGTGAGTTCTATCAGGCGCCAATCGCGCGATATTGCCGTGCTATCCGGGTTATCGATCGCTTTCCGCTAACGGGTAGCGATGACTGGTGCCACCTTAGGCCCCGTTTCGATCCTGCGTTTTATTACATGGCGAAGTGCTAAACATAAGCCTAGTGCAATAGAGCGCCTGCTGGGGAAAGCATCCAGACGGCTGCGGGCAGGTAGCGGAGGAATCAGCTGCTACGTATTGGTCCAGAGCGTTGGCTAGGGGCTGTACGGCGAACTTATCGCCGCCTGCTGAGAGGCATGTCCCGCATGCTCTGGGATCTACGCTGCCAGACGTAATAAGTTCGCCCCGGAGGCCGGTACCTGCAGACAGCTCGGAATTGACAAAAAGGCCGCCGTCCGGCGCTGGGTCTGCGTCCATTCAAGCATGCTGTGCTATTTCCCCAATTTTGTGACCGAATAGGCCAATGCAGAAGACCGTCACCAGGAGAGCGATATATTGCCCTAAGGTCATCGGCCAATTACCCCATACCTCCAGCACGCCGTATATGGCCATATAGCCCAATAAGAAGCTGTAAACCTGATACTCAAGATTGAGCGTGAGGCGAGGTATCGCTACCGCAACGCTTAACACCGCCAGGGGCACGAGTATGTCCCATAGTGAGGAAGACACAGGGGGAGCTATGTACCACAGAGCGGTGTGGCCGGCTTTCCACAATCCGAGTGCGAAGAGAGTGCAAATCGCGAACGGCCAAAGATTGAGTCCGGCCGAGGCGAGCTGCTGCCCGATGTCCAGCGCGGTTTCGTGACTGTACTTGAGTGCGTGGGCGAGGTTGCGCCGCTCCCTCAAGGCCAGTCTGGGCAAAGTAGTCCAGAAGCGTTTGCTGGAGGTGTCCAGCAGGTGGCAATGCACGCAAACGGAAGTTTGAGGGTCCCTCGGCACTTTAAGCTGTTCTAGCCAGCGGTGTTGTGTCGGGCGAGTGACACCGTCGCTTAGCACTATCACGTCAAAAACGACGCTATGCGCTGGCGGGCGTTGCTCGCCTTGGAGAGGAGTGGTTTCGGCCGGATCTCGCTTTACGTCGAATTGCGCCTGCAGCCGCTTGCCGATTTCCAGGAGTTGTTCCCGGCTGACGCTGCCATCCACCTGATCCTGGGCGATCGGCACTACTTTGATCGCCTTCGGCGTGAGCTTGGCCAGGATTCGCGAAAAATGGCGTTTCAATTCGAGCAAGGCTGGAGCGGCGAAGAGATCTGTGCCGTGGATTTCGCCCCCCAGCTTCGGACAGGGGAAGGGCCCGCCCACCGGCTTCCAGGTCTTTTGATACTTTTGGATTGCGTGCCGGTGATCCCTTAGCGTTGCGATGATCTTGGCCTCATTGCGTTGCTCGGCCGCCTCTTGGAGCTTCTTTGCCCAGTGATCCCCGTCCGGTAGCCACATGCGATCTTCGTCTATGTCGGCAAGCAGGGAGTAGCCCTGTTCCAGCTGCAGCCGATGAATGAAGTTGGTAAGAATAGCCGTCATGCCTTGTATCCTGACGTGGCCTGATCCCAGAGTCCTCTTCTTGCGCTCTCGCCGCTAGGCGAGCTATTGGGTCGCGTGGGGGAGGTTTATTTGAACTGATTTGCCGGCCGCGAAAGCGATCAAGCCCGGCTCGAGTCGTCTTTCCATTTCTCTTTTTTCTTGTTTTTAACGATAGTGCTAGCGCTGCCAAGTCGGCTTACGTTTGGGCCCGGGGCGTGAGTTGGTAACGAAGGCTAGGCATAAGCGTAGTGTAGAACAGCGCAAAATGTGCAAAGAATCGGGATGTTCCGGGTGTGGGGCGGCTAGGCCTCTAGTTCATCGGCGCAGGGCTGCGGCTCGGACCAAGCGGCGAACTCGTTGCCGCCGGGTTCGATGAAATGGAATCTGCACCCGCCCGGGAATGCGAAGATGGGCTTTATCACTTTGCCGCCGGCAGCGACGATAAAAAACGCCGCCCAGCCCCTGGCCTTCGCCATAGATGAACAACAGAGAGCGAAATCGACAGCCATTGACCGCGCCATGCTAACGGCGTCTGGT
>CAYWPG010000055.1:0-13825 GCA_964460035.1 uncultured Alkalilimnicola sp.
CCGATGCGGCGGTGTGCGCCTGCGGGCGGCACAATCGCTGGTCGGAGAACGGGGCGCCGGCCGCGCTGATGGGGGCGGCAGTGTCGACATTGCACGCTGAGGACGCCTAGTAGGGCGAGGTTATGACCGGCATCGCGCTGGTGGTCGCGCTGCGCGGTGGGGAAGAGAATATCGCTACGCAACCGCCCGGGGATAAGCGTGGCGCCGCCGCGCCCGGCGCCACGCTTGGCGGTTACTTTCCGCTCTTGCCTTTACCGCGCATGTAGTCGGTGAAACTATGGCGGGCCTGCACGTAGTCCCGGAAGTGCACAGTCATTCGGTGATTCGCCGATGCCCAGTTCGGCACGTTGACGACATCGACTTTATTATCGCCACGGGCAGTCAGGGCGATCCGCACCGTGCCAGTCGGCGGTTGGGTGGCGGGGATGAAAACGTCCGCCGCGGTGAGGAAGCTGATCAGGTTGAACGGAAACAGCATGCCTTTGGTCAGGTCGGTCGCGCCGTCAAGCCCGTGATCGTAGGCAAAGAATGCCAGGCTGACGCTGGTGCGGGGGCTAGTGCCGGCGGTGAGGACGCTAGTACCGTCAATGGAGAGCTGATCGCTCAGATGGCCCTGGTCGCCCCAGAATTCCCGTTGCCGCGTGATGGTTATCAGCGCATGGTTGGGGCCTCTCTGTGTATAGGTTTCGGTGCCCTGGCCGGGGTGTCCGGTGTTAAGGCGGATGAAGTGATTGCTGCGTGGGTACGGCTGCTGATAGAAGTGGTGTACCGAGCCGTCGGGGCGCACCACGGCAAATTCGTAGGTCTTGTCGCCGTGAGCCTTGATAGGGCCGAAGTCGCCGCGGGCGTCGATGGCATAACTCACGATGGGCGCACGGCGCTTGCGGTAGCCGGTGGCAGGGTCCACTTCCCAGACTTCTAATGTCGCGCCGGCATAACCCACATTCTCGGGGAACAGCACCACACGTCCCTTGAGCGTTACCTGTCCCGGCGGCTCGGGTACCACGTCTGTGGTGGCGGGCGCTCTACCAGTGAAGAATTCGTACATCAGCGCGAACGCTTCGGCCGAGGTGGCCACTTCGGTATGGCTTTTGTCCGGAAAGTGGTAGTTGTCCTGCGGGTTGGGGCCGATCTGCGTCAGATCCGGCAGGCGGGCATATTCGCCGCCCGAGTTCCACTCGCCCCAGATCCCGATGGTGGGTACGCCTCCGGGCAGTTCGGCCGGCGCATAACCGTCGATGTTCACATACCGCGCGACTTTCTGGTTGCCTCCGGGCACGTTGTTCAGGTAGGAGGCCATGACGATGGTACCCAGCGAGTGGGCAACGGCGTTGATGGCCGGGGCTCTGGTTTTTGCGCGCACGTTGTCGATGAAGGCATCGAGCTGGGCAAGAACCGCGGGGTCGTAGCCGGCGCTGGTGTCGTACTCGAAAGCGAACAGCAATTCCTGCGGATAGTCGTTGCTAGTGAAGCGCATGGCATGGGTTTCGAACTGCTGGGCAGAGCCCGAGCTGCCATGTACGAACACTATGGGAAGCAGGCCGTTGCCGCTTTTGGCAAAGGCCATGGCGGGCAGCAGCAGCGCGAAGGCCGCCGCTGCGAGCAAGTAGTAGCAATGGCGCAGACGGGAAAGTAGCGTCATCCTCATGGCACGTTCCTTATGCGTTGGGAATTTTGTGCTGTGGCGCGTGGTCTGGCGGAGCGGCACGCGCCATTGAAGAATAGCGGCGCTGTCGGTGCGTTTCCAGAAAAGCTCTTGTTTTACAATTGGTTGAATTGCTTATTCCCGCCAGGAAGCGGCGCGATGTTGGTATGCCGGAGGGTTATCGGCTGCGCCCGAAGAGCAGCACAGTTCGAGATATGAAGCCTAGGGCGCGGGCCAGGAGAGGCGCCAACAAATAACCGAACCGCCGAAGACAACTCCCTGTCGTCCTCGACGGCATCCGTGTCGTTGGCGGTTCGGCCGGGCCGTTCCCTGACCCAGGTGCTCGTTCCATGAGCTAGGCCGCGTTCCTTGCGGCGTGAGGAAAATGTAATATCCCGTGCTGGGCGCTGTCTGTAGCCGAAAGCTGCTTAGCTTGTCAGAGGTTTCAGACTAAATTTGTAGGTATTTTCTTACGCGCTTTCCGGCTGCTAGATCAGGGGCTTACGCCACTACGGTGGGCGTCTTCGATCAACCCCACCGCTTCGGTCAAATGCTCGAATCGGTGCGAGCCACCGGGGTAGACGACTACCCGTCCGCTTTCTCGGTACTTCTCATAGGCTTGCTGGTAGGGGATCGCCTCATCGCCCTCGTCCAGCAGCACGGTCAGGCGGGTAGTGGGCGGCAGTTCCAGCGCTTCATAGGGCTGGAACGCCGCTACCTCTTCTTGCGTGAGTACGAACTCTTCGCCCGTGCTGTAGTTGCGATTCGTGCCGATTACCTGCTGCAGTGTGCGCGAGGGCGTTAGCGCGGGGTTAATCATCACCACGTGGTTTATGGCGTCGAACTCGCGTGCCAGGAGTTTGGCGTAGAAGCCGCCAAGGGATGAGCCGATCAGGACCAGCGGCTCGCCGGGCAGAAGCTGGCGGATGTGCCGGTGCAGTTCGTCGCGGAGCGTTGCCAAAGCCTGCTCGATCCGGTGTGCTGGATAAGTCAATGCCATGAAACGATAGTCGGTCAGCATGGCTTTGAGCTCTCGCGCCTTCTCGCTCCCGGCGCTGCTGGCAAACCCGTGCAGGTATATGAACATCTCCACCTCGTGACCGCGGCAAATCCGAGAGCATAGCGTTTATGCGTCGCCCGTGCTGCGCATCGCGCGGCACCGTCCTTGAACAGGTCATGTCCCAGGGCGGGAAGTGGCGGCGCAGGGCCATGAGCTACCGCCCTGTGTGCGTCTGCGTTACTGTGGAGTGCGTGTTTCAACCAGGCAGGATTGAGAACCCGTGGCTAGCTCCCCGACTTGTGATTCCCGGCGTGCCGAACTGCTCAGCGTTCTCGCCAACCGGTTAGGCGCGTCCCATGTGCTTACCGGCCCAGAGGCCATGGCCAGTTATGTGATCGAGCAGCGCGGCTTGTACCAGAGCCGCCCGCTTGCGGTCGTGCTGCCGGCCTCTACGGAGGAAGTCGCCTTCGTGGTAACCCAGTGCCGGGCTCGGCAAGTCGCCATCGTGCCCCAGGGCGGCAATACCGGACTGGTCGGCGGCAGCGTTGCGCAAGGGGAGATCATCCTCTCGCTGAGCCGGCTCAATCGCATCCGCGAGTTGGATCCGGTCAACTTTACGATGACGGTCGAGGCCGGCTGTATCCTCAAGACGGTGCAGGATGCAGCCGCCAGCGTCGATCGCCTATTTCCGCTGTCCTTGGCCGCGGAAGGGTCGTGTCAGATTGGGGGCAACCTCGCCACCAACGCCGGCGGGACCAACGTGCTGCGCTACGGCAATGCGCGCGATCAGGTGCTGGGCCTGGAGGTGGTGCTGGCGGATGGCCGTGTCTGGAACGGGCTCTCGACCTTGCGCAAAGACAACACAGGATACGACCTCAAGGATCTTTTCATCGGCTCCGAGGGCACCTTGGGCATTATTACCGCTGCGGTGCTCAAGCTCTTTCCCATGCCGCGCTCGCGGGTGACGGCCTTGCTCGGCTGCGCCTCGCCGCATCATGCGCTGCGCGCCTTCGAGCGGCTATCCTCCGAGACCGGCGAAGCCCTGAGCGCTTTTGAGTATATGTCGGCTTTCTCCATGGAGCTGGTGCTCAAGCACATCGGGGGCGCGCGCCTGCCGTTGGAGTCTGCGCATGCGGGCTACGCGCTGGTGGAGCTTACCTCGCCGGACCGGCGGGCGGACCTTGGCGCACGCCTGGAGGCGGTGCTTGGCAAGGCGCTGGAAGAGGGGGTTATCGAGGATGCGGCTATAGCCACCAGCGAGGCGCAGAATCACGCCATGTGGCACCTGCGCGAGAGTGTGCCCGAGGCGCAGAAGCGCGAGGGCGCTTCGATCAAGCACGATGTGGCGGTGCCGGTATCGCGCGTGGCCGATTTCATCGATGTCGCCAGCGCCGCTTGCGTCGAGGCGATGCCTGGTCTTCGCGTTTGCGCTTTCGGCCACTTCGGCGATGGCAACATACATTTCAATCTTAGCCAGCCGGTAGGCATGAACAAGCAGGCGTTCCTGGACCGGTGGGGCGATTTCAACCGCATAGTGCATGACATTGTCGTGGGGATGCACGGCTCCATCTCGGCCGAACATGGCATAGGCCTGATCAAGCGCGAAGAGTTGGCGCACTATAAGGATCCCGTGGCTCTGGATCTGATGCGCACGCTGAAGCGGGCACTGGATCCGGAGAATCTGCTCAATCCAGGCAAGGTCCTGGCGCTGAGGGGATAATCTAGGGCTGCGGCCCGACTTCTTGCTGCGCCGCAGGCCGAGTGTGAGCTTCTAGTGCGTAGAGATGCGGGGTGCGGGTTGTGGGAGTCGGGGCGGGCGACGCATCCCGTTGCGCCGCCCGCGGGGCCGAGGTGCCGCGGTTTCGATGGTAAGGCGTTTAGTTGGCCTCGGCCATCACCTTGGGCAATAAGGACAGCGGGATTTCATCGTCTATGATCCCCGCCAGATAGTCACCGAATTGCGCCTGCTCGGCTTCGATAACGTGGATCAGGCTGCTGACTTCGGCCGCGTCGAAGGTGTCGTCGACCGGCAGCCGGGCAATGTGCCTGTAATAGAGCGTCATTCCATCTAGGACGAAGTGACCCAGCGTCATTGCCGGGTTCACGATTTCTATGGCGCGGTCAAGATCCTGATGCCGCAGGCTAGGTACGGCGGCATAGAGTTCAACCTGGAACAAAACCGGCTCGCCATCTTCCGCTTTCCCCTCTTGCGGCAGGAACGCAATCGTCAGACTGCGGTTGCAGCCTCCTGTACCTAGGTCGACGCGCAGGGTCGGCAGCGGTTCGCCTTGGAGTGGGAGCACGGTGTGGCCGCGGGCGGCGAGGCCGGAGCCGAGTATTTCCAGCTCCGCTTCATAGCGCATGCGGTCTACCGCAGACAGTTCGATCGGGCTCATCGAAGTCTCTTCTTTTCTGTATTGATTAGCCGGTAAAGAGCCTAAGGCCTGTTTCCCGTGGCTTCGCGCCCGCTGTGATGCTGCGCGCCCTCCTGGCAAGACGTGCAGCAGCGGGCGTGAGGTCGATGAGGACAGGCACTAGAACATATCGGCCCGGAAGGGGGGGAACTTGATCTTTGCGTGGAAGCCATGAGGCCGCTTTTCGCGCACGGCCGCGGTGTTGCTGAGCGGCCCTGGTGCCATGGCGGACGCGCAGGGTAGCGAGGCGAGCGGTTGTGCAGGCCGACTAGAAGGCTGGGGCTGGCAAAGTCGCCGACACGTCGAAAACCAAACCGCCGGGCATCCCTGCCCGGCGGCTCGGCGAGCCTTCCCTGACTCTTGTCCCGCTCCATCCTTGAGCGGGGCGCTTCCCTGCGCTGGCGATACCACTTTATCGCCAGCGCAGGGCGCTGGCATGTCGTCAACGCCGGTAATTTGCGTCGGGTTGTATCGATTATGCGTGTACGAATTCGGATGACGTCGCCAGCTGGCAACAGGCCTGGCCCCGTTCGACGCCAGAAAGGAGCACTGTTTCGCAAATCTGACGACTGCTCGTGAAAGCGACGCAATGGTGCGCGAGGTGAGCTGTCATATGGAGCAGACCGATCTTTAGCCGCTCCGTCGCAATAGTTCGTGTCTCAAGGCCGGGTTGCCCGTGCATCCGGTCCAGGCAAGTCCGCGATGCGAACGGTGGCAGGAAACATGGACAAATGCTTTTGCAGTTGAGGGCCACGTTGTGATCGCTTTTTCCCATTCAACGAATCAATCGACAGCATGCAACCGCCTGGCGCCCGAGATTCGCCGGCTGCGCGCCGACGAGCGCGATCTGCTGTGCGCGCACCTGCTCAAGCTCTGCGCCGCGGCGCGACGTAAGCGCTTCTCCAGGCCCATAACCGATGAGGCCATCCGGCGCTACATCGATGTAATCGACTGGAGCGAGGATGCTTATTTCGCCCTGGGCGCTTTCGTAGATGGGGAGTTGCGCGGCGTAGCCGAGTGCTGCCTGTTCGGAGCGGACGGAGAGCGTCAAGGAGAGCTGTCGTTCAGCGTTGATGAGGCGTTCCAGCGCCGCGGTCTGGGTTCCCTTCTGTTCGGCCGCATTCTCTCCTATGCGCGCAACCGCAACGTGCGCAAAGTGAGCATTCTCACGAATGCCGACAATCACGCCGTGCGGACGCTGGCCGCACGCCATGGGATGAGCATCGCGCTTGACTGCGATCTCGAGGGGCGCCTGGAACTGGATGGTCCTACGCCGCAGTCCCTTTGCGATGAGTTCGGTGATGCGAGCCCGCACTTGTCCGTGGTAAACGCCCAGGGCTGGGCGCCGCAGCGACCGGAACTAGCCGAATTGTAACTCATTCATAATTTTCTGCTTTTTGCAGTAACCAGCTGCCCATTGAAAGTGTGACCCCGCGCTGCGCACTGTTCGGCTGTGGGCCCTATCCTCGCCGTTCACGGTGCGAACGATGAGGTTCAATAATGATGGTTTGCAATTCCTATCGGCTGGCCGTCCTGCTCGCTCTATCTCTGCTCCCCGCGCTGGCCGCACAGGCCGACGACATTCATTGTCCCCCCAACCTGGGCGCGACCGAGGTGGACGGCAACGTGCTGATCGCGAGCGGTACCTGTCGCCTGGAGGGCACCACGGTCAAGGGCAACGTACACCTGTACGCTGGCGGCGTGCTGATCGCCAAGGATGCGGTCATCGTGGGCAATATCCAGGCTGATGCTGCCGACTATATAGACGTGCGTGACAGCCGCATCGGCGGCGATATCCAACTCGAGGGGATGGTCGGCGACCAGGTGCTTGTCCTGGACAACCGTGTCGACGGCAATATTCAGCTTGACGACAACCGTTCGCACCTGCGGGTGGAAGGCAATACCGTGGATGGAGACATCCAGGCCTTCGATAACCGCGGCGGGCTGGCGATTACCGGCAACCGAGTGGACGGCAACCTGCAGTGCAAGGGCAACAATCCCGCGCCGCGCGGCGGTGACAACGCCGTGTCCGGTAACATAGAAGACCAGTGCAAAAACATGCGCTCCGCTGAAGGCAGCTCCAGCGAAGGCGCAGGCGGGGGCAGCGGTTCCGGCAGTGACGGCGGCAGCCGCGGTGGAAGTAGCGGTATTGGCAGCAGCGGTGGCGGCTCCTTCGGCATGGTCGATCTGCTGGCCGGGTTGGGGTTGGTGCTCACCGGTGGCTGGGTGCGCCGGCGCGCCTGAACCCATCGCCGGCCGCTTGCCGCGACGGCTATTCTTGCGATCGCGCAACACCGCTATGCGACCTCCGGAGCCCTGCGCCGACGTACTGCGGGGCTGGAGAGGCTTTGGCGTGTGTTGCGCGTCTTGTCAGCGGCCTGGGGGCATAAGGCCCTGTGACAGGCTCTCTTCGCCAGCCCTCGCCGTGGCTCCCTTGTCGGTCGGTTCACCCTTGCGCATACGGAAGAGGCCGAAGCCTGGTCGGATCGAGGCGCTTTCCCACTCTATTATTTGGGCATCCGCTCACCGTAGGCCGTAGTATTGTCGCGGCAGTGGAGAGGATGTGCATGAGTAAGAGTATCGGTGCAGTGCAGGCAGCGGGCGATGAGCGGCGCCTGCGACTGCTGGATCCCGCGCAAGCGCCGCGCGGGCGGGGCTTTCTGGCTTGGATGGGGTTCGCCATCGGGCCGTATCGGTGGAAGTTCTGGCTGGTCACGCTGGTCATGGTGGCGCGCCATACGGTGGCTTCCGCCATTCCCATGTTCTTTTCCTATTTCGTCGCTCTGGTGGCGGCCGGCGGCCTGGGCTTCGGTGAAGCGATGACTCTCGCAGCGCCGTATCTGGTTATCTTCGGGCTGTTTCTGGCCGGGGTCGTGGTGCTCTACCCGCAACTGACCATGGTCGACCTGGCGATGCGCGGGCTGGGCATGTACGCGCTGGATCGGATGATCGCCATGGACACAGCTTGGCACGAGGACAAGGCCAGCGGCGCGAAGGGGCAGAAGATCAATAAAGGGCGCGAGTCCTTCAAGATTCTGCTCGACAGCTTTTTCTGGGCGATTCTGGGTCAGGTCGGGCTGTTCGTCTCGCTAGGGGGCGCCATTGCGGTGCTGGACGTGCCGCCGGTGTTCTATTTGCTGTATGCCCTGTTCGGCCTGAGCTATTTCGCGCTGGCGGTTCTGACGCTGCCGGCTTTGCGCAGGCGCTTCGACCGCTTTTATGCCGCGTTCGAGGAGCTGTTCGGCACCGTCTACGATTTTCTGTCGTCGGTCACGACCATCAAGATGTTCACGCTGGAGCGGCCGATTCTGCACCGGGCACGCAAGGTCGAGCTGGCGGGGCATAGGACGGCGCGGCATTTGTTCCGTTTCCAGGGCCTGCGCTGGGTGCTGCTGAATCTGCTGGCCGGCGCGTGGATAGTCGGCATCTTCGTGCTGGCACTTTACTCAGCCACCGTCGGCAGCCTGTCGCTGGAGGCGTTCACCTTGATCCTGATGTTTACCGTCAGTGCTTGGATGCGCTTCGAGTGGCTGGCCTATGAGTTGAATGCGATCGTCGAAGCCTATGCGGGTTTTCGTCGCTTGACGGAGGTGCTGGCCGATGCCCGCGATGCGGTGGAGGCGCCGGAGGCCAAGACCGGCGAGGTCTTCACTCCCCGCCGGGGCGAAATCGTACTCTCCAACGTCAGTTTCTCCTACAGGAACTCGGCAAAGCCCGTGCTAAGCGGGCTGACATTGTCTATTCCCGCGGGCCAGAAAGTGGGGCTGGTAGGGCCGTCGGGGGCAGGCAAGTCGACCTTGTTGAAGCTTCTGCTGGCGCTTTACCAGCCCGACAGCGGTCGCTTGGAGGTGGATGGCCGCTCGGTCGCCGAGATGGACTTGCATGCCTATCGGCAAGCCTTCGCGGTGATTCCGCAGGAACCGGCGATTTTCAATATGTCCTTGCGCGACAACATCCGCTTTGCGCGACCGCAGGCGACCGATGCCGAGGTCGAGGCCGCCGCCCGCGCAGCCCATGCGCACGAGTTCATCGAAGCGTATCCCGATGGTTACGAGACCATTGCCGGGGAGCGGGGTGTAATGCTCTCCGGCGGGCAGCGTCAGCGCATCGCCATTGCCCGCGCGGTGCTGCGCGACGCGCCCATAGTGATTCTCGACGAGGCCACCAGCGCGCTGGATTCGGCGACGGAGCGGCTGGTACAGGACAGCCTGGACAGCTTGTTCGCCGATCGCACGGTGATCGCTATCGCCCATCGGCTATCCACGCTGGCACGTTTCGAGCGCATCATCGTGATGGACCAGGGGCGTATCGTGGAGGACGGGCCGCACGATGCCCTGATCGGCAAGGCGGGACTCTATGCCCAGCTCTGGGGACTACAGGCGCGCACGGTGGAGTAATCTTGGCTCCAGCTCATAAGAGCTTGTCCGTCCTTTGAAGATGGTGATTATCCACAGAGTCTGTGGATAACCTTGTGGACAGGCTTGGCAAATCTTCCCGAAAAGCCGCTGTCTCAAGGGGTCGCGTTAGATTGCACAGAAATTCGCCGCCTAGTGATGAGTTCAACAAAAACAATAACTTGAGGTTTCCTTGAGGCGTTCTGAGCGGTTTGTGTGCGGCGCGGCACGGCACGGTGGCCGATGTGTGGATAAGCGTGCGTTCGCGATTCAAGTATTGCTTGTGCTGTCAGTCATTTACCTACGCCTTTGTGAGAAATGACGCACAGTTTGGATCGTAATTTGTGCCGCCGCGGGCGCGGATGCAGTCCTCCGCGCCGCGGCCAATCGATGGGTAGGTGCGCAATCAGCTCGCTGGGGCAATGGCGTCCCGAATTGGGACATCGCCATCCACGAACCACAGAGTCTTGCGGACGCTGTTCCTGTCCTCCAGCACCGCCACGGCAACCTGAGCGACGTTATCGCGCGAGGTATCTCGGTTGCTGGCCTTCAGCTCCGGGTCCAGGCGAATACGACCGGAGCCGGGCTCATCGGTTAATCTGCCGGGGCCGAGAATCGTCCAGTCCAGATCGGTGTTGCGCAAGTAATCGTCCGCCGCTGCCTTGGCCTCGGCATAAGGGAAAAACGGATGCTCGGGAGGGACGCCATGATCGCGCCTTGCACCGTGGTAAGACACCATGACATAGCGGCGCACGCCGGCTTGGCGGGCGGCGTCCATAGAGCGGATGGCGGCGTCGCGGTCCACAGCATAGGTGCGTGGCGGGTTGCCACCGCCGGCACCAGCGGACCAGACCACCGCATCGCGCCCCTTGAGCTGCCGTGCAATCTCGTCGGTGGAGCTGTTCTCGACATCGAGCACTACCGGAGTGGCGCCGGTGGCCGCTACATCCTCTTGATGGTCGGGGTTGCGGAACAGGGAGATGACCTCGTGTCCGTCAGCGGTGAGCAGCCGGGCCAGCCTCAGGGCCACTTTGCCGTGTCCTCCGATAATGGCGATGCGTGCCATGTTCCAGTCTCCATTACAGTTGGGTGATCGGCGTTACGATCCACTCTTAGTCTGGTCATTCCTGTAAACGGGAACAACCGCGGGGAGAGGTGAGTCGTTAGGCTACGCGTTCTATGACGACGAACTTGCGCGAGTCCAGCCGGGTTTCACCATCCCAGCGGTAGGCGACCAGCTTGCCTCCGTGCCGGGCGGCGACGCTGTAATCCAGGCACGCCGCGTTCGGCGCTTGCAGCACGGGCGGGCCGCTCATCCAGTAGTGGCCGAAGAATACCGGCGGCTCGTTGGCGCCGTAGCCTATGCCAAGCTCCGTTGGCAGCGGGCGCTCGGGCAAGCCGGCTGTCGCCTCGTAGGCGATGCAGGCGGCGCGCCAGGTGGCGTTCTCGGGGGCAAGCCACCATCTGACGCGGGCATAGAGGCGCTCGTGGCCGCTCTTGTCGCGAAAGCTCAAGCCATCGGGCAGCGCCACTTCTAGCCCTTTGAGTACGGTCTCGGCCGCGGCGAAATGCGTTTCGCCGCGGCGGGTCAGGGCCGGCAAGCTTCCTGCGGATATCCGCCGCTCGGGCGTCAGGCGTTCGCCGAGCTTGGCCAGCGAGGGCGTATGCCAGCAGGCATGCACGACCCGCAGCTCGCCCAGATCCAGCCACAGGGGAAGTTGCTGGAACCACTCCAAAGTACGCGCCAGTTCCGCGGGCTTGTCGCCGTACTCGTCGAGAAATGCCCGGTGCTGCAGGGTGTTGTTGGCAGTACGGCGGCGCAGGTACTCGCCGGGCGCCGTGTCGTCGGGGGTGTGATAGGCCAGGGCGTTGAGCTCATGGTTTCCCATGATGGCAAGCGCCGCGCCCGCGTCGACCATGCGACGCACGGTATCTATCACCTCCCGTTGGCCGGGGCCGCGGTCGACGAAATCGCCGACGAATATGGCCTGGCGATGGGGGTGCCGGTAGGTGCCAAAGCGCTTGCGGTAACCCAGGCGCTTGAGCAGGCGCACGAGCGGTTCGGCGTATCCATGGATATCGCCTATGAGATCATAGCCTTGCATGTCTTCATTATACGCTGCATTACTCCGCTCGCTCGTTTGGGTACCGGGCTCTGTGGTCGGTGGGGGCGCTCGGGGCTGCCTCGACGTGCGCCGCTTCGCCGCTCGTGCTGGCCTCCCGGCGCTTGTCTTTGTGTGCTGTGGGCCTATGTCAGTTACGAAATTCCCAAGCGTATTCGACTTGTACGCGCAGCAAGGAGGCTGTCATGGCGGTTATCGAGCGGACTTCGTACGGTGTCTGGCAGGGAGATCTGAAACGAGGGCACGGCCGCCTGGGTGCCGCAAGCGAGATACTGCGGGATGCGTCGTTTACGTATGCTTCGCGCTTCGAGCAGGGGAAAGGAACCAATCCGGAAGAGCTGATCGCAGCCGCGCATGCGGCTTGTTTCAGCATGGCTTTGTCCGCGTATCTGGCGGGCGAGGGACATACGCCCGAAGAGATTCGCACGCAGGCGACGATCACGCTGGAGAATCTGGCGATTACCAAGATGCACCTGGTCACCGAAGGGCGGGTGCCGGGATTCGACCAGCAGCGCTTCGCGCAGGCGGTGGAAGAAGCCGACAAACGCTGCCCGGTATCGAATCTGTTGCGCAGCGGCCTTGCCATCAGCCACGAGGCCAAACTGCTAGGGTAGGCGCATTGCAAAGCGCACGTTGACCGGCGCGCGATCACAGCCGGTGGCGCCTGCGGCTGGTCGGGCAGTCTCGGCCGCGAGGAACGTACAAAAGGCGGCGGTCAATACTTCACCGCGCCGCGAAGGGGCGCAACCGGTCACTTTCTCTTGGTGTGCAACTGAAATGGTCTTGTGTGTGGGTGTGAATGCGCACACTGTTGTCTTCTAGTTCAATAGTGAGCGTCTTCATATGCATTATTGCTTGAGGTTTGGTTTTTGATTGTGATCGCTTACACTATCCCTCAAAAAAGAGGTTAATGTGAGCGAAAATGTCCATTGATAATCTCTACGAGTTGAGCGACGAGGCGCTACTTCAGCTACTGGGTGAGCGCCTGGCCCGGTACCGGCTCAACATGAATCAGACACAGGCCGTGCTCGCCCGCGAGGCCGGGCTGGCGCGGCGCACGGTGTCCAAAGCGGAGAACGGTCATGTGATCGACACCCGGGGGCTGGTGCGCTTGCTGCGAGCCCTGGGTCTGCTGGATCGGCTCGACTTGCTGGTGCCCGAGCCGCCGATGAGTCCGGTGGCGTTGGCGGCGGCGCGAGGACGCGTGCGCGAGCGTGCCAGCGGTCGGCGTGCTCAGCGTAAGGGTAGCGGTAGCGCGGACAAGGGAAGCTGGACATGGCCGGACGAGGAGTCGTAGCCGAGGTTTTTCTCTGGGGAGCGCGTATCGGCGCGGTGAGCTGGGATCGGGAGCGCAGGCTAGGGGCGTTCGAGTACGACCCCGAGTTTCGGTACAGCGGCATCGAGCTGGCGCCGCTGACGATGTCGCTATCGGATGGCATCTACAGCTTCCCCGAACTTAGTTACGAGTCCTTCCACGGCTTGCCGGGCATGCTGGCCGATTCGCTGCCGGACAAGTTCGGCCATCGGCTGATCGACGCCTGGCTGGTGCGTGAAGGCCGCTCCATCGAAAGTTTCACGCCGGTCGATCGTCTTTGCTACATCGGCACTCGCGGTATGGGGGCGCTGGAGTTCCGTCCGGCATTGGCGTCGCGCAAACGCTTGGCTGAGCCGCTGGACGTGGCCGAGTTGGTGCGCTTGGCCAATGAGGTGCTCTCTAGCCGTGAGGCAATGCGAGTGAACCTTGGCGAGGACGGCGACGGGCGCCGCGACGCTATGAACGACATATTGCAGGTCGGTGTCTCCGCCGGCGGAGCGCGAGCAAAAGCCGTGATCGCTTGGAACCCTGTCACCAATGAGGTGCGCTCGGGGCAAGTGAAAGCACCTGAAGGTTTCGAGCACTGGCTGCTCAAGTTCGACGGGGTGGCGGAGAATCGCGACAAGGAAGCGCTGGCCGATCCGCTGGGCTTCGGACTGATCGAGTACGCTTACCATCTGATGGCCGTGGCGGCGGGCATTACGATGGCGCCCTGCCGGGTGCTGGAGGAGAATGGGCGCTACCACTTCATGACCAAGCGCTTCGACCGCACGGACAGCGGAGGCAAGCTGCATATGCAGTCGCTGTGCGCCCTCGCTCACTACGATTTCAACCAGGCCGGCGCTTATGGTTACGAACAGGCATTGGCGGTCATAGACAGGCTTGGGCTGAGCAAGGCCGCGCTTGAAGAGCAGTTCCGGCGCATGGTATTCAA
>CAYWPG010000056.1:0-13222 GCA_964460035.1 uncultured Alkalilimnicola sp.
CCATGCAGGTACCCTACAAGCAGGGCGTTGCACTTGGGAATTGAGACTAGCCTCCCCCTCTGGTTTTATTGATAACCACTTCTATCCCGATAGCTTGCGCGCCGCTGCGCATAGCAAAGCCTGAATCGACGCGGCAGAGGGGCATAGAGCTGCGGAAGTACTCTCTCGCTCCCACCGGCCAGTAAGCCGGCCGCTGCGGGGCAGCACTCCTATACGTGAAAGGCTTCTACTAATTTCCGCAGGGCAATGACGATTCGCGGCCGGGGCCCACCGCCACCGCGGTTACGCCACAGACCAGTGGCTACGGGGAACACACGGTCCCCATTCAGGTTGTCGAGGGCGAGTTAAACGCGATCGGCGCGGATCAGGGCGAGATACACCTCAGCAAGGATCTGGGCATCCATCAGCGCGCCATGTACGGTGCGGCGACTGTTGTCTATCCCATAGCGCTGACAGAGGTGATCCAGCCCATTGCGCTGGCGTGGATGACGCTGGCGGGCGTACGCGAGCGTGTCGAAGACACGAAAGCCCCCACTGAAATGAAAACCGGGATAAACGCGAGCGTATTCAGCGTCCAGAAAACGCAGGTCGAAGGGGGCGTTATGGATGATCAACTGCGCGTCGCCGAGAAAATCCAGCAGCTCGTCAGCAATCTCCTCGAAACAAGGCTTATCGGCCAGAAAACTTGCGGTAAGCCCATGAACGCGCGCAGCACCGGGGTGGATGCGGCAATCGGGGCGCAGGTAGCTGTGAAAGTACCTGCCGGTGCGCTCTCCCCGCACCAGCTCCACGCAGCCTACCTCGATCACGCGATCGCCGCGAGCGGGCGAGATACCCGTAGTCTCAGTGTCCAATACGATCTGTCGCATCCGCGCGTCGCTTGCGCCCTGTACGCAAACCCTGTCATTACCAAGCGCCTTGGTGCGCTACGGCAGCTGTTCGAGCCGGCTCGCCTACCGGCGCCGACTCACCGTCTGTACCGAATACCGGTACCTAACCTAGCATCATTGGCAGCACATCACACGCTAAAGCACAGCGGCGCAGGAAACCACCGCCTGAACCTTGAGGCTCGGCCGTCTAGCTGTAACGGCAGGTTCTGGAGTCGTTCGGTGGCATGTCCCCGCCAGATCGGCTGTGCCACGAACTTGGCGTTAGGAAAATCCAGGTGCGTGCTCGGCTAGCGGCAGCAGCTCTATGGGGCCGCCCTCTGCTGCCGCGTTTGCCTCGCTGAGCAAGAATCGATTGCGGCCCCTAGGGGCTGGCTCAATACGCGGGCGGGTCGCTGGCGGGGAACGATGCTCTAGAGCCTTCGTCGACCATACCGTCAGCCGGCGGCTTATCGGCACGCACTTGCGGCGCACCGACCAAGCCGCCGTGCATGGCCGCCAGCTTGGTTTTGCCATCCAGCAACTGGCGGATCACATAGTGCAGTATTCCGCCGTGGAGGTAATAAAGAATCTCCTGCGGGGTATCGAGACGTATCTGCGCGGTGAACTCTTTCTGACCGCTCTCTCCTATCGCGCGTACCGTCACGGTTCTACCGCTTTGCAGACGGTCGGCTATCCGGTCAGCCAGCCCTACCACATCGAACACTTCCGCTCCGGTAAGCCCTAACGACTCGGCGCTCTGCCCCTGCTCGAACTGCAGCGGCAGTATGCCCATGCCTATCAAATTGGAGCGGTGGATCCGCTCGAAGCTTTTCGCGATCACGAATTTGATGCCCTGCAGATACGGACCCTTGGCGGCCCAGTCACGGCTGGAGCCAGATCCGTACTCCTCGCCGGCGATCACGCACAACGGCGTACGATCCGCCGCGTACTTCACCGCTGCATCATAGATCGGCATGGTCTCGCCGCTGGGGAAGTATTTGGTGTAACCGCCCTCCACCCCGGGCACTAGCTGATTGCGAATGCGCACGTTGGCAAAGGTGCCGCGTACCATCACCTCATGATTGCCCCGACGCGCGCCGTAGGAGTTGAAATCCTTCGGCTGCACGCCGTGCCCGATCAGGTACTCCCCGGCCGGCGAATCCGGCTTGATCGAGCCTGCGGGAGAGATGTGGTCGGTGGTCACGCTATCGCCCAGCATGGCGATGCATCGTGTTCCCTTGATGTCCTCGACCGCTTCCGGCGCTTGCCTGGACATCCCGCTGAAGAACGTGGGCCGGCGAATGTAGGTGGAGTCGGGTTGCCAGTCGTAGCGATCGCCCACTGGGGCCGGCAACTGCAGCCAGCGCTTGTCGCCCTTGAAGATCTCGCCATAGTTTCTGACGAACATCTCCGAGCCGATAGAGTCGCGCACCGTCTGCCATATCTCCTGCTGGCTTGGCCAGATATCCTTGAGAAACACCGGCTTGCCTTGGCTGTCGTTGCCCAGCGGTTCGCTGGTGAGATTGACGTCTATGCGACCGACCAGGGCGAACGCCACCACCAGCGGCGGCGACATCAGGTAGTTAGCCCGCACTTGGGGATTGATACGGCCTTCGAAGTTTCGGTTGCCCGACAGCACCGAGGCGGCCACCAGCCCGCTGCGATCTATCGCTTCCGATACCTCGGGCAGTAGCGGTCCGGAGTTGCCTATGCAGGTCGTGCAGCCATAGCCCACGACGTTGAACCCAAGGCGGTTCAGGTACTCCGTCAGACCCGACTTCTCATAATAATCGGTCACCACCCGGGAACCCGGCGCCAGCGAGGTCTTCACCCACGGCTGACGGGTGAGCCCCTTCTCCACGGCCTTCTTCGCCAGCAGTCCCGCAGCGAGCATCACCGAGGGGTTGGAAGTATTGGTGCAACTGGTGATGGCGGCCAGCACGACCGCGCCATGATCCAGCTTATGCACCTGGCCGCCGATCTTGCACTCCACCAGTCCCGCGCCCTGCGATCCGCCATCCGAGCTGGCGCTCTGCGCTCCCTGGGCGAGCGATGGAGGCAGCAAATCGGGCAAGGCCTCGCGAAATGCCTGCGCCGCCCTCGACAAGGAAATGCGGTCCTGCGGACGGCGCGGCCCGGCGATGCTGGGCTCGACAGTGCCAAGATCCAGTTCCAGCGTGTCGGTATAGACCGGCTCAGGAGCATCCGCGGTGTGGAACAGCCCCTGCTCTTTCATATACGCCTCGACCAACTGAATCCGCTCCGCGGGCCGGCCCGTAAGGCGCAAATAATCGAGCGTGACCTGATCGACCGGGAAAATTGCACAGGTAGAGCCATACTCCGGCGACATGTTCCCTATGGTCGCGCGGTCCGCCAGCGCTACGCTACCCACTCCAGGGCCATAGAACTCGACGAACTTGCCCACCACGCCCTTCTTGCGCAGCATCTGGGCAATGGTGAGAACCAGGTCCGTAGCGGTGGCGCCTTCCGGCAAGGCGCCCGTGAGCCTGAAGCCGATCACCTGCGGGATAAGCATGACGATAGGCTGCCCCAGCATGGCCGCCTCGGCTTCGATCCCGCCCACGCCCCAGCCCAGCACTCCCAGGCCATTGACCATGGGCGTATGAGAGTCTGTGCCGACCAAAGTGTCCGGGTAAGCCTGCACCAGCCCGGTCTTGCCTTTCTGCTCGTGGCCGTGGCCAAAAACCACCCGCGCCAGGTACTCCAAATTGACCTGGTGGCAGATCCCGGCGTTGGGCGGCGTGGCGACGAAGTTATCGAATGCTTGCGCGCCCCACTTGATGAAACTGTAGCGCTCGCCGTTGCGCTGGTAATCCAGCTCTTCGTTGAGATCGAAGGCTTGCGGCGTGCCGAATGCATCGACCTGTATCGAGTGGTCTATGACCAGTTCCACCGGCTGTTGGGGATTGATCTTCCTCGGATCGCCACCGAGTTCGGCCATGGCATCGCGCATGGCGGCCAGATCGACGATGGCCGGCACGCCGGTGAAGTCCTGCAGCAGAACCCGTCCCGGCATGAACGAAATCTCGCGGTTCGGTTCGTCGCTGGGGTTCCAGTTGGCTAGCGCCAGCACGTCCTCCGCGGTAACCGAGCTGCCATCCTCATGGCGCAACAGGTTCTCCAAGAGGATGCGCAGCGAATAAGGCAGACGGGCCAAGTCCACCCCTTCTTTTTCCAACGCCTTCAAGCGGAAGATCTCGTAATTCTGAGCACCTACCTGCAAAGCCGCACGGGCGCCAAAGCTGTCCATGGCCTCTTTCCTCTTTGCTGCGCCAAACCGATGCGTGGGGCCCCGGCGCAAGCCGAGCAACATCGCTCCCAAAGCATCGGGCAAGAATGCATAGAGGGATTGTTGTGCCCAGCTTCGTTTTCAACCGAAACCGCGCAGATTGCCGTCAGCGCGGGTCGGCGAAAGGCGCCAGGACTTTGGAGCCAGGGGGGCAGACACAATGTAACGAAGGCATGGACAGCGCGGCGATGATCGATCACCAAGCACTGGAATACGACCGTCTGCACTACATTGCCCGCCACGACGGCGAGGCAGCCATGCGCGCGTTCGCGCGTCGCACCTACGCGCAGTACCGGACCGTTCGCCGCCAGGCGCTACGGGAGCATTACGGCTATGGCGAGGTGTACCGACGACCGCTGATCGAGTCCTGCCTGGTCTTTCGCCGCGTGCTACGCGCCGCCCCCGACACAAAGGCAATGGATGGCGCGCAAGACAGCCCCGCACATTAAGACTAGGCCGCCCGCCCTCAGCAGGGCCGGAAGGCTCTGGAGATATCCGCCATGTCGCAACGGCTGCGCATTGCAGTCTGCAATCTGCAAAGCGGGATCGGCACGACGCGAGGCTATTGGCACTATCTCGTCAGTGGATGGAAGTACTGTTTCCCGCACGACTCTACGCCCATTGTGCGGGCCGGGGACTTTCTGCGGCAGGAGCGGGTCGGCTTGGCGTTGTTGACCGAGGTCGAGGGCGGCTCGGCACGCAGCCGCGGCATAGACCAATTAGCGCTGATAAGCGCGCGCTCGGGACTGGCACACCAGGCATTCTTCCCCACCCTGGTGCTGGGCCGGCGGGTAAATCAGGGCAACGCCATCTGCGCGCAATGGCCGCTGCGCGCCATACGCAATCACCCGCTGCCCGGGCGAGGAGAGCCGCGCTTTATCAGCGAGGCCGCGCTGACCATAGGCGGAATCGTTTGCAGCCTGTTCGTCACCCACCTGGCACTGGAGCGCCTGGTGCGCACGCCGCAGATACAGCACGTCGCCGAACTGGTGGGCCGAGAGGATCGCCCCACGCTGCTGGCGGGGGACTTCAACATCAGCGAGGATGCGGAGCTGGACCTGATCTCACACAGCGTCCTCGAGCGGGTGGCCGCGCTGCCCACCTTCCCTTCCTGGGCCCCTAAGCACGCGCTCGATCACTTATTTTTCAGCTCGCACTTCCGCCTGCTGGCGGCGAGCGCGTTCACAGGCTGGCGCTTCTCCGACCACCTGCCGCTGGTAGTGGACCTGGAACTGCGCGATGCGCCGCCTCCGGCAGGCCCCATAGGCGAGTTGGCGCCCTGGTAAAGGTCTGTCTGGGGCTACATCGCCCTGCATGCAGGTTCAGCGGGCCGAAGGCCAACGATAGCTGGGATACGCCTGCGGCTTACAAGGAGTCGATCAGACTGCGAGTCGCAGCGGACGGTTCGGCGCCCGTTCGCTCCAGCAGCGCCGTGCGACAGCGCTGCCATGCCTCAATGGCGGCGCTGTTCAAGCCGCGGTCTACGTAGAGCCGGATTAGCGCCTGCCATAACCGCTCGTGCTCGGGCATGGCCCCAAGCAAGGTTTCCAACCACTGCTCGGCTTCGGGCGCATCGCACAAAGGCCCATTCAGAGCGTCGAGCACTTTCAGCACGATCCGCCGCATCAACGACTCCAGCGGCAACATGCTGCTCCCGCTGAGTGCGGCACGGCTGAGCTTGACCACCGCATCTACCCACAGCGCAACGTCCGCAGGCTCACGTTGCTCCTGGTTGGCCAGGCTGCGCAGCAACCACCAATAGTCCACATAACACAGGCCCGGATCCAAAGCGACGGCGCCGGGGCGGGTCATGATCATCGCTTCGCTGCCTAGCAGCCGACGCAGCCGGTGGATGGGCGTATCCAAAGCGCGCTGGGCCCGGTCGCCGTCGCTATCGGGCCACAGCACATCGGCCAGCCGGTTACGGTCCACCCAGTTCTCGCCGTCGCCCAGGCTGGCGAGCGCTAACAGTAGCTCGCTGGTCCTGTTGCCCAAGGCCAGCGGCTCGCCGTCCAGGTAAATGTTGGAGCCACCCAGCACCTCTATGCGCAGCGGCCAGTACCAGTCCTGCGCGCGTGCGCGCGCTTTAGCCAGCATGGCGGGCGCAGGCGCCGTAACCGGATCAGCAGACGCGCATACTCCGGCTCGATGCCGGCCTCTATCGCGCGAGCGCATAGCGTCGCCATGAAGCCGTTGCGCCACCAGGGGTAGTTCACGTAGTGCTGCTCGCGCCCCACCGTCAAAGCACGGCGCAGGGCGATCAGACCGTGCCTGCGCATGCCCACTTTGAACGCGAGGTAGGCTTGGATAAGACCGCGAATGAAGGTTAACGCATGACCGCCTTTCAGTTGCCGCCCGGCGCGATGTGCGCAGCGCACATGGTGCAGCGCTTGCCGCAACTGGCGACGCTCCAAACAGAGCTGAGCGACTGCGACATGGGTGATTGCCCGCGGAAACACCGCCCCTGAACGCTGCGCCAGCTCAACCGCCTCCAGCGCGTGCCGCAGTGCCCGCTCCGAAGCGCCCCGTGCATGGTGCAACCAGGCACGCGCGTAGTGGTAGCCGGACCGATCGAGAAAGTGCTCCGGCGGCGAAGCCCCCTCCATTTGCATAAGGGAAGCTTCCGCTTCTTCCAGATTCTCTCGGCTCAGGGCAAGAAAAGCGCTCTGCATGTAAAACTGCGAGTCCCAGTGGCGCAGTCCGGATGCCTCCGCCAGCTCCAGTCCCTTGTCGATCTCCTCCATGCAAGCGGAGTAATCCAGGAGCAGGCGCCGCACCATGCTGGTCACCGAGTGGCACAACAGGCGCGGGTACACCTCATCAGTTTGCTGGCACAGCCCTGTCATCTGGCTGCACAGGGCATCGGCGCCGAGTAGATCGCCCCGCCAGATCCGATAGAGCAGCAGATAGTTAGCCGCGTTCAGGCGCGCGACCGTATCGCCGTCGGAACGAAACACTTCCAGGCAGCGCTCGGCCCAATGATCGATACGGTGATCGCCTGGACGCCGAAAAACCAACGCGCCGAAGTACGATGCATCGACCTGCCGGCAAAACTCCTCCGAGGCCACCAGAAAGCGCCGCTGCTCGGAGAAATAATCCAGAAAAGGATCTAGAGGATGGAAATCGGAAAGCGTCTGAATGCGCCCTGAAACGGCGATTACCATTGCCAGCCATGGCGCCAAACCGCCCTCTCGGCTGAGCTTGGGGAATAACCGCTCGGCCCGCTGCGCCGCGCGGCGGGGCTCGGTGATCCTCAGGTACCAGGCATCGCTTAGCTCTTGCGCCAGAGCCGGATCGATCCCCGCTGTAGCTTCCCGCCAGTCAGATGGTAGCTCCGTCACCCTCGAGCTACCCAGTCCAGCCCTTATTATGGTTATATTCCTGCCGGTAATACCCAAGCCATTGTATTCCCCACCGCATTAATACACTAGATGGTAACAGTGAAATTCGGGGCTGCAACCGCAACCATAGCTTACAGCCGGCTCAACCGGATACCCGGCCGCCTCGTACCAGCCCCCCTTCTCAACATCCTAAGGGGATGACCGCACTCACCGACCGCCCTGCCACGTACGCGGGTGGGGCCGAGCGGAACGCTGTTGTATACTGACGCGCTTTTACCGTGTGATCGAGTCAGGAAGGAGTGATGCGATGATCGTACGCAACCTCGAAGAATGCCGTAAAACCGACCGTTTCGTGAAGGCGGAAAACGGCAACTGGGACAGCACACGGCTGGTGTTAGCGGACGATAAGGTAGGATTCTCCTTCCATATCACGCGCATATATCCAGGCACAGAAACCCATATTCACTACAAGCACCACTTCGAAGCGGTGTTCTGTTACGAAGGCGAAGGCGAGGTGGAGACCCTAGCCGACGGAAAGGTCTACACCATCAAGGCCGGCGACATGTATTTGCTCAACGAGCACGACGAACACCTGCTGCGCGGCAAGGAAAAAGGCATGACCGTGGCCTGCGTGTTCACGCCAGCGCTTACCGGTCGGGAAGTACACCGGGAAGATGGCTCCTACGCGCCGCCGGAAGCTGGCGAAGACTGATCTCGGCCGTCTACCGCGTCTATTTTGTGCTCTACGGGCGGGGCGCCGCGTGTTTTCGAACCCGGCGCCCCGCCCGAGCCCTACGCACTTCGGTGGCGGCGATAGCCAGCCTCTTCCCCGCATGTTTCATGCAGCGTTCA
Organism: uncultured Alkalilimnicola sp.; assembly: GCA_964460035.1. Classification (GTDB taxonomy): domain Bacteria; phylum Pseudomonadota; class Gammaproteobacteria; order Nitrococcales; family AK92; genus CAYWPG01. The sequence continues at coordinate 8,373 of CAYWPG010000056.1, forward strand.
GCTGCGCGCGCACGAATTCCCGAAACACTCGCACCCTAGCCGGGGCCTCCCGCCCGCTCAGACTGATCGCGTAGAGCCTGCCTTCTGAAACGCTCCACTCGGGCAGTACAGGCACCAGTGCCCCCGCGGCCACGCTGGCGGCCGCCACCCGATCCGGAATAGGTCCTATGCCGCCGCCAGCGACGGTCAGGCGCAGCACGCCGCCATAGTCGCTGGTACGAATCACCGGCCGGGCGATCACCTCCTGCGAGCGTCCCCGCCGATCCGTGAGCGTGAGCTGAGCGGCACCGACGAATTCGCGCGAGACCACCAGATCGTGCGCGCTGAGCTCGGCGGGCGCGGCGGGGGACCCTCCACAGGCCGCCAGATAAGCGGGCGCGGCATAAAGGCCGATTCGAAACTGCGCGATCACCGAGGCCCGGTAGCCCATGTCCGGCAACTCTCCCGCGCGCGCTCTAAGCGCCAAATCGATGCGGTTAGCGGCCAGATCCAATGCCGCATCGGTCACCAGCAGTTCAACGGTAATCTGCGGGTACAGGGCCCGGAACTGCACCACCAGCTGCGGCAGCATCTCCAGCCCTATGTCCACCGGCGCGGTCACCCGCAGGTGCCCGCTGGGCATGTCTTGCGACTGCCGCGCCTCTTCTGCGGCATCATCCAGCCACGCCAGCGCCTCACGCGCCTTAGTATAGAAGGCAAGGCCCTCCTCGGTGGGCGACACAGCGCGCGGCGTGCGGGCGAGCAAGGTCACCCCCAGCCGCTTTTCCAAGCGCGAGAGCCGACGGCTGACCGCGCCCTTGGTCTCGCCCAGCTGACGCGCCGCGGCCGTTACGGTGCCGAACTCCGCTACCGCGCAGAAAGCCCGTATATCCTCCAAGGCGCCGCCCAATGTTTCCATTTGGTCAACCATAAGTTCCGATCCTGCCCTCTTACGCAGAAAGCGAAACTACCGCATCCTGTATCCCAGTACCAGAACGCAGCTCTCGGCTACCAAGCAACCAAGCCCGAGTCGGAACCGGCGGACCATGAAGCACCCTACGGCACGCACGCGCTGTAGCGGCGTCGGTACATCCGAGCGTTCCCCAGATATGCGGAGAATCCTGATATGACCACGCGAGCCTTACCCACCTTCTTCATCCCTCATGGCGCCGGCCCCTGCTTTTTCATGGACTGGGACCCCGCCGATACCTGGTCTCGCATGGAAGCCTGGCTGCGCGCCATCCCCGAACACGTAGGGATCAAACCCAAGGCCATAGTCGTCATCTCCGGGCACTGGGAAGCGCCTGAATTTACGGTCAATGTCCAAAGCGCCCCACCGCTACTGTACGACTACGGCGGCTTTCCGCCGCACACCTACGAGCTGAAGTACCCGGTGCCGGGCTCGCCGGCGTTGGCCGAGCGTGTTCGGGCGCTGCTCGGCCAGGCTGGTTTCGACACGGCTGTCGAAGAACGTCGCGGCTTGGATCATGGGGTGTTCATCCCGCTGAAGCTGATCTATCCGGAGGCGGACGTGCCGCTGGTGCAGCTCTCGCTCCGCCAGGGGCTGAATCCGGCGGAACACATCGCCGCCGGCCGTGCCCTCGCACCATTGCGCCGCGAGGGAGTGCTCATCATCGGCAGCGGTATGAGCTATCACAACATGCGCCGCTTCCGCTTCGACGACTCGGCCTTGGACCCCGATTCGGTGCGCTTCGATGACTGGCTGGCGCAGACCGTGGCGTTGCCCGCCGCCGAGCGCGAACAGCGTCTGGTGGCCTGGGCAAGCGCGCCCGGCGGCCGAGCCGCCCACCCGCGCGAGGAGCACCTGCTACCGTTGCACGTGGTTGCCGGAGCGGCGGGCGAAGACGCCGGACGCCAGGCGTTCCAGGACCGCGTGCTTGGCAGCATGCAGTCGGCCTTCATCTTCGGCGGCTGAACCCCCGGCTCGCGGCCAACCGCCATCAATCGACTTTCGGAGAAGATCATGCCCGGCCTTGTTAACGGACAATGGGTAAAAGGGGATATCGCCAACGGCGAAATCAAAGACGGCGCTTTCCAGCGAGAGCCCACGCGGTTTCGGCGTTGGATCACCCCGCACGGCGAGCCTGCGCCGAACGGCAGTCCGGCGCTGCCGGCCGCGGCCGGGCGCTATCAGCTGTTCGTGGCGTACTTGTGCCCCTGGGCTTCGCGCACGCTGATCTTTCGCAAGCTCAAGGGCCTGGAGCAGCTGATCCCGGTCTCCGTCGCCGATGCGGTGCTGGGCGAAGAGGGCTGGACCTACGCCCAGCCCCAGGACGCAGGAGCACATCTGCCCCAGGTCCGGCGTCACTACCAGCTCTACACGGCCAGCGAGCCGCACTACACCGGCAAAGTCTCGGTGCCGGTGCTGTGGGATCGCGAGCAAGGGCGGATCGTGAACAACGAGTCGGCGGATATCATTCGCATCTTCAACAGCGCCTTCGACCATCTCACGGGCAACGACCTGGACTTCTACCCCACGCCGTTGCGGGCGACGATCGATGCCTGGAACGACTTGGTGTACGAGAAGCTAAACAACGGCGTCTACCGTGCGGGCTTTGCCAAGACGCAGGCGAACTACGAGCAGGCCGTGACGGAAGTGTTCGCTGCGCTGGACCGCCTGGAAGCGCACCTGGCCACCCATCGCTACCTGGCGGGAACCTACCTCACCGAGGCCGACTGGCGGCTGTTCGTCACACTGGTACGCTTCGACGCCGCTTACCACGGCGCGTTCAAGTGCAATACCCGCCGTCTGGAGGATTACTCCAGCCTCTCGAACTACCTGCGCGAACTCTATCAGTGGCCGGGCGTGCGCGAGACGGTAAACTTGGAGCATATCAAGGTCGGCTACTACACCAACCCAGCTATCAACCCCGCCCTCATCGTGCCCAAAGGCCCGGTGCTCGACTTCGAGCGCGAGCATGATCGAGACCGTTTGCCGGGCACGGGGGTATGGCGGCGCAATCAGACCGTGGACTGATTGCGATCTTCAGTGCGGTGCGTGCAGGCCCGACCCCGCTGGTCTCGGGCAGCCGCTAGCGATAGCTTGGCGATATGGCGCAGCGCGCCCGGCCAGTCCTTGCAACCAGGACAATAGCCGTCGCGTGTTGCTCGAGGCTCTAAGCCCCACGGGGCGCAGACAAGATCCACTCTCGCCGCACGGAGGGCCAGGGCCGTTTCATGACGCAAGATTTCACCCAAGGATCGATCTCCCGGCAGCTGTATTTGTTCTCGCTGCCGATACTGCTGACCAACTTCCTGCAGATGCTAATGCCGCTGGTCAGCAGTCTCTGGGTAGGGAACTTGCTGGGCCGCACGGCATTCGGCGCCGTGATCGTGGGCACCACGGTCATGACCCTAGTGCTGGCCTTCGTCATAGGCATGAACAACGCGACGCTGACGATATTCGCGCAACTGAAAGGCCGTAACGCGCAGGACGAGATACGCTCCTACCTCAGCGCCTTCATCGTCCTGCTGCTAGTGTTGGCGCTGGCGACCGGCGCCGCGGGATACCTCTTCGCAGAGCCCCTGCTCATCCTTCTCAATGCACCGGATTCCATCCTGGGCATCGCCACGCAGTATCTGCGTATCGCCTTTCTCGGCGTCCTGTTCCTGGTGGGTTACAACTTCATTGGCGCCGTGCTGCGGGGCTTTGGCGACAGCAAGACGCAGCTCTACTTCGTGCTGGTAGCGACCCTAGCGAACACGGCGCTGACGCCGCTGCTCATCTTCGACATGGGCTTGGCTGGCGCCGCCTATGCGCTGGTACTGGCTCAGGCCGCTGCTTTCCTGTTCAGTCTGCTGTGGGTAGCCAGAAAGCTGCGGCGGCAACCCTTCAAACTGCACCGGCCCCAATTCTCGCAGGCCAGAACCATCCTGCGCTTGGGCATACCTGCAGGCGTACAGATGATCGTTATCTACGCGGGCATGACGGTCATCCTCTCCATCGTGAACGCCTTCGGCGAAGACGCTATCGCCGGGTTCGGCGCCGCACAGCGCCTGGACACCCTCATCCTGCTGCCGGCAATCGCACTAGGCATCGCCGTCAACGCGATGGCCGCGCAGAACATCGGGATTCAGCAATGGGAGCGGGTCGCCCGCATCACTCGAATCGGCATCGCCTACAACCTATCCGTGATGCTGGCACTTGCCGTGCTGCTGCTCGTCTTCGCCGAGCCGCTGATCAGGCTGTTCATCCGGGACACGGCCAGCGTCGCGTTTGGGGCCTCGTACCTGCGCACCATTGCCCTCTTCTATCCGTTCATAGGCTTGAACTTCATCCTCAACGGCGTGGTGCGCGGCGCCGGCGCCATGTTCCAGGTGCTGGTGCTGAACATCATCTCGCTGTGGATATTGCGTGTTCCGCTGACGTGGGTGGCGACCTTGTTGTTCGCTGAGCGGGGGATTGCGCTGGGCATGGGGGTGAGCTTCCTGTTCAGCTCCCTGTTCTCCGCCGCCTATTACCGGTGGGGAGGATGGCGAAAGCAGCAGCTATTCGCCCCCAAAGCGACGGCAACCGATCGTGCATGATGCACGATGCGTAGCGCAACGCGGCACGGGCTTCGCTGTACTCAGGCGCTGGCCTGCTCCAGCTTCTGGATGGCCTGATCCGTGAGGCTCAGCTGCACGGCTCCCAACACCTCGTCAAGCTGGTCCAGACCAGTTGCGCTGGCTATAGGAGCGGAAACCGCCGGGCGGGTCAGTAACCAGGCGAGCGCGATCTGCGCCGGCGCGGCCGATAGCTGGGCCGACAACTCGCCCAGCGCAGCCAGTATGCGCTGGCCGCGCTCATCGAAGTAGCGGCGCAGAAAATCGGCACGCGCACTGCCGCCCAGATCTTGCTCGGAGCGGTA
>CAYWPG010000057.1:0-12405 GCA_964460035.1 uncultured Alkalilimnicola sp.
TGCAGCGCACGCATGCCGGGATGGATCAGTCCGAGCGGCAAGCCAAGCTCACGACACTGCAAGAAGCCCACTCCAAGCTGCGGGCCGGCGCCGATTTCGCGGCAATCGCTGCGGAGTACTCCGAGGATCAGGTCTCGGCCGGCAAGGGCGGGGATCTTGGCTGGCTGCGTGAGGGGGCGGTCGGTCCGCGTTTCTCCGATGTCATCTTCAACACTCCGGCCGGCGAAGTGTCCGAGCCGTTCGAATCGCCCTTCGGCTTTCATGTGATCAAAGTCTTGGAAGGTCCCATGCTGGTACGGCAGCCTCTGGAAGCGGTGCGCGGCGATATCCGTCATCAGCTTCGCAACGAAGCCAGGGATGCCGAACTCAAGCGGCTGCTTAGTCAGATCGAGATCGAGGTGAACGATGCCTCGCGTTGATGTCCGCCTGGCACTGGTGTTGTTGCTTGCACTAGTGATCGGGGGCTGCGGCCGGCAGCAAACAGAACTCGAAGACGGCGCGTCGGCGGAGGCGGCTTACGACAGGGTGCTCGCGGAGGTGGACGGCGAGCCGGTTTTGGAGAGCGAATTAGCAGTTCACGTCACGCAGTTATTCGGCGAACGGGGTCTGTACGGGCTCACGCCCGAGATTCGCCGTAAGGCGCTGGAGAGCCTGGTAATGGCACGGATGCTCGCGCGGGTGGCGGAGGCCGAGCTGGATGCGGAGGAGTTGCGCGAGATCGAGGTGCGGGCCGCGCTGCAGCGAGAGCAATTGCTGGTTAACGCTTATTTGCGCCGAGAAGCCGCGCCCGAGCCCGTTACCGCCGCCATGGTGCGCGAGTACTACGAGCGCAATCCAGAGCGCTTCGGTGCCGGCAAGCTGCGCAGTTTCGAGTTGATCGTGGCCACCGAGGCGCAGCGCGAGCCCGCGCGTGGGGAGTTGCTGGCAACGCTGGCCAACGCGGGAGCGCACGCTGAGTGGGCGACTTTCGCACAAAGCCTGCGGGGCCAGGGCATGGAGGTGGAGTACCGTCGCGGCACGGTGGCGGACGATCTGCTCGATGCGCGGCTACGTGCCGTAGCTGCGAATTTGTCCGTAGGGCAGACCTCAGCGCCTGGGTTGCTGGATAGGCGACCGTTCGTACTCCGGGTGGTGGACGAACGCGAGCAGCCGCCGCAGCCATTAGAGCAGGTCAGCGCCGAGATACGTCAAAGTCTGGCGGCACGCCAGCTGCAGGCCGCTGTGCAAGCGGTCACGGCGCCGCTGCTGGAGCGTGTGGAAGTGCGCTACTTCCTCGACGAAGAAGAATAACGCCGAAGAAGAACCTTCTTGCTTGTTTGTAGGGGGGCGGGACCGATGCGGCCCGTCCAGGGATAGGAACCCGGGAGAGGCAGGCAGCGGTAGCTACTGATGGTGGCTGCTTGGCTAACGCCGTGCGTATGGCGGCACGGCAGGCTCGCGGGACAGTGGAACGGGAACGGATCCATGGTATTCACCCAAACGGTCGGTGGCGGGCCGCTAGTCGGCAGGCTTGCGCGTGCCGTTGCGCTGCTTGTTGCTGTATTGCTGCCGCTCGGCATCGGCAACGCGGCTTCGCCCGACAACGAGCCTCCCTACGTGGCGGAGATGCCCTATTTCAATGGCTTCGAGCGGCAGCCGGATGACAGCTTCGAGGGCGAGAGCGGACGGGGATCCGACTGGGATGAGAACGGCTTGTGGAACGTGCGCCAAGGTATCGGAACTTGGCGCAGCCGCAGCGGACGGCAATATCTGGACAGCAACCCTCTCTCCTTGCCCACCGGGCTGCTTGGCCTGGAGGTCGGGGCGGAGCTGAAGTACCCCATACGGATCGCCCCGGAGGCCCGCGAACCGATACTGACTTTTTGGTACCAGCTGTCGCTTCACCAGCCGGGTGATGTGTTTCTCGTTCAGGTACGCGTGCATGGGACAGGGGACTGGATAACGCTGGCCGAGTTCGACCGTTCGCGGGCAACCAGCGGCAAGTATCGACAGGCAGTCATCGACCTGAAGCCATTCACCGGGCATACCGTCTGGCTGCGTTTCGGCCAGCGCTTTACCCGTCTGTCGCTGCTCCAGGTTCGCCGCTGGGCAGTCGACGATCTGTTGATTTTCGATAGCTACGAGGATGGCGAAGAGCCGATCGAAGCGCCAGGGCCCGTGCAAGGCCTGGCGGCGTCGGTGGAGGCCCCGGAGGTGCGGTTGACGTGGGCGGCGCCGGTGGGCGGTGCTGCGGTCGAGGGGTATTTGGTCGATCGTGTGCGCTTGGACGGTACGGCCGAGCGCTTGACGCCGGTGCCGCAAACCGCGACGGAATACGTGGATACCACGGCGGCCAACGGAACGGGTTATCACTATCGCGTAACGCCGGTCGGGGCCGAGGGCGTGCTTGGCGAGCCGGCCGAGTTTGGGGTCTTCGTAGCCTATAACGATGCCGCAGTGCAAGGCTTTACGGTCGTGCGCGAGGGATGGGACGCCCGCCTGAGCTGGGAGGCTTCCTCAGGACTGCGTTATCGCCTGTTCCGCGGCGTGGAGGCGGACTCCACCGCGCCGCTGGGGGAGGTGCACGGGGCGAGCTATCTGGATAGCCGGCCGGGGTGGTCCGAGACCGTCCACTACCGCATCGCCACCCTCAGGGAGTTCGAAGACCCCTTCAGCGGCGAGGTGTTTGCGCTGCAAGGCCCCTTGTCGGCGGCCGTTTCCCTGGCTCCGCTGCCGCCACTCACCGTCGATGTCGATGCGCTGCGCGTGGGAGAGCGCTTCGAGTTGCTATGGGAAGGCGAACGCTTCCAGTCTCTTGGCGGCAGCTACGCAAATGCAGTCGGCCCTGTCCTGGTGTCGGCGCATGGCAGGGCGGGGCATGTACGCAGCGAGGCGTCCGACGGCAGTTTTCGGCTGGCCGTGCCCGTCGCAGGGCCCGTTGCGCTGGAGCTTACCGTCAGCGAGCTGGAGGAGCCGGCGCGCATGGCGACTGTAACCGTATGGCTGGTCGCCGATACCGCCGCGCCGCTCGTTCAGTTCGACGGGGCAGCGGAGCGGGAGAGTTCCGAAGATGTCATTCTGCTAGACGGCGTCGCCGTGGACCATCAGTCGGGGCTGGCGAGCTTGACCATTTCCTCCGACCGCCACCCCGGCGTCAGCTTCCAGCCGTTCCTGGACAATGGCCGCTTCAGTGTCGAAGTGCCGCTGGCGCACGGTGCCAATCGAGTTACCGCGACCGCGGTGGATCGCGCCGGCAATAGCGCCAGTGCGCAGGTCAGCGTCAATCGCCAGATCTCTGCCGCACCGCGCTTGGCAATTCTCTCGCCTAGCGCTGGCACCGTCGTGCGCACCGAGACGGTGACCGTTAGCGGCGTGGTGTACAGCAGTCTCCCCAGTACGCAGTTGCGTGTCAGCAGCGGCAACGCCCTGGTGTTTCCCGAGCCCGGCGCCCAGGAGGGTCTTCATGTCTTCGCGCTGCCGGATGTGCCGCTGCAGCTGGGCAATAACCAGATAGCGGTTACGGTCGAATCGCCTCAAGGCGCCGATCGGCAAGTGGTAACGGTTTTGCGCGACGACAGCGGGGAGGCCGAGGTCAGTCCGCCTGCGCTGGAGATCACTTCGCCGCTGGCGGGCAGTAGCTTCACCAACCGCGATACCGTCGTCGTGGCCGGTAGTGCCGTCAGCGCCGTGGGCATCGCGAACATCACCGTCAACGGCGTGGCAGTGGCCGTAGGCGGCCAGGACAGCAAGTCTCTGAGCTTCCGCCACAGTGTGGATGTGGGCGCGGAAGGAGTGGAAATCGTCGTGAGCGCGGCCGATATCGATGGCCGCACGAGCGGCCGCACGATCTCGCTGTGGCGGGATAGCCTGCCGCCGCAGATAGTGCTGCACGATTCCGGCCTGGCGCCGGCGCCTGCAGTGAATGCCATAGTGGAGGCTCCGTTTCGCCTGCGCGGCAGCGTGAGCGATGCGAATCTGGCCGGTGCGAGCATCAACGGACAGCCTTTGGGGTTGGCGCCGGGAGAATCGGAAGGTCAGTATCGGTTCGACACCCTGCTGGCGCTGACGGTGGGCGACCCTGTCAGTTTGCATCTGTCAGCGTGGGACCATGCCGGTAATCGCAGCGAACTGGAGTATTTGCTGCAGTTCGCGCCGATGGTCGGCATCGACATCCTTGCCCCCCCGTCTGGTGCGGTGTTGGACGTTGCCGGCGATACGGCGAGCGTGGAGGTAATCGCGCGCCTGCAAGGTCTGGCCGACGGACACACCGTGCGGCTGCAACATACCGGGGGCGCGGCGCGGCCGTTGGCGGTCGCCGACATGCTGGCGCGGACCGTTCTGGAGTTGCCGGCGGACTCGGCCGAACATGAGGTAGTCATAGAGGTGCTGGAAGCCGGCGCGGTGGTCGCCAGTGCCAGGCGCCGCTTTCGGGTTGTCAACGCCGACGAGTTGCCGCTAGCGGTAGCGCGCACCGATCCGGCTAATGGCGCCGGCAATGTCGAGCCCAATCGTCCCATACGCGTGTTTTTCAACCGCGCGATCGACCCCTCACGCTTGGCGGTACAGATCAGCGAGACGGCTCATGGTCCTACCTACGATCTTAGCGCCAACCAAGGGCGTAGCGCGCTGGAGACCGGCGGAACTCTCCCGATCATCCAGGTCAATCGCGATCAGGCGCCCGTGGCCGGTTCGGTTGCCGTATTGCCGGACCACCGCAGCGTGGTGTTCTACCCCGGACGCGAGTTCGCCTACGGCGGCGAAGTTTATGTCGACGTGCGTTATGACGGCGAGTCGCTGGCCCGCTTCAATTATGGCATCCGTCCGTTGCCGAGCTTCCTGGCCGGTCTGGTGATAGATCAGTACGGGCTGCCGGTGGCGGATGTGGAGGTGGCGCTGCCGACGCAGAATCTGCGTACCCGCACCGATCGTAACGGCGCCTTCGATTTCGGCTTTCGAGCCAGCGCCGCGGCAACGCTGGCGCCTGGCCGCCAGCAGCTGGTCATCAATCCCGGCCTTGCCGATCGCCGGTTCGGTACCTCCAGCCAGTGGATCACCGTGGAGCTGGGGCGCCTGAACCGGACACCGGATGTCCGTGTACCTAGGCTTAATCCCGAGTTGCCCTTCGAACCCATACGTAGCCGCGACGCCAATGTCAGCCTGGCGCGCGATGAGCTCAGGCTGGACCTGAGCGAAGCGCGGCTGCTGTTCGATAACGGCCGCGACTATGGCGATGTGCACGTGCAGCCGTTGAGCCGAGAGGAAGTGCCGCACCGCGCTCAGCCGATCGCGAATCCGCATTGGTTGTTCGCGATGCAGCCGGGCGTGCGGGTCGAGGGGCGTGTGGGGCTCTCGCTGGCGATGCCGCCCTTGTACGGCAGCTACGAATACGTTCCCGAGGAGGGGACGCTGGTCATCATGGTCGGATATCACCCGGATGAGATGCGGCTGATCCCCGTGGGTATTGGGCAGATTGCCCAGCGGCGGGTGCAGAGCGTCGAGAAGCTGGCGCTGCCGGCGCTGGATTATCTGGGGTATGTGTTGGTGCCGGATGCGCTGCAGCCGTGGCTGCAGCGGTATCGCGCCGGCGCAATTAGCTTCGAGGCGCTGATAGCGGAACTCGAGCGATAGTCGTCTGAGAAATAGGAAAGAAGAACAATGGACCTCAGGGAGCGCTGTCGGCGCGGCACGGTAGGGTTGTGGCTCGGTCTTCTGGTGGGGGCGTTGTGCCAGTGGCCGGTCGCACATGCGCAGTCCTATATGCCGCAGCCCAAGGTCGTTGTGGGCTCGGTATACGCCCGCTCGCTGGTTCTGGGCGAGAACGGCCAGCCGATACTGGCTGAGTTCGACGAGCAGGGCAAAGTCGTTGGCGTGCTGGGCGAGGCGGTAGGCACCTATGCCGATACCCGCATCATGTCGGCGCTGGAGTACCGCGCGCACGTGGCGGCTTATCACAGCTTCCTGGATCAGCACCGCGACGGCATGGCGCGTGGCGCGGAACCGCTGACCCGTGCCGAGTACGAGACGCGGACTTTACTGACTTTCGACGGCCAGCCAGTGACCAAGCCGGAACTCCAGTGGCCGGGCACGCGGTCCGTGCTAGTGCGCAGCCGCCTGACGCAGGCCACCCCCGACACCAACCCGGTGCTGCTGGAGTCGCCCATAGACCTGCGTCATGCGGAAATGCTGAGCGGTAACGTTCGCTCGGTGCTGCTCGATCCGCTGGGACGGATCGTTTACCGCAGCGACTACAACCTCGGCTACCGCGCGAGCTACTTCGTGCAAGGGCCCGAGCAGCCGGATGCCTGTACCGAGGCGGTAGCCTACGATCCGGCCGACGATGACCGTGCCCGCCCCCGTAGGCGTAGCGAGGACGCGTTGTGCGGTCCGGTGGCTGGATCGGAGATCAGCATGTGGACAGGCTACGGCGAAGTGCGCACCGTTACCGATGATAGCGGTCAGTTCAGCCTGCCTTACATGATGATGCCCTGCCCGGGCTTCGACTTCGAATACACCCACATCGTTACGCAGAAGGTTTTCTACAGTCACTTCCACCCGCGCGCGCAGGCGCCGCGCTTTCGCTACCAGCAACGGCAGATATACGACTACTGCTTTGGCTCGCACGCGCTGCTGCAATACTCCGGCAGCTTGACCGGCCTGATGGCGTACAGCTCGATCGAGGGCATGTACGCGAGCTTGCCAACGTCTATTCCGCGGCTCGACTTCCCGGTGGATGTCACGGCGTTGACGGGCCGTGGCCTGGTTAGCAACTACCCGTATGGCGGTGCTGTAGAGCGTGGCGAAACGGCCTATGGCTTGGCCGTGCCCGAACCGCAAGATCCCATGCCGACAGATTGGGATTTCGACGGCGACGGTCAGGCGGATCACGTAGAGCCCTGGGAGGGGCAGTGGGGCGTGTGGCTGCGGGGGCGGCGCCCGGAGGACGTAGGCAGCGACGGAAGTCCGGCGCCCCCCGACTTTACTATCCTGCCGCACGCCGAGCGCGACTTCGAACATCAGGGGCTGCTCAAGAGCCTGAGTCTGGAGGACCTGAAAGCCACCGATCTCTATGTGTACCGTGTCTCCAATGGCGAGATCATCGCGCAGCGCACAGGTCTTGACGAACTCGACGTCGATCCGGAGGAGAACCGCATCTATGTCAGTTTGCTGCTCCCCAGCGGCTCTCTGACGCCCGATAGCCTGGACCGGCTCAGCCGGCCGTTCCAGAGCGGCTTGGCGTATAACCCCAATTTGCTTGAGCTTGGCGGCGTGGATCAGCTACGCCCGGGCGAACCGGTGCAACTGATCGCCATCAACCGCCGTACCGGCTATATCGGCACCACCACTGTTGAACTCTCGCCGCCACGAGGCGGACGTATAGATGTGCCGCTCGATGAGCTTCGCTTGGGGCCGCCAAATCTGCGGATCAGGGCCGAGCGCTCGTACGACGTCCAAGCGGGGCTGACTGCCGGCGAGCAGCGCCAGTACCTGATCGGCTTCGAGGGCGCGGGTCTTACCTCCGATACATTAATTGCCATCACCACCGAATGGTACGGCCACGACGGTACGCCGCTACCGCCGGACCTGCCGGGCTACACCGGCCGCCTTGCGGTGACCGAGGGGCACCGTCAGCTCGGTGGCGGTATCGCTCACTTCGATATCCGTCCCGGCTCACAGATCCAGTTGGTGCGTCTGCAAGGCACCGATCTGACTAATCAACACTACTACATCCATGTCAGCGGCCAGCCGTTCTCGGAAGGACTGCCGGATATGGGAGCGACAGGCGCGGGCGAAGGCGTGCTTCAGCTACGGCCGCGCTACTACGTGCCGATCAAGGTGCCCGTGTTCGACGAGACGGAAACACGCAAGCGCCGCAGCGCACTGCTGGCGGCGCGCCGCGATGGCGTAGCGCCAGGCCCCGACGGGGAGGAGATCGATCCGGCGGATCTGGTGGCTGACCCGGAATATCGCTGGGTGTATCGGCCCGAGATGCAGTTCTCGCTGTATGACTTGGAGGTAACGGCGCTTGAGCGGCAGAACGAAGACGGGTTGAGCGGGATAGACCTGAATCAGCCGGTGATCACCGGCAACGACGATTTCGTTCGCATTCTCTACAACCTTGCGGCAAATGCTTACGACGCGCTGGACCCGTTCGGCGATCCGGCCGGCAAACAGCTGGTTTTCGTGATCGGCGAGCAAGAAGTCGTCGCTACCCTTGGCGCCGATGGGGCCGTGGAGCTCAGCAATCTGGACCATCTGGCGCTGCTGACACCGCACGATTTCCTGACGATCAAGCTCTACCAACTCAGCGACAAGGAAAACGTGCTTTGGGAGTTCGCGTTCGAGCGTCTTTTCGTCGAGAGCGCGATCGTAGGGGGGAACTACCGGCAGGGCGAGTACTTCGTCGTAAGCGCCGATGAGCCGGAGGTGCCGCTGAATGCCGTGCTTTCGGGATATGCGTTTCGCGAGTCGGATAAGAAGCAGCCCGTGACCCTGCGCTGGGTGCTAGAAGGCGAGGGAGCGCTGGCTGAAGCGACTCAAACCGATGCTGAGACCGGTGTTTTCCGCAATGTGTTGACTATGCCGAGTCGCGCGGGCGCGACAGCAACGGTCAAGGTGCATTTGGCCGACGATCCGGGAGTCTATGCGACATTCGGCGAGGTGCTGGTCGTTCCCGGGCAGCCTGCGCAGATTCAGGTGGAAACTGTCGGCCAGACTATGGTTGGCGGTAATGGACGCATAGACGCCTTCGTTACCGTCAGCGATGCGCACGGAAACTTGGTCGACGACGGCACCAACGTCGATATCCACTTGGAAGGCCACGCGTTCCTGCGCGAGTATGAGCCGGGCACGATCGACGGGCAGGTGCGAGCGCAGATTGTCGGCGGCGATTTCCCGCAAGACGACGGGGTCTTGCATGTACGCGTAGGCGCGCTGACCGAAGAGGTTGGTTTTGCGGTGTTGCCGGTACACGTGGAGCTTCAAGCTCCGGCTACCTCGCCCGTCAGACGCCTGGTGCCGATCACGGCGCGAGTGACGGACGACGCCGGTCGCCCGGTTGCCAATGCCATTGTTTCCTTTAGCAGCACGATAGGACCACTGACGGTTACCGAAGTCCTTACCGACGCCCAAGGCGTTGCCAGGACGGAGCTGCATACGGGCTTCTCCAGCCGCACCGGTACCGTCAGCGCCGCTGCTTACTACTCGAGCGTGGCTTCAGCGCAGATACAAGTGACCGGTATGGCGGGCGCCGAGCACTTAGACGCGGCGGAAGCGCTCATTATCGGGGATGCTGCCGCGAACGGCGTGCTCGACGTCGAGGTTTACGACGGTAGCGTCGTAAACCTGCCCTATGAGGTCAGTACCACTATCAAACTCAGGGGTGCCCCAGGCGAATCCGTGCCGGTAACGCTAGGTACCATCGCCGACCCGGTTTTGGCCCCGGTAGCGGCCTATTTCATGACCGATTTGTTCGATGGGGATGCACGCGACGAGACCGGCCTACACCATGCGGAGGTGCATAACATCCGCGTGGTTCGCGATAACCCTTTGGGCGTGGGATTCAGTTTTGAGTTCACCCACAACGATACGCCTGGCACGGAAGGTAACAGTCGCTTCGAGATCCCCGCATCCGCCGCTCTAAACATCGCCGACGGCTTCGGCTTTCGCGTTGCGGTAAAACCAAGCCGGCGTGGAGGAACCATCTTTCGCCACGCCTCCGGAGCATACCGGCTCGATTACACGCTCTCCGGGCGCCTGCGCTGGACAGTCGTGACAGAGGACGGAGCGATTTCGGTCGAGAGCGAGGTGCTCGACTTGAATCGCTGGCACACGGTTGCCGGGCGTTACCATGACGGACGCCTAGAACTCGCTGTAGACGGATCCATTGTTGCGGAGGCTACCGGCGAAGGTCCTATGGACTTTGCCGCAACTGGCAGCAGGGGAGTCGGTATCTACGTAGGGTACCAGTTGACCGGTCGTTTGAGCGGGCTGCGATTCTACGACTGGAATTCCCCGGCGCTCGCTACCTTCGACGATGGCAGTACCAGTGGAACCTTCATAATCGGCGAGAACGGCGAAGCCAGCGTCAGGATCAATGGCACCGGCATGCTTAATGCGAGCCAGGCGGGTAGCGAGCTGTCGATGTTGCGAGTCGCCATCCGCTCGGGAGCCGCCGAGGAATACTTGTCGATCATTTCGCTGGAACTTTATGGCGACATCGGCACCAGTCACGCCAGCCTGGCACTACTCAATCCTGAAGCATATGGGCCTATCGCAGCCCGCGACAGCGGCTCGACCCCGGTGCTCGACTTTTTCATTCGCGCTTCCCACGCTAGTTTCCTCTCGTCTGCATGGTCGTTCGCGAAAGGAGCCATCAGCTGGATCGTGCCATATGAAGACATGATCATGCTGGCGAAGCAGATCGGTTATCTTGCTACCAACGATCCGCGCTTCGATGCAATGGAGCTGGCCTTCTCCGCGCTATCGACCGCTACGATCATCCCCCTGCTGAAGCCGTTGAAACCGGCTCTCGCGCCGTTAAAAAGGTTGTTTGCCCGGTTCGGACGCAAGCCGGTCGTGCCCGCCTTCGCTCAACTTGTGGGTCGCAGCATCAAGCGCGCTGTGGATAGTCGAAGCTTTGACGCATTGATTACGGTAGGGCCGTTTCTGTTGTTGATCGGAGAAATGGTCTTCGAAGAAGGTGGTCTGGATGCCCTGGAGTTTCTCGGTGACTTGGTTGGTAGTGCTGATGATCTTGAAGCGCTGATGGAGTTTTTTGCCATGTCCGAGGATGTGCCGGCGTTCGCTCCGGACGACTTGGCCTTCGATATCACGCCGAACATCTATCATCGAGGCTGGTTAAGTGACGAGTATTCTTCCATTGGGGGCTTGGGTAGACCATTGGTTGATTTTTTTATGCCGGCCGCGCACGCGAGCAAGTGGGCGCTGGTTCGTCCTGCAGCCCGCAAAGCTATAGGGAAGCTACGAAATATTCGATCAGTTATTCATGAGTTTGATGTTGATCCGAAGATTGCGAGGGGGTATGTCCGGACCTTGCGAGACGTATTGAGAGCAGCTAAAGATCCAAGGTCATTTAGCCGAAATATGGCGGCCATGACACGGCTCGTGTTTAATCCTGCCTTCCAAAAAGCTGCGATATTGGTGGTCGCTCGTACCGGCGCGCAGACGTTGCGAGGATTTCTAAAAGGATTTCATGGCCAGCGCCTGACCTTGCCTGAAGCGATTATCGTTGTGATCTTGATAGAGAATGAACTGAAGGAAGGGGGGCGGCTGCAGGGGTTGGAGGATAAAATTCGAGTAAAATATTTGCAGGCTTTCATCGATGTGGCCGATAAAAATCCTCCAAAGTGTGGTCCGAGCATTGAGGAGCAAGAGGACGGACGTAAGGCAGATCGCGGTGTCGTAGGAAGTATCGCCAATAGCCAGGGAGAGCTTTATCACCTTTCTCAGATCGCTTCCATTGCGGCATTGAGTGGTCGTCGAATCGTTGGAATTGAAGCCAAAAGAGATGTAGATCTGATTGCTGTTGATATGACTGGAAGAGTGGCAGAAAGGCGATCATATGTGCGCATTGTCGACATCGTCGTTAAGGATGAGGGCGGCGACGAGCAATGGGTAGAGCTTAAATCCTGGCAGACTAATGAGGTTACAGCTTCCGGTACTGTCCGTGTAGGGGCTTACAAGTCAAGTATTGAAAAGCTCTGGGAAGGTGGAGAAAAGGAGATGCCGCATAAGCAGTTCTATCTCGATCGTGCTTATGCGGGGGCTGACTCCGCCGAGTCCATCAAGGGGCGCATGGAGTGGAGATTTCATCATTTTGGTCTTAATAGGAATAAATACTGTTCAAGAGGAAAGGAAAGGCATGGGCCAGATGAGGATGAAATGCGATTCATTCGGAGCGTCCTGGGGCGGAAGCCGAACGTGGTGGCTGAGCCCAATTATATTAGAGGCATATTTGGCAAGCGGAATTGGGGCGCATACACTGGAGTCTTTTCGAATGCTGTCTTGAATAGCGTTACACGCTCGGTTCCAGCACTCGACCTTCGAGGCGCCGCTGCCGACCGCGTCAACGATATTGCTGGGGTTGGCGATATGTTGGAGCAGGTGGGGGATATCTATGGCGGTGAACCCCTCACTCCGTTCATGAACTAGGACATTCGGCAATGGAAGTGTCGTTGGAAGTGAGCTATCGCGCGCTAGAGCATACGGTTGAGCGCGGTTTTTTTGCGTTGCTTCAGGGCATGCTCGCGGTGCCGTTGGCAGAGCGGTCGCGGATTGGCGCACCGGCGCTACAGACGTTGATTGCTGAGTGGCGGACCAAGTATCCGGTGCTCGAAGATGCGTTCGATGCTCTTGAGGCACCAGCGCAGCTAGGGGAGTACATCGAAGGATTAACAGAAGCGCGCG
>CAYWPG010000058.1:0-11670 GCA_964460035.1 uncultured Alkalilimnicola sp.
CCGCGCACCTCGCCAATAATCTCCGCCAGCTTCTCAGCCATGCCCCGCATGGCGGTTTGGAGTTGACCGATTTCGTCTCGGCTCCGCGTCTCGATGCGCACCGTCAAGTCACCGTTCGCGAGCCGATTGGAGGCAGCCACCGCACCGGCCAGCGGCTGCGCGACCATCCGATTCAGCATGGCGTAGACAATGGCCGAGATCAGCAGCACCGAGACCACTCCGATCAGAATCGCCTGGGTTCGGAGCATGACCACAGGCTTGAGCACCTTAGCGATGGGCAGGGATACCATCAGCGACCAGGGGAGGTACCCGTCTTTCCGATCGTAACGGGTTGGTACGATCGGTACGCGTCGCCGTTGAACCGGCTATCCGGTTCGATCCGCTGCAGCTGTTCGCCTCCCTTTACAGCGGCGCGCACCTGATCGAGGAAAGCCGATGCGGCGAACTCGCGCCCCGTCAGCGAGGCATCGGGATCGGCCACGTACCGGCTGGTGTTGGACAACAACGTGACATAGCCAATGCCTAGCGGCTTTACTTTCTCGAGCTGTTCCTGCAGGTCCGACAGAGCGATGTCCACCCCTGCCGCACCGATAAACCGCCCCTGATCGTGAATCGGCACGACCAGGCTGGTGACCCATACGTCCCGGCCCGCAAGCGGGTATACGTATGGCTCCAACACAACTTCCCGGCCGGTGCGCTTCGCGATCTGGTAGTAATCGCCAGCCCCTTCGACGTCGTAGTTGATCAACTGCTCCATTCGAATTTCGCCGCTGCCGCGGTTCCAGTACGGGATGAAACGGCCGCTGTGATCATGTCCCGGCGCCCCCTGTAATCGGCGTCGCGCCCGTCGAATGCGTTCGGCTCCCACGCCGTCCACACGCCGATCAGGTCCTGCTGATCGTTCATCACCTGCCGCAGAATGGCGTTCGCCGCTTCCCGGCTCGCTAGTCCGGTGCGTTGCAGCCCTTGCAGAGCGTTTGCCAACGCGCGAGCGGTATCTATGGCTCTTTCCAGATGAACCTGGGCCTCGCTGCTGCTCTTTTGCGCAGCCTCGTCCACCAGTGCAAATGCCGTCCGCGTCTGCAGGTCGCTTGCGCGAACGACCACCAGTGTTACCGTCGCGGCAAAGCCAAGCGCGGCTGCAATGAGCACGACGACAAGCATCTTGAAGCGAATGCTCGATAGCGGCATGAAGTGTCACACCCGAGTTAGGTTAAGGTTGCAACAGGCACGGCAGGATCGGCGCAAACGGCGCATCGCAGCCGCCACTTACTGGAGCCGCTTAGCAGCCGTGGGCTTCTCCCGCTTTTGTTCTCAAACGAAACTCATGGCGCAGGCGCGCCGATCACTGTCGAACGACGGTGCACTGGAATGCGATGGATTCGGATTGGCCTAGGCAGTCGAGGGAGCCGGCAAGCCAGCTCCCTATGCAACATTGGCCGGCAGCGTAATAGGCTACGCTCCCTTACTCATCATCCACTTCTCGGTTCGCCAGCTCGCACAGCATTGCCATCTCGTCGACTGCCAGCACTTTGTCGATGTTGAGCAAGATCACGAAACGCCCGTCCACCTTGCCCATGCCGGCGATAAAGTCGGCGCGTATCTTCGCGCCGAAGTTAGGCGGCGGCTGGGTGTCCGAACTGGCCAGCTCGAGAACTTCGGACACCGCATCCACCACTACGCCCAGTTCTTGCTGCTGTCCCTCATGCATCGCTTCGACGATCACGATGCAGGTACGCCGGTGTATCTCGCTGGGATCGCGGCCAAAACGTGCGTTGAGGTCGATGACCGGCACCACCGTGCCACGAAGGTTGATGACCCCTTTGACGAAGCGCGGCATCATCGGCACCGTGGTCACGTTGCCGTACTCGATGATCTCCCGGACCCGCTGAATCCCGATAGCGAACATCTCCTCGCCTAAGGAGAACGTCAGGTACTGGGGGCTATCGACATCGGCAGCGCTTACCTGCTCGCTCGTCGTCAAGTTACCCATGGTTCACTCCTAGAAGCGCACGAATTTGCTTTCATCGGGGGGAGCAGCCTTGAGTGCGCGCACAGGCTCCGGGTTTTCCGGCGCTGCGGATTCCTCGCTCTTATTGGCGGTAGCCCCCTTGGGCTGCTGCTTAGCCGCCTCGGTGTGCAGCTTGAAGAACTCCATCAGTTTCTGGAGCTGATGGGCTTGCGCGCTCATCTCCTCCGCCGTCGCCGACAACTCCTCGGAAGCGGAAGCGTTCTGCTGGGTGATCTCGTTGAGCTGCGTCATCGCGTCGTTGATCTGATCGGCGCCGGCCGATTGCTCATTGGAGCCGGCCGCGATCTCTTGCACCAAATCTGCCGCCTTTCTGATGGAGGGAACGATACGCGACAGCACCCGCCCGGCATTCTCCGCCAGTTCCACCGAGGAGCTGGCCACCGCACCGATCTCCTGCGCCGCCGCCTGGCTGCGCTCGGCGAGCTTGCGCACCTCAGCGGCCACCACCGCAAACCCCCGCCCCTGATCGCCCGCGCGCGCCGCCTCGATCGCCGCGTTCAGCGCCAACAAATTAGTCTGGTAGGCAATGTCGTCAATGATCGAGATCTTCTCGGCGATATTCTTCATAGCGGTTACGGTCTTCTCGACCGCTTCGCCGCCTTCCATAGCCTCCTTGGCAGCCGTGGTAGCGATTTCGTCGGTAAGCTTGGCGTTTTCCGCATTGTGGCGAATGGAGGCGGTCATTTGCTCGATGGATGTCGAGGTCTCCTCCACGCTCGCGGCCTGCTCGCTGGCGGCTTGGGAAAGCGACTGGCTGGTCGCGCTGACCTCCTCGGAAGCGGCGCTAAGATGGTTCGCGCTGGCTTGCACCTCGGAGATGATCTGCACGAGCCGTTCAATCATCGCCTTCATAGAAGCCAGCAGCCGCCCGGTTTCATCCTTGCTGACCACGTCTATATGGACGGTCAGGTCGCCCGCGGCCAGCGCTTCCGCTACCTCGCCGGCTTGCGCCACGGGCCGGGTGATGCTTCGCGTGGTCACGAAGGCGATCGCCACCGCAGCCAGCACTGCCGCGGCGCCCAGCGTGAGAATCAGCCGCAAGGCAGAGGCGACGTGCCCAGCGATAGCCTCTGCCCCCTCCTCCATCATTCTTCCCTGGAAATCAGACAGCGCGGCGATGGCCTGCAGCACCGCCTGGTTAAGCGGCCGCACATCCCGGAGCAGGTACTGCGTGGCTGCCTCGCGATCCGTCCTGCCTAGCTCGATTACCCGGTCAATGCCCTCGGCGAATCGAGCACGCGTTTCGGCCACCTGGTTCAACAGCCCCCTGCCCTCGGCCGAGCGGATTATCGGGTCGAGCTCGGCGAGCACTGCGGCGATGCGCTCACGGGCGTCGAGGATGCGCTGATGTTCCGCTTGCTGCAGGAAACTATCGTTCGTCAGCAGATAGTTGCGGATGGCGCGGGAGATCAGCCCCATCTCGTCGTCGATTTCGTTGGCCAGAACCGTCTTGGGCCAGCGATCATCCACGACCAGATCCGACACGGACTTGATCACTTGAATCTGACGCAAGCCGGTGAGGCCAATCATGGCCATCAATACCAGCACCACGGCGTAGCCCAGTGCCAGCCTGACTCCTATGCGCATATTGGTGAACACGACAACCTCGACTAACTGCGGGTGACTGCTGCAGCCCCCGCTAGGGTTGGGGACTGTCGGACAACAAAGAGCGTCGACCGACTCCGCTAACCGCATGATTCAGACAGCCCACTGGCATAAGCTCCTGCGTGGCCAAGGGGATTGAAGCCGCGCATGCTTGGATGCGCAGGTGGCAGTCTGTCGTACGCCTCGGCGCCCGCCGAGGGCAAGAGCCGGATGCAGCTCCTATTGAACTGCCCATTGCACTGGGCGGTCGCCACGACGCGCGGCTGGCACGAGGAAGGACCAGCCGCGCGTGACACGCTTCGCCCCGTACGCAACTGCGGAGATCAGTCGACGCAAAATTTTGCGGCAGCCATAGCTACCGGCTGATAATCCTATTGTGGCCAGTACAGCCAGGAACAACATCAGCGTCTACTTATTTATGGATCAGAGTACAGGCAGGCCCACTAGGAGAATTCCTATAACCGGTGGCGAGAGCAGAGCCCGCCCTGGTGCTTGCTCACAGCCGCTAGCAAGACAAGACTATAGCGCTCTCGGGGGAGAAGGTTCCGCGGCAGTAACGATACGATCGCGGCCGCTTGCCTTCGCCGCCAACATCGCATGATCGGCGTCCCGCAACAGCGTTTCCAGCTCTGCGCTACCGTCATGGCTGGCGGCAATGCCAAAGCTGCACGTGCAGTACAGGTTCCCGCCCTCGTAGCGAATGGGGGCGGAATTGATCGCCAGCCGTATGCTCTCGCCAACGGCCTGCGCGTGCGATTGCGTGGCTTGGGGGAGCATCAGGCCGAACTCCTCGCCGCCAAGGCGAGCGAGCAGATCATCGCTGCGCGCCAACGGCTTGACGCGCTCGGCCAGTACCTGCAGCACATGGTCGCCTACCGCGTGGCCAAGGCTGTCGTTGATCCGCTTGAAGTTGTCCACATCGAACATGATGATAGCCACCGGCGAGCGCTGTCGGCGGGCCTGCGCCAGGGCGTCGGCGCCCCATTCGAAAAAGGCGCGCCGGTTCATCAATCCTGTCAGAGCATCGGTATAGGCAAGCGTATGCGCTTGGTGCATAGCCGCGGTAAGTTCCTGCTCTATGCGTTTGCGCTCGGTAATGTCCGTGGCGATCTCCAGCCTGACCAGGCGCCCGTCCGACCAGGTAATCGCCTGATCGCGGCATTGGTACCACCGGCCCGTGACCGTATTCTGAAACTCCCAAATGTAAGGCGGGTTAGGTTTGCCGTCGCTGCCCAACAGCTTATCGTTGTTACAGAAGCTGCAAGGCCCCTGCTGATCCTGTTGCAGCACTTCCCAACAGCGGCGGCCGCGACCTGGGTTTCCCCAATGCTGCCGCCCGTAGGCGTTGAGATACAGCAGCTCGTGCGTCTGCATGTCCGCAACGTAGACCAAGGCGTCGAGCCGATCCAGAATCGTCGCCAGATTCCGGTATTCTTCGCCGCTCATCGGCAGTTCTGCATCATGGTGGGGGGTTCCGCGCTGGCGCCTTGAAGATCGTCCGCAGCGTAAATGGCCGCAGCAGGGCTGGTGGCTGCGTGCGGGCTCATGTTGTCCTCGGGCGCACCGTGACCATGCAGAGGTATGGTGATCGACACACAGGTGCCCGCGCCACTCTCGCTTCGCACGTCAAAGCGGCCTCCCAGAGCAAGTGTACGCTCGCGCATCCCCAGCAGTCCGAAGGTGCGCTGACGCGGCGCCGTGGCATCGAAGCCCTTGCCATCATCGCGCACGCGGAGCCGCACACTGCGGTCATCCGCTACCAGCCGAATAGCCACACTGCGGGCCTCCGCATGACGCCCGATATTGGTCAAGCTTTCCTGGACGATACGGAACAGGGCGGTGGCCACCGAGTCCGACAGGGGGACCTGCCCCAAGCTCAGTTCCAGCTCCACTTTCAGGCCGCTGCAAACGCGAAACCCGTCCACCAGCCATTCCACCGCGGCCTCCAGTCCCAGATCGTCCAGCACGGCCGGGCGCAAATGAGACGAGATGCGGCGAACGGTAGCCAAGGCACTGCGGGTATGCTCCAGCATTGCATCTACCTTCGCATCCTGCGGCCCGTTATCGCGCGGCAGGTGGCGCTGCAGCCACTCCAGGCCCATGTGGACGCCTGATAACAGTTGACCGAGTTCATCATGCAGCTCGCGCGCGATATGCGCCCGTTCCTCTTCTCGCACCTGCTGCAGAAAAGCGGACAGTTCCTGCAGCTGGCGCCTTGACGACTCCAGCGCTTCCTCGGCCCGTTTGCGTTCGCTCCTGTCCTGGAACGCTTCCACATAAAGCACTTGACCGTGCACGGCAACCCGTGTCGCCACGTAGGACACTGGCAGCAGCGAGCCGTCTTTGCGCACGTATACGTCGTCTTCGACCCGGCAGCGGTCGCCATCGCGCGTAAGCCCGCGTACCGGACATTCATGGGCAGGATGCGGGGAGCCGTCCGGTTTGAGGTAATGCAGGGTCGCGTGCGCGGACCGGCCCAGCAGCTCCGCCTCGGTCCAGCCCACCAGGCGCTCGGCTTCGCGATTGACGAAGATTATGCGGTACTCGCCATTGAGCACCATAACCCCCTCACCCAGCGCCCCCAATACTTCGCGCAGAAAGCGCTCCTGTTCCTGCAGCGCTTGTAAGGCGGCCCGCTCGCGGCGGCGGGACTCGGCTTCCCGGATAGCGCGCCGAACCACCGCGGCCAACCGGATTAAATTACTCTTGGGCACGAAGTCGGCAGCGCCCAGCTTGATCAGCGATACCGCCTCCTCTTCCCCTATATATCCCGAGACCAGCACCACAGGTATGTCGCGAGGGTCGGAGCAAATCGCGCGAATGACCTCCCGGGCGGACAGTTGAGGCAGGTTGTAGTCGGTGATTACCAAATCCCAATCCGCACGCCTCAAGGCCTCGTGAAGCCCGCCCACATCGGTGTGCCGTTCCCAGGCAAACTCCAGCCCCGCCGCACGCAGTTCGGCAACGAGCAAGGCGGCATCGTCCGCCGAGTCCTCGAGGATCAGCAGGCGTAAGGGTCTATGCGCTTCGGCTGCGTGGCATTGATGAACGTTCGGCATCGGCGCCGAAGTGCGCTCCATGGTCCCCTTTACTCCTGCACCAGAGCCGGCCCCTCGGCCTTCATGTGATGCTCGCTGCTTGCTTCCACCGCTTTGAGCGCGAAGAAGAACGTCGCGCCCATGCCGACTTTAGCATCGGCCCACACGCGCCCCCCGTGCATGTTTATGATGCGCCGCACCGTAGCCAAGCCAATGCCATTGCCTTCGAATTCATCGGCGGTATGAAGGCGCTGGAATGGAGCGAACAGCTTATTGGCATAGCGTGTGTCGAACCCGGCGCCGTTGTCGGCGACGAAGAACACGCTCTCCCGCCCTTCCCGGTACCCCCCGAAACGCACACGCGCCGCCGGGTTGTAGGCGGTGAACTTCCAGGCGTTGGCGAGCAGATTCTCCAGCACGATACGTAACAGTTTGGCGTCTCCCACCGCTATCAGTTGCGGCTCGATCTCGACGGCTACGGCTCGATCGCGGCCGCTGCTGCGCAAATCCTCTATCACCGATTGCGCCAGGCTGCTCAGGTCGACGGTACTCGTATGCAAGGGTTGGCGGCCAATGTACGCCAGACGCAGCAGGTCATCGATCAGCTGTCCCATGCGTTCGCTTGCACGCACGATGCGCTCGAGATAATCCTTCGCCTCGCTGTTCAGCCGAGCCCCATGCTGATCCAGCAGTAGCTTGCTGAACCCATCTATACGGCGCAGCGGTGCCCGCAAGTCGTGAGACACCGAGTAGGTAAACGCTTCCAGTTCGCGGTTAGCTCCCTCCAACGCCGCGGTACGCTCCGCAACTTGTTGCTCCAACGAGTCATTCAGCCTGAGCAGTTCGGCCTCCGCCTCGCGCCGTCGCCGCTCTTCCCCTTGTGCCTGTAAAGCGAAGGAGACATCCCCTGCCAGCGATTCCATCAACTCGACGATGTCGCCGCTGAAATAGCCTGGCTCGCGCGAGTAGACGCACAGCACGGCTACCGCTGAATCCCCCTCTATCAGCGGCAACACGGCGCAGGACTTTAGCCCCCAGTCGTATGCCCGACACCCGTCGGGTGGTGGCTCTTGCATGTCCAGGTCATCGAGTTGCTGATAGATGCCACTGCGCCACGTTTGAAAAACCTGCGCGATGGGTCCGGCCTGTTCACCCGCGGCAAGTAGGGGAACACGCAGACCATCGCAATATCCGGCGGCGGCACCTTCCGCCACCAACGGCAGGATCTCGGCACCGTCTGCGGACGGCGCGCCTACCCAGGCGAGTTCCAGCCCGCCGATCTCGACAATGATGCGGCATACGGCGTGAAACAGCGCGCTCCGATCCCGCGCCCGGACGATCGCCTTGTTCGCCTCGTTCAACACCGCGTACAGACGCGTGATGCGGGCAAGCTCCAACTCCGCGGTCTTGCGAGTCGTAATGTCCTGCATCGTGCCGAACATTCTCGCCGGCTGGCCGTGAGCGTTCTTGAGCAGCCGCCCCTGACTCTGGACATAGCGCACACTTCCGTCCGCGGTAACGATGCGGTGCTCTACTACATACGGCTCTCCGGTCGCGAGGGTCTCTTCTATTGCCGCCTTAACACGTTCCCGGTCTTCGTCCGCAACACGTGCTAGAGAAGCCTCGATGGAATGGGCCGCTCCATCGAGAGAGAGACCATAGATCCGGTATGTCTCCGCGGACCAGTACACCTCCCCGGTGTCGAGATTCCACTCCCAGTGCCCCAAATTCGCTACCCGCTCGGCCTCGGCAAAGCGTGCCTCGCTGGCGCGTAGCGCCTCCTCTACGTGCCGCCGCCGCGAGATATCGACCATCGACAAGCGTATTCCCAAACGCTTGCCCGAGTCGCCGAAAATGGGCTGCCAGTCCATACGGACCCAGCGGGTTTGCCCGTCCTTCCGTACGATCCGTACCTCCTCGCCGCCGCCCGCTTGCCCACGCAGGAACCGCTCCCGAATAGCGGCTGCCCGCAAGCGGTCTTCCGGGTGTATAAGCACCCAGGGGTAATCTTCCGTGTGGAAGCATTCGGCGGTGGTGTAGCCCGCAACTCGCTCCACAGAGGGGTTGACCCACCGCAGCCGCCCGCTTTGATCGATCCAGGACTCCCAGCTCAAGGTGTAATCGGCAATCGCTCGGAACTCTTCGCGTGCCTCCTGCAACGCTTTCACCCGTTCCGCAAGTATGTCTGCGATCCGATTGAACTCACGGGCCAGGCCTCCGATTGCGTCCGCGCGCGCCACAGGAGCGCGTGCGCTAAGGTCGCCTTGAGCCCAGGCGCGTGTAGTCCGGTACAGAGCGTAGAGACTGTGCGTCAGGGAATGAGTAAGCAGCCAGAGCAGGAGCAGCGTACCCGCGACGCCTATTGCTACGATAGGCACGGCTTGCTTGATCAGCGCGAGCGTGGCTTCCTGCACCGGGCGCAGAGGCGTCGCGATTTCGAGGCTCCCGTAAAAGCGTCCGTCCTGCTCAAGCCTGAAGCTCCTGATCGCATGCGTACGCGGGTTGGGCTTAGCCAAGTCGTCGCTCCCGCGACTGACGACGAGCTGTCCTAGCTCGTCGTAAAGCGACACATGGGAAAACATACCCAGCGTTGCGCCCGCGTCGATGGCCATGGGCAAATGAGCATGATCGCCGCGGGCAAACGCGTCGAGCAAAGAACGTTGTAATGCCGTGCCTTGCCGCTCCAGTCGCGAGTCGAAACTGGTCTGTATCTGGTTCGCACTACTCCAGACCAGCATCGAAGCGACGCCGAACTGGGCAACGACTATAAGGAGCATGAGCTTGCCGCGAAAACGCCCGAACCTGTTCACCGCATCTCCTCACGCAAGCACATCTTCATTGCGGGAGCGTGCGCGATAAAGCGGCTCGGCTCGATGGCGCCGGTACCGCGGGCAATGCCCCCGGACTCGCGGATCCCCACTGCCGAAACCGTGTGCCTACGCAACGAATCTCGCCCTGGCGGGAACGGCATACGAAGTGATGGTGGGATAAGCGGACCGGGCACGGTAACGCCCAATGCCGCGGCAATAGCGGCGGTCGCTAGCGGGATACTCTCGATCGCCATGCGCCGACGCGCCTCTCCTCGGCGCCGCCCCATTGCAGTCCTCACAACGCCCCCCCTGCGTTCTGTCCGGACCTTTCAAGAAGCGTCGACGCTAGCGCCAATCGGAAGTTCCGCGCATGACTTATATCAACTCGGGCCTAGCAGGTCGGCCCAGATAGTACCCTTGAGCGTACTCACAGTGAAGATCGCGCAGGAAGCGGGCATGTTCCGCGCACTCTACACCCTCAGCGACCACTTCCAACCCTAGCTCGTGGGCCATGGCGATCGCGGCACGCACTAAGGCCCTATCGCGTGGATCGGCATCCATGCCCTGCACGAATACCTTGTCGATCTTGAGCTTGTCGAGCGTAAAGTGCTTCAAGTAGGCCAGCGAAGAATAACCGGTGCCAAAGTCGTCCAATGCTACGCTGACTCCAAGTTGGCGCAGCTCGCCCAGTGCATGGACCACCCGGGCTTGATTCGTTGCCGCTATGCTCTCCGTGATTTCCAGCTCCAGCGCCTCGGCGGGAATCGCCGCATCCCGAAGCGCTGCTTTCACGGTCTGTACCAGGCCATCGTCCTCCAGCTGCAGCATCGCAACATTGACCGCGACACGCGCATTGCGCCAGCCATGACGGCGCCATTGCGCGGCTTGCTGGCAGGCGCTGCGGATCACCCAGTTGCCGACAGGGACAATAAGCCCGCTTTGCTCCAGCGTAGGTACGAACGTGGTCGGCAGGATTATGCCCAGTTCAGGATGATGCCAGCGCAACAACGCTTCCGCTGCGACTTTCCGCCCACTGCGCAAATCGAACTGAGGCTGATAGACAAGGAAGAATTCGTCTCGTTGCAGTGCTCGCTGCAACGCATCCAGGCGATGAGGCTCGGCGGGCGCGCTCGCCATAGTTTCGTCGAACAGCTCGCCAGGAGAGTCGTCGTATATGGATTTCTCCAAGGCAATCTGCGCGCGACTAAGCAACTGCACGCCCACTAGACCATGCTCGGGATAAAGGCAGGCGCCGATATTCCATCGCAACGGCAATGTCGTGCCGTCCATCAGGGCGGCACGGGGTAGCCGCAGTCGCAGCTCATCGATCCAGCGCAATAGTCCGGGCGCGCCATCCCCTGCTGCGACGATCATCGCAAAGCGCTGATCGCCCAATGCGGCCAGGCGCGTATTGGGCGGCACGCAGCGCCGCAACTGCTCGGACAACCGAACCAGCAGGCTGATGTGGGCGGATGAGCCGATACGGCTCGCCGCGTGGTCCGAGTACCGCGCCTCCGCTATGACTACCGCAAAGCGCTCCGCCGGCCGCGCCGCGGAAATGCGATCGAGCTCGCGGAGAAAGCGTCGCTCGTTCGGCAAGCCGGTAACGGCGTCAAAATAGGCGGCACGCTCGATATACGGTGTTGATGCAGTCCTCCCCTGGCCTGCCGAGCGTTGTTCGCGCAGCGCACGTCGAATAACGCTCGGCAGGGTTGCCAGGCTGCTCTTGCTGACTACTGCGTCAACGCCGGCGGCTAGGGCGTCGAGGCTGTCCTGATCGCTAAAAGCGCCGGAAACAACGATGAAAGGAAGCTCCGGTCTACGAGCTCGCACCAGGGCAAGCGCGCTGCGAGAATCGAAGGCCGGCAGGTAGTGGTCGCATAGCACCAAGTCCCAGTCCGCCTGCTGCAGCGCCTGCTCCAGCTCGGTCCCCGTCATCACACGGCGCCAATCGCATCGAATTCCGGCGGCTCGAAGCGCACTTATCGTGAGCTCCAGGTCGTCCTCGTCGTCCTCGACGATCAGCACTCTCAAGCCAGAGCCGGGGAGGAGCTCATCGCCTTCCCCAGCATCGAACTCCGGACTCTGGATCTGTTCCAGCCTCATCGCTCACGCGTTCGTGCGTTGCCGGAAGAACCGCATGGTTTGCTCAAGCTGCGCGGCCTGCGCGGAGAGCTCCTCGGCG
>CAYWPG010000059.1:0-9782 GCA_964460035.1 uncultured Alkalilimnicola sp.
TCACCGTTGGTGGAGAGCACTTCGAACTGGTGCTCGCCGTCCACCTCGGCGATCTCGATGATGGAGATATCGAACGTACCGCCACCCAGGTCGTACACGGCCACTTTGATATCGCCGCGCTTCTTGTCCAAGCCGTAGGCGAGGGCCGCCGCGGTCGGCTCGTTGATGATGCGCTTGACTTCGAGTCCGGCGATGCGGCCGGCGTCCTTGGTCGCCTGACGCTGCGAGTCGTTGAAGTACGCCGGCACGGTAATCACGGCTTCCGTGACCGGCTCGCCGAGGTAGTCCTCAGCGGTCTTCTTCATCTTCATCAGCGTGCGCGCGGAAATCTCTGGCGGCGCCATCTTCTTGCCGCGGATTTCCACCCACGCGTCGCCGTTATCGGCCTTCACGATCTTATACGGCATCTCTTTGACGTCGCGCTGCACGACGTCCTCATCGAAACGCCGCCCGATCAGGCGCTTGACGGCATAGACGGTGTTCTGCGGGTTGGTCACAGCCTGACGCTTGGCCGGCTGGCCAGTCAGTACCTCGCCTTCGCTGGTGAACGCAACCACGGACGGAGTGGTGCGATCGCCCTCGCTGTTCTCGATTACCTTGGGCTGGCCACCTTCCATTACCGCCACGCACGAGTTGGTGGTCCCCAGGTCGATCCCGATAATCCTAGCCATCGTATGCTCCTAAAAGTTGTTCGGGGCACCTGCCTGCCATGGGCCTGGCCCTCTCATAAATTGCTATTTGCTCACCCGCCTGCGCCCGGCGTATCAGGCTTTTTCGTTGATGGTTCCCCCGGTCCCCTGCGCCGCCTTCGCGACGACTACCATCGCGGGCCGCAACACGCGGTCATGAAGGAGGTACCCCTTCTGAATCACGTTGATCACAGTGTTCGGCTCATGCTCGCTAGACTCCTGGGCGGCCATCGCCTCGTGCTTCGAGGGATCGAAGCGCTCGCCTTGGGGATTCACTTCCACCAGCTTGAAGCGCTCAAACACCTGGTTGAGCATCCTCAGTGTGAGCTCAGCCCCTTCGCGCAGCTTCGCCACGTCGCTGTTCGCATCCTGGGCGGCAACCACACCCATCTCCAAGCTGTCCTTCACCGGCAACAGTTCGGCGGCGAACTTCTCCAGCCCATACTTATGGGCCTGTTCCAGATCGCGCTCGGCGCGACGACGAATATTCTCGATCTCCGCGCGTGCGCGCAGGTAGTTATCCCAGTTCTCCTCGGCCTTCGCCCGCGCCTCTTCGAGCTGACGCTCCAGCTCACGCTCGCGTTCGCTGCGCGCCTCCTCTTCCGTGGCCGTTGCACCCTGCTGCTCGGCTTCGGTTGTGTCCGTCGCCCGTTGATCCTTCTCCGCCATATCTCTGCCACTCCGTGCGCCGATCCCACTGTCCGGTCGGCTGGTTGTGAAAACATTAGGAAGGGCTTAACTGCTTGGGTTATCGTCGCGTTGTTTCAAGGCGTTTCCGAGCAACCGAGCCGTCATGTCCACGATCGGAATGATCCGGTCGTAAGGCATTCGGGTCGGGCCGATCACGCCGAGCACCCCCAGTACTTTTCCATCCGCCGCATAGCTTGATGTCACCACGCTACAGCCGTCGAACACCTCGTAACCAGATTCCTGACCGATGAAAATCTGTACTCCATCCGCTGCCAGACTCTGATCCAGCACATGGAGAATGTCGCGCTTGCGGTTAAACGCGTTGAAGAGCTCGCGCAACTTGTCCACGTTGGACAGCTCGGCAAACTCCATCAGGTTAGTCTGCCCGGCCAAGACATAGTCTTTATCCTCGGCACTCTCCGCGAACACCTGCTCCGCTACCGCGCGAACCGAGGTCATCAGCTCGCCCATCTGGTGCTGATGATTCTCCATGTCCGCCAGCAGCGCCTTGCGCACGCTGGCAACGTCCTTACCTACGAACTCCGCATTCAAATAGTTGGCGACCATGCGCAGTTCGTCGGCGCTGAACTGGCGATCCGTCTGGATCACGCGGTTCTGCACTTCCTGTTCGTTCACCACCAGGATGGCCAGAGCGCGATTAGCCGACAGCGGCAAGAATTCGACCTGCCTGAGCTCGGCGTACTCGCGCCGCGGCAGCGTCACCACGCCCGCCAGGCGCGTCAACCCGGACAACAAATTCGAGGCAGAGTCGACCAGCGACGCCGGCCCGCCGCCAGCGTCCAACTGAATATTGAGGCGATCCGCATCCTGCAGCTCCGGCATCTTCACCGTCAGCAGGCTATCTACGAAAAAACGATAGCCTTTGTCCGTGGGAATGCGGCCGGCAGAGGTGTGCGGCGCCTGTACATAGCCAAGCTCTTCCAGGTCGGCCATCACGTTGCGAATGGTCGCAGGGCTCAGCGACAGTCCCGACTCCCGGGTCAGCGTACGCGAGCCCACGGGCTGACCATCGCGAATATGGCGCTGCACCAACACCTTCAGCAGGTGCTGAGCACGCTCGCCGAGT
Organism: uncultured Alkalilimnicola sp.; assembly: GCA_964460035.1. Classification (GTDB taxonomy): domain Bacteria; phylum Pseudomonadota; class Gammaproteobacteria; order Nitrococcales; family AK92; genus CAYWPG01. The sequence goes on from CAYWPG010000059.1 coordinate 2,467, forward strand.
TGGCTATGATCAACGGGCTTGCGCGACATACACCACCCAGACGAAATCTTAGCACTGCACCTCTAGCATCACTGTTAGCACTCTCCGTGCTTGAGTGCTAATCAAGCTAACAACAAGGACCCTGGAGTGTCAAGCCAAGGCCATGCCCGGTGCCCCCCATATTGGGGGCGTTCGGCGCAAGCGCCATGCCCCGCCCTATCGCCCACTCCATTCTCGCGTCGCCAGCCCACAAGTCTCAGCGGATGCGCTGTGCTGAAATAAGCTCTAAGCTTCTGGCACAATTGGCGCGCAGCATGCTGCACAACCGCAGCACGGCCTGTGCCTACGCAACGGGATGAGACAATCGATGCAGCGCTTTCACACGATAGGCATTACCGGCAAACCGGCCGACGCGGCCGTGGTGGAAACCATTCGCCGGATCGCCGACCACCTGCTCGGGAGCGGAAGAACGGTGCTGGTCGATACGGCACTGGTCGACGGCATGCAACTGGATAACGTCAAGCTACTCCCGCGCGAGGAACTCGCCCAGCACTGCGACCTACTCATCTCGGTAGGAGGCGACGGCACGCTGCTCAGTGCCGCCCGTTCCTTGGTGGACCAGGAAGTCCCCATCCTTGGCGTCAATCGCGGCCGGCTAGGCTTTCTAGTGGATGTTTCGCCCGCGAACCTGAGCGAGCTCGACATGATTCTTGCCGGCGAGTACATCGCCGACGAGCGCATTCTGCTCGAGGCCAGCATCCTCCGTGACGACGAGGTGGTGGCGAGCGGCATCGCCCTCAACGACGTGGTCCTCTATAAATGGAACACGGCACGCATGATCGAGTTCAGCATGTACATCAATGGCGAACTCGTCAGCCACAACCGCTCCGACGGCCTGGTGGTCTCCACGCCGACCGGCTCCACCGCCTACGCCATGGCGGGCGGCGGCCCGATCCTTCACCCTGACACCGACGCCATGGTGCTGGTACCCATCTGCCCGCATACGCTGAGCAATCGCCCGCTGGTGATCAATGCCGACAGCGAAGTGGAAGTGGTGGTAGCGCCCGACACGCTGGAACGGGCCAACGTCAGCTGCGATGGGCAGACCGACCTTGGCCTGGTGCCGGGCGGGCGGCTGATTATCCGCCGCTATCCGCGCCGTATCCGCATTATCCATCCGCCGCAGTATCGTTATTTCGATCTGCTCCGCGCCAAACTGCGCTGGGGCGATACTTATGTCAGATAGCGGGATAGCCGGAGGCAGCACAACGTGTTGAGCCATATTCACATTCGCGACTTCGCCCTTGTCGAATCGCTCGACCTTGAGTTCGACCGCGGACTCAGTAGCCTTACCGGCGAAACCGGTGCCGGCAAATCCATATTGCTGGACGCGCTGGGCCTGTGCCTGGGCGGCCGGGCGGAAGCCGATGCCATACGCCCTGGCGCCGAGCGCGCCGAACTGACCGCCAGCTTCAGCCTGCCCCCCGACAGCCCGATAGTCGAGTGGTTGAAGGCTAACGACCTGGATGACGATGGCGACTGCATTCTGCGGCGCGTAGTCCAGGCTGGCGGCCGCTCCAAGGCCTACATCAACGGCCGCCCCGCCCCGCTGCAGACACTGCGCGAGCTAGGCGAGCAACTGGTCGATATTCACGGACAGCACGCACACCAGTCGCTGCTGCGCAAGGAAATGCAGCGGCAGCTGCTCGACGATTTCGCCGCGCACCCGGAGCTGCTGCGTCGAGTGGCCGAACTGTACGCGCGCCATCAGCGTCTCGAAGAGGAGATCGCGGCCCTTGAAGGAGGACAGCAGGATTACGCATCGCGCCTCGATCTGCTGCGCTATCAAATCGGGGAACTGGAGGCGTTGGGGCTGGATGCGGACGCTATCGCAGAGCTCGATGCCGAGCAGCGTCGACTTGCGGCCGCGGGCGACCTGATCGGCAGCTGCCAAGCGCTGCTCAGCGCACTTTATGAAGAGGATGGCGCCGCCCAGTCCATTCTCAGCCACGCGGTGGCCGAACTCGACCGCCTGCAGGCGATCGACCCCCAGCTCATTGGCGCGCAAGAGCTGTTCGCCAATGCCCTGATTCAGCTGGAGGAAGGCTGCGACAGCCTGCGCCGCTACGCCGAGAATGTCGACCTCGATCCCGAGCGGCTGCGCTGGGTGGAAGAGCGGCTAGCCCTGGTCAACGACCTGGCCCGCAAACACAGGCTGCGTCCGGAAGAGTTGCCGGCCCGGCTCGAAGAGCTGCGTGCCGAGCTCGCCGCGCTGGAAGGCAGCGAAGAGCGTCTGGACGAGCTCAAGGCGCAGCTAGAAGCGGTCCGCCTCGAGTACCGTGAGGCAGCCGCAGCGCTCAGCGAGTCACGGCAGCGCGCTGCCAGCGAGCTCAACGAACGGGTGACCGCCTTCATCCGCGAGCTGGGCATGCCCGGCGGCGAGCTCGCCATACGTGTAGAGCCGCAGCCGGAGACCGTGGTAAGCCGATACGGCAGCGACCAGATCCAATTCGAGGTGCGCACCAACCCCGGCCAACCTTTCGGTCCAGTCCATCGCATCGCCTCCGGCGGCGAGCTGTCCCGAATCGGGCTCGCCATCCAGGTTGCCACCGCCAAGACCGCGCGTATCCCCACTTTAGTATTCGACGAAGCGGATACCGGCATGGGCGGCGCCGTCGCGGAGGTAGTGGGCCGCAAGCTGCGCCAGCTAGGGGAAACGCATCAGGTGCTGTGTGTCACTCACCTGCCCCAAGTGGCTGCGCAAGCACATCACCATTACCGCGTCAGCAAGCATAGCGGCTCCGACAGCACTCGCACCGACGTCATACGTCTGGATCAACAACAACGGATCGAGGAGATCGCCCGCATGCTCGGGGGCGTGGAGATCACGGAGAACACGCTCAATCACGCTAAGGAAATGCTGGAGAAAGCACAGCAGTCACAGCAAGCGACCAGCGCTTGAGCTGCCCCGCTGTACCCGGCGCCCGCGCTAGGCAGCGAGCGCCGGCGGTGAAACAGGCTCAGGCCGAGCCCGAACTCTTTTCGCCTTCCTGGCACGCTTTGCACTTGCCGTACAGTATCAGCGAATGGTCGCTGATCGCGAAGCCTCGCTCTTGCGCAACCTTTTCCTGGCGCTCTTCGATCGTCTCATCGTAGAACTCTTCGATCGCGCCGCAGTCCAGGCAGACCATATGGTCGTGATGCTCGCCCTCCGCGAGTTCGAACACCGATTGGTTGCCCTCGAAATAGTGCCGCTGAACAATGCCCGCGGCTTCGAATTGAGTGAGAACGCGATAAACGGTTGCCAGTCCGATATCGTCGCCAGCCTCCAACAGCGCCTTGTAGACGTCCTCGGCCGAGAGGTGACGGTTTTCGCTCTGCTCGAGCATCTCCAGAATCTTCATTCTGGGCAGCGTAACCTTCAACCCGGCCTTGCGTAGGTCTTTAGACACCACAACCAGTCCTCACTTATGTCATTCGCCGCTAGGATCCTTGGGCAGGGGGGGCGTGGCCGCTTGCCGGACCGGTTCTCGGGCCAGTCCGGTACTCCCTCGGAGCCGCGAAAGCGCAGCAAGCTCCTGTAACGGGACCCTAAGCTACGGTATGATCGTCCCATCGCCGAACTATGCCGAGAACGATGCGTACGCTTACTCGTTGCCTATTATACATCAGTGCCCCTCTGTTGACGGCTTGCGCGCCGCCGCACCTGCCGTTCACCTACGCCGTGGAGGTACAGCAGGGCACCATCATCGACGAAGAAAATGTCGATCGGCTGCAAATCGGCATGACGCGCCGCCAGGTCGAATTCCTCATGGGCTCTCCTGCGCTGCGCGGACCGTTTCACAACGACCGCTGGGATTACATCTACACGCTGGAACAAGACCACCAGCGCGTGAAGTACGAACGCATAACCGTGTTCTTCGAAGGCGACAGGGTCAGCAACATAGAGCGGGTACCGCCACAGGGCTGACAGCTGGCGATACGGCTCGAGGCTACCTGCCCTTGCTGGCGCGCCGCTTGCGTGCTTCTTTGGGATCGGCGATCAACGGACGGTAGATTTCCACTCTGTCCCGTGCGCGCAGCACGGTGGCCAGTGTCGCCAGGCGGCTGAATATACCCACCTTGGCGGTACTCAGATCGATCTCGGGAAAGCGTTCCAGCAAACCGCTGGCTTTGATCGCCTGCTCGATGGTCGCTCCCGCCGGAACTTCGATCGCGACGATTGCCTGCTCCTGCGGCAGCGCATACGCCACTTCCACAGGAATCGAGTCAGCCTCGGCCATACAACTGATCCGCACGTTTGACGAACGCATCCACCAGAGTGTTCGCGATCTGCGTGAAGATCCGTCCGAACGCCATGGTCATAAGGCGATTGGAAAACTCGAACTCCAGATCCAGAGAGACCTTGCAGGCATCGTCCCGCAATGCCTGAAAACGCCAGAAGCCCTCCAGATGGCGGAACGGCCCCTCGATCAGACGCATCTCCATCATCTTGCCCCGCTGCAGGCGATTCAACGTCGTGAACGAACGCTCTAACCCGCCCTTGGCTATCACGATGGTCCCTGTCATCTCATCCTCGGTGCGCTTGCTCACGAAACTCTCGCGACACCAGGGCAGAAACTCATGATAGGAGTCGACATCGCTAACCAACTCATACATTTGCTCGGCCGAGTGCGGCACCAGGGCACTACGGGAAATTGTCGTCATGAAGCAATGAATCCTTAACCGAGAGAACCGATCGAATGCAGAAACACGATGAGTACGGCCGCAGGGGTGATGAAGCGGATTGCAAAGCGCCAGCACCGCCACCCCAATGAGTCGCCCAGCTCAAGACGGGCAGAGGTGTCGGATAGCCGCCATCCGGCAAACAGCGCGATGAGTAGGCCACAGACTGGCAACAGTATGTTGACAGCAGCGAAATTCAAGAGATCGAACAAGGTGCTGCGCTCGAACATCGCGAACTGGCGCAAGGGACGCACATGCTCCCACAGGTTAAAAGAGAGAATCGAGACGATTCCTAAAGCCCAGATGGCGGCGCCCACGTAACTAGCCGCCAGCGGCCTGTCCAGCCTGGTTCGCTCCACTACGTATGCGACCAAGGGCTCCAGCAGCGAGATAGCCGAAGTCCACGCCGTGAACAGCAGCAGCAGGAAGAAGAGCGTACCGAACCAGGTGCCCCCGGACATATGCGCGAACAGCAGAGGCAGCGTCTGAAAAATCAGGCTAGGCCCCGAATCCGGCGCTACCTCGTGCGCAAACGCCAAGGGAAAAATCGCCATACCGGCAAGCAGCGCAACCAGCGTATCGAGCAGTACCACGCTGGCTGCAACAGGCAGCACCGCCACCCGGCGCCCCAGATACGAGCCATAAACCATTATGGCCCCTAGCCCAAGGCTCAGCGTAAAGAATGCGTGCCCCATCGCCGCCAGCACCACACCGCCGTCGATACGGCTGAAGTCGGGAGCGAACAGGAAGCGCACCGTCTCCTGCCAGTTTCCGGCGCCGCCGGCATACAGAGCGAGGAAAACCAATAACGCCAGCAGCAGCGGCATGAACCAGCGAACGGCTTCCTCCAGCCCATCGCGCACGCCCCGCGACACCAGAACCACGGTCACGGCCATGAACACGGTGTGCCAAGCGAGCACTCTTTCGGGGTCGCGAATGAGTTCCTGAAAGAGAAGAGCTGAGCGGAAAGCGTCCATACCCGTGAACGCGCCGCCAGCGGCGCGAAACACATACGCCAGCACCCACCCGCCGACCACACTGTACGCGGACAGCACAATGAATGCCGCGACAGCCATCAACCATCCGGAAATCTGCCAGAATCGGTGTCCGCCCTCTTCCTCCGCGAGCACGGCCATGGTCCCGATGGGACTGCGACGGCCGCGGCGGCCCAGCACGATCTCGGCCACCATCAGCGGCAGCCCGATGAGGGCCACACAGAGCAAGTACACCAACACGAAGGCAGCGCCGCCGCTCTCGCCTACCAAGTAAGGGAACTTCCAGATGTTGCCCAGACCAATGGTGGCGCCGGTGACCGCCAGAATGAAGATCAGGCGCGAAGACCACTGACCGTGGAGCGAGCGCCTCTGAAAACTCACTTGATGTTATCTCCTAATGCGCGTGAGCGCCGTAGCACGCACATTGTCTTGTCTTCCTGAACTCGCCGCAACTTGCCGCCGCAGATTTTTCGCACACCGCCATCCCCCCCTGGCCGCCGTTCGCCGCTGCGACTACAATGTGCGCGTGAGTAAGCAAGCGAAAAAAAAGGCCGGCGCTAGCAGCGCCACCATTGCCGTCAACCGTCGGGCGCGCCACGACTACTTCATCGAAGACCGTTTCGAGGCCGGCCTCGCCCTCGAAGGGTGGGAGGTCAAGAGTCTGCGCGCGGGCCGGTTGAGCCTGCAGGAAGCCTACGTGGTGGTGCGCAATGGCGAGGCTTGGCTGGTCGGCGCCAATATCACGCCGCTGCAGACGGCATCGACGCACATAAAGCCCGACCCCACGCGCTCGCGCAAGCTGCTGCTGCACCGTCACGAGCTGAACCGCCTCATTGGCGCCACCGAGCGCCAGGGCTACACGCTGGTGCCGCTGGACATGCACTGGAAGCGGGGCCGGGCCAAGCTTGAGGTGGGGCTTGCCAAGGGTAAGAAGCAGTACGACAAGCGCGCCGACCAGAAGGAACAGGACTGGCAGCGGCAGAGACAGCGACTGCTCAAGAGCCGAGCCTGACGTTTACGCGCCAACACCACTCGCAGCGAAACTTTGCTTCGTATACACTGTCTTATCCAGTGAGTCAGCCGCAGGCGGACACAGACTGCGGCGATCTCAGGCGGCACCGAACCTTAGCTTGAAAACGGTTCGGCACAACGCCCGCGATGCAGGCTTCTCCCTTGCTTGCGTTGTGCGCCGATGGCCCAGGCCACGGCAGACAGGTTTCAAGAGGGCACAGGCCCTTGCTTGAGACACAGACCAAAGGGGGCGACATGGTTTCGACGCAGGTCGTGAAACCGGAGGTGCATGCCGAGGATGTAGCTACCCTCGTAAAAAATGCTGCCAACTAAATATAGTTGCCAACGACGAAAACTACGCTCTGGCGGCCTAAATCCCGCTAGCCGTTGACTGGAAAGTGCTTGTGCTTCCTACTCAACGGTCGTAGCTCACAAGCTAGCGGCATGAGATGCCCGGACTCATGTACCGCGAAACCTTACGGGATCGCCCTTAGCAGTCCCTGCCCGTCGGGAAGCTAACGGTTAAAGAAAATAGACTGGGATAAGCATGTAGAGCCAAAGGCGGATCTCCTGCGGACGCGGGTTCGATTCCCGCCGCCTCCACCA
>CAYWPG010000060.1:0-2256 GCA_964460035.1 uncultured Alkalilimnicola sp.
CCTTTCTCTATCTCGCCGCTTCATGCCTTCTTTGAAAGCTAACCAACGCCGTCCCTAGAGAAATAAGGATAAGCAGAGCGCCGACCGGCGCATTGCGTTCCACCGAAGACAGCTCGATAACCACACTGCCTACCCATGCTCCGAACGCAATGCCCAGGTGCAGAACGGCAGTGTTCAAGCTCTGCTGGATGTCGGCCGTCTCTGGCGACAGCTGAACGAGATGGCTCTGGATCGGCGGGGTTATAGCCCAGCTCAGCAAGCCCCAGATCACCAGCACAATCCAGAACAGCGCTGGCACGCCTGTTGTGTAAGGGATGGTCAGCAGGCAAACGCACAAGAGCACGATGGCGGTCAGTAGCGTGCGCCGCGCGCCGAATTTGTCCGAAAATACGCCCGCCAGCCCGCCGCCGGTTACCGCGGCTGCCCCGTATATGAAGTAGACAAGAGTTACCAGAGAGCCGCCGAACGCCATCGTGAATATGACGAATGGCGTCAAGTACCCATACAGAGTGAGATGGCCGGCCAGGAAGAAGAATGTTGTCAGTTGCCCGAACAACACTCTTTTGTCTCGCAAGGCGCTTAACTGCCGTTTCAGCGGCGCCGGCGGGACGGTAGGGATTTTGCCAAAGAAGGCGGAAACGCCTACCGCGAGGAGTAGTGCCAGCAAGGTGACAAGGATGAATGGGCTGCGCCAGCCGTATGCGTGTCCCAGACTTACGCCTATCGGCAAGCCGAGAACAAGTGACCCGCTGGTGCCCATCACGACAAGGCCGATTGCCCGGCCTCGATACTCGGGCGGGGAGATTTGGGCAGCAAGAGCTAGGCTCAGCACTGTCAGCAGTGCGCCGCTAGTGGCCGAGATGACCCGAGACAGCATCAGGGCGCTGTACGTTGTGCTGGCAATGGCGACAAGATTTCCGACAATGAAGACTGACAGGGCGGCCAGCATCGTCCGCTTGCGATCCGCTTGCCCCGCCAGGAACAGCAGAATCGGCCCGCTGATGCCGAAGGCGAATGCGAAGACGGTGATTAAGAGACCTGCTGTTCCTATGCTGACGCCCAGGTCCAGCGCCACCAGATCGAGAATTCCGCCAATAATCAGTTCGACCAGACCGACGACGAAGGCGATCGACGCCAGCAAGTAAATGCGCTTATCCAAGAACCTCTCGCTCCTTAAACTCTCAGGAAGAGCCGGGCGGTTCAAACAGTGGGCATTGTGGCGTCACGAAACAGCCTTTGCCCGCGCCTGCCGCGGCGGCGTGCGTCATGTCATCTGGTTTTGGCGGGGCTGAATCCGGCGGGGGGCTGGGACGTAGAGAGACCAGCGAGTTTCTTCAGGACAGAAGACCCATTTGCGCGGCGAGATGCCGCCCGCCAGGGCCCAGTACGGGGACGATGACGTAGCGCCCTTAATCTACAGTTGGTGTCAACGCCCATCAAGGTGCGGGGGATGCGGCTGGCAAGGGCAGCGCTCGTCTACTAGTAAAGCGCAGATGATCGCTACGACAAGACCAAGAGGTTAGCTGTAAGGGGAGACATCATGAAGTCGGGAAGCTGTCATTGCGGTGCGGTTCGCTTTTCCGTCGAAGGTGAGATCGAGCAGGCTATCGATTGCAATTGTTCCCATTGCAGCCGCAAAGGGTTCCTGCTCTGGTTCGTGCCGCGACAGGCGCTGACGATCCTCTCGGGGGCGGAGCAGCTCAGTACCTATACCTTCAACCGCCACGTGATAAAGCACCAGTTCTGTGCAGTTTGCGGTTGCCAGCCGTTTGGGCTGGGCAGAATGCCTGACGGTACCGAGACCGCGGCGATCAACATCCGATGCCTGGAAGGAGTCGAATTGGAATCCATCGCTCGGGTGCCATTTGATGGCCGTGCACTCTAAGACTGTAGACCGTGGCAGCGGCCGAGGGCGCTAGTTCACGGGAGAATGCAGGTGGAAGCTCTCCTAGGGCGCGAGGTTTTTTCAGGGGCGAGGTATGGCAGAAATTCGCGCCCTGGGGGCAGTGCGCCTCAGCGGGCAGATGCTGCAGTGGGCAGCGTAGGCGCCACTCACTGCTTCTGAATTAACATCTTGGCGATGACATATCCCGCGTTTGGCGGGTAGGCAACGCAACCAGTATTCGTCCGCTCTAGAGGCCGACAGCAGATGCTTCCGACATGCTATTGAACGCCGAAACCCTAAAAAGCGCAGTTCTACTGGATATGGTGGGTTGATCGGCGGTGACTAACAAGATGTTGCTGTCTTCCCCACGT
>CAYWPG010000060.1:2356-9149 GCA_964460035.1 uncultured Alkalilimnicola sp.
GTCTTCCCCACGTACGTGGGGGTGTTTCCAACAGCCAGCGGGAGTATCCGTTTGTATGTTTCTTCCCGGCAAGTCAAAAAGGGCTTGTCGGGGGCGAAGGTACTGGGGCCGCATCGGGCCTCAGGCACAGACCGTGGGAGAGACCGTCCCGCCCTTTCACCGATCAACGCCAATAAGGAATCCATCGGCCTACGACCGACAATAGTGGGCAAGCCTGCGCTACGGCACACCCTCGACCCCCGATGTTGACACGAGCACCTACATACGCGGGGGAGGGAGCGAGCATGGCTAAAGCGGCGGAGCCTCAGTTCGTCGGCATGGATGTAGCCAAAGCACAGCTGATGATCAGCCTTGATGGGGTGCCGGCCGAGTCGATCCCCAACAAGCGGTGGAGCGACCCGCCGCCGGCTCAAAGCGTGTGGGGGCGCCGTGCCTGGCCTGCGATGCAGGCCAAGTGCCGGCTGCCTGGAGCGGTTATTACCAGCGCTGCTTGGACCGGGGCTTAGCCCCCATTCAGGCGTTGAATGGGTTGGCACGCAAGCTCGCCCGGTTAGTCTTTACGCTGATGAAAAATCGCACCGACTAGGCGCCCCGGAGGGCGTTGACCGCAGGCATAGAGTCTCCCACACGACACGGTTTCCACAGAGGCGCTGCTCTTGCAGGAGCCTTCGGACGGGATTTGGCACTTGCCCTAAGCACGGTCTGTGCAGTGAGTTGACGGCGCACGGTTTGCACCATCCGGCATCAGCCCCATAGCAAGAACGACTGGTGCATCTCGGAGGTGGCCGTGAAAGCGTTTCTGCGCATACTGCCGCGGCGTGCCGTCAATCCGCCGCCAGGGCTGGCTCCGCTCCAAGCGTCCGCGGTGCCGCAGCGCTTTCATCCGGCTGCTGCGGATGTGGCTCACCCCAAGGGTTTGCCTGCGATCGGCAAGTGGATGCTGGATCCGGATCTGACGCCGGCACACTGGCTCGGCGAGATCTATCATGGCAAACCGCTGCGCGAACCGATCAACATTATCCTCATCGACCAGGCTGCCGGCTCGGTGCAGGAGGCGCGGCAGCGCCTGCTGCAGGCCAGCGCCGCCGCCGGCTATCCTGCCAGGGAAGGCCATTCGGCCGGCTACTTTGGCTACGTAGGGGACTACCTGCACCCGGAGCTACCGGGCGGGCGGCATCGCGCCCTGTCCAACCGCCCGTTCGAGGTCGACAACAATCACGGCAGGCTGTTCGGTCCTTGCCGACCCCGGGATGGCTATGTCTTTATCGGCGCCTTCAGCCGGGAGAAGGTCGATCCGTTCGCGCACATCAAGCACCAGTTCGTCTCTTTTAACCGCGCCCGTGACGATTACGCCGAGCGCATGGAGCAGCACACCGCATTCGCCCGCCGCGGTTGGGTGGAACTGAACAATGCATTGATCGGCACTGCCCCGGCCCATACGGGCGATCACGATGGGCTGGCGGTGCTGCTGGTGGCGGAGCGCTGAGATGCTGGTGGAGGGGACGCGTTTCGAGCGAGTGCTGGCCTATAGCGAGTTGATCTCGGCTATCTTGCTGGCGATTGCCACTGTGGGCACTGCGTGGTGCGCTTATCAATCGGCGGTGTGGAGCGGAATCCAGGCGTTCCGGATCGCCGAGTCGAACCGCCTTAGCCGGGAGGCGACCATGTTGCAGCTGGCTGCTAATCAGCAGGCCATGCTGGATATATCAATTTTTCTCAGCTACTTGGAGGCCATAGAGAATGGCCGCCCAGAGCTGGCGGAGATGTACCGCGGCCGGTTCGGGCCGGAGCTGGAAAGCGCGGTCAAGGACTGGCAAGGTGGGGGAGAAGAGGGGAGCTCGCCACCGGCAGCTGCCGGCTTGCCCGAGTTCGATTCGCGCCTGAAGCAGCAGGCCCAGGACGCGGCTGCGCAAGCTAACCAGCTCCTGAGAGATGCCCACCGGGCCAACCACATCGCCGACACCTACTTGTTGGCGACAGTGATGCTGGCATCGGTGCTCTTTTTCGGCGGCGTCGCCACCAAGTTCAAGCATCCGGACGTGCGCGTCTTCCTGTTGATCCTCGGCGGACTCAACCTGGTGGGTGCGATCGTGGGCGTAGTACTGCTGCCGAAGATCTTCGTGTGACAGGGGGCTTTCTTGTGGGCGCGGGGGATGGAATCCCGTTGTGGCGAAAGATGCTTTCGACGTCAGCCCATCTCGCCAGTCACACCGGGCTGATGACGGACTTTCTGCTTGTGCGCTTTGGCAGCGGAGGATACTGTTGGGTTTTGCCGTCCGCTTCTTTGCATAAGTTTCGAGCAAACAGCCCGTAGCGAGATCGTGTTTACCAAGCCTTAAAGCGCAGCGGCCTTGTAGGAGCCGGCTTGCAGCTCGTGTTCGGGGTATCCACCCGGTGGAGCATGAACGAATTCTTCTTTTCCGCGCTTTCTTTTGGCTTGGCTGCCGGCTTGAAGCCCGGCCACGCTTGGAATTGTGGTGATACAACAAACGCTATCCCGCGGCTTGCTAAGCGGGGTTCGCGCGAGTCTGGCTCCGCTGGTAACGGACGGCCCGATCATCCTTGCCGCGCTTTGGCTGCTGTCGCAGTTCAAGAGCATAGATATTTTCGCAGCAGCGTTGAGCCTGCTTGGGGGGGCTGTACCTGCTCTGGCTGTCGCGAAAGATGTTTCTTATCCAGAATATCGCTGTATCGTCCAAGTTGGGTCCCGACTCGTCGCTGCTGACCGCGATTAAAGTGAACCTGCTAAATCCGGGATCTTATCTTTTCTGGTTTACGGTGGGCGGCAGTTACATCGTTCGCGGTACGACTGTAGATAGTATGGTGTTCGTGGCGACCTCCATAGGGGCGCTTATCGCTTCAAAGATCGCCGTTGCGTTGCTCGCAGCCAGCTTCCTGCCGTCGCTGGAGAGCCGGGGGTATCTGGCGACTATGAAGGTGCTGGCTGCGCTGCTTGCGGTCTTCGCATTGTTTTCCCTTGACACCGCGTACCAGCTGGGTGCAGCCAGCGCGGGGCTCTTTTAAGGAGCGGAGGTACGCGCTGCATGGCCGTGTACGGCCTGGCCGAGCCGGGATGGCCTCAGGCATTGCCGGATGCGGAACGCTTACCGCTATGAAGACGTTTATCCGACCTGCGCAGCCAGCCGATGCGGCTGAGTTCGCCCGGGGCGGCGACCTTTGCTCTTGCCTGTCCGCTGTCCACGCCTGCTGAAGCTATCGCTGCGTATATCGCCCTGAGCTCACCCCAGCCCGGTTTGCGGAGCACCTCGCCTGCCGCGCCACCTCGTTGTTTGCTGTCGAGGTGGATGGACCTGTTGTGGGTTATCTGAAGTGATGTTGGGAAGGCGTACCACGCGAGGTAGGGGTGCATCGGGCGCTAGAGGTGCGGCGGTTGTACTTGCTCCCGCAATATCACGGCACGGCTGTGACCGCGGCACTTATGAGACAGGCGCTGCACATCGCGCGTGCCGAGGCTTATACGAGCCTGTGGCTGGGCGTTTTCAAGCAAAACCCGCGCGGTATTCGGTTTTGCCGCAAGCATGGTCTTATCGTGGTAGGGGAGCAGTGGTTTGCGGTTGGCTCGGATATTCACGAGGACTTTATCATGGTGCGCAGCATAGATATTGAAAAAGGCGTTCTGACCTGCAGTCTGCTGCAGGACGGTAAATGACGAGCTTGAATCTCGCTGTGATAGGGTCTTCGTTGGTTGTGTATCAAGGCGAGGATAAAGGTCTTTGTGTAAAGTATTAATAAAGATAGGACGATAGTAATTTATTCTTAGTTGTATATTTCCATTCTTGGTTTTGCCTTTCCTATGAGCCTATAGGGGTGCGGTTGATTGCGGCCTCGCATAGCAGTAGTTGCACATAACTGAAGGGGGTTTTCGGCCCTAACCATCGAAATAAAAGCCTGTGCGTCGAACTTCGAAGAGCATGACCGCATAGCGGCGAGGGTGGCCGATGGTTTGCCGGTGCGGCTTGAGCAGACAGACACTTTTTTCGAGGTGCCGCATGGGCGGCTAAAGCCAGAGAGTTTGGAAACGGTACGGCCGAGCGGATTTCTGCGGTCCTAAACCATCGACCTATATCCGTTCCGTTACTCAGGAGCCGCGGTCCCTCAAAGTTGTGCTGACAAGCGCGCTGGGCGTGGGCGGTGGCGCTTGGTCCCGATGAGACCGAGGAGAGCGGCGTAACCCTTGCGCGACTGCTGATGGCAGAGCTTGGCATCCGGCCGGCCGACTTGATCGCCGAGGCCTATGTAGATTTGTTGATCCGCGGTATCCCCAATACTGACCCCGAGACGAGAGATCGGTAACCCGATTCGACTGGCTCTTCTCGTGCTGAGCACGGGGATAAGGCGCAAGGCGGCGGCTTGGCGGGGAGTGCATTGATGTCCATATTCCAGGGTTTGAGGAGGCCTGGAATTCGGTGTGGAGCCAGAGGCAATCGGCCTCCCGTCGCTCCTGTTCGGATTGGACTACGTGGGCTCATTCCAGACTAAGGAGCGGGCCGGATTGTCGGCAGATGGCCGCGGGATGCACGGCACTTAGCCGCTGATGGCGGCAGGTTACATGACGCCGGATATCGGCACTGCGTAACTCGCGGTTGCAATCCGAGCTTCATCTGTTCACCCTAAAAAAACGACCTATCGAGGAGAGAAGCTTGCCGAGGAGACAGGTGTGAACCCAACTCCCTATCGCGCTTTGCGCGTAGCTATGGCGCTGATACTGGGCGCTATGCTGATAGCCCCAGCCGGCGCCGCCACTCTGGACCAAATCCGCCAACGCGGCACGGTGCGTATCGCCGTCGCCAACGAGATCCCCTACGGTTTTCTGGACTTCAGCGGCAACGCGCAGGGTGCCGGCCCGGAAGTGGCCACTGCCGTGCTCGAACGGATGGGCCTGGAACGTATTGAGTGGATCGCCACGGCTTTCAGCTCGCTGATTCCAGGGCTCAAAGCCGACCGGTTCGATATGGTGGCCGCCGAGATGGCCATCCTGCCCCAGCGCTGCCGCGAGGTGGCCTTCTCTACGCCCAATTCTAGTTACGGCGAGGGGCTGTTGGTCGCCGCTGGCAACCCCAAGAACATCCACAACTACCGGGCTTTCGCCGAACGCGAGGATCTGACCGTTGCCATCATGGCCGGGGCCGATCAGCTGGAAATGCTGCAGGCGCTTGGGGTGCCGCAGCAGCGTATGGTGATGATAGGCGCCAATGCCGATGCCATCGCCGCAGTCAGCAGCGGTCGCGCCGATGCATACGCCGCTACCGGTCTGACGGTGGCCGATCTGGCGGGCAAGAGCGATCGCGTGGAAGCGGTGCAGGACTTTGAAGACCCAGTGATCGATGGGGAGACCGTACGCAGCTGGGGCGCTTTCGCTTTCAACGCTGCCTCCACTGACTTCCGCGAAGCCTTCGATGCCGCGCTGGCCGAGTTCAAGCAGACCGAGGAGTGGCGTGCGATCCTCGAGCGACATGGCTTCAACGAGACTGACCTCGAAGCCTCCTTCGCGCGCAGCACCGAGGAGCTCTGCGCGGTCGAGTAGGCGGCGCTGCATGCAACGATGAGCTGGCTCGATTATCTGGCTCCAATGCTGCAAGGTGCCTGGGTTACCGTGCAGCTGACGGCCTATTCGACTGTCTTTGGTGCATTGCTCGCCTTTGCGGCCGGTACCGGCCGGCTGTCACGGCACGCGCCGATCAAAGCCATCTCGGTGGCGTATATCGAGATCTTCCGCGGCACATCGCTGCTAGTGCAGATGTTCTGGCTGTTTTATGCGCTGCCGCTAGTGGGGAAGGCGCTGGGTTTCGATGCCCAGCTGCCGCCGATAGTGGCCGGCGTGATCGCCCTGTCGGCCAATATCGGCGCTTATGGCGCCGAGGTGGTGCGCGGCGCCATTCAAGCGGTGCCAAGGCCGCAGTACGAAGCGGCGCGGGCGCTCAACTTTACCCCGCGGCAGACGCTCTGGCGCATCGCTTTGCCGCAGGCGCTGCCGGAGATGATGCCCGCGTTCGGCAACCTGGCGATCCAAAATCTCAAGGACACCGCGCTGGTGTCGCTGATCACCCTTGCCGATCTGGCGCTGATCACCGAGCGCATTCGCAACCTCACCCAGGACAGCACCACGGTCTACACCATGGCACTGCTGATGTATTTCGGCATGGCGTTGGTGCTAGCGGCGCTGATGAAGCTGCTGGCGGCGCGGGTAGGCGGCTGGAGGGCGCGCTAATGCTATTCGGGTTCGAGTGGGATACCAGCTCCAACTGGGCATTCGCGGTATCGATTTTGCCCATTTTGCTTACCGCGTTGCTCACCACGCTCAAGGCAGCGGCGGCCGGCTTCGCTCTTGCGCTGGCGTTCGGGTTGGTGCTGGCCGTGCTCAAGGGGGCGCCGCTGCGCGTGGTGCGTTGGCCGGCGGCACTGGTGGTGGAGTTCCTGCGTGACACGCCGCTGCTGATTCAGTTGTTCTTTGTGTTCTACGTGTTGCCGCAGTGGACCGGCTGGGCCATTACTCCCTTCGTGGCCGGGGCGCTGGCGCTGGGGCTGCAGTACAGTGCCTACTGCGCCGAGGTGTACCGCGGTGGCATCGAAGCGGTACCGCACGGCCAGCGGGAGGCCATTCGGGCGCTCAACCTGAGCCCGAGGCGTGGGTTTACCCACATCATCCTGCCGCAAGCGGTGCCGCGCGTGATTCCCGCGCTAGGCAACTACGCGGTGTCCATCCTCAAGGACGTGCCCATTCTCAGCGTGGTGACGGTGCTGGAGATGTTCGGCGCCGCGCGCATCATCGGCG
>CAYWPG010000061.1:0-8371 GCA_964460035.1 uncultured Alkalilimnicola sp.
ATGCACCCGGCTATGTGGAAACCAGCCGCTGGCTGCGTACCATGCCGAATCTGATCGTGACGCGGACCTTCTCCAAGGCGTATGGCCTAGCAGGGCTGCGTGTGGGGTACGCGCTCTCGCATCCGGATGTGGCGGATCTGCTTAACCGTGTGCGTCTGCCATTCAACGTGAGTACCGTCGCGCAAGCCGCGGCGGCAGCGGCCTTGGAAGATACCGCACATATCGCCGCGGCGGTGGAACTCAATCGCCGCGAGCGTGCGCGCCTGGCCGACGAATGCGCCAAGCTCGGCTTGGCGGTATTGCCCTCGGCGGGTAACTTCCTGGCGGTGGAAGTCGGCGCTCGCGCCGCCGAGGTCTACGAAGGGTTGCTGCGTCGGGGCGTTATCGTGCGTCCTGTAGACAGCTACAAGCTGCCGCGCCATTTGCGGGTGAGCGTGGGCCTGGAGAGCGAGAATCAGCGCTTTCTCCAGGCGCTAGCCGCGCTCGGCGAAGAGGGGGTGTTGGAGGCCACCGCATGAGCGCTGTCCAGCGCGTGTGCATTATCGGTGTCGGACTCATAGGCGGTTCCTGGGCAAGAGCGTTGCGCGCAGCCGGCAGTTGCGGCGAAATCGTCGGCTGCGGGCGCAATGAGGAACAGCTGCGCCTTGCCGTCGACTTGGGTGTGATCGATCGCTACGAGCGCGACCCGGCGCGTGCCGTCGCCGGCGCGGATGTGGTGGTGCTCGGGGTGCCGCTTGGCAGCATGCGTTCGGTCATGGCGGCCATGCAGTCGGGGTTGGCGCCAGGGGCGATTATCACCGACGTGGGCAGTGCCAAGGCCAGCGTGGTGGCTGATGCGCAAGCCGTGTTCGGCACCCCGCCGGCGCGTTTCGTGCCGGGACATCCCATCGCGGGTACCGAGAAAAGCGGCGTGCAGGCGTCGTTTGCGGAACTGTTCCGGGGAAGGCGAGTCATTTTGACGCCGCTGGAGCACACGGATCCCGGCGCCGTCGCGACCGTGACGCGGCTGTGGGAGGTCTGTGGCGCCAAGGTCTCCACTATGAGCGTGGAGCATCACGATGCAGTGCTCGCTGCAACGTCCCATCTGCCTCATGTGCTGGCCTACGGGTTGGTCGACACGCTTTCCCGCTGGGACGATAATCGCGAAATCTTTCAGTACGCAGCGGGAGGCTTCCGCGATTTCACACGGATAGCGTCCAGCGATCCGATCATGTGGCGAGACATTTGTCTGGCCAACCGGGATGCGCTGGTAGCGGCAATGCGTCGTTATATCGACGATCTCAACGAGTTGCTGAAGGCGGTCGAGCGTGCCGACGGCGACCGTCTGGCGGATGTTTTCGGCAGCGCGAAGCAGGCGCGGGACCGTTTCATCCGATTCTTGGAACAGTAAGGAGAGCAGTGTGTCTGCACACGGCAGCGCGCACGCGCGGCAGTTTTTCGTTCAGCCCGGCGGTCGTTTGCAGGGGTGTTTGCGGGTTCCGGGCGATAAGTCGATCTCGCATCGCGCCATTATGCTGGGGTCGCTGGCCGAGGGAGTAACGGAGGTTACCGGCTTTCTGGAGGGCGAGGATGCGCTGGCGACGCTGGCCGCCTTCCGCGCCATGGGGGTGAACATAGAAGGCCCGGACGCGGGACGAGTGCGTATCCACGGCGTCGGCATGCATGGGCTCAAAGCGCCCGCGAAGCCCATTTATCTGGGCAATTCCGGCACCTCCATGAGATTGCTCTGTGGTTTGCTGGCCGGACAGCCCTTCGAAGTGGAGCTGACCGGTGATGCCTCGTTGTCCAAGCGGCCCATGCAGCGGGTGACTGCGCCGCTCGCGCAGATGGGAGCGAAGTTCCAGACTACCGAGGCGGGCACGGCCCCGATACGCATTTTGGGTAATCCCGAGCTGCGGGGGCTAGCGTATCGTATGCCTATGGCCAGCGCCCAAGTCAAATCCAGCATATTGCTGGCCGGCTTGTATGCCCACGGCCAGACCTGCGTTACCGAGCCGGCGCCGACGCGCGATCATACGGAACGCATGCTGCGCGGGTTCGGTTATGCGGTGGACACCGCAGGCAACACGGCCTGCCTGGAAGGGGGCGGACGGCTGAAGGCGACGCGTATCGACGTGCCGGCCGATATTTCGTCGGCGGCTTTTTTCCTGGTCGGAGCCAGTATCGCGCCAGGCTCCGATGTGGTGCTCGAACATGTCGGCGTGAACCCGACGCGCACCGGGATCATCGATATTCTCCGCTTGATGGGCGCACGCATCGAGTTGTTCAATGAGCGCGAAGTCGGTGGCGAGCCGGTTGCCGACCTGCGCGTGCAGAGCGCGCCGCTCAAAGGCGTGGAAGTCCCGCCTGAGCTTGTTCCGCTGGCGATCGACGAGTTTCCTGCTGTATTCATCGCCGCCGCTTGCGCCGAGGGCGAGACGGTGGTCACCGGGGCCGAAGAGTTGCGGGTCAAGGAAAGCGATCGCATTGCAGCTATGGCCGATGGGTTGCAGCGGCTGGGCATCGACTGCGAGCCGCGGCCGGATGGGATCCGGATACGCGGCGGCGCCATGACCGGTGGGCGCGTGGATAGCCTGGGCGATCACCGTATCGCCATGTCGTTTGCCATGGCAGCACTGCGTGCCAGCGGGCCGATCACCATAGACGATTGCGCTAACGTCGCGACTTCGTTTCCGGGCTTCGTGGAACTTGCCGCCGAGGCCGGGCTCGCAATCAGCGTCGGGGAGTGAAAGTGAGCCAGGTACCCGTCATAACCATCGACGGTCCCAGCGGTTCCGGCAAAGGAACGGTCGCGCGCGCGCTCGGTCAGCGGCTGGGTTGGGAGTTTCTCGATAGCGGCGCGCTTTATCGTGTGCTGGGTTATTACGCTGAGCAGCGCGGCGTAGCGCTGGACGACGAGACTGGCCTGACACGGCTGGCACGTGAGCTGCCCGTGCGTTTCGATACCCGTGACGACGGCGACAGGGTTTTGCTGGGCGGTAATGACGTGAGCGCCTTGATTCGCAGCGAAGAAGCCGGCAATTCCGCTTCCAAGGTGGCGGCGATTCCTGCTGTGCGCGACGCTCTGCTGGAGCGGCAGCGGGCATTCCGGAGGCCGCCTGGGCTAGTGGCCGACGGCCGCGACATGGGAACGGTGGTGTTCCCCGATGCGGCGCTCAAGATTTTTCTCACCGCGAGTGTGGAAGAGCGCGCTAGGCGGCGCCATAAGCAGTTGAAGGAACAAGGTCTGAGTGTTACCCTCTCAGCCCTTTTAGAGGAGATTGCGGAGCGCGATAGACGCGATTCGTCCCGCGCCGTGGCTCCACTAAAGCCTGCCGCTGATGCGTTTATCATCGACACCACGGATATCGGTGTCGATGCGGTGGTCGAAAGGGTACTGCAGCTGGCTAAAGACCGGCTGCCGTTGCCAGGGGAAGAACGACTCTAGGCGGGTGTTGTCTAAAGCCCAGAAGCGTTCTTTAGTTTATTAACCTTAACTTGATATAGCGCCGTTTCGGCGGCCTGGGATTCTTAACCACATGAGCGAAAGCTTTGCAGAACTTTTTGAACAGAGCCTTGCGAACACCGCGATGCGCCCCGGCGCCATCGTCATGGGCAAGGTGGTCGCCATCGACGGCGAGTCGGTGGTGGTCAACGCGGGCCTGAAGTCCGAAGCGGTGATCCCGCTCGAACAGTTCTACGATGAGGACGGCAACCTCGAAGTAGAGGTCGGTGACGAGGTCGAAGTTGCGCTGGATGCTGTCGAGGACGGCTTCGGCGAAACGCGCCTGTCCCGCGAAAAGGCAAAGCGCGCGCATGCCTGGAAGTTCCTGGAGGACGCCTACGAAAAGGGCGAGACCGTCACCGGCATGATCAGCGGCAAGGTCAAGGGCGGCTTCACCGTCGACCTCAAGCACATTCGCGCGTTCCTGCCCGGCTCGCTGGTGGACGTGCGCCCGGTGCGCGATACCACCTATCTCGAAGGCAAGGACCTCGAGTTCAAGGTCATCAAGCTCGATCCCAAGCGCAATAACGTGGTGGTTTCCCGCCGCGCGGTGGTCGAGGAAGAATACAGCGCCGAGCGCGAGCAGCTTCTCGAGAAGTTGCAGGAAGGCCAGGTGCTCAAGGGTATCGTCAAGAACCTTACCGACTACGGCGCCTTCGTCGACCTCGGCGGCATCGATGGGCTGCTGCACATCACCGACATGGCCTGGAAGCGGGTCAAGCACCCGTCGGAGGTGGTCGAAGTCGGCCAGGAGATCGAGGTCAAGGTTCTCAAGTTCGATCGCGAGCGCAACCGCGTCTCCCTGGGCCTGAAGCAGTTGGGCGAGGATCCATGGACCAACATCGGGCGTCGTTACAGCGAAGGCACCCGGGTCTTCGGTAAGGTCACCAACATCACCGACTACGGCTGCTTCGTTGAAATCGAGCCTGGCGTAGAGGGGCTGGTGCACGTCTCCGAAATGGACTGGACCAACAAGAACATCAACCCGGCCAAGGTCGTCCAAGTGGGCGACGAGGTCGAGGTGATGGTCCTGGACATCGACGAGGAGCGCCGTCGCATCTCCCTGGGCATGAAGCAGTGCCAGTCGAACCCCTGGGAAGACTTCGCGAACAAGTACAAGAAGGGCGACCGCGTGGTCGGCGCGATCAAGTCGATCACCGACTTCGGTATCTTCGTCGGCCTGGAAGGCGGTATCGATGGTCTGGTCCACCTCTCCGATCTGTCGTGGGGCGAGGGTGGCGAGGAGATCGTCCGTAATTACAAGAAGGGCGAGGAAGTCGAGGCGGTCGTGCTGTCGGTTGATCCGGAGCGCGAGCGTATCTCTCTGGGCGTGAAGCAGCTCGAGCAGGATCCGTTCGGCGCTTGGGTGGCTGAGCATCCGAAGGGCAGCATCGTCAGCGGCACGGTGCGCGAGGTCGATGCCAAGGGCGCTGTGATCGACCTGGGCGACGGGGTGGAGGGTTATCTGCGTGCCTCCGATATCTCCCGCGA
Source organism: uncultured Alkalilimnicola sp. (assembly GCA_964460035.1). Lineage (GTDB taxonomy): Bacteria > Pseudomonadota > Gammaproteobacteria > Nitrococcales > AK92 > CAYWPG01. The sequence continues at coordinate 4,976 of CAYWPG010000061.1, forward strand.
CCGTGTGGAGGATGCCCGCACCGTCCTCAAGGAAGGCGACGAAATCGAGGCGAAGTTCGTGGCGGTGGACCGCAAGAATCGCTCGATCAGCCTTTCCATCAAGGCCAAGGACGCACAGGAAGAGGCCGAGGTCATTCAGGACTACACTCGGAGCAGCTCGGCTGGCACCACCACGCTGGGCGATTTGCTCAAAGAGCAGATGGACAACAAGGGGCAATAACCCGCTGTCCGGACGGGCCGGCGGCACCTCCTTCGGTGCCCGCCCGGCCGTCGATTTCGCAGTGCACGCCTGTAGCTCGTCTGAGCCCGCCAGGACAGGCGAGGCGAAACGTTATGGAAAGGCGAGCCTATTCACTGGGATGACACTATGACGAAATCCGAGTTAATCGAGCTCATCGCCTCCAAGCAGCAACACTTGCCCTACCGCGATGTGGAACTCGCGGTCAAGACGGTGCTGGAGCGGATGAGCGATGCGCTGGCCAGCGGCGAGCGCATCGAGATACGCGGCTTCGGTAGCTTCAGCCTCCATCATCGTCCCCCGCGCATCGGGCGCAATCCCAAGACGGGCGAACCAGTTGCGTTGCCGGGGAAGTACGTGCCGCACTTCAAGCCTGGTAAACAGATGCGCGAGCGCGTCAACGAGGGGCGCAACAAGTAGCGTACCTATCACTGCTAAACGGGCCTACGGGCCCGTTTTTCCTTTCTGTGACTTAGGCCATAATGAACTGCTGCCAACGAGGCGAGTCGAAATAAGAAGCTTCACGGTGCATGCCGAGACGAGCGCTTATATGTCTTGCGCCGCCCGCTTAGCGGGGGCGGCAGGGCCCATGGCGGCCGGCGACGAACAGAACAAGATCAGGATGGATTAGATCAGGGTTTTAATAGGGAGCGCCCGATGGGTAAGTTGATCGGATTCCTGTTTGGTCTCGTTATTGTGTTGTTCGGCTTGAGTTTTGCTCTGCTCAACGCCCAGCTGGTAACGATCGACTTTTATTTCGGCGCTCAGGAGCTGCCGTTGTCGCTGGTTATCGTACTGTCGGTAATCCTCGGCGCCGTGCTGGGGGTAATCGCGGCACTTGCTCTGGTACTGCGGCAGCGGCGCGAGCTTGCGCGCGAGCGGCGTGCGCGCCATCAGATTCAGCGCGAGCTGGACGAATTGCGTCGAATGCCTATCAAAGACGCAGCCTAGGATAAATCAACTTGCTCAGCATGCGTTCCGATTTGCCCCATTTGCGTCCGATGATCATTGGTGACGGACGGAGCAGTGTGCCATATGCGCCGCAGACGACGGCGTTTGGGGCGAATTGCTGAAGATGATGGAGCTTTTCTGGCTACTGCTACCGCTGGCGGCTTGGTCGGGCTGGTTCATCGCCCGGCGCGATGGCGATCGCCGGATGCGGCACCGGGAGCAGCTTCCAAAGGAGTATTTCAAAGGCCTGAACTACCTGATCAGCGAACAGCCCGATAAGGCGATCGAAGTTTTTACGCGCATGGTCGAGGTGGATAGCGAGACGGTGGAAACCCATCTCGCCTTGGGCAATCTCTTCCGCCGGCGCGGCGAAGTCGATCGCGCGATCCGCATTCACCAAAATCTTATCGCCCGTCCCACACTGAGCCGCGAGTTAAGGGCTCAGGCCTTGCTAGAGCTTGGGGGTGATTATTTGCGCGCAGGGCTGCTCGATCGCGCCGAGAGCTTGTTCGAACAGGTGATAGAGTTCGGCGTACATATAGAGGAAGCGCTGCGCCAGCTGTTGGTGATCTATCAGCAGGAGAAGGAGTGGCAGAAGGCTATCGAGGCCGGAATGCGCCTGGAGTCGCGCGCCGGTGCCGCGATGCGGGCCGTCATCGCCCAGTTTTACTGCGAGTTGGCGCAGACCGCGATGGAGCAGGGCGATGCCTCCCGGGTGCGCCAGCTCCTCAAGCGTGCGCTGGCACAGGATCCGAACTGTGCCAGGGCCAGTATTCAGCTCGGTCAACTGGAGATGGCCCACAATAACCCGAAGGCGGCCTTGCGAGCCTTTCAGCGCGTGATGCATCAGGATCCGGAGTTCCTGCCCGAAGTGCTGCCCGCCATGCGCCAATGCCATGAGCAGCTGGGCACCCAGAAGGCGATGATGCGTTACCTGGAGGAGGTGCGCGTCGAGTCCGCCGGTCCGGCGCCGATGCTGATGTTGGCGGAGCTGATCCGGGAACAGGATGGCGTCCGTGCAGCAATAGATTTCGTTGCCGAGGAGCTAAGGCAGCGGCCGAGCGTGTATGGACTGCACCGGCTGATCGAGCTGACCTCCAGCGCCGCCGAGACAGCGCCTGCCGAAGGGGTGGAGGTGCTGCACAACGCGTTCACGGAGCTGCTCAGCAATCGGCCTGCCTATGAGTGCCGACAGTGCGGTTTTACGGCAAAAGCGCTGTACTGGCAGTGTCCAAGCTGTAAGAGCTGGGCCACAGTCAAGCCCATCTCAGGCCTGTAGGGGAGCGTCAGAGGTTATGGAGCCAGTTGTCGTAGGGCCAAGGATCATCGTCGCGTTGGATTTCGCCGATGCGGACCAGGCGCTACATCTTGCAAGCCGACTCGATCCTCGGCGCTGCCGAGTAAAGGTTGGGAAGGAACTATTCGTTTCCGCGGGGCCCGATTTGGTGCGCCGTTTGCACGACCAGGGCTTCGAGGTTTTTCTCGACCTCAAGTTTCACGACATACCCAATACCGTTGCCGGAGCATGCCGTGCCGCGGCTGCCCTTGGCGTCTGGATGGTGAACGTGCACGCGCTGGGTGGCAGCGTGATGATGACAGCAGCACGGGAAGCGGTGGATGCTTATGCGAAGCGGCCGCTGTTGCTGGCGGTGACCGTGCTGACCAGTCACGACGAGGCGACGCTTGGCGAAATCGGCCTTGGCGGGGATACGGCAGGTGCCGCGGTGGAGCGGCTTGCCTCGCTTGCGCAGCGCTCGGGCTTGGACGGTGTCGTTTGCTCCGCCCAGGAAGCCCACCTTCTGCGTAAGGCGCACGGGGAGTCTTTTCGCTTGCTCAGCCCGGGCATACGGCCTGCTGGTGCAGCCAGCGACGATCAGCACAGGGTGATGACACCGGCGCGTGCTCTCGCAGCGGGCGTTGATTATCTGGTGATCGGCAGACCCATAACGCAAGCGCCGGATCCGGTGGCCGCATTGGCAGCGATTGAGGAGGAGATCGCCGCAGCGCAGCGCTGAGAACCGGTTGCGCGCTGCCGGCAGATTTTGCTTCCGCTAGCGTTGTTCTGAGCGTGCCGGTGCCGACGCGCCCGTCTGATTTTGTTTCGCAACGATTCTCGTGCGCTAGCCTATCGATAGCTGTTGCCGCCCATCTTCTTCCTCGGCAGGCATGTGCGTTGTATGCATGGCACAGTTTGTGAACGCTGCCTG
>CAYWPG010000062.1:0-8352 GCA_964460035.1 uncultured Alkalilimnicola sp.
GTCTGAGGTACAAGCCGGTGCGTTGCTTTACAAAGGAGGCAGCCCGGTCGGAGCGGCCTCCTGGCCGCTAATCTTCTCCCCCGGCTACCGCTGGAAAAACCGTCGCCCCTAGGAAGCGCCGCTGTAGTAGACAGTGCACGCCGCCATACGCAGAGTTATGCTGGCAGTTCCTCTGACTCCCCGGCACCGAGCATCACCGCGAGCGCCAGCAGCGGCAGCCAGGCGATCACGGTCATCAGCAAGCCCAGCTCGGGCAACCGCTGAGCAAGGAATGCCCAAGGCCACAACCAGACCACGTTTATGAGCGCTACCGCCAACGTCACAGGCCGGTGGGCGCCGTGGCGCCGCGCTGCCCGCTGATAGGCATGCGAGCGATGCGCCTCGTACACCCGCTCTCCACGCAGCAGGCGACGTGACAAGGTATAGCTAGCATCGACCAGAAAGACGCCAAGCAGGATCAACCAGCTCCAAAAGCTGAGCGCCCCGCTGAGCGCGAACACGGCCAGTACGAAACCGATAAACCCGCTGCCCGCGTCTCCCATAAAAATCCGTGCCGGCGGCCAATTCCAGAAGAGAAACCCACTCCCTGCAGCGGCTAACAACGCAGGGCCGACAGCGGCGGCAGGCTGGTCCGTGAACAACAGCAGCAACGCTGCTCCCGCCGCTACCGTGACCGTCTCGACACCCGCAAGACCGTCTATGCCATCCATAAAGTTGTACAAATTGAGCAGCCAGACCGTCAGAAAAATGGCAGCCAGTACTCCCGCCGCCCCAAGATCGGTCGCATAGCCACCAATCGGCAGCGCCGGCATCCCCCCTAGCCACGCCACGGCCCAAGCGGCCGCAAGAAAATGCACAAGCAAGCGCCAACGCGCGGGAACGTGGCCACGATCGTCGACAAAACCGATCGCCGCGACCGCACTACCCCCGCCGACGGCCGCCATCAACAACGACGGCAAGACCAACCCCCATGCCCCAGCCACGAGCAGGCACAGGCAGAACGCAGCCGCCACAGCCAGCCCGCCGCCACGCGGCGTTGGCACAGTATGCGAACTCCGCTGATTGGGAATATCCAGTATCTGGGCCTGCAGCGCGTACCGTCGCAATAGGCCAGTAAGCCCAAAGGCCACAAGCGCCGAACATACAATCAAAATCAGCCCTATCGCGCTGCTCATCGCTCTGCCGAGTACCAACGTACCGTTTCCGCCAACGCCTGCTGGAAAGGCACCGACGGCTGCCAGCCTAGCAGACGGCGGACCTTAGCGGTGTCGACCTGTAGCGAACCGCAAAGCCGCTGAAAGGTAGCGGTTTGTCGCAGCATGACTGCCGCGGCGCGCAAGACGACCGCTGGCAGCGGCCAAACCCTAGCGGGTTTATGCAGGTTTCTTGCAATGGCGCGCAGCAAGTCCGCCGTGGACACATCCGCAGCATCAGCCGCGAGAAATGTTTCCCCCGCCGCAGCAGGGTGCTCAAGGCACACGCTCAGCAAGTCGACCAGATTGGTCAACGCAATCAGGCTGCGCCGGTTGTTCACCGCCGCCAGCGGTAGTGGCAAACCGAGCTCGGCCAAGCGCAGCAGCCGCAGGAAATTGCCCCTCACCCCAGGCCCATAAACAAGAGGAGGACGTACGATCACGGTTTCCAGGCCTGGCATGGCACGCAACTCCTGCTCGGCCTTCCACTTGGAACGCCCATACGGGTCTTCCGGGCGCGGCGGGTCTTCTTCCGTGAACGGCACGCCGAACGTAGCCTCGCCATTTACTTTTACGCTGCTCACGTAGACCAGCCGGCGCACACCTGCACGCGCAGCCTGCTCGGCAAGCGCCCTCGTCCCCGCGACGTTGACGGCATCGAATGCCGCCTGCGGATCAGCCGCCGTTTCACGCATTACGTGCACGCGCGCTGCCAAATGCAGTACGACATCTACGCCCGCTAAGGCACGAGTCCAGTCGGTATCAGCGCCAATTTCGCCTACCACCACGGCCTCGTCGGCAGCCGGTACGGGCGTTGAGCGACGCAATGCAGCGCGCACAGTCCAACCTTCTCGACGCAAATGCTCGCAGGCAGCGCGGCCGACAAAACCGTTCGCTCCGGTTACCAGAACATGGCCATTCGTCATTTCAAGCGATCTTCTGGGCTGCACCGGTATGGTGGCCCGCAGCCCTGCCTAGGTCTCTATAAAGCGCGAGAGTTGCGTTTACGACTCGTTCCACACCGAACTCCGCTTCGGCGCGCGCCCGCCCACGCCGTCCCATTCGCTTCCGTAAATCCGCATCCTCCAACAGCATACGCAACGCCTGCGCCAATCCGGCGACATCCCGCGCCGGTACCAGCAAGCCGTTATCGCCATGGGTTACGGCTTCGCGGCATCCCGGCACGTCCGTGGTGACAACGGCGCGGCCACAGGCCGCCGCCTCCAGCAGCACTTTGGGTAACCCCTCGCGATACGACGGCAGGCAGACGATATGCGCCTGCGCGAATACGGCTGCCATATCTTCCCTGTGCCCCCACCATTCCACAAGACCGGCGTCTGCCCACGCCTGCAACCGCCGCGGGGGAATCGCGCTCGGGTTGCCGGGGTCGGCGCCGCCCACCAGCACGAAGCGCGCTGCCATTCCTTCGGCCCGCAAACGCTGGGCAGCCGCCACGAACTCTTCGATGCCTTTGTCCCTGAGCATGCGTGCCGCCAGGACCACCATAGGCAATCCGGGCGCCTCCGGCTCAGGCCTATAGTCAGCCAAGTCCACGCCCGAACCGCGTATCAGCGTGATCCGCTCCGGCTTCACCACCTTGCTCTGCAGCAACATGGCGCGGTCGTCAGGGTTTTGCAGGATCACGCGGCCACCGGGATGCCTCAGCGCAAAGCGATACAACAGAATCGCCGCTGCCCGCCGCAGTGCGGCGACCGGGCCTGCGGCTATAAACAGGTAACCCAGCCCCGGCACTGCGCTCACCACCGCCGGGACCGCAGCGAGGCGAGCGGCAATACCTCCATAGATCACGGGCTTGACGGTCACGTGGTGCACGATATCGGGCCGTACCCGGCGGTAGAGCCGCAGCAGGGCCATTAGCGTTCGCAGTTCCTGCCATGGGCGCATGCCGCAACGGACCAGCGGCAGCGGATGGAACACGAAACCATGCAGGCGAATCTGTGCAACCGCGGCGGCATGCGGCGGAGTGGCGACATGCACCTCGTATCCCGCTCTTCGCGCGGCAAGCGCCAGCGGTAATCGGTGCGACAGAAAGAACGAAGCGTCGTTAACGACGAAGATCAGTTTCATTTCGGGCACCTCCCTGTGCCACCAGCCCTAATGTTGGATTGCGAGCCGCCGTGACCCGCTCTACGCAGACAACATGGATCCCGCGCCTCCAGCGAAACGGGCCGCAGCAGCGCCAGGCGCTTCGCGCCGGCGATCTGCCGTGCAAATCAGGAGCACTAACATGACGGCTACCCAAAACGTCTTGGTATGCCAGTAAGTCATGCCGGAAAAGGCGATGAAGAAGAAAATGCTGACCCCCCAAAAACGCAACTTGACGTCGACCACCCAAAGGGCCTTTATCAGCACGACAGCGAGCAGAGTAAGCAAGCCCAGCAAGCCAAGAACGCCCGAATCATGCAGTGCCGTTAGATAAATGTTGTGCGGATCGCTTACGCTACGCGCAATATTGAACCCTGCGCCGATAACCAGATGCTTGAGATTGTCCAGCCACACTCCCAGCGCGTGCTCGGCCAGCTTCCAGCGCAACGAATCGCCCTGCAGAAGCCGCTCTATCAGCAAACCCAGCGGCAGCATCGTCACCGCCAGCCAGACCATGCCCGGTACCGCGAGCGCCGCGGCCAACAGCCCAGACAACCGAACTCGCACAGCCTGCGAACGTGCCAGCAGCCATGGCAGGCCTACCAGCAGAGCCCCCATTCCCAGGCCCACGATCAACGCCGCGAATGCGGTGCGCGAACCCGTCAATGCCGCAGCGCCCAACACGTAGGCCGACGCCGCCCAGCTCCGCCAGCGCAGCGGGCTCACCGCCAGAAAGAAGAGCACCGAGAGCGCCAGACCCACCGCCAGCATGTTCGGATCCGCCGAGGAGCCCCAGCCTTCCGGGAAGTACTCGAAACGTCCGGTGGGCGGGTAATAAGTGGGGATCGTCATGCGGCCCCAGGACGACATGCCCAGCAGCGCATAGGCGCCATAGATAACGCTGGCGGAGAAAAGCCCCGCCGCGAACAGCCAGCGACCGAGCACTGCGCTGCGGTGCGCGAACAGATAGGGCACCGACAGCGCTACGAAGGCATAGCCGGCAATCACCAGATAGCGCTGCAAGGAGTAACCGGGCGCCGCCGACAGCACTACCGACACGAAAAGAATGCAGAAGTACGCCAACCCGGCCAACAGCACCGAAAGGCCCAGCCGCACCGACAAGGGACCTACCAGCAGGTGCGCGGCCACTGCGGCGGCCAGCAGCAAGCCGATCGCGTTGTCCAACTTTAACGGTCCTACGTAGAGCGGCGCGCTGCCCAGCGGCACGAACGCGAGGAAAAGCACCAGCAGCAGGAACAGCAGCCGCGTGATCAAGGCGATCGGACCTTGGCCGGCAGAGTAAGCGCCAGCCGCCGGAGAAACTTGATCAGGGCGAAGGCGCTGACCCCGAGATACGTTACAGGCCCGATTAGCCCTGCGCGGTACACACGGCGGAAGGTGTCCAGCTGCCCAGCCTGCATCTTCCACAGTTCGGCGCTGAGCCCGCTTGCCCCGAACAGCGGCTTGTGAAACCGCACCAGGGGCGCATCCAGCCGGTACGCCACACCCCCGCCGAGGATGATGGTGAGCCAGAGCAGATTGTCCTCCGAGCGGCGCTTGGCAGACTCGAAGCGATGCGGCACCTCGCGCCTCAGCATAACCGACGAGGTAACGAAACGGTTGGACAGCAATTGCCGCCACCCTTGGATGCGTTGAGCGCCGACGACTTGCACCCGCTCCGGCCATGGCTGCGACTGCACATAGCGATGGCCCGTAAGCAGCACGTGCGGATGGCTCAACATCCAGCCGCACTGCAGTTCCAGCTTCTGCGGGTGCCAGCTATCGTCCGCATCCAGAAACGCCACCAGCGGTTGACTGGCGGCGTCCCAACCGGCGTTGCGAGCCGCCGCCGGACCGCCGTTATGCGGCAGCTGCAACACGCGCACCCAGTCGCCATATTCGGCCCGCAAAGCCGCCAGCGCCATAGCGGTATCGTCCGCGCTACCGTCGTCTACCAAGATCAGCTCGGCCGGCAACTGTGTTTGTGCGGCGACGGAGGCCACCGCACGAGCGACAGTTCCGCTGCAGCGGTAGCACGGGATGACCACGCTGACGGGTAACCGCGTCATCACACGGAGCCGCTCAACGCCAAGTTGTCCGCGTCGGCCCCTAGGGCTCGCACGATGTAGTCCAGCGAGCGCTGCCGGGCACGGGCAAGCGCCGCCGTGGCGTCGGGGTTTTCGTAGCGGATGGCGATGCGCTCCACATCCACATCGCTGTACACCACCCGCGCGCTGTTGCCTACGGTGCGCATCAGGCTCTCCACGCGGTTGGACTTGCCCGGCCTGGCCACCGCGAGCAACGGCTTGTCGAAGTTGGTGGCAAAGCAGGCGCCGTGGAACGAGTCGCTGACCACGTAGTCGGCATGCAGAAACGCGTGCACGAACTCCGCCGGGCCGGCGTCGCGCACATGCACGTCGCAGGGCAAGCCGGCAACAAGATCCTGATCCAGCACGACCACGGGCAGGCTCAGCTCCGCCGCCACCCGGGCGAGCGCACACTTGATGCGGGCCGTCTTGTCGAATACGTAGGCAAGCACGTACCGAGCGGGCAGCGCCGCGATCGGCCGCGCCAATCGCCGCCACTCTTCCGTGTCCAACAGTAGCGTTGGATCCAGCGTGCAGGCGACGTCCCTGCCAAGCAGCTCGGCAAGGTAGACGGCGCTGGCATCCTCCCGCGCGGAAAGGCTGCGGTAATCGAGCAGATGCTTACGCACCGTTTCAGCCTCGGCAGGCGTGAACACGTGAGCGCCGTAGCTCGACGCATAGCTGATCTTCGTCTGACCGGGCCGCGCGAAGGCGAGGAAGTACACCGGATCGAGTCGCCCGTCGCCGCTCACGCAGGCAGGATTCCAGATCTGATCGCTGCCGCTGACCAGCACATCCGCGGCGGCGGTGGCCTGCGCCACCTCCTGCAACGAGGTCACAGGCTCGGTCAATCCTCCGTGCGCCGCCAGGAATTCGCGAAACCTGGCCATGGCCAACCGGCGGCTAGGCAAGCGAAGTAGATCCTTGCCGGTACGCAGCACCCCTCTCACGGTAGGATCGAAGCGTATATCGCGCAGGTGGTGGCTGACGTGCCGGTTACGGTAGTTCACGATACGCGCCTCGCCGAAGCGGGCGAACACCTGCCGGGTCGCAACCCCCTGACAGGCCGAGCCGTAATTATTGGCGTCGTGGAGGGTTACGATATCGATCTTCATCGGCGCTGCTCCCTGCGAGTATTCTGGGCAAAGGGCTCCTTGGCTTTCTGGCCTGCTGTTTACCGCTGTCTGCTAATCTTCCGCAGCACAGCTCTTGCCGAATACATGCGTCCGAATGGCCCAGAAGTAGATGACCAGCAACACGAACTCGCTGGCCACGGTGGTCGCTGCCGCGCCCATCGCCCCGTAGCGAGGAATGACTAGCAGGTTGAGCCCTACGTTGAGCAACGCGACGCCCCCCATGTAGCGGACCTTGCGCCGCATCAGATCGCGCGTCATGAGCACCGAACCGACGCTGGTCGCGACAAAGCGCAGTGGCGCAGCCAGCGCCAGCACTGCCACCAGTGGAACCACCGCTTCGTATTCTTTGCCGAACAATATTGGGACTACCCAGGGCGCGAGCAACCACACCAGCAGCATGCTCACTGTACCGGCGATGAACATGGTGGCGACCCCGAGACGATGCGCGCGTCTGAACATCGCTTCGTCGTGGTGTGCCCAGCGATGCAGTTTGTGCAGCATGAAGCGGCTGTAGCCTATGCTCGGAAAGAGATACAGCGCCGTCATCAGCGCGATGGCCACGCCATAGGTGCCGGCAGCTGCCGAGCTGGCCAGGTAATTCACCAGAATCAGGTCGCTCTGGTAATAGATCAGGTGGAACATGGTCGCCATGCCGAATGGCCAGGCGAGCGCTGCCAAGCGCAGAGTACTCGGCAGCGGCCGCCCGGCAACGCCGTACTTTGCGATAGGGCTGCGGCCGGCGCTCATTGACGCGAGCTGCGTGCCGGCGAGCAATGCCGCCACCAGCCCCACTGCGGCGTACACGGCGGCCGCCTGCGGCGCGCTCAGTACGAGCCCGCCGCCTATCAGCGCCATCACCAGCAGCAAGCGGCTCAGATTGGGCATTAGCTGCCAAAGCGACAGCCGTGCGAACCGCTCTTCCAACTGAAGCTTGCTGCTGACCAACTCGACCGCCGCCCGGCCGAGCACGAACAGAGACATCAATACCAGCGCCAGCTCGCCATCGTCCCCGTGCGGTCCCAGCCGGGCCCAGAGCAGCAGCAAGCCTGCGCTAAGCGAAACGCTGATCGCGATGAATCGCCATGACGCCGGCAGCCAGCGTTTGGCCCGCTCGCCTTCCTCGCCGAAGGCTTTCAACCAGAACCCCGCCACCCCCAGCGCGGCCAGCGGAGCCAGCAGCGTAGCCGTAGCGAGCGCGGCCGCGAAGATACCGTACTGCACCGGCCCCAGCGAGCGGGCCAGCAGCACCTGAGTGAGAAAAGCGCAGGCCGCGCCGAGCAGGGAGCCGGCCCAGATCAACGTCAGCGCTTTGAGTCCGCCACGCAGAGCCGCGACAAGCCCCCCTTCCATCTGAAACCCTTCACCCCATCGGCGAATCATGAGCGTATGCCTCTCCTCTAGAGACCAGGGGCGTGGCGGTGTTCCACCGCTTCTTCTAGCACCCTCCCCCCTCACCCCCGACCCCTCTCCCGCCAGGGGAGAGGGGAGAACTGCTTCGTTCGAGGGCGGTGGGCCTTTCACTCCGTCCCCTCTCGTGCAAAGGGAAGAGGGGGGCTCTTGTTCAGGCCAGGGAAGCTTCAAGGCAGTGCACCATGTCGCCTCCCCCGCTCCCTTCTCCGGTAAGAGGAAAAGGGAGTTTTCAGTTGGATTCGCAGAAACCCTGCGACGATGCCACTTCAGCTCTCTCGCCCTTGTCGACAAAGGCGGCCGCCCCGCTAAGGTTAACGATAACGTTAAGGTAGCCGCTAAGCGTATCTCCCCCATGCGGAAGAAGGATGAACGTGAAGTGGGATCGTCCAACAACCGTCAGCTATACCCGCCTTTCAACCC
>CAYWPG010000063.1:0-8015 GCA_964460035.1 uncultured Alkalilimnicola sp.
CTTGAGGCACCAGCGCAGCTAGGGGAGTACATCGAAGGATTAACAGAAGCGCGCGAGGCTGAAGGGGAAGTGGTGTTGCGCTGGCTGCTGGGTGCCGGCGCAGAATCGGTGCTGCTCGCCGTGGGAAACTTTCTGGCGCGTGTGGGAGTCGCTGACCTGCAAGGACATGCGGAGTGCGACGAGTGGCAGAGCGAGCGCGGATACCTGCTTGGCCTGCGGCTGAAGGTGGCAGGCATGGCCGTAAGTCCGGAGTGGGTCGAGCATAAGCCGGCGCGCAAGCGCAAGGTCGCGGTGCCGCAGGGCGCCCGGGCCTTGGCTCGGCAGCTGATGGCTGCGGTGCGGGCGGACAAGCTCGACGAGGTGGAGCGGCTGCTTAGCACGGGGGTGGATCCCTATGTAAAGGTTGGCGAGTCGTGCCCGATGGGGTTGGCAGTGGGTGAGGAACACCTGGAGGTGCTTGACCGCTTTTTCGCCCATGGCGTCGACCCGAACCGGCTGATGTACGACCTGGTCGCACCGCTTCACCTGGCGGCGATGTTGGATAATGTCGAGTCTGCGCGACGACTGATCGCGGCCGGGGCGGATGTCAACCGTCGCGACAACGAAGAGCCGTTTCACAAGACCCCGCTGATGCGCACTGTCCCGAGGCGTTGCAGCGAGGTAATGGAGGCGCTGTTGCAGGCGGGGGCCGATCCTAACTTGCGCACGAGGGGCTACGGATCGACGGCGCTGCATAATGCGGTCGGCACGCATGGCAGGTCAACGCAGGGGCTGGCGCTGGTGCGCAGGCTCCTGGAGTATGGGGCGTCGCCCAATGTGGCCGATGATGAGGGATACACCCCCTTGCACACCGCGATAGGACGCTCCGGCCCCGCGGCGGTCGCGCTGCTGCTAGAGTTCGGCGCCGACGTGAACCTTGTGGTCAATGAAGGTTTGTCGCCCTTAGAGCTGCTGGAGCGGTTCAGCTTTATGGTCCCCGAAGAGCAGGCGGAGGTGCGGGCGATGCTGCAGCAGGCCGGTGCGAAGTAAGGGGGCGGGTCGTTTGGCGCCGATCACCCACCTGGTGCAGGAACCAGGCCAGACCAGTGCCTGTCCAAGGGCGCCCAGCTGTCCACGCTCAGCTAGCTCCTTCCTCAACGACATCGCCTGGGCCGAACTCAGATGGGCTCGATCAGCCGTGGATCGTCAACGGACGAGCGGTTGACCGCTGTGCTTACTCGGTAGGCTTCCAGCAACTCCTGTGGCAGCGGGCGAATGACGGCGCGAATGATCTCTCGGTTCGTGAGCTCGGGATCCAACCAGTCTTCATAACTCTCCGGGTCCAGTACCGCGGGCATGCGCGGGTGAACGCTCGCTAGCAGCGGCTGCGCCGGCTGGGTGATGATGGCGGCGGTGGACTGGTCCTGCTCGCGACCCGGCTCCCAAATGCCGGCGAACATCAGTGGCTGGCTGTCGCGGCGGTGAATGAAGTAGGGCTGTTTGCGGCCTTGCTCTAGGCGCCATTCATACCATCCGTCGGCGGGGATCAGGCCCCGGCGGTGGGCGAAGGCGTTGCGGAAATAGCGGCTAGTAGCCACCGTTTCCGCCTTGGCGTTGATGGGCGTGGGCGCCTTCTCGTCCGCCCAGCCCGGATGAAATCCCCACATGCTCTCACGGATCACGGGCTTGCCGTTCGCATCGGTTGTGACGATGGCGATCGGCGTGCCCGGCGCGATGTTGTAGCGCGGACGGTCCTCGCCTTCCGGCGCCTCTATGCCGAGGTAGCGCCGGGCGATCACCGAGCGAGGCGAGTAGAGCGCGAAACGACCGCACATGCACCCAAGGTGGTGCTTAGGAAGACCGGAAAGAAGGGGTGATCGCCCCGCGATCAATATTTTCTCAGCACGTGTAGTGAGACCTGCGACAGCTTTCACGTGTGATGGGGGTCAAACTTCTCTGTTTTGGTGATATAGTTGTTTCAGTAATTTCTGAAATAACTGGGAGGACTTCGTTAAGGCGCTCGGGTCAGTCGGCGCGTGGCCCGAGTAGCGTCTCACCGGGGGCGCAAGCGGTTGGGGGCCCCCGGAGCAGGTGACTGCTGCGCCTGGGCTTCTACACGGAGACGTCCCATGGAGCTGTTCGACCCATTACTACTGTCGCGAACACAGTTCGCTTTCGTTGTGTCTTTCCACGCCCTGTTTCCGGTATTCACTATAGGGCTGGCGCTCTACATCGCCGTGCTCGAGGGAGCCTGGTTTCGAACAGAGAACCCAGTCTATCGAGAACTGGCCGGCTTCTGGACCAAGGTGTTCGCGGTCGTGTTCGGGATGGGGGTGGTCTCGGGGCTGGTGATGGCGTTCCAGTTCGGCACCAACTGGAGCGCCTTTTCGTATGCCACCGCCAATCTGCTGGGCCCCATCCTCTCCTATGAAGTGATCACTGCCTTCTTCCTTGAGGCGGTGTTCCTAGGGATTCTGCTGTTCGGGCGTGACAAGGTGCCCCGCGGCGTGCACTTTTTCTCCGCCTGCATGGTCGCTCTGGGTACATTCATCTCGTCGTTCTGGATCTTGTCGGCCAACTCCTGGCTGCAGACCCCTGCGGGCGTGGATTTTCGCAACGGCCTGGCGTTCGTTACCTCCTGGCGCGAGGCCATCTTCAACGCCTCCTTGCTGCCCCGCTTCCTGCACATGGCATTAGCGTCGGTGCTTACCGCCGGTTTCGTCGTGGCCGGCGTCTCCGCATGGTATCTGCTGCGGGGAAGAGCAGTGGAAGCGAATCGCAAAGCGTTGTCGATGACGCTATGGGTGTTGCTATTCGCGGCCCCAGCGCAGGTGCTCATAGGCGATTTGCACGGGCTCAACACGTTCGAGCATCAGCCGGTCAAGGTGGCTGCCATGGAGGGCGCGTGGGAAACGCAGCGCGGAGCGCCGCTGTTGCTGTTCGCTGTTCCGGACGAAGCGGCCGAGCGCAATCACTTCGAGATTGGCATTCCCCGCTTGGCCAGCCTCATCCTTACCCATGAGCTGGACGGCGAGGTGCCGGGCCTGAAGGAAGTGCCGCCAGCGCAGCGGCCTCCGGTCGCGGTGGTGTTCTGGTCCTTCCGCGTGATGGTCGGCATTGGCCTGCTGATGTTGGGCTTCGCCCTCTGGGGGGCGTGGGCGCGCTTGCGCGGGCGCTTGTTCGAGCCGAACAGCAAGTTGCTGAAGGGCCTTGCGCTTATGACTCCGACGCCTTTCATAGCGGTGCTTGCCGGTTGGTTCGTGACCGAGTTCGGACGTGCGCCCTGGCTGATCTACGGAGTCATGACCCATGCCGAAGGGCTAACGCCATCGCTCACCGCAGGCATGGCGCTGTTCACACTGATTGGTTACGTCGTTGTGTATGCCGTGGTGTTCACTGCGGGCCTGTACTATGTGATTCGCGTGATCCAGCAGGGGCCTGAGGGTGGCGCCCACGTGGATGAGCCCAGCCACGCCAAGCGTCCTTTATCGGCTGCCGACGTTCCTTTCGACGATGAGCCGCGCCAGCCCGCCTTCGCCCGCTCCGCGAGCGTCATGCCACAGGCTGGCGTAGTCAACGGCCACACCGCTTGAGGTAAGGCATATGGAACTCATTGATCTGACTTTGATCTGGATCGCCATCATAGGCCTAGGCGTGTTCATGTACGTGCTGCTCGACGGTTTCGACCTGGGGGTAGGGGTGCTGTTTCCCTTCGCACCGGATGAGACCGCGCGCGACGAGATGATGAACTCGGTCGCCCCGATATGGGATGGCAACGAGACCTGGCTGGTGCTCGGCGGGGCGGGCTTGCTGGGCGCGTTCCCCGCGGTGTACTCGATCTTCCTGCCGGCCCTGTACATCGGGGTATTTCTGATGTTGGCGGGGCTGATCTTCCGCGGCGTTGCCTTCGAGTTTCGCTTCAAGTCCGGAGAGCGTTCCAAGAAATACTGGAACTGGGCCTTCGCGGGCGGTTCCATAGTGGCGGCGCTGGCTCAGGGAATCGTGGTAGGGGCCTATATCCAGGGATTCACCGTAACCGGCATGACCTATACCGGCGGCGCACTGGAATGGCTCACGCCGTTCACGCTGTTCACCGGTTTGTCGCTGGTGGCGGGCTATGCGCTCTTGGGCGCAACCTGGGTGATCCTCAAAACCGAAGGCAGGACCCAGGACTGGGCTTACCGCATCACGCCATACCTGCTGGCGGCGGTGCTGGCCAGCTTTGCGATCATCAGCCTGTGGACGCCGCTCACCGACGCCCTGGTGCGGGGGCGCTGGCTACAGGACTGGCATCTGCTTTGGCCGCTGCCGACACTGGGGTTGCTCTCGGCCCTGTTGCTGTGGCGCTCGGTGCAGAAACGCCAGGAAGGTTATCCGTTCATAGCGGCGCTGGGGCTGTTCGTCTCGGCGTACGCGGGGCTGTTGGCGAGTAAGTGGCCCTACGTGGTACCGCCCAGCATCACGTTCTGGGATGCCGCCTCGGCGCCGGAGACTCAGCTCTTCTTGCTGCTTGGCGTGTTGTTCGTGCTACCCATAGTGCTCGGCTACACCGCGTGGACCTACTGGGTGTTCCGTGGCAAGGTCAGAGCCGATGTCGGATACCGCTGAGGGATCGTGAAAACGCTCGATAAGGACATCCGCCCGTCCGCCAACCGCTGGTTGGCGGCACGGGCTCGCGAGGTAATCGGACCCTTGGCGGCTGCGGTCGGGGCCGGTACCGCCGATGGGCTGCTGGTGATCGCCCAGGCTGCGCTGATCGGCTGGATCGTTCATACCACCATCCTTGGCAGCCAGCTCGGCGATCTGTTGCTGCCGCTGGCGGCGCTGCTGGCCGTGTTCATCGGCCGCGCCGCCTGTACCTGGAGCTTGGGCGCTGCCGGCACGGAAGCGGCGGCCGGCGTGGTGGCGGGCGTGCGGGAAGCGCTTTATAGGCAGCTGGTGGCGCTCGGGCCGGCACGCCTGGCGCGGCAGCACAGCGGTGCGGTTGCCAGCACGATGGTCGAGCAGGTCGAAGCGCTGGAGGGCTACTACGCTCGTTTTCTGCCGCAGACGGTTATCGCCGTGATAGTGCCGCTGGCGATCGTCATTGCGGTGGGCCTGATCGACTGGCTTGCCGGCTTGCTGTTGCTGTTCGCCGCGCCGCTGGCGCCGCTGTTCATGGCGCTGATCGGTATGGGCGCCGAGCGCCTGGCGCGGCACCAGCAGCGTACGATGGCGCGTGTCAGCGCGTATTACCTGGACCGCCTGCGCGGCATTCTCACGCTGCGGCTGTTCCGCGCCGGTGCGCGCGCCACCGAGGAGGTCGAGCATGCCGCCGATATGTACCGCCGGCGCTCGCTACGGGTGCTGCGGGTGGCTTTCCTGTCCTCGACGGTGATGGATCTGATCGCCACGATCTCCATCGCCGTGGTGGCTGTGTACGTAGGGCTGTCGCTGCTGGGCTATCTCACCTTCGGCCCCGGGCAGAGCTTGACCTTGTTCAGCGGCTTGTTCGTGCTGCTGCTGGCGCCGGAGGTGTTCGTTCCGCTGCGCCGTCTGGCATTGCACTATCACGATCGCGCCAATGCGGTGGGGGCGGCGGAGGAAATTATCGATTTGCTGATGCTGCCCGCGCCCGCCTTCACGCCGGCAGTGGCCACGCCGGTGCCGGTGGAACGCGATGAGCGCGAGCTTCCGCTCCCAGTACCGGTGGGCGTGGAATACCGCGGCGTGGCATTCGCTTACGATGGCGGTACCAAGCCGGTACTGCAGAACGTCACTCTTGCGGTTGCGCCGGGCGAGCGGGTGGCAATCGCCGGCGCCAGCGGCAGCGGCAAGTCCACGCTGCTGCACCTGGCAGCAGGGTTCTTGCAGCCAACCGGCGGGGAGGTCCTCATCGATGGCAAAGTGCCGGCGGACGAGGGAGCGGTGGCCTGGGTAGGACAGCGGCCTTGGTTGTTCTATGGCACCTTGGCCGACAACATACGCCTGGCCGATCCCGGCGCCACCGACGCTCAAGTGCGTGCCGCCGCCGAGGCGGCCGATCTCGGACCGCTGCTCGACTCGCTGCCTGATGGCTTGAACACACTGCTTGGAGAGCGTGGCTACGGACTCTCGGGCGGGCAGGCGCGCCGGCTGGCGCTGGCGCGCGCGCTGCTCTCAGGTGCGCCGGTGCTCCTCTTGGACGAGCCTACCGAGGGTTTGGATCGTGCCTCCGCCGAGCGCGTGCTTGCGGCGCTGAGCCGGCTGGCGGACGGGCGACGCACCATCATCGTTGCCACTCACGATCCGGCGGTGCAGGCCTGGGCCGATCGCACCGTGCATCTGAGTGCCGGATCCTTGGCGGAGGCCGTGGCATGAGGGAATTGTTACCGTTCTTGCAGCAGCTGTGGCGGCATCGCTGGCAGCTCACACTGGGAACCGCGTTGCTGCTGGCGACGCTGATCGCCGGCATAGGCTTGCTCGGTCTATCGGGCTGGTTCATCACGGCCACGGCGATAGCCGGTGCTGCCGGAGTGGCGATCGATCTGTTCACCCCCAGCGGCGGCATTCGCTTCTTCGCTCTGGGCCGTGCGGCGAGTCGATACTTCGAGCGCTTGATCAATCACGACGCTGTGTTGCGCTTGCTCGCGGACCTGCGCGGGTGGCTCTTTCGGCGGCTGTCGGTGCTGCCCCTGGAACGGCTGGGCAGGCTCCGCAGTAGCGATCTGCTCAATCGAATAACCGCGGATATAGACGCGCTGGACAACCTGTATTTGCGCGTTATCGGCCCCTCCATCGCCGCGGTCCTCGCGATTTTGCTGACCACGCTGTTCCTGGCTGCCTTTGCGCCTGGTCTTGCGGTGGCGGTAGGCGCTGTGCTGGCCGCAGCCGGCATCCTCGTGCCGGCAGTCGCCTTGCGGCTCGGGCAGCCGTTCGGGGAGCGGGAGACGGTGCATCTGCCCAGTCTGCGCGCGGCTGCCACGGAGACAGTGACCGGGCTTGCTGAGTTGCGGGCCTACGCCGCCGTGGCTCGTCATGGGGCCAAGCTGGCCGTGGAGGAGCGGGCGTTGACCGCAGCGCGGCGTGCCGCGGGCCGGCTGGCCGCGGCGGGCGAAGCCGCGGCTGGCCTGGCCGGGCATCTGGCGCTGGGAGTGGCGCTTGTGCTGGGTATAGGTCTGTACCACCAGGATCTTATCTCGGGCCCGGTGTTGGTTCTGTTGCCGCTTGCCGCGCTGGCAGCCGCCGAGGCGGTGACGCCGTTGCCACAGGCCTGGCAGCATCTGGGGCGTACCCGTGCCGCTGCCCGTCGACTGCTGGAGCTGGGCAGCCCCGAGCAGTCTGCTGTCACTGCCCAGCTACCGCGCGATCACGGTCTTAGCCTTAGCGGCGTGAGCTTCCGTTACCATCCCTATGCCGAGCCGGTGTTGGCCGAGGCCAACCTCGAAGTGCGTCCTGGCGAAGCGGTAGTGATTACCGGCGCGTCGGGCGCGGGCAAGTCGACGATTGCCGAGTTGCTGGCGGGCCTGCGCAGTGCCGAACATGGGCAAGTTCGCTTGGGCGGCGTGGAGGTTGGAGCTCTTCCGGAGTCAGAGCGTTACGCGCGCATCGGTTATCTCACCCAGTATACGGAGCTGTTCGCAGATACCGTGGCCGATAACCTGCGTTTAGGAAACCCGCAGGCCGCGGAAAGCGACTTATGGCGCGCGCTGGAGGTCGTGGACTTGGCCGATTTTATCGCGGAGTTACCGCGAGGCCTGAACGAGTGGTGCGGCGAAGGGGGCGTGCGTTTCTCCGGCGGGCAGGCGCGGCGGTTGGCGCTAGCCCGGCTGTTGATTGCGAACCCACCCGTGGTATTGCTGGACGAACCGTTCAGCGGACTGGATGCCGACACGGCAAACGTTGTGCGCGAACGCATGCAGGGTTGGTTGCAAGGGCGCACCGTTATTACGCTGAGTCACACGCCCGAAGCGGCGCCAAGATATGACCGCGCACTACGCGTGCAAAACGGGCTTATTACGGAAGTTAACTGAAGAGCTCGTTGAACGGCTCTTGGAGTCAGCAGGCTGATTGCGGGC
>CAYWPG010000064.1:0-7194 GCA_964460035.1 uncultured Alkalilimnicola sp.
AACAGATCCCAGTCGCGATAAATCAGCTTGTCGAACCCGTGCTGAATCAGCACCCGGCGCATGCGGTTCGCGAAACTTACCAACTTCGACGGCTTGCGGCGTCCGATATCGGCTGCGGTGGGCGGCGGATATCGGCGCCGGGTGCCCGGGAAAAACAGCTTGATCGCCAAGGCCGAGTAACTGCGGTTTTGTTGCCGCTCCCGCGGCGGCGCGGGCAGTTGGTCGATCTCGAGCACGTCAGCAAGCCGCGCCTTGACCAAGGACGCCTGATTCTTCAGATCTTCCTGCCGAAACAGGTAAACGGAGTCCTCGCCATAGGCTTCGCGATAAGCCTGATAAATATCCAGGAACGGCAAGTTCAGCGCCTCCATGTTCCGAGCGCCATATACGAAGCGCGCCAGACGGGGGCGAAACTCACCGCCGTAGAAGTTGAGGAAGACTTCGATCGGTATAGCCTTGCCGCGCGCCAGATGCTGCCGATAAGCCGAGTGCAGCCAATCCGACTGCTTGCGCACGAAGTAAATGATGCGCGCTTCGGGAAAGCACTCCTTCATCAGCGCGAGATTCGGCTGGTAGTCGTGATAGCTGCTGTACATATCGCCGCAGATGTGCGGCTCGGAGACGATCAGCGTGCGCTTATCGCCGCTCTCGCGCCAAGCGCGCACGGCCTGACGGCAACGCTCGGCCAGCGCGGCATCGTTCGGCCGTCGCGCGGCCGCACGTAACGGCTCCCAGAGTTCCGGCGGGTTCACGTTGAACCGCGCCGGATCGAGCTGGGCGAAGACCATTCGCTGCAAAAAGCGGGTGCCGGTCTTGTGCAGACCGATATGCAAAATAACGCGATTACTCATACCAACGGTGCACCATTGAACCTCATCGCACCGCCTGGCGCCGGCCGCGACGTGTTACCTCCAGATCGCCGGGCATTGCACCCGTGAGCACATACACCGCGCCGCAGTAGGGGCACTTCTCTTCGCCTGTTTCATGGATGGGCAGGTACACCTTGGGATGCGAGTTCCAAAGATACATGCCCGGCATGGGACAGGACAGCGGCAGGTCGGCCGCTGTTACCTCGTACCGATTGGCCGCATTGGGCTGGATCAAATCGTGGCGATCATGCGTTTGTGGATCTGGCATGACGCTCTCCTTTACTTAACGTAAGTCAACCACTCGGGATGCTGCTCGCGGCGGCCTTCGACCTGGTCGAAGTACAACTTCTGCAGGCGCTCCGTGATCGGCCCGCGGCGACCTTCGCCGATGGTGCGATCGTCCAGCTCGCGAATCGGCGTCACCTCGGCGGCGGTACCCGTGAAGAACGCTTCGTCCGCAACATACACCTCGTCGCGGGTGATGCGCTTCTCGCGAACCTCCAGTCCGATCTCGCGGGCTAGCGTCATGACCGTATCGCGCGTAATGCCTTCCAGCGCGGAAGTCAGCTCCGGGGTGTAGAGGACACCGTCGCGAACCATGAAGAAGTTCTCGCCACTGCCTTCGGCCACGAAACCGTCAACATCGAGCAGCAAAGCTTCGTCGTAGCCGGCCCTGGTGACCTCCTTGAGCGCCATCATCGAGTTCATGTAGTTGCCGTTGGACTTGGCGCGGCACATGGTCACGTTGACATGATGGCGCGTGAACGAGGACGTCTTGACGCGAATGCCGCGCTCCATGTTCTCAGCACCCAGGTACGCGCCCCAGCTCCAGGCGGCGATAATCGTGTGCACGCGGAGGTTGTCGGCGTGCAGGCCCATGCCTTCGGCGCCGTAGAACAGCATCGGGCGGATATAGCAGCTGTCGAGGTTATTCTCGCGCACCGTGGCCACGATGGCCTCGTTGATCTCCGCCTCGCTGAAGGGAACCTCCATGTCCAGAATCTTGGCCGAGCCGAACAGACGCTTGGTGTGCTCCTGCAGCCGGAAGATGGCCGGTCCCTTGGCGGTCTGGTAGGCACGGATCCCTTCGAACACACCCATGCCGTAATGCAGAGTGTGAGTCAGTACGTGCACCTGGGCATCACGCCAGGGCACGAAGTTGCCGTCCATCCAAATCACGCCATCGCGATCAGCCATGCTCATTGAGGACTCTCCTCGATCGATAAGACAATATCGCCGCTACTAGTCGGCGGTTATCTGTGGGCTACCTCGGCGGGAAAGCCGGGCACGGTTCTCCCGCCAGTCATGCTTCCATAAGCCTATGCCATAGACCGGCGACCGGTTCACGCAGTTCGGCAAACGCGTCCGCCTCCACCCGTGCCGGCAGCTCCTGCAGGGTACGGCGGTGGACGCAGCTCCTATAAGCGCGGTAAGCATCCGCCAGCAAAGCTGCTTGCTCGCCGGTTAACCAACCTGTGCGGCTGAGTTCATCGAGCAAACGGATGTTGTCGGTGTACCGAAGCAAACCAGGACAGCTCGAGGCGTTGGCCAAGACGCCATATTGCACCATAAATTCTATGTCGGCGATACCGCCTCGGTCCTGTTTCAGATCAAACCCTTCCCCGGTTTTCGAGCCCAGCTGATTGCGCATGCGCTCGCGCATCTCGCGCACCTCGCGCCGCAGCTCCGACACGTCGCGGGGACGGCTCAGAATCTCGCGGCGCACCGACTCGAAGCGCTGAGCCAGCGGCTCAGGGCCGGCGACAACGCGTGCCCGCACCAGCGCCTGATGTTCCCAGGTCCACGCCTGGGTGCGTTGATAGTCGGCGAAGGCATCCAGGCTGGTGGTAAGCAGCCCGGACTTGCCGCTGGGCCGCAAGCGGGTATCTACCTCATAGAGCACACCGCCCGGAGTCGGAGTGGTAAGAATGTGGATGATCCGCTGCGCCAAGCGCACGAAGAACACCTGGTTGTCGACCGGACGCTCGCCCCGAGTCATTTGCTGCTCGCCGCGGCTGTCGTGAAGAAAGACCAGGTCCAGGTCCGAACCGTAGCCCAGCTCTATACCGCCCAGCTTGCCGTACGCGACTATGCAAAAACTCGGCTCCCGGCCTACACCGTTCTCGACACACCACGGCCGTCCGTAGCGCTCTCCTACGTAGCGATAGGCCAGCTCGAGGACGGTGCGCAGGGTAGTCTCGGCAATCTCGGTCAAATGATCGCTGACGACCATTAGCGGTACCGCGCCGCTGATATCCGCCGCCGCCACGCGCAGGTAGTTGGATTGCTTGAACTGTCGCAGTGCCTCCATCTGCTGCTCAAGCCCGTCGTCCAGTGCGTTCAGGCGCGCATGCAGATCGCTGATCAACTCCTTGCCGCTGGCCGGAGCATACAGCGTGCGCGGATCGAGCAACTCGTCCAGCAGCAGCGGATGGCGGGTGAGATAACGTGCGATCCAGGGGCTGGCGGCCACCAGCTGCACGAGTTGCGACAGCGCCATGGGGTGCTCCACCAGCAAGGCCAGATATGCGGTGCGCCTGGCCACGGTATCGATCAGGTGCAGCAGCCGCGCCAGGGTCTCGTCCGGATTCGCGGTACCGGCCGCCGCACTGATAAGCAACGGCATCAGCCGGTCCAGACGACGACGCCCATTGGCGCTCAAACTGCGACAGCTCGCGCCGTTGCGCAGCGCCGCGAGGCGTCGCCCCGCTTCGGCGGGATCCTTGAACCCGGCCTTGCCCAGCAGCTCAGCGGCTTCCTCCTCCGTCAAATCCGACAGCCAAACGGCTCCGAGGTGTTCCTCGGCGGACTCTTCCGACGCCGCCTGCGGCTCGGCGAATACCTTGTCGAACTGCTGCTGCACGATTTGCCGGTGCGCGTTCAACTGGGCAAGAAAAGCGCTCCAATCGGGAAACCCCATCGCGTATGCCAGTCGTGCCCGATCTAGCTCATCGCGGGGCAACTCGTGCGTCTGCCTATCGTCAATCGCTTGCAGCCGGTTCTCGGCCAGCCTGAGGAAGCGGTAGGCGGCGATCAGCCCCCTGGCCGCATCGTCGGACAATTGCCCGTCATCGCGCAGACACGCCAACACCGGCAGAATCTGGCGCTGCTGCAGTGCCTTGTTGCGTCCGCCGCGTATCAGTTGGAACGCCTGCCCTACGAACTCGATTTCGCGTATGCCGCCCCGCCCAAGCTTGATGTTGTCGGTCAGCCCGCGCCGATTGACCTCGCGCATGATCATGCTCTTGAGCTCGCGCAAGGATTCCAGCGCGCCGTAATCGAGGTAACGCCGGTATACGAACGGCCGCAGCATGGCCAGCAGCTCCTGCCCTCGCTGGTAGTCACCGCCCACCACGCGCGCCTTGATCATGGCGTAGCGCTCCCATTCGCGCCCCTGGCTCTGGTAGTACATCTCCATCGCATTGAAGCACATCACCAGAGGCCCGCTATCGCCGTACGGACGCAGTCGCATATCGACCCTGAATACCCGGCCTTCCGGCGTGGGCGCATCGAGGACGCGGATGAGCTTGCGCCCTACCGCGGTAAAGAACTCATCCGTGCTTCGCCGACGTGCGCCGTCTGTTTCGCCCAGCTGTGGATAACAGAAGATGAGGTCTATGTCGGAGGAGAAATTCAACTCCTCCCCGCCCAGCTTGCCCATTCCCAGGACAACGAGCCGCTGCGGCTCGCCGCGGGCGTCGCGCGGCGTCCCCCAAGTGTCGCATTGCCAACGGTATATGTGCCCGAGGGCTTCGTCTATACAGACTTCCGCCAGCTGGGAAAGGTCGCGCAGGGTTTCGCCAAGCTCGGCCCAGCCGGCCAAATCCCGCCAGGCGATGCGCACCATCTCGCGAGTACGAAATCGGCGCAGACGCGCCTCCAGATCCCCAATATCGGTAACGCCGTCCAGGCACGCGCGAGCCCGAGCGCGCATACCGTCGGCAGGGTATGCCAGCTCAAGATCGCCGGCCGCGAGATCGCTCAACAGGTTTGGCTGGCGCACGCAGCTGCGAGCAACGAACTCGCTGCAAGCCCACACCTTGGGCAGCGACTCAGCGATTGCCGGGCGATCGGGCAGGGAGCAGCCCTGCTGCAGGTACTGGCGCACCCGCGCCCGGGCAGCTTCCCGAAGAATGCCGGGCAAAGTGTCAAGAACCGCTTCGATGTCGCTCATCTCAACCGCCGTACCAGAGAGTAGGGGCGCCGCTTCGAACATCTAACAATACCCGAAGTGCGAATCGCACGCGGGATCGATATCGCTGGGCGTACTCCTTAGGTGGAGCCCCGCCCTTTCGCGCAGGCGTGCCGCGGGTGCGTTGCGAGCTAGTAACGATACGAGAGGCCGATGAAGTGAAGCGTCACGCCATCGTTCTCCGACGAGATATCGTTGTTCGAATAATGGAGCTGGCGCAGAGCCAGCTCCCAGCGCTGCCGCGGCCCCAAGCGCCAGCCTACGGCAAGCACGTCCTCGAACTGGAAATGCACCCCCAAATTCCTTCCTGCGAATTCCGTGGTGGAGACTGCGGTAAGCCCTACCCAGGCTTCGATGAAATCCGGAGTCCAGCGCCACGGTAAATTCACCCTGAACACCGGCGCAAAAGACAAAGAGTTGTTAATGTCGTTCGCGCCGTCCTGCGCATCGTCTTCCATACTACGCCAGTGGCTGTACGCGGCCTGCCAGTGAACATCCACGCTGAGCGCGCCCGGCGTGCCCAGCACGGCTTGGCGCCCTTCCCAGCGGAACTGGCCACGATAAATCAGCACATCGTCGCCATAGCCGACTTCAACACCGGCCGAATCGGCGCCAAAGAGATTGGAGGCGTAGATTAAAGCCACACTGCTCGCGACACCGGCCTTCCAGAGCTGACTGTCCAGATTCTGCGCGTAGCCTGGCGCGGACGCGCCCAGCGAGGCAACGGCCAGCAGCAGCACGCCGACACGAGTTTTCCACCACATGCAACGCTCCAAGCGCGTACGCGGACGGCTGCTGTGGCATTACCGCAAGCCAGCAGCCCGGTAGACGCCGCGAAAAGAGTTATTCCAGAACAACATGCCCGCTGCCAGCCGCGCAAGCAATGACAATAGAGGCTTCACGCTGGCGGGAGGCCCGGCCCTAGCCCGTTGGGTCGCATAACCGCTGCGGGATTGTAACGCCGACCCGCACGCGCTCGCTGCAAAACAGCCCAACGAAAAAAGGCACCCCGGTTTCCCGGGGTGCCTTCATGTGCGCTGGGCCACGCCACTGGAGCGTGGCGACCGGCAGATGTCTTACATCATGCCCATGCCGCCCATGTCGGGCATGCCAGCATTTTCCTTCTCGGCCTTCGGCGCTTCGGCGACCATGCACTCCGTGGTGATCATGAGTGCAGCGACCGAAGCGGCGTTCTGCAGCGCCGAGCGGGTGACCTTGGTCGGGTCCAGAATACCCATCTCGACCATGTCGCCGTACTGGTCGGTCTGAGCGTTGTAGCCGAAGTTGCCCGAGCCCTCGCGGACCTTGTTGACGACCACCGACGCCTCACCACCCGCGTTGGTAACGATCTGACGGAGCGGCTCCTCGATGGCGCGGCGGATAATGGCGATACCCATATCCTGGTCGGGGTTGTCGCCCTTGAGGTCCTTCAGAGCGGCCTGCGCACGGATCAGTGCAGTACCGCCACCCGGCACCACGCCTTCCTCCACGGCAGCGCGAGTAGCGTGCAGAGCGTCCTCGACGCGAGCCTTCTTCTCCTTCATCTCGATCTCGGTAGCCGCACCGACCTTGATCAGAGCGACACCGCCGGCGAGCTTGGCAACCCGCTCCTGCAGCTTCTCGCGATCGTAGTCGCTGGTGGCCTCCTCGATCTGAGCACGGATCTGCTCGACCCGAGCCATGATGTCTTCCTTGCGGCCAGCGCCGTCGACGATCGTGGTGTTCTCCTTGGTGACCTGCACCTTCTTGGCGGTACCCAGGTCGTCCAGGGTGGCCTTCTCCAGGGACAGGCCCACTTCCTCGGCGATCACCGTGCCGCCGGTGAGCACCGCGATGTCCTGCAGCATGGCCTTGCGGCGGTCGCCGAAGCCCGGCGCCTTGACGGCGGCAACCTTGACGATGCCGCGGATGCTGTTGACCACCAGCGTGGCCAGGGCCTCGCCCTCGACGTCCTCGGCCACGATGAGCAGCGGACGGCTGGCCTTAGCAACCTGCTCAAGCAGCGGCAGCAGCTCGCGGATGTTGGAGATCTTCTTGTCATACAGCAGCACGAACGCGTCTTCGAGCTCGGCGCTCATGCTCTGCTGATTGTTGATGAAGTACGGCGAGAGGTAGCCGCGGTCGAACTGCATA
>CAYWPG010000065.1:0-5741 GCA_964460035.1 uncultured Alkalilimnicola sp.
TGGTCTCGCTGGGGGCTGTTTGACAGCCCCCAACAAGCATCGGTGCAGGTTTGGCATTGCCCCGGCGTCGAACCGGTCATCGACACAGCGAGGTAGCGCATACGCATCGCCAATATGGAAGCTGGTGTTGATCGCGGTAACACGGGCTCGCGCAATGGCCAGCGTCTCGGCGGCGTCCATAACGAACACTCGGCTTGCCGCCGGTGCGAGGAGTTGCGTCCAGTACCCGGTGCCACAGGCCACTTCTAGCACTCACACTTCCACGAACCTGGATGGAAGCCACTCGCGCATGGCGCGCAGATCTTCCTGCCGCTCGAGCTTGTTGTAAATCCGGTCGTGCTCCGTGCCTGTGCGCTGCGTAGTAGGCTTTCATATCCCTTCCCTGATCCGGCCTGCCCGGCTACACGTTGCCGTGCCCCTCCCCTACAGGCCGCGCGCCCGTGCCCTACCGGAACGCCAATCCGTCCGGCGCAGCCTCGTCGGCATTGAGCGGCTTTTCGCCGGCCCGCGCTAGCTACACCGGCACATCCCTGTGCCTGCCAGTTCGGTCAGTCACGCGCTGGCGCGGGGTCAGACCACGCCTTGTTCCAGCATGGCATCGGCGACTTTGACGAAGCCGGCGATGTTGGCTCCTTCCACGTAATCTATGTGTCCGTCCTTGTTGAAACCGTGCTGCACGCAAGCATGGTGGATAGACTGCATGATGCGGTGGAGCTTCTCGTCCACCTCGCCATCGGTCCAGTACATGCGCAGCGCGTTTTGGCTCATTTCCAAGCCGCTTACGGTAACGCCGCCGGCGTTGGACGCCTTACCCGGTGCATAGAGAATGCGCGCTGCCCGGAAACAGTCGACCGCGCCTATCGTCGAAGGCATGTTGGCCCCTTCTGCCACACAGAAGCAGCCGTTATTGATCAACGTCAGCGCATCGTTGTCGTCGAGTTCGTTCTGAGTCGCACAGGGCAGAGCGATATCGCAAGGATAACGCCACGGGCGCGCCCCTTCGACGTACTCAAGGCCGAACTCGGCAGCCAGCTCGCTGATGCGCCCCCGGCGAGTGTTCTTCAGCTCCACCAAGTACATCCACTGCTCCTCCGTCAACCCGTCGGGCATGTAGACGGTGCCGCCGGAGTCTGACAGGGTGATGACGCGGGCGCCGAAATCCATCGCCTTGGCGGCCGCGAACTGGGCGACGTTGCCCGATCCCGATATCGCCACCTTCAGGCCATCCATATTGGAGTAGCGCGGCTTGATCATCTCGGCCACGAAGTAGATGAGCCCGTATCCGGTAGCTTCCGGACGAATAAGACTCCCGCCGTAGCCGTAGCCTTTGCCAGTGAGCACGCCGGTAAATTCATTGGCCAGCTTCTTGTACATGCCGTACAGGTAGCCAATCTCCCGCCTGCCCACGCCGATATCGCCCGCCGGCACGTCCAGGTCGTGGCCGATGTGGCGAAATAGCTCGGTCATGAAAGACTGGCAAAAGCGCATGATCTCGCCGTCGGACTTGCCCTTCGGGTCGAAATCCGCGCCACCCTTGCCTGCGCCCAGCGGCAAGGTGGTGAGTGCGTTCTTGAAGATCTGTTCGAATGCGAGGAACTTGAGAATGCCTAAATTGACCGTGGGGTGAAAACGCAATCCTCCTTTATACGGCCCGATCGCGCTGTTCATTTGTACCCGATAGCCGCGGTTGACTTGAACGCGGCCAGAATCGTCTACCCACGGCACCCGGAAAGTAATGACCCGCTCCGGCTCCACCAGTCGCTCTAGCAGGGCCTGTTCGCGGTAACGCGGGTTGCGCTGGATAAAGGGCCAGACGCTACGCATCGTCTCTTCCACCGCTTGGTGGAATTCAGGTTGGTCCGGGTCCCGAGCCTTCACGTAACGAAGGAAATTATCAAGATCCTGTTGCATCAAAGACAGCTCATGGTTGAACGCGGCTTGCGTTGCCGTGGAGCGCCACGGCTCGATCGTCATAACTGTGACAGTCAGTACATCTTCTAATCAACAAATTGTGCAAACAGCCTCGGTAGCACAGAAGCGGGCGAGATCGGCGCGATCCCTGCTGCCATAGCGCGCGAAGTCGCTGCCTCCGGATTCCTGGCTGCGCTCGTCCTTATGCCGGACGGGGCGACATAATACTAGATCCGGAAACCGTGAGCAGGCTGATCATCAACAGGGACTGATGCAGCCCCCGCGATGATACGGAAACTCGTCTCTGGTGCCCCCTATGCACGACGGAAAAATCAGCGATGAAGAACCACGGGCTCAAGCACTAACAACATCAACGTAAAAACGCCCTACACCGCTATCATGGCATGACGCTACCTGTATTCTAACATCCCGGACCGGTGTCGGCCCTAGACGCGTAACATTATAAAAACCGCGGCCCGTCGCCAATACGCTCGTGACTCGGCTGGTCGCGCCGATCGCTCTGTCCTGGCTGTGCAGAGGGCTGCCCGTTCTGCCGGTACGCTCGACATTGTACGGCCAGCAGCGTTACTGCCCCTATCCATCATGCTGCTGCAATCACCACGCGCACCGCGAGCCAGCATGCGTTCCAGCAAGGACCCCTCCACAGGCCAGGAGACCGCACGGCCTTGGGCGCCATCTTCCCGATCGCCCGGCGTACAAATCACGACAGGTACGAAATAACTATGGAAAGCTCCGCGCTGTGCCCTCTTACTCCACTACCGCTGCTCGCACCGGCCAATCCACTTGCAGGAAACGTGCCAGGAAGACGCGCTGGTCGGGGATTAGCAGATCGGCCAGCGTGTAACGGTCCAGTACCGCGAGAAACGCCTGCAGGGCCTCTGCCAGCACCCCCTTGAGGCGGCATGCCGGGGCGATTACGCATTCGTTGCCGGACTCGAAACATTCGACCAGCGCGAGGTCTTGCTCCGTCTCCCGAACCAGCCTGCCTAGCTTGATCTCTTCGGGCGGACGCCCTAACCGAATACCCCCATGCTTGCCCCGCACGGTGTGCAAATAGCCTTTGAGATTGAGCTCATGCACAACCTTCATCAAGTGGTTCTTGGAGATTCCATAGCTATCGGCCACTTCGCGAATGGTACACAACCTCTCGCGCTGTAGCGCTACGTACATGAGTACCCGAAGTGAGTAGTCTGTGTAGCGAGTAATATGCATCCCGTCTTCCTCACCCAGGCCTGCCGTCGGCTCGTGGGCGACTCAGAATCGGCCAGTACAGTATCAGGAATATCAGAAAGGCCGCGCTCCAGGCGAGCGCGCTACACAGCAGCCCGATCCGGTAATCGATCAGCCTGCTCGCGGCGAGCAGGCGCACCGCTGCGGCAATGGTGACCGCGATATAGATGCTCAGCCCGAACGGGACCAGTCGCAGAGGCCGGCCGGTATGTCCCACCGAAACGCGCGTCATCACCCCTAGGATCAAGGTGCCGGCGGCTCCGGTGCCCATCGCATGCATCCATAGCGTTGCCGGCCACGCGAATAGCGGTGTCAGCGCTTTCAATACCAGGGCCAGTACGATCCAGGCATACCCCAGATGCAGTACCCACAACAGGGGCTCCCTCAGCACCCGCGAAGCGCCCCATCCCGCCAACCGTATGCCATTCGCTATAGCCGCAAGCAAAGCCGCCGCGGCACCGATCAGCGGCATCCCAGTCAGCAAGTCCGCCGGAATCATCAAGCCGGCGGCGATCAGTGCCGCGCGGTCAAGCGAGTCGGAGCGCTTGACCGCTTGAGGGTCCTGCCCTTGCAACCGCAGCCAGTTGGCCGTGAACGCAGGCGTAATCCGCCCTCCAATCACGATCATGATGATCGCGATGAGGTTCATGGCCAGTACCTTGCCCTGTTGCGCGGTCGCGACGATCCCCCAGAACTCCTGGTGCATCAGCACATTGGCCAGGGCGAGCGCAGCGATTACCAACACCAGCAGGTAGTTGCGCCGGTTTCCGTGGCGATGCAGCACCCTGCCGACGTAGATCGCTAGCGTCGGCAAGAACAGAAGATCCGCCAATGCCACCAGAGCGGCTGGCAGCAAGCCGCCCGTCCACATGGCAACCCGACCCGCGCCCCATAACAGCAATAAAGCTAGCAGCGCTTTGCCTTGCAGCGGCGCAGCGCCGGTCCAGTTGGTCATTGCGGTCAGCAGGAATCCGGCGACGATCGCCGGCATAAAGCCGAGCAGCATCTCGTGCGCGTGCCAGTTCACCAATGGGATCCCTGCGGGCAGGGCCCAGCCGCCGAAGAGAACGCCCATCCACGCAACGATCAGCAGCGCCGAGTACAGAGCTCCCAACAGGAAGAACGGTCGGAAGGGATAGGCCAGCAAAATGGGCGTCGGCGAGCTGTTCACGGCGGACTCCGATCGACCTGAGGCAGCGGTCGTGTGCACACATAGATACCTACCGCCACGAACAACAGCCCCGTAACGACGGGCACCACAGGGCTGGTAGCGGTAATCAACAGCATCAGCCAGCTGGTCGACATCAGCAGGCACGCGGCAAGTTTCGCTCTTGACGGTATTGCTCGCTCCTCCCACCAGGCTTTGAGCAGCGGGCCAAATCGCGGATGCTCGTGCAGCCAGTTGGCCAGCCGTGGCGATGCCTTAGGTGCCGCCCAGGCCGCCACCAGCAGGAACGGCGTTGTCGGCAGCAATGGCAACAAGACGCCAGCCGCGCCTAGGCCTATGCAACCGCAGGCCAGGCAAAGATAGGCGAAACGGCTGTACAAACGCGGCCTCCTCCGTGTCCCGATGCAGGCGATCTTTGTTTAACCAATATTATGAATACATCTTATTGTCGAAACTTGATGCGGATCATCCCTTGCCGAATTCAGCCTAGAAGCCCGGCGGGCGATCCATGATGCCTGCATTGGTAAACGTCGAGGGTGGCCGCTGAGCGCGTCTGCTCGGATATGGCCGGTAACCACGCTACTTGGGGCGACTGCCGTCCGCAAAGCTGCCGGAATAGCAAACCGGCGACGCGGACTCGTTGCGCCGCGCGCCCAATTCGGTCAACAGCAGTTCGCGCAGAACCACCGCTTGATTGTGATCGCGATCGCGGGCGCCAAAGAGCAAAGTAACCGTCCCCCGCGCACTTAGCTCCAGAAGCTCGCCCAGTGCCTCAGGCGCCGATTTGAGTTCCGCCAGATAGCGCTCTCGAAACTCCGGCCAGCGGGCGGGCTCATGTCTGTACCAGCGCCTTAGCGCTGTGGACGGAGCGACGTCCTTCAGCCATAGATCTATTCCAGCCTGCGACTTGCGCACACCCCGCGGCCAAAGGCGGTCGACTAACACCCGAGCGCCGTCATCCGCACTGGCGGGGTCGTATATGCGCTTTATTCGAATATCGCTGGCCACGGCTTGCGACCCCCTAGCAGAGCTTGCTGACAAAGCCCGGCCCCGGCTGGGGAGATCCGACTGCCCCGCGAATCTCCCCGGGCTTCCGGGGCGGCGTATATGCGCTCTCGGAGTCAGTTGGAGAAGGTTTCCCAACCGACGGACTCCAGAGCCTTAGCCTCTTACAGTAGGGACCCTCTCACGGGCGCGCAAGGAGGACTGGCAACGGTGCGCCGGGGTGCTAAAGCTACCCGGCGCCCGCGTCAAAACGGATCGGAGGATGAAGATTACACCCTGCGATCCAGCTCGGTGGTGAAGAACCGCATGGTTTGCTCAAGCTGCGCGGCCTGCGCGGAGAGCTCCTCGGCGGTGGCCGCCAGCTCCTCCGAGGCCGAGGCGTTCTGCTGCGTGAGCTGATTGAGCT
>CAYWPG010000066.1:0-5702 GCA_964460035.1 uncultured Alkalilimnicola sp.
GGGTAGTCCTTTTGCGACCACACCTTGGTCAGGTCGAACGGGTTGAAGCGATAGTGCCGCGCCTCGGCCGCCGGCATGACCTGTACCTTGAGCGTCCAGCTCGGGTAGTCGCCGCGCTTGATCGCCGCGTAAAGATCGTCGTGCAGATAAGTCGGGTTCTTGCCGCCGATTTCCGCAGCTTCCTCGCTGGTCAAGCAGCGAATACCCTGGTCGGTCTTGAAGTGAAACTTGACCCAGAATACCTCGCCGCTGGCGTTCACCCACTGAAAGGTATGCGAGCCGAAACCGTCCATGTTGCGGTAGGAGGCGGGGATTCCGCGGTCGCCGAAAAGCCAGGTGAACTGGTGCGTGGCCTCGGGCGAGCGGGAGAAGAAATCCCAGACGTTGTCCGGCTCCTGGCGGTTGGTATGAGGGTCGGGTTTCTGGCTGTGTATGAAGTCGGGGAACTTGATGCCGTCACGCAAGAAGAATATCGGCGTATTGTTGCCTACCAGGTCCCAGTTGCCGTCCTCGGTATAGAACTTGACGGCAAAGCCGCGAGGATCGCGGGCGACATCGGCCGCGCCGCGCGAGCCAGCAACGGTGGAGAAACGCGCGAATAGCGGCGTTCGCTTGCCCGCTGCCTCGAATAGCTTCATTCGCGTCCACTGCGCCACGTTGGGGTGGGTTACTTCCAGGTACCCGTACGCGCCGGTACCCACCGCGTGTACTACGCGCTCGGGAATGCGCTCGCGGTTGAAGCGGGCAAGTTTCTCGATCAGATGACCGTCCTGCAGCAGCACCGGGCCGCTGGCGCCAGCGGTTTGCGAGTACTGGTTATTGGCCACAGGCGCGCCGGACTCGGTGGTTAGAGTAGTTAGCTTGGTCATCGGAACTCCTTGCAGGCAGTTTTTCATTGGAACAACTGCAGAATGCCGACAAGAAGTTGATGATGGAAATGAATTGATCTTATTAAGTTGATAGGTGGGCTCTATCGTGGAAGGCGTTAAACGCCTTCCACGACAGCTTGCGGTTCAGCCGGGCGGGATCCGGCCCTTGCGCGGCGGCAGGTAGCCGTCGTTGGCGAGCCGCTGGTGCAGCTCATGGGGCGTGAAGCTCGTAAGATCCTTGGGCACTTCCCTCAGCTCTACCTTGTTGGCCAGTTTGCTATTGATCGCTGGGCGCATGAAACCGAGCATCTGCTTCTCGGCGCACAGCACGACCCGCTTGAGTCGATTGCGTTTGATGACGCGCTCCAGTTCGTCTACGACCAGCTTGGCGAAGGCGATGTTGTTGTCGCGCTCGTTTTGCTCGCGATGCTCATCGTAATTGTGGTGAGGGATGCCGGTCGTTTGCTGCACACGCTGGCCCTGGATGTGTTCTCGATGGGCGCCCCGCCGGGTATCGGTCCATATATCCGCCTCGCTGGCCTTGCGCTGAGGGTTTTCCAGCGCGCGGCGTTCGACC
The DNA here is from genome assembly GCA_964460035.1 of uncultured Alkalilimnicola sp. Classification (GTDB taxonomy): domain Bacteria; phylum Pseudomonadota; class Gammaproteobacteria; order Nitrococcales; family AK92; genus CAYWPG01. Next base: position 1,447 of record CAYWPG010000066.1, read on the forward strand.
AGATTCGGTCCTCCATCGAACTCCGGCACCTCGGCCTCCTCCAACGTGAATATCCGAGCCCGCGCGATCTCGGCAGCCACAACCCCATATTGGCTCATATCGTTCTCCCGTCGTCTTGGAACTGTCCGCGGATCTCCTGTCCGCCGCCCGTAGTAGGTATCCTTCGCCGGACTGGCAGGCTGCTGCTGGATCCCGCCTGCAGCCGGCGCGGTCTGCTTACGGCCGCTTCGCGCCTGCGCGAAACCAATGCGAACAGAGCCTTGTCTTGTCTTGGGGTGCTGGGTTCTTTACTCCAATATGTCATCCTTCTTTGCGTGACTGATAACAACGCGGCTCGTTTTCTCTGCGCCAGCGTCTGGTCGGGCAGGCGCGACGCGAGCCGCCACATTCGAGGAGCTGCAATGGGTCGGCTGCTGAAATGGTTTGCCATCGGTCTGCTGGGACTGGTGTTGTTGGTGGTGCTCGCCATCGGCGCTGTCGTGATGTTCGTCGATCCCAATGACTATAGGGACGAGATCGCGCAAGCCGTGCAGGAGCGGATGGGGCGCGAGCTGCGCATAGACGGGGAGATCAGGCTATCGTTCTGGCCTTGGCTGGGCCTGGAGATCGGACGCACGACCTTGGCCGATGCCGAAGGCTTCGGTTCCGAGCCGTTCGCGCAGATCGACCGCGCTTATCTGGCGGTGGAGGTGCTGCCGCTGCTGCGCCGACAGGTGGTACTGGACACCATCGCCCTGGAGGGTGTGCAGGCGCGGCTTATCGTCGACGAGCAAGGCCGCGGCAACTGGGAGGGGCTGATCGAACAGGCCGCGGAGCCGGAGCCGGCCCGCGAGCCCGCGCCGGAGCGGGAACCGGAGTCCGGCGGCGCGCCGGTGATGGTGGCGGATATTGGCGGTCTGCGGCTGATCGATGCCGCTGTCTCCTATGAGGATAGGCGAACCGGGGAACGCTACGAGGCCAGCCCCCTCAATCTGCAGATCGACCGTGTGCGCTTCGACGAGCCGGTGCCCGTTGCGGCGGACTGGGTGGCCCGGCTCCCGGATGGCAGCGAGATAAGCGGGCGCCTGGAGACCGCGTTGGTGTTCGATCAAGCGCTCAGCCGGCTGCAGGCACAGGCTCTGAAGGCGGATGTGGCTGCCCGGCTGGCCGATGGCCTGCAGGCCGGGGTTCAGGTCGCCGCCTCCGTGTCGTTCACCGACTCGTTCGAGCAGGCCAGCGTACAAAACTTCGAGTTGCGAGGCAGCGCGAAAGGAGCCGGCATCCCCGGCGGCGAACAGCAGGTGCGCGTGCAAGCGCCGCGCATCGATGCCGACCTGGCCGCCGGCCGCTACTCGGTACCGGAATTGTTGCTGCAGGCGGCAGGCGTGGATATGCGCTTGCGTGCCGAGGCGATGCAGCACGGCGATGACCTGCAGGCCAGCGCCGATGTCGAGATTGCGTCTTTCGATGCGCGCGCGCTCATGCAGCGGCTGGATATTGCAGAGCCCGAGCGCGCCGACCCAGGCACGCTTGCTCGTGTGGACGGTGCCGCTGCCATCCGTTGGGAAAACGGACAACTGGTCGTAAACGAACTGCGCCTGCGGCTGGACGACACCACGCTGGCCGGCAATGCCAAAGTGCGCTCGTTCGACGGCCCCGCGGTGGATTTCGCGCTCGCCGTCGATGCGATAGACCTCGATCGCTACCTGCCGCCCCCAGCCGAAGAGGAGGAGACCGCCGAGTCCTCCGAAGGGGGCGAAGGCAGCGGTGAGCTGGACCTGCCCATAGACTTGCTGCGCGGCTTGGACGTCAACGGCGAGTTCAAGGTGGGGCGCTTGCAGGTGACGGGCCTGCAGCTCGCCGATCTGCGGGCAGTGCTGCGTGCGGACGGCGGCCAGCTGCGGCTGGCGCCGGTGAGCGCCAACCTGTACCAGGGGCAGTTTGCGGGCGACGTGCTGCTCGATGTGCGTAGCGATACCCCGCGCCTTACCGTCAAGCAACGTCTTGAGAGTGTGCAGACCGGTCCTTTGCTGGAGGATATGTTGGGAGAGGACTGGGTGACCGGGCGGGGTGACGTGGAGATGGATCTCGCGATGGCCGGCAACAGCATAGATGCCTGGTTGAAAAGTTTGAGCGGCAGCGGTCGCTTTGCCCTCAACGACGGCACGATACGCGGTATCAACATCGCCCAGGAGATCCGTGTTGCCGAAGCGAAGCTGCGTCAGCAGCAGGTGCCCGACGAGCCGGCCCGTCAAACCGATTTCGCCCGCCTCACCGGCAGTTTCACCGCGCGCGGCGGCATCATTCGCAACGACGACCTGGCTGGCCAGTCGCCGTTGCTGCGGATCAGCGGCCAAGGGCAGGTGAATCTGGTCGAGTCCACCATCGATTATCGGTTGACCACCAACATCGTGGGTACCCTGACCGGCGCCGATGGCCGCTCGCTCGATGAGGTTAGGCGCGTGCCCGTGCCGGTGCGCATCCGCGGCCCGCTGGACGATTTCAGCGTGCAGGTGGATCTGCAGGCGGCATTGATGGATCTGTACGGCGAGGAGCTGCGCGAGCGTGCCTCCGAGGAAGAGGAGCAGATCAAGGAGCGGTTGCGCAAACAGCAGGAGCGCCTGCAGCGCCGCGCCGAAGAAGCCGTGCGCGGTCTGCTGGGGCGCTAGCCGCGTCAAGCAGCGCGTGGCGGATGCCTCGGGGCGGGGGCGCTTGGGTGCAAGCCCCCCGCCTAGGGTACGATCTCGGATCGTCACCCAATACTACCGCGCCGAGCGGGCCTTCAACGCAACGTCAAGCATCCTGCCATGCCGCAACACTCAGCATCAGACGACTTCAGCGCCAGGGTTCTCGCCTGGTTCGACGCGCACGGCCGCCATGATCTGCCCTGGCAGCATCCGGCCACGCCCTACCGGGTCTGGGTCTCCGAGGTCATGCTGCAGCAGACCCAGGTCGTGACCGTCATTCCCTATTTCGAAACGTTCATGCAGCGCTTCCCCGATGTGGCCACGCTTGCCGCCGCGGATCAGGACGAGGTGCTGCACCTGTGGTCCGGTCTGGGCTACTACGCCCGCGCACGCAACCTTCACAAAGCCGCCCAGGTCATAGTTGCCGAACATGGCGGCCAGTTCCCGGAGGACTTCGACGCCGTGCTGGCGCTGCCCGGCATAGGCCGCTCCACGGCCGGCGCCATTCTCTCGCTGGGACTGGGGCAAAGGCATCCTATCCTGGATGGCAATGTCAAACGCGTGCTTGCGCGCCACGCAGCCGTCCCGGGATGGCCGGGCGAGGCCGCGGTTGCGCGACGCCTGTGGGAGCTTGCGGAGAGCTACACGCCCCAGGAGCGCTGCGGCGATTACAACCAGGCGATGATGGACTTGGGAGCAACCCTGTGCACTCGCGCCCGGCCTGCCTGCGAACGCTGTCCGATAGCGGACGATTGCGCCGCCTATGCTGCCGGTACGCCACGCGCTTATCCGCATCCCAAGCCGCGGCGCGAGTCGCCGCGGCGACACGTATTCATGCTCTTGCTAGAACGCGAGGGCGAGCTCTTGCTGGAGCGTAGACCGCCCAGCGGTATCTGGGGAGGGCTGTGGAGCCTGCCCGAATGCGAGCCAGGCGACGACTGGCGCCGCTACTGCCGTGAGCGTTATGGGCTGGAAGCTGTCGAACACGAGGAGTGGGAGCCGCTGGTTCATACCTTCAGCCACTTTCAGTTGCATATCACGCCCATTCACGTCAGGGTGGAGGAGGCCGCAACTGGCATAATGGATGCTGCCGACACCGTCTGGTATAACTCGCAGGCGCCGCAGGCGCGAGGGGTCGCGGCACCCATCGAGCGCTTGCTAGGACAGTGGCAGCAACGAGTTTTCCATGGAGATTGAACATGACGCGAATGGTTAACTGCATAAAGCTGGGCCGCGAGGCCGAGGGCCTGGCCCGTCCGCCCTATCCGGGCGAGCTGGGGCAGCGGATCTTCGAGAACGTCTCCAAGGAAGCCTGGCAAGACTGGCTGCGGCACCAGACCATACTCATCAACGAGTACAGACTCACGCCCATAGACCCGAAGGCGCGGGAATTCCTGGTCAAGGAAATGGAGAATTTCTTCTTCGGCAGCGGCTCTGCCACCCCGCCGGAGTACCGACCCAAGTAAGAGCCTCTTGACGCTGCGCGGCATATCGGGTGAAATGGGCGCCTCTTCCGGAGGCCAGGTAGCTCAGTCGGTAGAGCAGGGGACTGAAAATCCCCGTGTCGGCGGTTCGATTCCGTCCCTGGCC
>CAYWPG010000067.1:0-5546 GCA_964460035.1 uncultured Alkalilimnicola sp.
GGGTAGACACGCGTCTTTATCTGCGTCGGTACTGGACCTGCGAGCAGCAGATCCGCGCCGCCATCGAACAACGCCTGCGGCGTGCGCCGGCGCTCGCGGCCGAGCTGCCGCCGCCCGAGGTGTTGCGGGAGCAGCTGACGCGGCTGTTTCCCGAGCCGGCGGTGTTCGGCGGCGAGCGCGTCACGGATTGGCAGAAGGTGGCTTGTGCGCTGGCGGCACGCTCGGCGTTTACGGTCATCACAGGCGGGCCGGGCACCGGCAAGACCACCACAGTCGTGCGCCTGCTGGCCTTACTGCAGTCGCTGGCGCTGGCCGGCAACGGGCGAGCATTGCGTATTCGCTTGGCAGCGCCTACCGGCAAGGCAGCGGCCCGCCTGAACGAGTCCATTGCCGGTGCCGTGGCCAGGCTGCCGCTGCCGGACGATGGGCCGGGACAAGCTATACGCGCCGCCATACCTACCGCCGCGAGCACGCTGCACCGGCTGCTGGGGAGTCGGCCCGACAGCCGGCGTTTCCGCCACGACAGGCGCAATCCGCTGCCGGTGGAGGTGTTGGTGGTGGACGAGGCGTCCATGATTGACGTCGAGATGATGGCGGCGCTGTTGGAAGCCTTGCCGGAGCAGGCGCGGTTGATCTTGCTGGGCGATAAGGACCAGCTCGCCTCGGTGGAAGCCGGCGCCGTGCTCGGGGAACTATGCAGGCGCGCGGCTGGCGGCCATTACCAGCCGGCGCTTTGGGAGTGGCTGCAGAGCGCGACGGGCGAAGCCATCGCAGCGGATTTCCAGGACCCGGACGGGCGCCCGCTGGACCAGGCAGTGGTCATGCTGCGTATCAGTCATCGCTTTCACGCCGCCAGCGGTATCGGCCGGCTTGCCGAGTACGTCAATGCGGGCAATGTGGCCGGCGTGCGGCAGATCTGGAGCGAGGGGTTTGCGGATCTGGCTTATCTGCGAGTGGCGGACGAGACGGATGACGCCTTGGAACGCCTGGCGGTGGAAGGGGGACAGGACAATTTCCCGCACAGCGGCGATGAGCGGGCCGGCCCAGCGGCGCCGGTCGGCTATCAGCACTATCTGACGCTGATGCGCGACACTTATCCCGGCGACGAGGCCGAGCAGGCGGCGCTGGATGCCTGGGCGCGGGCCGTGCTCGATGCGTACCGTCAGTTCCAGCTGTTGTGTGCGTTGCGAAAAGGTCCGTGGGGGGTGGAGGGCCTGAACCGGAGGATCGCCGAGGCGCTGCGGGCGCAGGGGCTGATCGCCGGCACGGAGCACTGGTACGCCGGGCGTCCGGTGCTGGTGACGCGCAATGACTATGCCTTGGGGCTGATGAACGGCGATATCGGCGTCACTTTGGCCGTGCCTCAGCGGGATCAGCGGGGGCAGCTGCGCCGCGTGCTCAGAGTGGCTTTTCTCAGCACCGATGGCAGCAACCGCGTTCATTGGGTGCTGCCGTCGCGGCTTACCGCTGTGGAGACTGTCTATGCGATGACGGTGCATAAATCGCAGGGGTCGGAGTTCACCCATACCGCGCTGGTATTGCCGGATCATCTCAGTCCCGTGGTGACCCGCGAGCTGGTTTACACCGGCATTACGCGCGCCAGTCGCTGGTTCACGCTGGTGGTGCCGTCCGAAGCGGTGCTGACGGAGGCGGTGCAGCGTGCGGTAGACCGGGTTGGCGGCCTGCGAGCAGGGCTGTAAGCGCACCGCCGTCAGCGGTGAAGCAACTGGTCCAGCGTGAGCTCGTAGCTGGGCAGGAAAGTATCCACGAAGATCTGTACCTCCGGCAGCTGCAGGCTTTGCAGACGCTTGCGCAGGTCTTCCTCGGCGTCGGCGAACTCCGGGTTGCCCGCCCGCAGCTCCGCGCGGCACTTGATGTAGGCGGCGAGCGTGTCGGCCGCCTTGATCAGCTCCCGGTGCTCTGGCGGCAACTCATCTTCCAGCAGCAGCTGCTGGTAGTCATCGCGTAGATCCTCCGGCAGCAGGGCCAGCAGATCGCGCTCGGCCGCGCGCTCCAGTTCCTTGTAGGCGTTCGTGATCGCCGCATTGTGGTACTTCACCGGGCTGGGCAGATCGCCGGTGATGACCTCCGAGGCGTCGTGGAACAGCGCAGCGGCGGCTACGGCGTTGGCGTCGACGCGGCCCTGGCAGCGGCGGTTGCGAATCAACGCCAAGGCGTGGGCGATGGTGGCGACTTCCCAGGAATGCTCCATCACGTTCTCGTCGATCGCATTGCGCTTCAAGCCCCAGCGTCTGATCCAGCGCAGCTTGCTCAAGTACGCGAAGAAGTGGCTGCTCATTCGATTCACACCGTTGTCGTGTCAGTTATGCGGCTCGCCGGCAGGATGCGCGGCAAGCGCCGTTACGGGATAATGCGCGGCGTTCTGCGACGCAACGCCTGCCGCGCGCAGCGTGCAGGCGCTCGGAAACAAAGCTGTAACTCTTTGGTGCCCCGATGCCTCCCACCGACAGCCATCTGAAGGCCGATCTTATGCTATTCGCCGTCACTTTGTTGGCGGCGCTGGGTTGGCTGTTCTCCAAAGAAGCATTGGGAGGACTGCCGCCGCTGCTGTTCATAGGCACCCGCTTCCTGCTGGCCGGAGGCGTTCTGGCCATGCTCGGCTGGCGCCAGTTGGCTCAACTGAACCGTAGCCAGTGCCTGCAGTCCATCGGCGTGGGGGCGCTGTTCGCGATCGCCATGGGATTGTGGGTCATGGGCTTGTTCCATACCACCCATGTGGGAGAGGGCGCTTTCATCGCCAGCCTTGGCACCGTGCTGGTGCCGGTGGTAGCGGCCGCGATATTCAAGGACCGCCCGCCGCTTACCACCTGGATCGCTCTGCCGTTGGCGGTCTGCGGCTTTGCCCTGCTCTCCCTGGATCGCGGCTTCCAGGTCGAACCGGGGCAGTGGTTTTTCCTGGCGGCGGCCGTGGTATTCGCGCTTCTGTTCAATTTCACATCGAGAGTGGTGGACACGGTGCCGGCCTGGCCGCTCACCGCCATTCAATTGGTGGTGGTGGGCGTGGTGCTGCTGCCGGTCTCGGCACTGCTGGAAGTTTGGCCGCAGGAGGTGGCCGGACCGATATGGGGCTGGCTGCTGGCCAGCGCTTTCATCGCCACGGCGCTGCGCTTTCTGGTGCAGGTGGCCGCGCAAGGGATGACCACCCCCAGTCACGCCGCTCTGATCATGATGCTGGAGCCTATGTGGACCGCGCTGCTGGCGGCCTTCTGGTTCGCCGAGCGCATGACGGCGGGCCAACTGGCCGGCTGCGCTCTCATCTTCTTCGCGCTGCTGCTCAATCGCTGGAACTGGATCCGCGGGTTGATCAGGCATTACATGAGCTGATTGGCAGTTGCGGCTACATACGCGACAGCGGGCTTCAGTCGTCGCGATCGTGAATGCTCAGCCGCTCGGGACGGTCGGCTGGCCGGGCGTACTCCACGGCCTGAAGCGAGCGTTGCGGCGGGAACAGCTCGCCGACCTCGACCTGCAGTGCCGCGGCGATACGAAACAGGTTCAGGGCAGCGACATTACGCTCGCCGCGCTCTATGCCGCCGTAGTAGGCACGGTCGAGCCCCGCTTCGCTAGCAAACGCTTCCTGAGAGAATCCGCGTTCTTTGCGCAGCGCGCGTATGCGCCTGCCCAGAGCGACTAGTTGCGGATGCTTTTCCATGCCCACAAAGTAGGGCTATGATTACTTGTGGACCACGGCCTATGAGTATCATTTGTCTCCAAGGAGGGTGAGTGCATGAAGAAGATCTGTCAGACCTGCGCTTATTTCGATCGCGATGGATTCGAAGAGCGCTATGGACTGATGGCTAAAGGCATGGACATGGGCTTTTGTCGGCGCAACCCTCCGCAACCCGATATTGCACGCATGGTTACTACGGGGGCATGCTTGCCGCGGCGGCACATGGTGGTGTTCTCGGTCTATCCGGAAACCTGCGCCGACGATTGGTGCGGGGAGTGGCGCTTGAGCAGTTTGCGGGTGGCTGCCGAGCAGCCGGCAAACGAGCAAGTGCTTCGTTACCCGGCCAGCGAAAAATGCTCTTGAACGCGTTCGCTAGAATTCAACGGCATGACGCCCGCCTACGGCGGCGCCACAGCGCGGTGGCGGGGCTCGGCCGCCTCCTGCGTTGGCCTCCAAGCTTAGGATCCAGGCGAGCAATACAGCCATGATCGGCCGCTTGCCCTGAGCGCGGCAGGCGTGACATGACGCCTGTCGCGATCCGCTACCGCGAGCACCGGCGCGTTTGCCCTGCCCAGCTGCATAGCCCGTACCGTCCTTTGAACGTAGCGCTCCGCAAGCCCCACATTGGCGCAGCTTGCTGCGCAAGCGAGCGATGTCGTCTAAGCTTTGGCATTTTGCCGCTGCGGATGGCGCTTGCGTTGCGTTGCGCGTGTTCCATGGCCATTATCTGATAGACAACGGTCTAATCCTTAGGCGCTTATGTATCAAACGCGGTTCAGCGTCCCCACTAAGGGACGCGGCATTCATGAAATCACCGATCAGGTAGCGGCCGCGGTAGCGCGGGCCGATTGTCGTGTAGGGTTGTGTAATATCTTCATACACCACACCAGTGCATCGCTGATGATTTGTGAGAACGCCGACCCGGCCGTTCTACGCGATATGAATCGCTTCATGGCGCGTCTGGTTCCGGATGGCGATCCGTTGTTCGAGCACGATGCGGAGGGGCCAGACGATATGCCCGCCCATGTTCGCAGCGTGCTCACCCAAACTGCTCTGACTGTGCCGGTTACCGATGGCCGATTGGCTTTGGGAACATGGCAGGGGATCTTCGTTTGGGAACACCGGGCGCATGCAACGCGGCGGGAGGTCACAGTAACGGTTGCCGGGTGAGGGCGACGGTAGGCGGCTATGCTATGCTCCGCACCGTCACGGTTCAACGCAAAGGTAGGCGGAAATAGGGGATGGCGGCGAAACGCATCTACAAAGTGATCTTCTTCAACCAGGGGCAGGTTTACGAGATCTATGCCCGCAAGGTCACCCAGGGTACGTTGTTCGGGTTCGTCGAGGTCGAGGCGCTCGCCTTTGGAGAGCGCTCGCAAATGTTGGTAGATCCCGCTGAGGAGCGGCTGAAGAGCGAGTTTGCCGACGTCAAGCGCACCTATATCCCGATGCATTCGGTGATCCGTATCGACGAGGTGGAGAAGGAAGGCGTGGGCAAGATCACCGACGCCTCCGGCAAGGTGACGCCGTTTCCGCTGCCCATGTACGGTCCGGGCGGCAGCCGCGATTGAACGACCGACTTATTTAGGATAATCTTGCGCACCCTATGGCACTGCCCATGGGTGCGCAGGGCGGGATGCCCGGTGTAAGGTGCACGCCTGGCGTGCACCGCTGCTTGAGCCGGCGGCGGCTATGAACCAAGCTAAGGCTCGTTGAAGATTCCGGAGAGGTGTCCGAGTGGTTGAAGGAGCACGCCTGGAAAGTGTGTGTACGTTAACCGCGTACCGAGGGTTCGAATCCCTCCCTCTCCGCCACATCATGAAGAACAAGCCCGCAAGGCCTCCCCTTAGCGGGC
>CAYWPG010000068.1:0-2203 GCA_964460035.1 uncultured Alkalilimnicola sp.
ATCAGATTCGGCATGGTACGCAGCCAGCGGCTGGTTTCCACATAGCCGGGTGCATCCGCGGCGTACTCCACATAAGCCTCATCGAGCACCACGATCACATTGGACGGCACTCGCGCGAGGAACGCCTCCAGCTCCTCTTCGGTCAGCCAGGTGCCGGTGGGATTGTTTGGGTTAGCGATGAAGATCACCGCTGTACGCTCGCCGATCCGCTCCGCAATCGCGTCCAGGTCGTGCCCATAAGGCATGGCGTCGGTAGCGGGACGTGCCGGCGCCACCACCGGGGTGCCGCCCGCCGAAAGAGTGGCGATGGGATAAACGGCGAACGCGTGCTCGGCGAACAATGCCTCGCGCCCCGGGTACAGGAAGGCGCGCGCGATCAAATCCAGACAGTCGTTGGAGCCGCTGCCCAGGGTAATCGCTTCCGGTTCGATGTCATGATGAGCGGCCAATGCAGCTTTGAGATCGAAACCGTTCCCGTCCGGATAGCGATGAGAAGTGTTCATCTCGGCCATCGCCGCCGCCAATGCCTTGGGGCTGGCGCCTAGCGGATTTTCGTTGGAGGCGAGCTTGACTATGTCGCTCACACCGTATTGGCGTTCCAGCTCCGACATAGGCTTGCCAGGCTGATAGGGTTGGAGCACACGCACGCCAGGCGCGGCAAGATCGCAAAAAGTCGGAAGCTGTGCATTCATGACGAGTTCGCCAATAGTTCGCTATTAGGATATCCGTGTCGTTTACCGCGCCCCTCAACGCGCGGCGCGCGGGAACGAGCCGAGAACCTTGAGCAGGCTCGCCTGCTGCCGCATCTCGTCCAGGGCCTGCCGCACCGGAGGATCGTCCACATGCCCCAGCAGGTCCACGAAGAATACGTACTCCCACATGCCCTGGCGCGACGGGCGCGATTCGATCCGGCTCATGTTGACGCCGTGCCTGGCCAGCGGCTCGAGCAGTCTGTATAGGCCACCAGGCTGATTCGAGCGCGAGACCACCAGCGACGTCTTGTCCTCCCCGGTCGGTCCGGGCGACTGTCGCCCGATCACCAGGAAGCGCGTCGTATTCTCGGCTATGTCTTGAATTCCTGCTGCCAGAATCTGCAGTCCGTAGATTTCGGCCGCCGCCTCGCCGGCAATGGCGGCCGCATCGTTTTCTGCCGCAGCCATGCGCGCTGCCTCGGCATTGCTTGCCACGGCCTCGCGCGCGACGCGCGGGAGATGAAGATCCAGCCAGCCCCGGCACTGCCCAAGCGATTGCTGATGCGCGTAGACCTTACGAACCTTGTCGATAGAGCCCGTATTGCTCAACAAGTTGTGGTGCACCGCAAGCTCTACCTCGCCGACGATCTTCAGCGGCGAACTCATGAAACGGTCCAGGGTGTGACTGACCACACCCTCGGTGGAGTTTTCCACCGGCACCACGCCGTAGTGCGCGTTGCCGGATTCCACCTCTCGGAACACCAGGTCGATGGTCGGCAGCGGAACCATGGTCGCACCGTGGCCGAACTGCTTGAGAGCCGCGGCGTGGGTGTATGTGCCTTCCGGCCCGAAGTAGGCCACTTTCAACGGCTGCTGCAGGGCCAGACAGGCCGACATGATCTCCCTGAACAGCTTTGTTACGGTGGCGCCGGACAGCGGGCCTGGGTTGCGTTCGCGAATCCGCCGCAGCACTTCGGCCTCCCGCTCGGGGCGGTAGAAGTCCTCGGTTTCGCCAGCCTCGCGCTTGATGCGGGCAACCTCCAGCGCCAAGCCGGCCCGCTCGCTTATCAGCTCGAGCACGCGATCGTCCAGCTCGTCGATACGCGCTCTAACCGCCTTAAGCTTTTCTTCTTCGCTCACCGCAAGCTCCGTATTCAAACGCACATGCCAGCAACGCCACGGCCTGTCGGGGGTTCCTGGCACGCCCGCGCTAGCGCGCCAATTACTGGATCACGCGCACGCTGAGCACACCATCGATCGCGCGAATCCGCTCGGCTACCGCCGCCGGAATCTGCCCCTCCACATCGACCAACGTATATGCCAGATTGCCGCGCGACTTGTTGAACATATCGTCGATGTTGAGCCCGGCCTCCGCCAGTGCGGTGGAAATCTGCCCCAGCATATTGGGCACGTTGGCATTCACCACGGCCAACCGGTCGCCCTTGCCGCCACGAGGCATCACCAGCTCCGGGAAATTGACAGAGTTGCGCACATTACCGTTCTCCAGATAA